>NZ_JAVDSG010000001.1:2500-620000 GCF_031455225.1 Saccharothrix longispora
CCGCTAAGCCTGAATACTACCTGGTGACCGATAGCGGACTAGTACCGTGAGGGAAAGGTGAAAAGTACCCCGGGAGGGGAGTGAAATAGTACCTGAAACCGTGTGCCTACAATCCGTCGGAGCCTTTAGGGGTGACGGCGTGCCTTTTGAAGAATGAGCCTGCGAGTTAGTGCTGCGTGGCGAGGTTAACCCGTGTGGGGTAGCCGTAGCGAAAGCGAGTCCGAATAGGGCGCCCATAGTCGCGTGGTCTAGACCCGAAGCGGAGTGATCTAGCCATGGCCAGGGTGAAGCGTGGGTAAGACCGCGTGGAGGCCCGAACCCACCAGGGTTGAAAACCTGGGGGATGAGCTGTGGTTAGGGGTGAAAGGCCAATCAAACTCCGTGATAGCTGGTTCTCCCCGAAATGCATTTAGGTGCAGCGTCGTGTGTTTCGTGCCGGAGGTAGAGCACTGGATGGTCTAGGGGGCCCACAAGCTTACCGAAATCAACCAAACTCCGAATGCCGGTACGTGAGAGCGCGGCAGTGAGACTGCGGGGGATAAGCTTCGTAGTCGAGAGGGAAACAGCCCAGAACGCCGGCTAAGGCCCCTAAGTGTGTGCTAAGTGGGAAAGGATGTGGGGTCGCCCAGACAACCAGGAGGTTGGCTTAGAAGCAGCCACCCTTTAAAGAGTGCGTAATAGCTCACTGGTCAAGTGGTCCTGCGCCGACAATGTAGCGGGGCTCAAGCACACCGCCGAAGCCGTGTCATTCCGGTTATGCCGGGATGGGTAGGGGAGCGTCGTTCAGCCATTGAAGCGCCGGAGTGATCCAGGCGTGGAGGCTGGACGAGTGAGAATGCAGGCATGAGTAGCGAAAGCAGAGTGAGAAACTCTGCCGCCGGATGACCAAGGGTTCCTGGGCCAGGCTAATCCGCCCAGGGTAAGTCGGGACCTAAGGCGAGGCCGACAGGCGTAGTCGATGGACAACGGGTTGATATTCCCGTACCCGTGTGAACGCGCCCATGGCGAGGCTTGTGATACTAACCGCCCGAAGCCCGGGTCTGATTCTTCGGATGAGGACCCGACGTGGAGCGCGGGACCTGAACTTGTAGTAGTCAAGCGATGGGGTGACGCAGGAGGGTAGCTCCGCCAGTGAGTGGTAGTACTGGTGTAAGCGTGTAGGCCGTCTGGTAGGCAAATCCGCCAGGCACATAGGCTGAGACGTGATGCATAGCCGATTGAGGCGAAGTAGAGTGATCCCATGCTGCCGAGAAAAGCCTCTAGTGAGTGTTCATGCGGCCCGTACCCCAAACCGACACAGGTGGTCAGGTAGAGAATACCGAGGCGATCGGGCGAACTGTGGTTAAGGAACTCGGCAAAATGCCCCCGTAACTTCGGGAGAAGGGGGGCCGAGGGATTTGAAGCCCCTTGCGGGCTAGGATTTTTCGGCCGCAGAGACCAGCGAGAAGCGACTGTTTACTAAAAACACAGGTCCGTGCGAAGTCGCAAGACGATGTATACGGACTGACGCCTGCCCGGTGCTGGAACGTTAAGGGGACCGGTTAGTCTTTCGGGGCGAAGCTGAGAACTTAAGCGCCAGTAAACGGCGGTGGTAACTATAACCATCCTAAGGTAGCGAAATTCCTTGTCGGGTAAGTTCCGACCTGCACGAATGGCGTAACGACTTCTCGACTGTCTCAACCACAGGCCCGGCGAAATTGCACTACGAGTAAAGATGCTCGTTACGCGCGGCAGGACGGAAAGACCCCGGGACCTTTACTATAGCTTGGTATTGGTGTTCGGTTCGGCTTGTGTAGGATAGGTGGGAGACTGTGAAGCGGCCACGCCAGTGGTTGTGGAGTCGTCGTTGAAATACCACTCTGGTCGTACTGGATGTCTAACCTCGGTCCGTGATCCGGATCAGGGACAGTGCCTGGTGGGTAGTTTAACTGGGGCGGTTGCCTCCCAAAGAGTAACGGAGGCGCTCAAAGGTTCCCTCAGCCTGGTTGGCAATCAGGTGTCGAGTGCAAGTGCACAAGGGGGCTTGACTGTGAGACCGACAGGTCGAGCAGGGACGAAAGTCGGAACTAGTGATCCGGCCATGGCTTGTGGAAGCGTGGTCGCTCAACGGATAAAAGGTACCCCGGGGATAACAGGCTGATCTTGCCCAAGAGTCCATATCGACGGCATGGTTTGGCACCTCGATGTCGGCTCGTCGCATCCTGGGGCTGGAGTAGGTCCCAAGGGTTGGGCTGTTCGCCCATTAAAGCGGTACGCGAGCTGGGTTTAGAACGTCGTGAGACAGTTCGGTCCCTATCCGCCGCGCGCGTAGGATACTTGCGGAAGGCTGTCCCTAGTACGAGAGGACCGGGACGGACGGACCTCTGGTGTGCCAGTTGTCCTGCCAAGGGCATTGCTGGTTGGCTACGTTCGGAAGGGATAACCGCTGAAAGCATCTAAGCGGGAAGCTCGTTCCTAGATGAGGTATCCCACCCTTCGTGGGTTAAGGCCCCCAAGAGACCATTGGGTTGATAGGCCGGAGATGGAAGGCCGGTAACGGCTGGAGTTGACCGGTACTAATAGGCCGAGGACTTGCTCACAAACATGCTACGCATCCACTGTGCGGTTCTGAAAGAACCGAACCGGACCATCACGCCTCGTTCGGGGTGTGGTGCCTACGGGTTGGTAATTTCATAGTGTTTCGGTGGTCATTGCGGTTGGGGAACACCCGGTCCCATTCCGAACCCGGTAGTTAAGCCTTCCAGCGCCGATGGTACTGCACTCGTGAGGGTGTGGGAGAGTAGGACGCCGCCGAACATTCTTTCCCTCAGGGGCACTCGGATATCCGAGTGCCCCTGAGGGCTTTTTGCGTGCTCGTCAGCGGAGGCGGGTCGCGAGGGCTTCGCCGAGCAGGGTGCCGGACAGCCAGGCGTTTTCCACCTTCGGTGAGCCCCACGCGTCGCCGGCGATTCCGACCAGGTCGCCGTCCAGGTGGAACGGGGCCGTGCCGGGGGTGGCGGGCCGGGCGAACGTCCACCGGTGCACGTGGACGCGCACGGCGGCCTCCGGCAGGTGGAGCAGGTCGCGGACAGCGGCTTCGACGTCCTCGGCCGCCGCGTCCGCGTCGGCCACGTACTGCCCGGCGAACGCGTCCCCGGTGTGCGCGACGAGCACCGGTGCGTCGTCACCGCGGCGGCTGCCGTCGTCGAACAGCGTCGTCAGCACCGGGTGGTCGTTGACGAACGCCCCGTGGAACGGCACCCAGTCGCGCGTCGGGTACTCCAGGGTCGCGACGAGCGACGGCAGCCAGTCCTGCGCCTGGGCGGCCGTGCGCGCACCGCCGAGGCGCGGGTCGAGCAGGCGCAGCGCCTGCGGTCCGGGCATGGCGAGGACGACCGCGTCGGCCGGTGCGCCGTCGACGCGGGGCCCCGGCTCGACCCACTCGACGGCGTGCCCGGTCACGACGTCCAGGCCGGACGCCAGGTCGACGACGAGGGACCGGAGCCCGCCGGAGGCGGCCCAGCGCACGGGACCGGTGGTGTGCGAGACGCCGCCGGCCGAGTGCACGGCGAGCGTGTCGGTCCACTCGCGGGCCAGGCCGGCCCCCTGCCAGCGCGTCACCACGGCGGCGAACCGGTCGTCCGAAACGGTGAAGTACCCGGCGCCGATGTCGGCCCGCCGACCGCCGTAGCGCTTGGTCGCCATCCGGCCCCCGACGACCGGTGCGCGTTCGAGGACGCGCACGGCGACCCCGCTGTCGGCCAGCGCGCGGGCGCAGGCCACCCCGGCGATGCCCGCACCCACCACGACGACACCCACGATGATCACTTCCTCGACGAATCGTCACGTTCCGGCGGACGAGAGGGCTGACCGGGCGACACCCCCGGGGCGTGCGGGTGACGAGAGGCCGGGCGCTCGCGGTCCGTCCCTACGGTAGCGGCGTGGACAGCGGCTAGCGGGGCGAGGAGGCAGCGGTGCCGTGGCGATCGCGCAGACGCAGACGCGGGGGCAGGCACGCCCGTGCGCGCCCGCCCACCGACCCGGCCTGGGCGGCGGCGCTGTTCGCGCTGATCCTGCTGATCGCCCTGGTCCTGCTGTTGTTGACCTACCTGTAGGTCATTCGACGGGTTTCAACGAGCTCGTGGGGAAGCGCCGCTCGTTGCGCTCGATCTTGGCGAACGCCGCCTCCACCAGGTCCACGTCGAGCTTGTCGGCCAGCCGCACGAGGTAGTGGACGACGTCGGCCAGCTCGTCGCGCACGTTCCAGGCCAGCTCGGGGTCCTCCATGGCGCGGGCGGCCTCCTCGGGGGTAAGCCACTGGAACAGGTCGGTCAGCTCGCCGACCTCGCCGGACAACGCCATGACGAGGTTCTTGGGCGTGTGGTACCGGTCCCAGTCGCGGGCGGCGGCGAAGCGGCGCAGCGCGTCGCGGAGGTCTTCGAGGTTGTTCATGCCCGCAGGGCTATCACATGGACGGACGGACATGCGTCGCAGACGCTGGACGATGGTCCACCGGGCCGCGCCTTGATTGGCTTGCCGCATGACAATCCTGGTAATCGGAGCCACCGGCAAGACCGGTCGTCGCGTCACCACCGCACTCGCCGAACGCGGTGTCGAGCACCGTCCCGCGTCCCGGGGTGCGGAGGTCCGCTTCGACTGGGACGACCCGTCGACGTGGCGGTCCGCCGTGGACGGTGCGACGGCGGTGTACCTGGTGCCGCCGCCGACGACGCTGGACGACGCGGAGGTGGCGGCGTTCGTGCCGGTCGCCGTGGACGCGGGGGTGCGGCGGATCGTGCTGCTGTCGGCGCGGGGGATCTCGCTGGACGACGGGCGCGAGCGCGCCGTGCGGGAGTCCGGTGTGGACTGGGTGGTGCTGCGGCCGGCGTGGTTCTCGCAGAACTTCAGCGAGGACTTCTTCCAGCCGCAGGTGGCGGCGGGGCAGGTGGTGCTGCCGTCGGGCGGGGACGGGGCGCACCCGTTCGTCGACGCGCGGGACATCGCGGACGTGGCCGTGGCGGCGTTGACGCAGGAGGGGCACGAGGGGGCGGTGTACGAGCTGTCGGGTCCGCGGGCGCTGTCGTTCGAGGAGGCGTTGGCGGTGCTGGGCGACGTGTCGGGGCGGGCGGCCCGGGTGGTGGACGTGCCGCCCGCCGAGTTCGTCCCGTTGCTGGTAGGCGGTGGGCTCTCGCCGCAGTACGCGGAGGTGTTGACGATGTCGTTGACCGCGATCCGCGACGGGCACGACGCGGCGCTGTCCGACGGGGTGCCGTCCGTGCTGGGGCGGGAGGCGCGCTCGTTCGAGGACTACGCCAAGGGGGCGGCGGGCGCCTGGGCCTGAGCGAGCACGAACAGGTGCTCCTCGTCGGGCTGGCCCTCGCGGTCCGGGGAGAACGCGGTGGCTCGGGTCTCGACGACGGTGAACCCGGCGTTCTCGACGCGTCGCAGCAGGTCGGGGGTGGCAAAGCTGGTCAGGCGCACGGTGTGCCCGAGGAAGGGCACCTCCAGGTCCTCGACGTCCATGGGCACGGTGATCAGCGCCAGCAGGCCCGCGGGTTCGAGCCGGCCGTGCAGCCTGACCAGGACGTCCTCAACCTCGGCGCGGGTCATCTGGAGGAACGGGAAGAACGCGCAGACCGCGTCGAAGCGCTCGTCGGTGTCCCACGTGCGGATGTCGGCGTGCACGAACTCGGCGCCGGGGACCTGCTCGCGGGCGATGTCGACCATGGCCCGCGACACGTCGACGCCGAGCACGCGGTGGCCGGCGCGGGTCAGGTCCTCGGCGACGGGGCGGCCGGTGCCGCTGCCGACGTCGAGGACGCGGGCCCCCGCGGGGAGGCGGTCGAGGAGGGTCCGGACGGCGGCGTCGACGGCGGGCGGGCGCCCGAACGCGTCCTCGTAGCCGCGGCCGACGGAGTCGAACAGCTCGGCGGCGGTGAGCGGGTGGTCCACGGTGCTACCTCCTGGGGACGGGGGTGAGGTGTCGCCCGCCCGGCAAGGCGGTGAGGACGAGGCCGAACAGCAGGCCGTTCAGCTCCTCCACGTCGAGGTGGAGGTGGCGCGCGACGTGGTGCGGGGTGGTGCCGCGGGCGCGCAGGGCGGTGAAGACCTTGGTGAGCAGCTGGGACGTCTCGTGCCGGGCGGGGTGGTGGTCGCGGGCCAGGTTGGCGCAGACGGTCGTGTGCCGGCCGGGAGCGAGCAGGCCCAGGTCGTGCAGGCGGTGGGCGAGGGCGAGGGGCGTGACGCCCCAGGTGGCGGCGTGGGCGCGGACCTGCTCGGTGACCGGGTTGCGGGGCACCGAGGCGAGGAGGGCGGCCCGGGGGAGGAGGAAGGCGCGCGCGAACGCGTGCGGGTCGCTCGTCCCGGTGAGGCGGCCGAGTTCGCGGGCGGCGGCGTCGCGGGCGTCGGCCGGGTCGAGGAAGGCGAACGGGGTGCCGGCGTGGCGGAAGGAGAACGGGCCCGCGCCGGCGCAGTCGGGCGGCAGGGAGAAGACGCGCACCCCGTGGGCCTCGAGGAGGTGGACCATGGTGGGAGCGGGTCGGTGCGGCATGCCCCAGCGGGCGCGCAGCATCGTGGCCGCGGTCTCCGGGTCGGGGTGCTCCCACGTCGGCACGTCCGGGTCGGGGAGCGCGAACCGCGCGTCGAGCCAGCCGGCGAAGCCGAGCGCCAGGCGCGCGGCGGCGGTGGCCCTCGCGCGGTCCGGCCCGTCGCCGGTGAAGCCTGGGTCGACGTGCGGGACCTCGTCGCCCTCCAGGAACGGGGCGGGGAAACCCAGGGCGGCGGCCAGTTTCAGCGTCGTGGCCGGTCTCGGCCGTCGTCGGCCCTGCTCGTAGTCGGCGACACCCGCCACGCCCGCCTTGCGCGCCAACTCCGCCGCGGTGAGGCCGCGCCGGGTGCGGGCGAGGACGAGGCGGGAGGGCGTGAGCATGATCGGATCATTCTCGCACCCTCACCGGGACGTCGACCTCGTGCGCCGTCCTCATGGGCGGCAGGGGGCCGAACTCCAGCGGCGGCAACGTGATGCGGTGCGCCCACCGGTCCACGACCTGGCCCTGCGGCGTGGGTTCGGGCTGCGACACCTCGCGCAGGACGGTCGTCCGCTCGTCCTCCTGCACGACGTAGGTGACGAGGAACCACAGCTTCCACTCGTGCGCGTGGAACGAGTCGAACAGCGACAGCTGGTCGTGGTCGTTGCCGCGCATCATGGCCGCGATGGCGGGGCCCTTGGCGTAGTCGCTGCGCAGCGGGGCGTGGGGGTTGCCGGTGCTGCGGTTGCCCTGGAGCGTGCCCAGCACGACCGGCTTGGACGGGTGCTGCACGAGCCCCGCGTTCCACTTGTCGACCTTCGTCCAGCCCTCGGCCACCAGCACCTCCCGCAGCCGCCCGACCCGGTGGACCCAGTCGAGCAGGCCGGCCCCGTTGGTGGGGCCGAGGGGCGGTGCGCTCAGCCTCGCGTCGACCCCGGCCCAGATCGCCTCGTCCAAGTGGTCGACGCGCAGCCCGAGCTCGGCGAGCCGCGCGTGGTGGTCCGCGGTCAGCTCCGTGGCGTTCGACATCGTCATACGTGCAGGTTAATCCCGCGCACCGACAATCCCGACGGCCGTCGGGGGCGGCTCAGCGCGCGAGCTGCTCCAGGTACTCCCGGGTCTCGGCGTCGGTCGAGTACACGCACACGCCGCGCATCCCGCGGGTCAGCAGCACCTTGTAGGTGTTCCTGACGAGCCGGTGGAAGTGCTCCTCCGAGGCCCTCCTCACCGCGGGGTCGTGGGAGTGCTCGCGGCGGGCGACCCACCGGCCGTCCCGGCGGACGAAGTCGGGGCCGAAGATGACGCCCGCCCAGTCGTACTCGAAGCCCTGCGCCGTGTAGACGCAGCCGACCTGGCCGAAGCCGCGTTCGTCGCTCGCCCAGTAGTGGGACTCGGGTGCGTCGGGGACGCGCTTGTCCGGTTTCGCGTTCCACGGGCGTCGCCAGTCCCCGATCTCCACGTCGTCGACGAGCGCCTTGGTGCCGTCCACCACCACCGGGTCGCTCCAGCGCCAGCAGTAGCCGGCGGCCAACCGGGCTGTGCCGCGGAACTCCGACCGCTGCGCCAGCAGCCACGCCTCCAGATCGGCGGGTGAGCCGGCGGAGCGCACGACGAAGTCCTCGTCCTCGCGGGTGACCAGTTTCGACCAGGGGGTCGCCCGGCGGTGGCCGATCCCGAGCAGACCGGCGACCCAGGCGTCGAAGAACTCGGAACCGCCGCAGCGGTACTGGCCGGCGAGGTGCACGACCTCCACCCGGCAGCCGAGGGCCTCGGCCGCGGCCGTGATCTCCTGGAGGGACCCCATCTCGCCGGGCCGCACGACCTGGTGCTCGTCGAGCAGGAACACCGGCACCGACGCCGCGTCGATCAACTCGACCACCTGGCGGCGGGCACGCTCCCTGACCTCGGCCCTGGTGTACCGGTTGACGCTGGTCTCCCGGATGCGGTGGGCCTCGTCGCAGATCAGGACCTCCAGGCCGCGCGGCTCCGCGACCATGAAGTCGTTGAAGTACTTGAACATGCTCCGCACACGAGGAGCGCGCTTGGCGGCCACCTTGCGCATCGTGTTGGTGAACGCGCTGGAACCGGTGGCGTGGTAAGCGCTGCGGCCCCGTCGTGCCAGTTCCCCGAGCAGGCTCAACGCGATCACGCTCTTGCCGGAACCCGGTCCGCCGAGCACGACCACCACGGTCTGCGTCCGGTTCGTCCTGGCGCGCTCGACCGCCTGCAGGACCGAGCTGTAGGCGACCTGCTGCTCATCGAGCAGCACGAACTGCTCCCGCTCCTGGATCTCCCGCGCGGCGAGGTCCAGGAGCGGCTTCGAGGGCGCGTGCCGGGCGTTGAGCAGGTCGTCCGCGACCCGGTTCGCGGCGTCCCGCGTGGTCGGGTCGGTGTCGAGGAGCGAGCGCAGCCGCTCGACCAACCGGGAGCGGGTGTCCATGGTGTACAGGTGGCCGTACTCGTCCGTCTCGTACCGGGACAGTCGCCAGACACCCGATTCCAGCGCGTTGTGCAGGTAGGCGAGGCCGTGCACCGCGCCGGGCTGCTCGGCGAGCGACGGGGTGGAGTCCACGAGGTAGTGGCAGTACCTGCGCACCTGCTCCACCGGGTGCAGGACGGGTTCGGGGTAGTGCGGCACCCGCACCAGGTCGTCGCCCGCGGGCTCGGCGTGGGACCACTGCTTGAGTTCCACCAGCACGTAGGACGGGGTGCCGCGGCGCGGGTGCGTGCCGCACAGGACCACGTCCACCCGTTTGGGGTTGTGCGGGAGCTTGTGCTCCAGCAGCACCTCGACGTGCCCGAGCCCGGCGTCCACGACGTCGGTCAGGAACGCGGGCAGGCTGTTCTGCCACGACCGCACCTCGGCCGCCCCGATCCCGGACTCGAACTGGATGCGGGCCTGCTCTTCGAGCAAGGTGTGCAGTCGATCGCGCATGTCGAGCAGTTGCTGCGCACTGCGGCGCACGAGAGCCACTGGTTGATCCCCCACCTGGGCACGCGGAATACACGTGCGGGTGGGGGCAGCGACGAGCGTGCGCTCGGTGCCCGGCGGGCCGCAGGGGAGAGGTTAGCGCTACCGATCGCTCGTCGTCACAGCCACGCCAACACCGCCAGGCGGACATCGTCGGGGGTCATCCGTCGGACACCCTTCCGCGGAAGCCGCTGTCGACGCCGGTCGAGCGGCTCCCACGGCGGGTTCGGGTCAGAGCGACGCCGGCGCCTTCCGGTACCAGCCGGCGATGACGTCCACCAGGTGGATGATGTTCTGCGTCCGCATGATCGGTGCGGCGGCGTCGGGTTCGAAATCGATCTTGGCGTCGGTGCTGCGCCAGATGCTGGTTTCCGTGACGGGTGCGGCCATGTGCGGGTCGAGCCGCTTGAAGAACTCGGTGATGTCGTTCAACTCGACCGGGTTGTCGCCGGAGCGCAGGACGTGGAACACGCCCCCCAGCACGCGCAGCATGCCGATCGACCCGAGCAGGGACGTGCGCCGCAGCTCCTGGGACAGGGTCGGCTCGCCGATCTTGCGATTCGTCTCGGGGTCTTCCTCCGTGATGGCAGCCAGAGGCGCGAACGCGTGGGAGATGACGTCGAGGAAGTCCTTGACCTGCTCGATGACCTCACCGTCGGTCAGCGTCTGCTCAGCCTTCTTGGTGACCCGCCCGCCGGCTCCGGCTATGACCGAACGAGTGATGTCGGCGACGTGCTTGGCGCCCAACAGATGGGGGTTCTTCGTCGTCATGCGGTCTTGCTCGGCATCCACCCGCCCCTTCAACAGCGGGTGGTCGATGACGTCGGACAGCGTGCGGTTCGCGACCTTGTAGTTGTCGAATCGCGCTCGGACGGCGCTGCTGATCCCCTTCGCGTTGTCCGCGACGTCGACGAACATCTGCTGGGCCTTGATGGGGTCGGGTTCGACATAGATGTCGAGACCGACGAACTCGTTCTTCAGCCTGTTCATCTGGCTGATCAGCTTCTCGCGGTCGGCTTGGAGCTTGCCGGCCTTCTCGGCACTGACCTTGCGCGCCATCTCCCGGTCGAGGGCGGTGATGGCATCGGTGATGCGCTGCTTCTCGATGGAGACGCCGAGAACGCGGTGCTGACCGTCGATCGTTCGGAGCGAGGAGATCCCGCCGATGGCCCACGGAACCGTGAGGTAGCCGACGGCCCCGTGCTCGTCGACCTTCTCGAAGAGGCAGCCGCCGCTGTCCCGGGCCAGTAGTGCGGGTGCGACCCAGTCCTGCTTGCTGTCGAGGTACTGGCCGAATTGCTTGGCGTGCAGGCGGTCGACCTTGCGGTTGTCCTTGTCGATGTTGTTCGGGTCCGGCACCGGCAGGATCGTGGGAAGGTCCAGCAGGGGGACACGGGTCGTGTACACCGCTCGTCCGCCCTGCACGGTCTTGATGGCCAGGTAGGTGCTCGAATCCTGCGGCTTCGACAGGCGCAGCGGATCGATGGAGATGCTCAAGTGGTTCCTTACTGGTGGGAGGTCGACGTGAAGCGCTCGGGCCCGTTGGGGAGTCCGCGACAAGTGCTGTATTCGAGAAATGCTCACGTCGTGGTGTCGGGTGTGGTGAAATCCCGTGCCGAGTTGTCAGGACTGGGTGAACGAGCCCGTGTGCCGGCGCGACTCTATTCGTTGTGAGACATATAGGAATTGAGCGGACCTCTGTTACACCCCGTTCGGGTGAAGGCGGCGGTGTCTGCTTTCAGCCGCGGACGATGGTGAAACGGCTCGGTTCGGCGAGCACCGCCGCCGCGCCGTCGAGGTCGGCCAGGCGTGCCGCCAGGGTCGCCGTCGCCAGGGTGTGCGGCAGCGCCTCGTTGAACTTGAGGCCCGCCAAGGCCCGCTCGTCGACCTCCGGCAGGCACAGCCGCTCGGCCGCGTCGGTCAGCGCCGCACGCCACATCCGCACGGTCACGTCCGTGCGGAGCCGGATCGACGCGTCGTCGACGCGCTGCGCGGCGTCGGTCAGCTCGGACAGCGTCGAGGCGAGCGTGGCGTTGGCCCGGTGGCCCGCCCACGTCCACCAGCGGACGTCGGTGCCGTCGCGGGCCACGACCGTCCCACCGGGGTGGACGGTGCTGCTCGCGTCCTCGCGTTCCTCGGCCAGCGCGCGGTGGGCGCGCTGCGTCATCCTCACCGGCGGGTCGCTGCCCAGCAGGACGTCCCGGACGGCGCGGCTCAGCTCCATCGAGGCGCCGGTGAGGCCGGGGTTGTGCCAGCGGGCCTTGCCGCCGCCGGTCGCCTCCTCCACGAAGCAGCGGCGGCGCTTCCAGTCGATCCAGCCGACCTTCCAGCTCCGACCGCCCAGCAGCAGCAGGCGAGGACCTTCGACCTTCTCGGTCAGCAGGGCGGGGTCGGTGCGCCCGATCTCGCGGCGTCCGTGCAGGACGGTGAACTGCGGCGGTGCGGTGAACACCGCCGTCATGTCCATGAAGTGCCGGCGGCCGAAGCGCTGTTCCGCCGCCGGCCCGATGAACAGCATGTCGCCGTCGCGGTCGAGGAAGCCGTTGTCCACCAGGTGCCGCAGGATCGGCTCGGCGCCGCGGTCGAACGGCGCGAGGCCGTTCCAGCCCTCCACCCACAACCGGTCGCCGACGCGGTTCTCCTGCAGCGCCAGCGCCAGCAGCTGCTGCGCGACGATGTGGCGCGGCTGGGGTGGCGCGGTGACCGGTTCGACGAATCCCCTGCTCCACAGCAGGAGCAGCCCTGCCGTCCAGGCCACCTGGTCGCGTCGGATCGCCAGGAACAGGCAGTTGCGCACCGTCCCGGCCCGGCGGCCGGTGCGCCCGAGGCGCTGCAGGAACGACGCCACCGAACCGGGCGCGTTGATCTGGATGACCCGGTCCAGGTCGCCCACGTCGATGCCCAGCTCCAGCGTGCTGGTGGACACGATCACGCAGTCGCGCGCCTCGGCGAACGCCAGTTCGGCGCGCCGCCTCTCGTCCACCGACAGGGACGCGTGCGACAGGAACGTGGTGACTCCGCGGCTGCGCAGCGCCTCGCCCAGCTCCTCGACGAGCTGCCGGGAGTCGCAGAACACCAGCCGCTTCTCGCCCCGGTGCAGTGAGGAGATCACGGTCGCCGCGTTGGACACCGAGCCCACGTAGTCCAGCTCGATCTCGCCGACCGAGGTCGGGTCCACCGGGGTGCCGTCCACTCCCGGTGCGATCACCCGGGCGGGCCGCGTCCCGCGACCGGACCCCTGCAACCAGGTCAGCAGGTCGTGCGGGTTGCCGACCGTCGCGGACAGGCCGACGCGCTGGACCTGCCGACCGGTCACCCGCGTCAGGCGCTCCAGCACCGCGAGCAGGTGCCAGCCCCGGTCGTCACCGGCGAACGCGTGCACCTCGTCCACCACGACCGCGCGGAGGCCGGCGAAGAACGCGCCGTGCTCCACCTTCACGCTGACCAGCATCGCCTCCAGCGACTCGGGCGTGGTCAGCAGGACGTCCGGCGGGTCGCGGAGGATCTTCCGCCGGGTGCTCTGGGTCGTGTCGCCGTGCCACAGGCCGACCCGGCGGCCCAGCCACGAGGCGTAGCCCTCCAGCCGGGGGTGGAGGTTGTTCAGCAGTGCCTTGAGCGGGCACACGTAGATCACCGACAGGCCGGTCCACCGGTGCTGCTCCATCGCGCTGAGCAGCGGGAAGCAGGCGGCCTCCGTCTTGCCCCCGGCGGTGGGCGCCAGCAGCACGGCGTCGTCGCCGTCCACCAGCGGGCCCACCGCCTCGGCCTGCAACGGCCGCAGCGAACCCCACCCGAGCGTGTTCACGATGTGGTGCACCAGCACCGGGTGCAGGCCGCCGAGGCCGGTGGTCACGGCAGGTCCAGCTCGACGTCGTCTGCGGTGCGCGCCGCGGCGTTGCGCTCCACCTCGGTCAGCTCGGTCCGCGCCAGGGTGAGCTGGTAGTGCCTGCGCGGGTCGAAGTCGTCGTGCTCGTCCACCCGGTCCAGCACGTCCGCGACCAGCTTGCGCAGGAAGACCCGCGGCGCGACGCCCACTTGACCGCCCAGACCGCCAGTGACCGCGCCGGCGAGCTGGGCGATGTAGGAGTCGTCCACCGCGGACGACACGCGGTCGGGGTTGCGTGCGACGCCGACGTACAGGTCGCGCACCGCCCGGCCGAGTTCGCCGAGCCGGACCAGGTCGAATCCCGGCAGCCGCAACTGGACGGCCCGGGGTGAGTCGAACCTCGGGTCGGTGGTGAAGTCCGTGGCGAGGCGCTGCGCCAGCGGTGGGAGCCGCTGCACGCCCTGTTGGCCGTCGAAGAACGCGGGCGTCCCGGTGATCACCAGGAACAGGCCGGGGAAGCGGCCCGCGTCGATCTCGTCGAGCAGTTGCCGCAGGGCGTTGAGCCCTTTCTCCCGCACGTCGCCGCGCACCCGTTGCAGGGTCTCGATCTCGTCCAGCACCAGCAGCAGGCCGGGGTGCCCGGCGTCGCGCAGCACGGTCAGCAGGCCCTGGAGGAAGCCCAGCGCCTGGAAGTGGTCGATGTCGCCCTTGACCTTCGCCGCGCGCTTGGCGGCCGCCGCGACGTGCGGCTGGCCCGCGAGCCACGCCGCCAACCCGTCCGCGACGTCGCTCTCGCCGGCTGCCACGGCCTTCCGGTAGCCCCGCAGACCCGCGGCGTAGCCGGGCGTGGTGCGGGCGATCCGGCCGAGCCTCAGCTCCAGCAGCGCGTCGACCGCGTCCCCGAGGCGCTCGGCGTCCGACCCGTCGACCTCGCCCTCGGCCAGGACGTCTTCCTCCAACGCGAACATCCAGCTGTCGAGCACCGAGCGGAAGGCGCTCGGTGGGCTGACCGCGGTGGTCAGGTTCTCGCACAAGCGCCGGTACACGGTCTCCAGGCGGTGCAGCGGGGTCTCGGTCTCCGAGACCTGCACCTCGCTGACCGCCATGCCGGAAGCCTTGGCGCGCTCGGCGAGCCACCGGGCGAGGAACGTCTTGCCCGCCCCGTACTCGCCGCGCACCGCCTTGAAACCGGCTCCGCCCGACGCGCACGACGCCAATTCCTCGTCCAACGTCGGAGCGAGCCGGTCGAGCCCGACGGCGAACAGGTCCAGCCCGCTCTCCGGCACGGTGCCGCGACGCAGTGCCGCCAACACCGCACGCCTGCGGGCCGGGCTGATCGAGGTCATCGACGCCCCTCGGGGAACTGCTCGTCGAGCAGCTTCTCATTGATCACTACCGTGCGCCCGTCGTCGATCAGGTCGACCACGGGGAACTGGTCGATGTTCAGCACCCGGCCCAAGGCCGCGACCAAACCGCGCGGGTTGCGTCCCGGTGTGCCCGCGGCGCGCAGGACGTCCGCGACGGGCATCCTGCCCCCGGCGGCCAGCACGGCGTCCACCACGTCCCGGAAGACCTCCGGTTTGAGCACCCTGTTGGCCGGCTGGCCCTTGTGCGTGTTGACGAACGTCTCGCCGCCGATCAGCAGGGCGCCACGTGACTCGGGTGCCGGCTCGTCGCCGAAGAGGTCCGGCTGGGTGTCGGGTGCCTTCGCCTTCCGCTTGGGCGCGGCTGCCGGCTTCGGCGGTGGGGCGGCCTGCCGCCCGGTCCACCAATCGGGTGGGCCCTGCGAGTGCACCGCCCACCCGGTCAGCTCCTCGACACCGGGCGGGAGCAGGACGACGAGCGGGATCGCGACCTCGGCCAGGGCGGCGCCGCCGTGGTAGCCGTGGCTGCGCGCGCCGTAGCGGACGTCCTCCGTGGCGGCGAGGACCGCCGTTCCGCCGGGCACCAGGACCCGCGGACCCGTCAGGGGCACTTCGTCGGGCTGGTGCCCGCCGTTCGGCAGTCGCCACCGGGCGGCGCCGGTGGGGTCCGGCCGGTGTTCGGAACCGTGTTCCAGCACGTGGCCGTGGTCGCTGGTGAGCACGACGACCCAGCCGCCCTCGGCGGCCCGGTCGAGCAGTTCCGGCAGGTGCGCGACATCGCGGTAAGCCCAGGCGGGGTCGTCGGCCTGCCTGCCCCGGCCGAGTGCGTCGTCGACCGTGTTCAGCACGACCGCCACGACCTGGGGCTCGGTGCGCGGCGTGAACTGGGCGTCCAGGTCGGCGCCGAGATCGGCTCCGGACGATCCGCCGATCCCCGCTTTGTGCACGAGCACCGCCCGGGTGCGCGGTGGCCAGAAATCGTGTCCGGGGAAAGCCTGCCGCTCGTGATCGGCGGTGCCGGCGGTCAACGACGCGGTCAGCAGGGAGGTCCGGCTGTAGGTCGTCTCGGTGGGGAACGCGGCCAGCACCGCCTCGCGCCCACCGTCGGGCGACCGCACCACCTCGGTCCAGCCGAGTCGCGGGTTGTCCTCGATCGAACGGGCGATCTCGGCCGCCGCCGCACCCGACATGCCGTCGACCACGACGAGCAGCACCTTGTGCCTGCGGGCGAGTGGGGCGACGACCTCGGGCAGGAGGGTCTCGACGGCGACCACGCCGTCCGGGCGGGTGTAGGCCGCTTCGGGCAGCGCGCGCGCGAACTGCCGGTCGAGTTCACCGCGCCGGGCGCCCGCGCGCTTGGCGATCCGGCCGAGCGCCTTGGCCACCACCGGGTTCGCCGAGCCGCGGCGGACCTGGGTGAGTTCGCCGTCCACCCACGCGAGGTCGCGGGCGTGGCGGCGCAGCGCGTCCGGCACCGTGGTGATGTCGGCCGGCGCGGAGTCGAGCCAGCGGCGCAGTCGGACCGCGGCGCGCAACCTCCGGACCTGTGGCCGCAGGTCACCGGTGGCGTGGTGCTCCTCGACGGCGAGCAGGTCGGTTTCGTCCAGGGTGGTCGCCGCGCGTTCCATGCGCGAGGTGAGGCCGCTGGGCAGCAACCGGCTGTGGTGCGCCAGCTCCGCCGCGTTGAGCTGGGCCAGCAGCGCGTCCGCGTGGCGGACCTGCTGCCAGTTCCGCTGCGTGTCGGAGCGGGAGACGAGTTCCACGGCGGCCGACGCCGCGACACCCAGGTCGGCGCGGGACGGCTCGTCGGACCCGAACCGCGAGTGCGCGAACGCGCCGAACGCCCGCGCCGCGGCCACGTCGTCCTCGGGGGCGCGGGTCAGGACGTCGGCGACGAGGAGTTCGGGGACCACGTCGTCCCGTGCGACGGCCAGGCGCAGCACCACGTCGGCGGCACGGCCCAGGCGTTCCACGAGGTGCTCGGTGATGCCCCGGCGTTCGTCGGCGCCGAGTTCGCGCCACCGCGTGACGGTCGCCGCGTCGTCCACGGCGGTGATCAACGCGCTGAGGTCCAGCGTCGCGGGGTCCACCGCCAACCGGTTGCGCACGACGTGGCGCAGCGCCACGTCGCGACCGAACGACAGCCCGGTCGTGTTCGGCAGCCCGCCGGCGCGGGCCAGCTCCACCAGGGCGTCCACCAGCCAGGCGTTGTCCCGGCCGCGCAGGCGCGGGTCGAGCTGCCTGGTCCGCAGCAGGTCCTGAAGCAGGGTGTACTTGCTCACCTCGTGCAGGTGCTCCCGGTGCAGCCGCGCCATCACGGCGTCGCCCAGTTCGCCCTCGTCGCGGTCGGTGAGCACGACCAGTACCTCGTAGGCGGAGCCGTCCGCCGGCGGCAGGGCCAGCGCGGACAGCACGGACAGCACGGACGGGCAGGCGACGTAGCGGACGGGGTGCCCGCGCACTTCGCCTTCGACCGGCCCGTGCCACGCCGGTTCCCGTCGCGTGCGTACACCGATCACGACTCGCCCGGCGACTCCGCCGCGCGACGCGTCGAGCTTTTCGACGATGTCGGTCACCCGGCTGACGACGGCGTTCTCGATCGCGGAGTCGAGGTCGGTCGCGGTCATCCGCCCTCCACGACGCGGAACGTCACCTCGATGGTCGCGTCGGGGTGCTCCTCGCCGAACTTCCGCAGTTCGCCGAGGACGTCACCGAGCCTGCCCTTGGCCTGACGCGCACCGGGCGCGGGCTTCGGCGGCGGAGGAGTCGGGGGCCCGGGAGGGGGCGGGTTGGGCGGCGTCGAGCGGAACAGCGCGACCACGCGGCGCTTGGCCTGGTCGAGCGCCTTGCGCAGGGGCACGGCGTGCTCGTTGGCGTTCGCGCCCACGCGCAGCTCGGCCGCCACGTCGGCGGCGGCGGAGTCGACGAGCCCGTCCAGGATGTCCCAGTCGGCGGTCCGCAACGCGCCCGCCACCTCGCCGGCGGACTCCAGCGACTTGCTGACCAGCATCGGTTCGACGCCGCCGAGGTCCGCGTCCGCGAGCACCTCGACCAGCCTGGTCGGGTCGTCCACCGCGTGCAGCCCGGTCACCAGGTCACGAGCGACGACGGCCGTCCGGTAACGGCCGTGGGCCGCGTCGCGGTCCAAGCCGAGACGGGCCGCGTGCTCGTCGAGCACCTCCACCAGATCCACGGCGGGCAGGCGCACCTGGTCGACCTTGGCCCGCACGGCCCGCGAGAACTTCGCCACGGCGCGCGGGGAGATCACGGCGGTCCGCAGGGACCTGCCGGTGAGGGCCTCCGCGAGCCGGCAGGCCGCCTCCCACTGCTCCGCCGAGGGCAGGGCCTGCCGGTAGAGCACCATGTCGTCGGTGAGGTCCTTGGGCGTCTCCGGCGGGTCGATCCGGTGGTCGGCGCGCATCCACGCCCGGTGGGTCAGCTCGGCGAACACGGCGATCACCAGGTTCTCCACCACGCGTTCCATGCCCAGGTCGCGCAGCCAACCCCGCACGGTCCGCACGGTCAGCTCCCCGTCGCCGTGCTCCTGGGCGGCCCGCCGGTCCAGCTCGTCGGCCCAGTACCGACCCAGCACGAACGGCCCGTTGTGCTCCTCGCCGAGCCTGAGGGGGTGCGCGATCCGCCGCAGCGCCTCGCGGTCGCCCTTCGCGACCTCGATGCGGCCCTCCGGCGCGTCGGCGGCCTGCCGGACGAGCGTGAGCGTCGTGCGCAGGTCGGCGTCGCGGACGACGTCGCCCTTGCGCTGCGGGTCGAAGTCGGGGTGGTCCGGGTAGGTCGCGGCGTAGAGCTGGTCCACCAGGGAGCGCAGCGCCTCGGCGAACGACCGACCGGCGTCGATCTTGGGGTTGACCGTCGCGTCGAGGGTGACCAGGTGGTCGTTCCAGTCCTGGACGATCTCCTCCTTCGGGCGGCTGATCAGCCCGTAGGCGTTCTTCAGCGCGTCCCGCAGCTCGCTGCGCAGCGAGCTCTGGAGGTTGCGCAGCAGGTCGTGCGCCCGCCTGCGGTCCTCGGGCCCGATCGTGCGGGTGTGCTCCTCGAGCCTGGCCCGGTCGCCGAGCAGATAGTTGACCTTGATCAGCCTGCCGAGCTTGTCGAGCACGTCGGAGGTGAAGAACCCCGGCAGCCACGCCACGGCCGGGCGGTTGCCCACCTGCGCCCGCAGTTCGAGCACGCGGATGCGGTCCTGGGCCGCGGACTGGTTGTCGGGGTCGAACGGGTAGTCGAGCATCAACCGCCAGCGGCCGTCCACGGACGGCTCGAACAGGTCGTCCCGCAGCTCCTGGCGGTCCCGCACGTTGCCGTACACGACTTCGAGGGTGCGCCTGCTGCCCCGCCACACCACCTGGTGCTCGACAGGGGTCGTGCCGGTGTCGGTCACCCCCAGCTCGGAGAACAGCAGCTCGCGGACCAGCCTGCGGCGGGCCGGCTGCTGGTCGAGCGAGACGACCCGGTCGAGGATTGCGTTGACGTTCACCCCGACGAGGTTGAGCCGCACGCTCGGGTCGCTGCCCTCGCCGAGCTGCAGCTCGGCGACGCGGCTGGCCCAGCTGCGCAGGCGGCGGACGACCTCGCCGACCTCCTGACCGGGGATGAGCGCCGTGATGGTGCCGTGGTTGAGCGCGGCGAGCCGGCGGGCGGTGAGGTCGCGCAACGCCTCCACGTCCGGCGCGAGCGCCGCCAGCAGCAGCGTCTTGACGAGGCGGTCGTCGCTGCGGAAGGCGCGCAGCACGATCGGGTCCGCGTCCGCCTGACCGGCCACCTGCTCCTCGCGCAGGTCGCGGTCGCGCAGCAGCATCGGCCGCAGGGTGCGCTGGTAGAGGGTGCGCGCCTCCTCGAACTCGTGCTTGAGCTGCTCGGTGAACGGCTGGTCGGCGCCGTCGGCGACCGCGTCGAACAGGTCGCCCAGCGGCACGAGCTGACCGAGGCGGAAGTCGTCGCGCCGGTTGACCAGGATCTGCCGCATCAGCAGCAGCGCGGTGCGCTCCCGCTGCAACGCCGACGACACGTGGACCAGCGTGTCCATGAACGCCGGGCTGAACGGGTAGGTGCGCTCGAACGAGCCGCCGTCACCGGCGCCGATCAGGACGTCCCGCACCGAGCCGGGCAGCGCGAACGTCCGCTGGAACGCCTGGTGCATCTGCTCCTCCTTGCCCGGCAAGGGCTTGAGGACGCGCTCCTGGGCGATCAGCGGCAGGTTGCGGTCTTCGAGCGTGATGCGCTCGATGCGGCCGTCCCAGTGGTTGAGCCGGTCGTGGAACGACTGGAGCTCCGCCCCGGTGCGCTCCGCCCCGATGCCCAGTTCCCGCAGGTCGCGCTGCCGCGCGATGAAGCTGATGATCGGCGCGGGCCGGTGCGCGTCGCCCGCCTCGACCAGCTTCGCGACCTTCTCCGTCTCCCGGCTGATGAACGCCTGGTCGCCGATCTTGCCCGCCAGCCACAGCACCAGCTCGTCCAGGAACAGCACGATGCCGTCGTAGCCGAGTTCCCTGGCGTGCCGGCTGATCTCGGACAGGCCCTGGTCGAGCGGCTTGAAGGCGCTGGCCGAGCCCCGCACCGAGTCGACGTAGTTCGGGAAGTACGCCTCGATGACCTTGGTGATCAGGTCGTCGGAGGCGGGGCTGCCGATCGGGGCGGCGAACCCCTCGTCCAGCTTCTCCGGGGTCATCGCCTGGCCGAGGTCGCCCCAACCGGTGTCGTCCTCGTTGGGGAACCCGGCGAGGAACCGCTCGTCACCGAGCTTCTCCCGCAGCCGCCGCGCGTCGTCCAGCAAGCCCTGGGCGCGGTAGACCTGCGGGATCTTCCTGTCGGGTTCGTGGCGGCGGATGTGCTCCACGTAGCCGCCGAGGATGGCGGCCTCCAGGCTCTCCGAGCCGGTCAGGTGGTAGGGGACGAGCAGGAAGCGCTTGGCGCCCAGCCAGGGGTGCCGCGTGGTGACCTCGGCCAGGTCGGCCCGGTCCAGCGCGCCGGGGTGCCCGTCGAGCAGGGCGTGCAGCACCGCCATGAAGTGGCTCTTGCCGGAACCGAACGAGCCGTGCAGGTAGGCGGCCTTGGAGCTGTGCTCGTCCAGCGCGGACTTGATCAGGCCGAGCGCCTCGCCGAACGCCACCCGCAACTGGGGTGTGACGACGTAGCTGCTCAGCGCCTGGTCGCGCTTGGTGTCGACGCCCTCGGTCAACTTGAGGACGAAGTCGCCCCGGTGGACGCCCGTCGGGATGTCGATCAGTTCCCGGAGCAGCGGCGCGGTGCTCGGCCCGGCGGTGGTCACGCTGGAGAACCCCCTGGTTCGCATTCTGTCGAAACCGACGGTAGCCGCACCGCCGTGGTGAGGTGAACCGGACCGGCCGGTTCACCTCGTGTCGTTGCCGAACCGCGGTGTGCGGCGTTCCGGCCGGTTGATGTCTCGGTAGTCGTTATAGGACTGGGGTCACTCTCCGTTTCAGCCCTCACCCGTTTGGTCGAGCACCTTCGTCGTTCGCCGGTGTTCGCACGCGTTCGCTATCGTGTCCGGTGTGACCGCAGCAGCGACTCCGGGGCCTCGGCGAGGTCAGGGAGGGCCGTCGTTCTCCGACGCCTCGCCCGCTGTGGTGCGCGGGGCGCTGATCCCGGAAGAGGCCGCCGAGTTCGACCGGCAGTGGCGCGAGGTCATGGCCCGGGCGACCGAGTCTTTGGACCTCACCGAGGTGTTCCAGACGCTCGACTCCTGGCGGCGGGTGGCCCGGCTGACCGCCGCGCAGGGCGCCGAGGCGCACCGGGCGATGTACCGCCGCGCGGCCGGGAAGCTGACGGGTGACGGCATTCGGGCGGACGAGCCGCTGGCCACCACGAAAGCCCGGCTGGGGCTGGCGTAACCCGGCGCATGTACACCGTCACCACCGACGGCGACTCGCAGCCGCAGGTCGACGCCCTGCCACCGGACGCCTTGGCCCCGTTCGCCGAGGCCCGGGCCATGCTCGAAGTCGCGCCCTGGAACGGCGACCCCTACCACCGGCACAAGCCCGACAGCCCCATGCGCGCGCTCACGTTCGGCCCGGACGGCCAAGGCGACCTCGTCTACCTGATCCTGGACGACCAGCGACGGGTCGACCTGCTGACGGTGCTCTGGCTCGGCTGACGCGAACGGTGTCGTCGACCGGCGCAGGGTAGCCCCGCCCCCTGCGCCGGTCGTGAGCCGGTCACCGGACTCACGACCGCGCAAGGGGCAGTGGGGCGAACAGCCGCCGGGCGGCGAAGAACGCGACGCTGGTGAGCACCCCAGGCATGGCCATGAGCGACAGCACCACCCAGGCGACTGCCGGGTAGCGGACGGCCTCGCCGGCCGGGCCGCCGGTCGCCGACGAGAGCCCCACCACCAGCCCGACACCGGAGAACACCGTGAAGAGCAGGCCGAGCCCCCAGATCACGCCGAGCGACCTGCGCGTCGTCAGCGCCTCGGGCAGGTCCAGGTACTCGCCCGTCAGGTGCCGGCGCGCACCGCGGAGCACGGTGGCCGCGATGAACACCTGGACCACGCCGGTGGCGGTGAACGTCCAGCTGAGGAAGCCGAGCGCCGGGTGGAGCGGGGGCAGTCGGTCACCGAGCAGCACGACCGTCGGAGTCAGCAGGACCCCTGCGATGAGCAGCCCCGTGCCGAGCCGCCCGCAGGCCCTGCGGACCTCGTGCGCACGGGCCGCCGGCATCCACACGTGGCGCTGGGGCGGCGGTGGCAGCGGGTAGGTCGCGAAACCGGGCCCACCCGCGGTCGGCGTCACCGCCGTGTCCTGGCGGATGGCAGGGGGGACCGGGTCCAGGAGACGGCGACCCACGAAGAACAGGACACCGGTCAGCACCGGGGGCGCGGCCAGCAGGCACAGCTGCGCCCAGACCGCGACCGTGAAGCGCACCTCCGGGTGGAGGGGATCGCCCACCTGGCTCACGACCGTGCCGAAGAACAGGAAGCAGGCCAGGGACGAGAAGACCACCGCCGTGGCCCACATCGCGGCCAGCAGCCGCGTGGTCCTCCGCGCGCCCGCCGCGTCGAGGTAGCCGTCCCGGAGGTAGGACCGGACTCCCATCAGGCCCAGGGCGGCGTAGAGCACGGTGAGCACCGAAGCCCCGCCGATGATCCACGCCATCGTGTTGATCGGGTGGTACGCGGTCGGGAGGCGCAACCCGAGCAGCACGATCGCCGTCGCGAGCACGACGCTCACGACGGCGAACAGCCGGCCCGTCGAACCGCAGGCGGCGTGGACGTGCCGGGCGCGGGGCTCCGAGAGCCATACGAGCGGCGGTGGCCCCGGTGCCGGTCGGATCACGACCCCGGCCGCCAGTCCGACTCGTCGCCATCGGTGGCGCTGGCGTCCGCCATCGCCGCGGTGTCGGGCATCGCCCAGTCCGAACCGAGGTCGTGGACCTTCTGCGCGATCGCCATCTGCTCGATCTCGATCGTGTTGAGCTGCGACTGCATCGCCAGGACCGCCGCGCCGATGAGCGCGATGGCCACGCCGCAGGCACCGCTCAACACGGCGATCCCCACCGGGGTGCCGATGACGGTGCACGCGCTCGCGATCGCCCCGACGGCTCCGACCACGAACGCGCCCAGGGCGAACCACATGGCCATCTGGAAGGACTCGATCGCGTTCGCCAGGCTGGTGAGCGAGGTGCGCAGCTGGTTGGCGATGTCCTTGACCGCGGTCAGACCGGCCGGCTGGGCGGGCACCACGGCGTGGTAGGCGCGGGCCGCGCGCCCCTCCCACTCGACGGTCGTCCGGAGCTTGTCGAGCCCGAGGGTGCCCGCGACGTCGCCGAGCACGTTGCCGACCCGCACCACCCACTGCTCGCCCACCTGCTTGAGCCGGTCGGGGTCCCCCCACTGCTCGATCAGGTGGCCGACGTGGTCCCAGAGCTCCGCCACCTTCTCCGACAACAGCCGCATGCCCAGGACGATGGGGGCGACCATGTGCTCCAGCGGGGCCGGCACCCAGCTCAGGAGGTGGTCGACCTGGTCGAAGAACTCCTTGACGTTCTGCTGGGCGTCCTGCGTCTTCTGCTCCACCTGCCGCACGAGCGGGTTCACCGCGGGCCCCCTTCGCCGTGGAGGCGGTCCATCGCCAACCGGTTGGCCTCTTCTTCGCTCTCGTAGGTGTTCGCGGCGGCGTGCAGGCTCTCGCCGAGGCCGCGGAACGCTTCGACCGCCTTGGCGAGCACGTCCTCCAACGCCACGCGGGCGTCCTCGTAGGTGTGGTGCATGCCCCGGTCCGCCGCCCACTGGGACATCTCGGTGTCGGCGATCACGAGGCCACCGATCGCGGAACGGGGACCGTCCAGGTTGTCGGCGGCGGCCGTCCACAGGGCGGCGTCCGCGCGCATGGCTTCGAGCGCGACGGAGATGTCGGTCATGGCAGCAACCCCACTCGGCGCAGCAGCGTGTTCGGATCGCTCACCAGCGCGGTCAGTTCAGCGATGGCAGGGCTCTGCGGTCCTCGTGCGAGGTCGGCGGGAGCACTGCGGGCCCGGAGCGCCCGGAGCACTTCCACGAGTTCCTGCTCCAGCTCGCTGTCGCGCGCCGCGTGGGCCCAGCCAGGGTCGACGGCGACGTCGAGCACCTGCCCGCGCTGCGCGGTGCCGCGCACGTGCCCACCCCGGCTCTCCGCGGTCACCGGCCGGTCGACCACCTCGGAGACCTGCCGCGTGAAGCGCTCCAGGTCGGCCGTGACGGCATCCATGAGCCGCGTCGCCTCGGCCAGGGTGATGCGCGAACCGTCGTGCTGTGGAGCCGGCGGCGCGGGTGGTTCCACGACCACCGGCCGCTCGACCTGCTTCGCCAGTGCCCGCATGGTCGCCTCGTTCATCGCGGACGTGACGGCCGAGCCCAGGCTCCTGGGATCGACGGCCTGCCTCCACCGCGCCGCCAGCGCCACCGCCAGCACGTCGGCCGAGTCGTCGACCGTCACGGTCACGACACCGCTGGAGTCCGTTGCCCGCAGGCCGTCGGCCACGTCGGGAGCAGCTTCCTGCCTCCGACGTGGCCGGCGGTCCTCTTCGTCACCTTCTTCGAACCCGAAACTGAATGTCTCGGCCACGTCGCCCCCCGCAATCCGTAGTCAATCGACTCCGGACTGTAGTGGAGTGACGCGGCGAGGCGCAGCCGAACCCCGGATCACATGCCGGTGGGCACCTCGAAGCGGGTGCCCCGCTTCTGGCCCGTCTGCACGAGATCACCTCGCTCGACCAACTGCTTGAGCAGCGCTCGGGTCGCGGTGGTCGGCAAACCCGTGAGTTCGGCGGCCTGGGCCGTCGTCAACGGGCCGCTGCTCGCGAAGTCCAACACCACCTGGAACTGCTCCGAGGTGAACGAGACGTCCACCTTGGCGCGGCGAGGTGCGGCGACCGGCTTCGCGTGCCCGGCCTTGCGCGGCAACGGTGAGACGTCCACCCGGGCGGACGGCTGCCACGCCGCGAGGTCGGACTTCGCGATGTGCAACTCGCCGAGTTGGTTATCGAGGAATCCCTGGTAGACCACGTAGGGCGATTCGCCGATCGCCGGGTCCACGTTGCCGTGCCACTGCTTCACCCACGGCAGCACCTCGTTCAGGCCGGCGAGGAGCGGCAGGAGGCGGTCGCGCTCCCAGCCCTCTTCACCTTGGCGGTGGCTGATGAGGACGGCGAGCGCGTGCGCCTGTTCCCGGTGGTTCCAGCCCGCCCAGCCCAGCAGCAGGCTCCCGTCACCGTCGCGAGTGGCGGTGGGGTAGGAGATGAACCTTTCCTTCGGGACGTCGAGCTTACCGCGGTGCCGCCAGTAGGAATTGCGCAGGAAATCGCCCGAGCCGTACTTCGGGGGGACCGGGATCGTGCCGAGCCTTTCGGCGACGGCCATGCGCACGGCCGGGTCCGCGACTTCCTTGCCCAGTTCTGCGGCGATGGCGTCCTCTTGGCGCTGGAGGTCCCAGACGTGCTCCCAGTCGGCGCGCTTGCGCAGGCCGGCGGGCTTGTAGCGGAGGACGGGGAGGAAGGGGACGTGCTCCTCGTCGACCAGCGCGGCGACGATGTCCGCGAGGTCGATGTCCTGGCTGCCCAGGGTGTCGGAGGCCCAGAAGCGGGCGACCTCGGTGAAGTCGGCGTCGTTGCGCATGAGGTCGGTCAGTTCGGAAACCGAGCGCGTGGTCGGCTGCTCGACGCCGTAGGCGTCCTCGGCGAACCAGAGGTGACGGGCTTCGAGGCGGTCCTGGAGCCATTCACGCAGGGCGCGCTCCTGCTGCTTGGCCCACGGTTCGGTGGCCCAACGGCGCTTGCACTCGGGGCGCTCGATGAGCGCGATGTCCCGGCGCTTCTCGATGAGCGCGATGCGGGCTTCCACCACGCGGCGGTAGTCGTCCGGCCAGTGGGCAGGCAGCTCGGTGATGGGTGTGGAGCCGTGGCGCGCGAACCACTGCGTTTCGGTCTCACCGGCGGCCACCTTGCGGGCGAGGATGATCTCGAAGGCCCGTTCGCCGAGGTTAAGGGCGGGAACGGTGGCAGGGTCGGGAATGACCACCTCGGCGGCTTCGGCGTCGGAGAGCAAGCCGTAGCGCTGGTAAACGTCCCAGTCCAACTCCTCCTGCTCGGTGATCATCCGTGCGCGAAGGTCTGTCCAGTCGGTGTGGGCCTGGTTAAGGAGAGCACGACGCGGAACCTGGGTGTTGGCTGCAGTCTTGGGCGACGACGCGGACGTTCGCTGCGCCAGATCGTCCAGACGCCAAGCGCGGGCAAGCGGTAGCTCCTTGGGCAATGGGAACTGCTCCAGCTTGGTTCCTGTGAACTCGTAGAACCGCTCCCACTCCTGTGACTTGAACCCCTCGTTTACGCCTTGACTTCCCTTGTCGTGGCTGACCTGCTTCATCCAAAAGCAAGCGCAAGAGGAGTTTAGGAGTCCAAGGAGTTTCAGGTAGTCATCCTCGGCGGCGTCGGACAGCAGTTTGATCACCGGTGCGGACTGCTTGAATACTTTACCGCCACGATCGAGCACGAAATGATTATGGGTGGCGACAAACGCGAATGAGAGCGAGAAGGGCATCTTGTATCGGTTGGCGAAAAACATGCTGTGATCGAGCCAGCGCAAGCCGCGTTCGTGTGGGTGCTGTCCGAAATCCATGCGCATGCGGAGGTTTTGGCGTAGCGGCCACATTCGTCGCAGCAGTTGTGGCGTTGGAGGAGTTGTCTTCCCCGTGTCGGTGTACGGGAACAGGGTGGCGGTATCACTCTTGATCGCATAATCGCGAACTTCATCACCTAGGATTACGGGAACGGACTCCTTGTCGAGACCGTGTCGAGCAATTGCGGCGACAGGAAGATAAAATGCCTCATCGAGGCCGGTGTGTGTTGTCCTTCCGATCTCAATGTCAAGATCGGTTAGTCGGGCTTCATGACTGTCAATTAGTTCCATGAGTGTGTCGGCGCCGCCGCCACTAAGGGACCAAGGGTGCTGGTTGAGCCGTTCGCGAGGAAAGTCGGTGACGCTGATCCACTCTGACTCGCTGCCGGGATTGTCGACTTGCTTCTTGATTGCGGTCCACACCAGACCATTGGCGGGTACTGCTGGCTCTGTAGGTTCTCCTCGAACGCCCAGAACTGCACGTACTGCGTGACCTCGGTCAGGAAAGCGTCGGCGGCCAACCAGAATCACCGTGGGTGTCCCGTGGTCCGGTATGAACGCGCCCGATGTGTCGATGACGTGAGTGAGATCAATCGTTGGGAAGAAGTCCTTGATGAGCTTGGTGCCGAACTCGCGCTTCATGAAGCCGTTCGACGTGATCTGTCCGACGAACCCCGCGCCGCGCCGGTCGGAGCTTCCACGTCGCGCCAGTTCGAAGAACCGCTGGGCGAACGGCACAGTGAGTTGGAACTGGCGATGACAGGCCGTGTACTTCCTGCGGTACTCGTGATTGAGCGCTGTGTCGCTGACCGTGATATAGGGAGGGTTGCCTACAACGACGTGGTAGGAGCCCTCATCGAGCAGCGTGGGGAAGTCCTCGACATCCTCCGACGTGAGCTTGAGCCCTACCGCCTCGTCCATCCCGTCGAGCGTTCCGCGCTTGTTGGCCAGTAGAGAATCGCCGATCGCGACGGTGACCGCCCAGCGTTGGCCCTCCGCCTGTCCGATGGTGCGCACACCAGCCACCCGCCACGCCGCGAGAGTGAGGCGGAAGCGGGCGATGGCGACCGCATACGGATTCAGGTCCACGCCGTGGACCGAGTCGAGAGCCTTGCGGGCTATCTCCGTCTCGCTCAGGCTCGGGTTCTGCTCGCGCCAGGCGTCCACAAGTCGATGGAACGCGCCCAGCAGGAAGTGGCCCGACCCGCACGTCGGGTCGATCAGTCGGAAGCCTTCCAGGCCGAACTCTTCCAGCGCTGGCATCAGCGTGTAGTCGAGGATGAACTCCTCGACAAACTCGGGCGTCTGGAGCAAGGCGTACTTGTCCTTCGCCGCCTGCGACATGTCCTGGTAGAGGTCGCCGAGGAAGCGGGTGTTCCACGTGTCGTCGCGGAAGTCGTGGATCAGCGAACCGTCCGACCGGCGGGACCGCCAGAAGGTGATCAACGCCTTAGCGCCGTCGTGCGACATGGGGATGCGATAGGCCGGGTTGTGCTCCCGGTCGAACAGGGCCGTGCCCGCGTCGCTGCGCCGCAGCGAGTCGAAGCCATGCTCGATCCAGTCCGCGTCGGTGGCGTGCGGCTGCTGGTGGAAGAACGCGGTCTGCGAGTCCTCGGCCTCGGCGAGACGGTCACCCGGTCCCGACAGCACGGGGGCGATGAGGCCGTTGTCCTCGGACCACCGCACGAACACCGTGCCCAGCACCCATGCCACGGCCGACTGGGTGACCTGCTCGGCGAGGAACGTGCCGAACGTCGCCGAGGTCAGCGTGGCCTTGTGCAGCTCCTCCAGCCGGGCTTTGACCTCGGGTAGCCGTTCGACCTGCTCACGCAGGTCTTCCTCAAGCGTCAACACCTGCTTCTGCAGGTCGGCCAGCAACTTCTTGTCGGGATCAAAGGAGGGCGGCGTCACGAGGAGCCAGGTTAGGGGAGCGAGGTGGTCCGGACGGCACAACCACCCCACTCGCAACTCAGTCGTTCTTCAGCGAGCGTACGAAGGCCCGGAACGAGTCCGCGGTGATCGTGAAGTCCCCTGCCTCAGGATGCTTCGAGTCCCGGATGCCGACCACCTGCGCCCCGAACGCGACTTCGACGCAGTTTTCGTTGCTGGTGTAGCTGCTCGTCCGCCATGTGGGCGCTGTCATCAGTGCTCCGCCTCACCCTCCGTCGAGGCCGTTGGCGATGGATACCATCAGGTGAACCGACTTCCGCTCATCCAGCGCCACGGTCATGAGCTTCTCCGCGGTGAGCCTATAGAGCTGCACCTGTCGGTAGTCGTCAACGAAGAGGCTGGTCACGCTGTCCTCCGTGTGGACGATGGTGGAAGCGTCGGGGAAGTCGAGCATCGAGAACTGGCCGGACAACCCAGCGTGCAGCCCGACCAAGGCAGGGACGACACGGATCGAGACCTTCGGGCGGCTGGACAGCGTGATCAGGTGGCGGAGTTGGGCGGCCATGACGCCGTGCGCCCCCGCGCGCAGCCGCAGTGCTGCCTCGGAGATGATCAAGTGCAGTTGCGGCGGCACCGGCCTGTTCAGGATGTTCTGACGTGCCGCGCGCTGCGCGACGCGCGCCTCGATGTCGGCCTTCTCCTGATCGAACACCAGGGAGTTGAGAGCCGCACGGGTGTAGTCGGGAGTCTGAGCGAGGCCCGGCACCAACATCAACTCATAGTTCGTGATCGTGGTCGCCCGCATCTCGAAGTCCCGGTAGGTGCGACTCCGCACCGGTGAGATCTCGATGTGGCCTGTGCGGCCACTGCCCCGAGCTTCGTCCAGCAGGCGGTGGCGCTCGGGGCCGACGACGCCGAGGAAGGTCAGGATCGAGGCGACCTCTTCCACGTTCGGCTCGCGCTTGCCGTTCTCCAAGCGGCTCAAGGTGCTGATCGACACCCCCAGCGCCCCGGCGACGTTTTGCAGGTTGTGCCCGGCGGCACGGCGCAGGCGTTCGAGTTCGAAGCCGATCCGCCTGGTCGCGACGCTGCTCTGCTGCTTCGACACCGTCTCCCCTTGTCACGGACTGAAATATTTGTGCGGTTCGCGTGAATGCTTAGCCTGGCCCTTTCGAGCTACTGCAAATCATTGCGGAAACTGAAAGGGGATGCGAGCCTCGGTCGGGTGAACAGTGTTGAGGACGACCGTGTGGTCCGGTTGCACATGAAGGAAGTGCTGGTGGGCGTGCTGCGCAAGCCGGACAGCACGGCGCTGGAAATGGCGCGTGCGGAGACGTTCCGCTTGATCGGCGCGGTGCTGACGTGCCTGAACGCCCACCCGCTCAGCAAGGAGGGGTGGTGCCCGGCGTGCGATTCGGCGGACTGCGGACTGCGTCGGGACGTGCGGCTGGCGCTGCTGCCGTTCGACCACGTCGTGGACCAAGCGGGCCGTCATCGACTGTCGTCCTGAGGGCATCCCGATGACACCCGAGAAGCCCGTCGAGGACATGACGGTGGCGGAACTCCTGACCAACCAGGTCGATCAGGAGTCCGTCGAAGCCGATCAGCCGGTCAGGCCCAGCAACTCCGACACGGCGTGAACGAGCCGCTGGGGGTCGGCCGGGCTCAGGGTGGACCACTCCCGCCCGTCGCCGGACGGTCGGCGGGTGAACTGCCACCGCCCTTCCGGGGTGTCGTAGAACGACACCGCGTACGGGCCGCGCCTCCTCGGCCCGGGCCCGCCGTGCAGGGGCGGGCGGACCGCCGCGCCGAACTGGCCCATCCGCTGCACGTTGCCGAGGACCGAGCCGATCTTCTGCGCGTCGGGCCGGGACAGGCCCGTGTCCCGCAGCGCGTTCTCCAGGCGGGTGGCGGATTCGCCGGCGGCAGCCGCCGCCCGTTCCAGGTCCGCCGCGGGGACGCTGATGGACCGTGACCGGGGAGTCGGGTGCGGAGGCAGCAGCGCCACCAGCGACGCGGCGAGCGTGCTCTCGTCGATCCGGCTCAACACCAGCGCGTCCGCGGTCAGCACGGCCGACACCGCGTGCCCGCGTCGGGCCGCCGCGACCGCGCGGACCCGTGGGCCGGAGTCCAGTCGCAGCCGGGCGTCGACCTCGCGGTCCGGACGTGCCAACAACTCCAGCGAACCGGCCAGGCGGGCGTCCAGTCCGCCGCGCTCGACCAGCCCGCGTGCCTCCAGCGAGCGCCACGCGTCGTTGAACAACGCGCGGCGCTCGTCCAGCGTCGCGCCGTGGGAGGGGATCGACAGGATCGTCGGGTACTCGCCCAGCTTCAGGTGGTCCCAGCACAGCTCGAACTCCAGCCGGGACAGGGTGAACCTCACGGGCCGTCGTCCCCGATCACCGGCGGCGCGACTCGGGGCATGGAGTCCTGGCCCCACACGTCGTCCAGCTCTTCCAGGTAGGGCGCGGTCTTGTGCTCGATGTCGTCCTCACCCTGAGCGCCTTGTGGTGCGCCGGCCATGCCGCCCACCATCGGGCCGCCCGCCGCACCCCTCGCTCCTGCCGCAACGCCACCGGTGCCGGCGCGGCTGGCGTGCTGGTCTCCGGCGATGCCGGAGGACGAGCCGGGACCGAACGGCAGGCCGCCGTGACCGGGCTGCCCCGGAACGCCGGGCAGGCCGCCGCCGAACCTGGGCGACCCACCGGGGCCGTTGCCGCCGAATCCCTTGGGAACGCCCGCACCGGTGCCCTTGCCGGGCGGGTTGCCGCCGGACGGGGTCCGCCGGTCGTGGAAGTCGGGGACCGGGTTCCGCCTGATCATGCCGGGTGGTACCGCGACCGGGGGTTGCGGCGGTCCGGGCGTGTAGGGCGGGGGAGTGATCGGTGTGGGGCCGGGTCGAGGTGCGACGACGTCCGGTGTCGTTCCGACCGCCGAGGTGTTGGTGTCGCCGCCGGTGGGCGCGATCGCCGGGGGAGTGCTCACCGGTGGCTGAAACTGGGGCGCGCTGGTCCGGCTCGGGTCGGTGGAAGCGGACGTGCTCCACTGGCCGTCCGAGAACTGCTGCGAATACCGGCTCTGCGCCTCGGACTGCTCGAACTTCGGCTCGACGACCTGCGTCGTCACCTGGGGCGGCGGCGTGAACGTGCCCAGGAGGTTCACCGCCGAGGACGCGCCGTCGCGGTAGCCGTTCATCACCCGGACCGCTTCGCGCTTGGCCTCGTTCGCCTGCTGCTCCTGAACGTCCTGGTCGGTCTGACCGCCGACCAGGTGCGTGAAGCCGGCCGGGATGCCGAAGAAGTCGTCGTTCGCCGTGGAGGTGACCTCGACCGGTTCCGGCATCCGCGTCTTCGCGCCGCCGTAGTGGGAGGTCTGGGCGGAGAAGGCGTGGTGCGTCTCGACGCCGGCGACGCGGGCGTCCTCGGCCCACTGCACCAGCGGAGCCGCGCTGCTGGTGAACTTCTCGCCCGCCGCGCCGACCCAGACCGCCCCCGCGTCCCGGATCGCCGACTCCAGTTCGCTCTTGGCGTTGCCCATCACCGCGCGGAAGCTGTTCCAGGCGTCGTCCACGGCCTGCGCTGCCGAGTGGCCCGGCCCGCCGTGGATATTCTCGTAGAGCTGCTTGTGTGACTGCGCGTCGAAGTTGTGGTTGCCTATCCCGCCCATCGAGCTCTCCCCCTTACTTCAACAAGTTCTGCATGGCCGCTTCCGCGAGCTTTCGCGCCCCGTCGCAGGGCTCGGGAAAGCGGTCCTTGAAACTCTGACTGACCGAGAACGCCGCGACGAGATACTGGCCGTCTGCCGTATCGACCATGACGTCGCAGGCTTCGGAGTCAGATGGCAATGTCACCGTGATTGCGCGGAACCCGAGGATTGGTTCGATCTCCGTCGGCTGCCCGGTTCGTTTGCCGCCGGTCCACTCCTCGATGCCTTCCTTGGTCACGGGGGTCAGGCGGTTGCTCGCTCCGGTCACGGTCCACGAGCAGGCCGTCGTCTTGTAGAAGTCGCTGGTGACAGTCCTGCCTGGACGGTCGATCTTCAGGTCGGGCAACTGCTCGGCTGTCAGCAGTTCGCATGGCTCCACGCCGTCGAACCTGATCTCACGAGGTCGAGTCGATGACGGCTTGGTCGACGTCGAGGAAGTCTCCGACGACGCAGTCGTGGATTCTGCGGGAACCGGCTTTCCCGCTGACGGACTGCACGCTGCCGTGAACGCCAGTATCGCCAGTACACCGACAAGAGGTCGACGCATGGTGTTCAGAGTCCCCTGTCCTGCCTCATGGTCGCGGTGTTGACGTCCTCGACCAAGTTGTAGGTCTTCGCGGCTTGGTCGAGTTGATCGATGCTCAAGCCGAGTTGGTCAATGAACTTCCTGGTCACGTCGATCGCCGTGGTGGCGTTCTCGGCGAATGTGTTCGCTGCGTCGCGTGAAACGTCGTCATCGGCGACCGATCGTCCCCGCAGGTTCTCGCGCTGGCTATCCACGAAATCTTGGACCGTGTCGCGGACGGCTTCGTAGCGGGCCTTGAGGACCAGAATCCGGCCCGGCTCGACCTGCATGGTCACCGGTCCGGACGTCGGGGCCCCCGTCTCGCCGGCTCCGCCACCACCACTCGCCATGAACGGCATGAGTCTCCCCTTCTCCTGCCCCGACCACGGTGTGCACGTGAGACGTCGCTGTGCGTACCCAGGTTCCCACACGGCGAAGCTGCCGAGTGGTGGAACCCGGCAACTCAGCCGACGAGCGAAGAAGGTATCCCGGCCGGAGGCCACGGGGACCGGGCGATGATCCATTCCTCCGCTGTGTTCACCCTGATGAAGTAATCATTGATGCGAGGAACCGTCGTTTCGTCACCGGCCGGGCACAGCAGCACCAATGCGTCCGGTCCCGCCAACCCGCCATCCTCCGCGCCGTAACGGGCTCGCTTGGTCAGGCGGTCCAGCAGTGCCTGTCCGGCCGGGTACCTGCCGAGCGGCGTCAGGGCGTCCAGCGCCAACACGGGCTGCCGCGTCCACTCCCGCTCCAGCGCTCCGCACGCCAGCTCCACCACCCGGTGCAGGTTCAGCTGCTCCCTGCTGCCGGAGTCGGCGGCGTCGGCGCGGAGCACGCGGTCGAAGTCGGGAATCCGGTGCTCCCTGGCGACGTCGCGCAACGCGGCCACGAACGCCGCCGTCACGTCCACCACCGGCACGCCCAGCGCGGCCTCCACCGCGGCCCGTGCCTGCGCCCAGCGCTTGCGCCGCGCGGTGATGATCCGCACCCCGCCACGCTGCGCCGCATCCACCAAGCGGGCGTCCACGTCGCTGGCGGCGGTGCCGGGGACGATCGGGTGGTGGCTCAGCGACCCCGTCGACGAGGACACGCGCGTCACGCCGGTCGTCTCGGGCGTGCGCGGGCGGTAGAGCTCGCCGTCCCAGGACACAGGGAACCCGGCCTCGGTCAGCAACTCCGCCAGATCCCGGCCGGTCGGCAGGCGGTCGAGGCCGGGGAACCGGTTGTCCAGCCGCTGCTGCACGCCGTCTGCAGTCAGGCCGCCCTCGGGCATCCCCGCGCCCGCCTGCGCCAGCCGGAGCGCCCGCACCACGGGCAGGTCTCGCGGGTACAGCTCCAGGCGGAGGTTCGCCAGCACCGTGCCGGAGCCCGCCGCGGCCAACCTGACCAGGCGCTTCTCGTCGAACACCTCGCCGGTCCGCTCCGCGCGGGCCGCCAGCTCGCGCACCACGGCGGTCGGCGTCGGCAGCGGGTCCTGGGCGGCCAGCTCACCGGCCTTGTCCGCCAACCGCTCGGCGAGGTCCAGCAACGACTCGTCGGACGGCGTGTCCACCGGGTCCGCCGAACCGACCTGCAACGCCAGCAGCACCCGCTCGTGGTACCGGCGCAACGACAGCCGCGGTTCGTCGCGCTGCCAGTCCACCTCGTAGGCGGCCCGCAGCACGGCGTAGGCGTAGGCCATGCGCACCGGGTGGGCCTCCACACCCGAGCAGCCGTGCTGCGCCAGCAGGTGTTCCGCGAGCTCTTCGGCGGCGGCGACCCGGCGGAACGACACCAGGGCGTCGACCACCTCGCCGAGCACGGTGTCGAGCACGTCCAGGTCCGACCACGCCCGGCGGCGGGCGGACAGGACCTGGCTGATCCGGCCCTGCGTCAGGTTGGTGCCCCTGGCGACCACGACGCTCGTCGGCCACCGCGTCGCGGGCAGCACCCCGCCCTCGTCGGGCAGGCCGAGCAGCAGGCGGCTGATCGCGGCCTGGGTGTCGTTGCGGCGCCTGGCCTTCGGCAGGAGCATCGCGACGATCGCGTCCAGCGGCAGGCGCGAGCCGTCCACGTCGGACGGCAGTTCCGAGGTGGTGATCGCACCGGGCTCGGTCACGAGCCTGGTCCGCCACGCGGCGATGCGGTCGAGCAGTTCGGTGCGGGTCTTGCGGCTCAAGCCCCGCGCCTTGCGCACCTCGTTGATCCGCAGGTCCAGCAAGTCGCCCACGGTGTCCGCGCCGAGCCGGTTCGCCACCGCGACCGCCCGCAGCGTCAGCCCGGCCGCGTTCAGCGCGGTGTCCAGGGTCGCCCGCTCGGCCGCTTCCCGGCGCAACTCCTCGGGGTCGTCGGAACCCGAGGACGACACCGACGCCGGCGCGGTCTCGTCCAGCGCGGTGAACACCCGCTGCCACGCCTCGCGCATCTGGGCGGCGGAGGTAAACCGCTTGTCGGCGTCGCGGTGCAGCGCCTTGCCGAAGAACTCGCGCAGCGGCTCCCGCAGCCCGGTCTCGAACAGTTCGGCGGCCACCGTCACCGGCTCGGTGTGGAACCGGGGGTTCGTGCCGTCCTCGCCCCACGACGGCAGCTCCAGGCTGGCCATCTCGTGCAGCGTCACGGCCGCCGCGTAGCGCTCGGCGTGCAGGTCGTACACCGGGCGGCGGTCACTGCCCAGGAACGGGTCGATGTACCCGCGGGTGCCCGCGGTCACGTCGTTGATCGGTGCCCCGGCCAGCGAGAAGTCGAACAGCACCAGTCCCTGCCCGTACTTCGGGTGGCTGCGCAGGCCCAGGTTGTCCGGCTTGATGTCGCGGTGCAGCACGCCCTTGCGCTCCAGGTAGGACAGGGCGTCGAGCAGCTGGTCGCCCAGCAGTTGGAGCTTGTCCGGCAGCAGCGCGCCCTCGTCGCGCAGGATGTGGGCCAGCGACCGCTCGCCCGCGTAGTCGATCTCGATCGCCTGCCTGCTGCCCAGCGGGAACAGGCTGCGCCTGCGCACGACGACGTGCTCGTGCCGCAGGTCCTCCAGGGCGGTGGCCTCCTCGGCGAGCCGTTCCACGGCGTCGGCGGACCGCGAGACCTTCAGGACCGTGTCGGTGTTGTCGTGCTCGACCAGGAACGCCCGCGCGGTGGCGCCGGTGCCCAGGACGCGCTGCACCACGTAGTCGGAGTCGGCGAGCCGCTCGCCCGGCGCGGCGTCCCAGGGATCGGCCCGGTCACCGGAGGGCTCGCCGAGCCGCTGGAACGCGGACAACTCCTCCAGGAACTGCTCGACGTCGGCGAACCGGTCCCGGACCACGGGGTCCGTGGCCAGCGCGATCACCGCGTCGAGGTCGTCGGGGATGCCGTCGTCCACCGCGCGCGGGTGCAGGCCGCCGTGCCGGGCCAGCTGGTCGAGCAGTTCGGAACGGGTGCCGGCGGGCGGCTGACCGGTCAGCACCAGGTAGGCGATCGCGCCCACACCGAACACGTCGATCGCGACGGTGCCGTCCGGGTCGTCGGTGAAGTCCGGGGCCAGGTAGGGCGCGGCGGCGGCCTCGACGTGGGCCACCGCGCCCGTGCTGGGGCGCAGCCGGTGCACCGTGGAAGAGCCCGACAGACCGCGCGCCGCCGCCTGCCACTCGCCCACCTGCAACTGCGGCTTCGTCCAGTCGCCGGCGGTCGGCAGGACGATCACCGCCCGCGGCGACAGGGCCCGGTGCACTAGCCGCCGCTCGTGCGCGTAGTGCACCGCCTCGGCGAGCTGGCGGACCATGTCCAGCCGGGTGGGCAGGTCGAGGTCGGCGTGGTGCTGGACCATGTAGTGGTCGAGCCGCAGCGCCTCCCGGGGCTGCTCGATCAGCAGCGCGGGGCCTGCCTCGTGATCGACCAGGTCCACCGGGCCGAGTAAACCGGGGTGGCGGATGCCCTGGCAGGCGCGGAACTCGCGCTCGGCGGCGGCGCGGATGGAGCGCTGCTTGTCCGCGTCGCCTTCGCGCTCGTAGAGGTAGATCCGGACCCTGCGGTATTCGCCGGGCATGTCCTCGCGCTCGGCGTGGTGGTCCTGCCACGTCGGTCCCGTGTCGTACGGGCGGGGCTCGATCTGCCACGACCCGACGGTGATGCTGCGCTTGGTCGGGTGGATGCCCACCCGCTGGAGCAGGCGCGGCAGCGCGCGGAAGAAGTCCGGGCTCAGCGGCGTCCGGCTGATCGGACCGGTGAGCAGGTCGGAGCCGATCTTGCCCAGCACCGTGCCGGTCTCGGTCCCGTAGACGCCGTGGCGCTGGGAGTCGTCGAGCCGGACGTCCAGCCCGGGTTCGGACAGGAAGACCGCGGGCGCCACGAACGGGATGGAGACCCGGTCCTGCCGCGCAGCCTGGACGAGCAGCGCCTTCAGTTCCTTGGCCTTCTGGTCCGCCAGCGGCAGCGGGTTGTCGAACGTGCGGGGGTGGCGGTTGTTCGGGCGGTGCTGCACCCAGGTGCCGTGCCGGTTCTCCAACCGGCCCTTGAAGCTCTTGATCTCGACCAGGTGCAGGCCGCTCGGCGTGGCGACCAGCAGGTCCACCTCGCGGATGTGCCCGTGCTGGGAGATGAACGTGAAGTTCGACCACGCCTCGTACGGGTGCCGGTCGGGCAGCAGTTCACGCACCTGCCGCAGTGCCGCCCGCTCGTGCGTGAACGCGGACTGCGTGATCTCGTGCCACCTGCTCGACTGCTCGTCCACCCCGTGCCCTTCGACTCGACGGCCCATCATCTCCGATCGCGGGTCGGGCGTGCGCGTTACCCGCCGGATCGGCGCGACGTGTCCGTGCCTGCTCCGCCTCGCCTGTTCCTGAGGCCACCGGAGGGCCGTGGCCGGATCCGGACGCCCGGCTCGAGCCGCGGACATGCCGGTTCGTGGACCACGTCAGTCGACGCTGGTCACGGGGAAGATCAACTGCTCGCCCTTCCACCGATCGGTGCCGGGCTCCGTGAGAGCCGCGACGGGCCGGGCGTCGCCGCGTTCCCGGTCGAGCACCTTGCGCCACTCCGGCAGGGTGCCGGTGACGACGAACGGCCCGACCGGTATCTCGAGCAGTTCGTCCTGGACCCGGACGGGCGTACTCTCACCGGCGATGGCCAGGTCACCGTCCACACCGGCCTCGGCGGCGGCCACCACGTCCCCCAGGTCTGCGGCGGACATCGTCCCCGACCACGTGCCCTCGTTCGTCCGCGCCCGCGCGAGCAGGACGTCGTCGCCGATGGGGTTGTCGTACCACTCGAACTCGAGGACGGCCCCGGACAGCGGGTTGGTGGATTCGGAGGACGGGGGAAGCCACGACGGCCGGAACCTTTCCAGCAGGCCGGTCATCGCCTCCGCCAGCAAGCGCCGCCGCGTGCTCAGGAACGACCGGTAGCGGTCCGCATCCCGCAGGTCCTCGTCCAACGGGATGAGGTGCGCGGTCAACTCCTGGTCACCGAGCGTCGGGAAGTACTCCCGCGGCGACCGGTGGCTGATCTTCCGGTTGGCCTTGCCGGAGATGAAGGCGAGATTGGACAGGTCGTTGATCTCGCCCTTGCTGTACTTCTCGGGGTGGTTCTTCAGCGTCGCCTGCGGGTGAATGTGGTGGTACTCCAGCGCCTGGCTGCCCTCGGCTGCCGCCGAGATGCCGATGCTGCCCCACCAGTCCTTGGCGCCCGCTTCCTTGGCGACCAGGAAGCTCAGGAAGAAGTACGGGCTGCCCACGGTGCGGCCGGCGAGGTCGTCGGGCTCCACCGCCACGCTCGCGGTGACCCCCAGGTTGTCCAGCAGGCGGCGCACCGGGTCGGCCGTGCGGGCCGCGGGGATGTCCTGACCCAGCCGGGTGTCGGTCGACCCGCTGTAACGGTTGCGAATCGTGGCCGCCAGGAACCAGTACAGGATGGCGTCGGCCGTGCGGCCGTCCAACTGCTCGTCCTTCCGCTCACCGAGCAGGACGATCAGCGGCAGCAGGACGACCATCGAGGGCAGCAGCTTGCTGTGCGAGGCGCCGAGGTTGTTCTGCAGCAGGGGAACGAGGTGCCGGAGCCCTCGTCGGACGGTCGACCAGCCGTGGTCGAGTTCGTCGTCGGTCGCCGCCACCAGTCGCGCGTGAGACCAGGCGGACAGGCCACGCCCCAACACCGCACCGGTGAGGGCCCTGGTGAGGAACGTGACGTCGATGTCGCCGTACCCGCGGTCAGCCCAGTGCTTCGCCTCCTGCTCCAACTTCCCGAGCACACCCGGCCACCGCGCCGAGAGGGTCGCGAGCGCCAGGTCCGAGGTCTTGAGCGACCGGCCGCCGCTGTTCACGCGCACGAAGATCTGGGTGACCTCGTCGTACGGGAAGTCGTGCAGCACCTCCATGTGGAACTTGTGGCCGGGGATGGCGACGAGTTTCTGGAGGCGTTTGTTGATCTCGTTGGGCGGGATGGAGGGGTTGCGCTCGTGCAACTCGCCGACGAGCCGGTACTGATCGGTCTGGGGCTTGAGGACGTCGTGCACCTTGATCCACCGCGGGTCCTTGGCCGTCGCCGCGCTCTGGTTCTGGAACCTCTCGGTCTCGATGTTGAAGACGATGGCGGCCTGCGGGTGGTCGGTGAACACCCGGTGCAGCGATGTCACGCGCTGCTGGCCGTCCAGCAGGTAGAGCGGCACGACGGCCGGCTTGCCCGCTTCGCCGCTGATGGCGGGTGCCCTGGTCTGCGGCGTCTCGTCGGTCTGCCAGAGGAGCAGGGAACCCGACGGGTAGCCGCGGTAGAGCGACTCGACCAGTTTGGCCACCTGGGTCGGCTTCCACACGTAACCGCGCTGGATCTCAGGCAGCCTGATCTCGCCGCGTTCGATCCGGCGCACGAGTTCGCTGACTTCGAGTTCGGTCTTGGCGACAGGCATCCAGGCGGCTCCCGACGTGCGTGTTCGGCGATGAACAGGTCATCGCGGGACCGTGCTCCATCGTTATCCGACTGATCGTAACTTCGAGCTGGACCATCCGGAGCAGTGGTGAAGACGTAGGAAGAGCCGCCGTGCTCGGCAGGGTGTGGTCATCGGACCAAGGAGGATCGACTGCCGCAGGCCGTTGTCCCCGCGGTTACGGCTTCACGAGCACCTTCGCCCAGTCGGCCAGGTAGTCGTTCAGCTCGTCGCGGTCGAACGCGGCGGGGTCGAAGTCGGCGGGGTCGTCGAGTTCCAGCCACTCCAGCAGTTCGGCGTGCTCCGGGTGGGACGGGTCGGCGAGCACCTCGCACAGGTGGGCGTAGCCCCAGAGGCCGCCGCTGTCCTCGGGTGGGGCGGCGCGGCGGCCGGTGAGGCAGCGGGGGTACGCCGTGCCGGGTTCCGCCTGCGCCACGTCCTCCACGAGGATGTCGTGGTCCCAGTCGTCGCCGAAGTCGTACAGGTAGGTCAGGCGGGTCTGCGGGTTCGGTGCGACGTCGGCGAGCGTCACGGCCGTGGCGTCCCCGTGGCCCAGTTCCGGGTCGTGCATGCCGTAGTCGCCGGCCGGGGTGCGGAACACCCAGAGGTGGCAGTCCTCCCACTCGAACGCGTCCTGCACGGCGCGGTGCAGGTGGACCAGCGGGATGGTCGACGGGACCTCCAAGCGCCGCCAGATCGGCGGCTTCGAGCCGCTCAGTGTGATCTTGAGGCGGTGGACGGAGGTGTCGGCGGGCGTGCGGGGCGCCTCGGGGAGCAGTTCGACCCGCTGCCGCAGTAGGGTCAAGTGCGCGCGGACGTCTTCGACCTGGTCCGACTCGACCGGGCAGGGCTCGCGGTCCAGGGCGTCCGCCACGATCGCGCGCGCCTGTTCGGGCGGGTAGACCCGGAACACCATGCCGTACTGCTCGGCGGCCTGCTCGTAACCCGCCCTGATCTCCTTCGGGCGGTTGGTGACGAAGCAGTCCTTCACCCCGCCGCCGAGGTCGTGGTCGATCAGCACCACCAGCACGTGGACCTTGCGGCCGTAGGAGAAGGTGAGCGCGACGCCCTGCTGCGCGCCGCGCGGGTCGGTGTAGCCGAAGCACTCGCCGACCGCCGGTTTCCCGACCGCCTTCACCCACCTCGGATCGCGCAGCCCGCCGGCGACGAGCCGGTCGGCGGCGGCCCGCGCGAGGTCCCGGACCGGGGCGGGGGCGAGCACGGCGAGGACGCGCGCCATCGCCAGCGCTTCGGGGCTGCCGGTCGCCTCGCCGTCGCTCACCACGGCGGTCAGCGCCCGGTGCAGGTCCTCGGGCGCGACGCTGTCGCTCACCACGCCGAGGAAGTCGGAACCCGACAGTTCGGCGTCCAGCGGGCCGCAGCCCTGTTCGAGCAGCGGGGTGAAGCCGTCCAGCAGCGCGCTCACCGGCGTCCGGTGACGCCCGCCGCGGCAAGTCGCTGCAGGGCGTCGTCGATGTCGGTCGAGTCGTCGACCAGTTCGAGCACGTGTTCCGGCGCGCCGTCGGCTGCGAGGGAGGCACGGAGATCAGCGAGGGTGGGGTCCGACACCCGGCTCATCGTGCCATGGTCGGTGCGGCGGTCCGCTACACGGGGAACAGGCGCCTGCCGGTGACGACCGCCGCCGAGGTGGGGAGGATCGGGAGGGCGTACAGGGGGAGCAGGAGCCATGCCGCGCCGGCGTCACCGGTGGCCCTGGTGAGGGCGTAGCCCTGGGCCGCGCAGGCAAGGAGCGAGCCGAGCAGGGCGAACGCCCACGCCAGGCCGATGCCGCTGCGGAGTTGGCGTGTTCGGCGCAGGACCAGGCGTGTGCCGTCCAGGGCGCGTCTGCCCAGCAGCATGACGACGCCGGCCGCCGGGACCATGACGACGGCGACGCTGTTCGACACCCGGGCGAAGGCGGCCAGGGGCGGGTAGCCGCCCACGAGGAGCGGGGTCAGGAACGTGGCGGCGATGCCCAGGACCAGGCCCGCGGCTAACAGGAGCCTGCCCCGGGCCGCGGACCTGCTGGTGATCGTCTCGGCCTGCTCGGTCGTGATGGGCAGGTGCCTGGTCGGCTCGGTGGAGCGGGTGGTCACTGGTGGTGGGCCTTCCTCGTGGGTGCGGGTGGTCGATTCTGGACGAAGACGACCTCCGCGTGGTCGTCTTCGCCCGGAATCGACGGCTCACGGTTCCCAGACCTGGACCGCTCTCACCACGAACGGGGCGTCCGGCACGTAGGTGCCCCGGCCCGGGTAGGTGGTGAAGTCGGCCTCCGTCGAGCACGTCGCGCTCTGGAACACCGACGTGTCGCGGTTGAGGAGGTTGGCGAACGAGCGGGCCGTGAAGCCGTCCGGCAGGGGTATGCACTCGCGCGGGTTCGCGGTCTCCAGGTCCAGGCGGTGCGACCTGTCGGCGTAGTCCTTGGCCGACCAGACGCAGAACTCGCCCCGGTCGCAGGCCGGCGCGGAGGGGGTGGCGGCGGCGGTGCCGGTGGTGAGGAGGGTGAGGGCGGCGGCGAGCGCGGTGATCTTCATGTCACCCAGGTTGCAGCGGGACGGGGCCGTTGTCCCGGGCCTTCACCTGTTGGTGTGGTTTAGGCGGCGTTGCTGGCCTGCCAGGTAGGGACGTGCGCGGCGTTGGCCGCCCCGGGCGGCGATGGCTCCGGCCAGGGAGTCGAGGACGCGGGCCACCCGGTCGGTGTCGGGGCGCCACCCCCGGCGTTCGCACTCGGCGAGCCAGTCGGCGGGGGAGAGGTGGCCGCGCTCGCGGTTGCAGCGCCGGCAGGCGGCCACCTCGTTCTCCAGCCACGACGGGCCGCCCTTGACCTTGGGCACCAGGTGGTCGGTGGTGGGGGTGACGTGGCCGGTGAACGGGCGGCGGCACCAGGTGCAGTCGGGGCCGTCCCGGGCGATGGCCAGGGTGAGGCGGGCGGCCCGGTCGAGTGCGGGGTCAGGCATCGCGCCCCAGGCGGGCGGCCAGGCGGACCGCGTCGTGCGGGGCCGCCGCGTCGGTGTCGTTGTCGAAGTACGCGTACACGTCGTGGGTCGCCGCCCACTCGCGCACGCGGTCCGCCCAGTGGTCCAGTTCGGCGTCGGTGTAGCTGCCCACGTAGAGGGCCTGGTTGCCGTGCAGGCGCAGGTAGGCGAAGTCGGCGGTGACGTCGTCGAGGTACGGGAACCGGCCGGCGCTGTGGGAGACGACCAGGGCGATGCCGTGCGCCCGCAGGAGGTCGTGGAACTCGTCGGTCAGGAACGTCTCGTGGCGGACCTCCAGGGCGTGCCTCAGGGGCAGGTCGACCTCGGTGGTCACGAGGGCGCGCTCGTCGGGCAGGCGCGCGTCGTGGTTCTCCGCGAGCTTGGCGGCTTCCCCGGTGGTGCGGGGGAGCAGGTCGAAGAACGTGGCCAGCCGGCCGGGGTCGTAGGCCAGCCGCGGCGGCAGTTGCCACAGGAACGGACCCAGCTTGTGCTCCAGCGCCAGCACGCCGCTGGCGAAGAAGTTCGCCAGCGGCACCTCCACGTCGCGCAGCTGCTTGAGGTGCGTGATGAACCGGCCGCCCTTGACCGCGAACACGAAGTCGTCGGGTGTCTGCGCGACCCACGCCCGGTAGCTGGAGGGCCGTTGCAGCGAGTAGAACGAGCCGTTCAGCTCGACGGAGGTCATCAGGCGCGAGATGTGCTCCAGCTCCCGGCGCTGCACCAGCCCCTCGGGGTAGAACGCGCCGCGCCGCCACGTCGGGTACACCCAGCCCGACGTGCCGATCCGCACTTGTCCAGCCATGTGGCGCGGGGTACCCGATGATGTCCGGTGTGAAGCTCGCGGACCGCGTCCTGGCCCTGCTCGCCGACCACCCCGGTGGTTTGTCGGATGCCGAGGTCGCTGGTGCGCTGCACGTGGTCCACCAGCAGGTCAACCAGTGCTGTCGGGCGTTGGCGGCGAACGGCCGGATCGTCCGGGACGACGCGGCCAAGCCCATCCGCAATCGCTTGCCCGACGACCGCCGCGTGCTCGACGGCCCCGCACCGTCCACCCCCGCCGTGACGCCGGCGCCGGCTGGGACCGACCGTGACGAGGCGTCGACCCAGTCACGCGTCGCCGCCTGGTTGGCGGCGGAGGGGTGGAACCTGCGGCGAATCGCCGACACCGCGTCCCGCGAGCACGGCACCGACATCGTGGCCGAGCGTGATGGGATGTTGCTGCACGTCGAGGTCAAGGGCTATCCGTCCACCTCGTACGCCGACCTGCGGCGGGCGCACGAGACCAAGCCCACCCACCCGGCGACCCAGGCCCGGCAGTGGTTCGCCGGGGCCGTGGTGAAGGTGCTCCAACTGCGGAAGGAACACGGCGAGGACCGGGTCGCCCTGGCGTTGCCCGACGCGCGGACCTACCGCGCCCTGCTGCGGAGCATCGACACGACGCTGGTGGCGATGCGGTTGTCCGTGTTCCTCGTCGACGACGACGGCTCCGTGGAGGCGTGGTGGAATCCCGCTTGACCTCCAGCGCACCTGAGGGGCCACGGTGATCACATGGACGAACGCACGCTGGACGCCTACCTCGACCGCATCGGCGCGACCCGCGCCTCCACCCTGGTCGAACTGCACGAACGCCACCTCGCGACCGTGCCCTTCGAGAACCTGTCCATCCACCTCGGGGAGGAGATCAGCCTCGACGAGGACGCGCTGGTGGACAAGGTCGTGAACCGGCGCCGCGGCGGGTTCTGCTACGAGCTCAACGGGGCGTTCGCCGCGCTGCTCCGCGCGCTCGGGCACGACGTGGCGCTGCTGTCGGCGAAGGTCTTCGGCGACGGCGCGTACGGGCCGCCGTTCGACCACCTGGCGCTGCGCGTCGGGAACCTGCTGGTCGACGTGGGGTTCGGCCGGTTCGCGCTGCGACCGCTGGACATCACCAGCCGGGAGGACCAGCACGACCCGATCGGCGTGTTCCGGCTCGTCGACACCCCCGAGGGCGACGTGGACGTGCTGTTCGACGGGGTGCCGCAGTACCGGTTCGAGCAGCGGCCCCGGGAGCTGGCGGAGTTCCGGGCCACGTGCTGGTACCAGCAGACGTGGCCGGGGTCGCCGTTCCGGCGCGGCGCGACCTGCTCGCTGCCCACCGCCGAGGGGCGGGTGACCGTCGCCGGCTCGAAGCTGATCACCACGAGGGGCGACGAGAAGCTCGTGGAGGACCTGGACGACGACGCGCTGCTCGCCGCCTACGCCGAGCACTTCGGCATCGTGCTGGACCGGGTGCCTCAGCTCAGCCGCTGAGCCAGCGCGAGGGCGTCGTGCGGCGCGGCGTTGTCCATGGTGTTGTCGAAGTAGACGTAGACGTCGCGGGACTTCGCCCACTCGCGGACGCGGGACGCCCACTTGTCCAGCGCCTCGTCCGAGTAGGCGCTCTTGTACAGCTCGCGGTCGCCGTGCAGGCGCACGTAGGCGAAGTCCGCGGTCGGCTCGACCGGTTCGGGGAAGCGGCCCGCCGACTCCGCCGCGCACAGCGCCACCCCGTGCTCGGTCAGCATCTCGACCAGCTCGGGGTTGTCCCACGTGGGGTGGCGGATCTCCAGGGCGTGGCGGACCGGCGGGAGCTGGTCGAGGAACGCCGCGAGCCGCTCGGGCCGCCACGGCAGCGTCGGCGGCAGCTGCCACAGGACGGGGCCGAGCTTGGGGCCCAGGTCGAGCACGCCGGAGTCGTAGAACTCGCGCAGGTCGTCGCCGACGTCGCGCAGCCGCTTGTGGTGCGTGATCTCGCGGTGGCCCTTCACGGCGAACACGAAGTCGTCGGGCGTGCGCGCGGACCACGACGCGTAGTCGGTCGGCCTGCGCAGGCCGTAGAACGAGCCGTTGACCTCGACGGTGTCGAACCGGCGGGACAGGAACTGGAGCTCCAGGCGCTGCTGGAGGCCGCGCGGGTAGAAGTCCCCGCGCCACTGCGGGTAGTGCCAGCCCGAGGTGCCTATCCGGATCTCACCCACGGTGACCGAGTTGCCCTGAACCACACGGGTGAAACTCATCGCTAGAAGCCCGCACCGTCCAGGGCGCCCGTGACGACGCGGTCCACGCGCGCCTGCTGCGGGTCGCGGGCGAGGGCCTCGGTGCACGGGCAGTGCGCCAGGTCGCTGCCGCACAGGTAGACGCCGAGCACGCGGAGGCTGCGCGCGGTCTGGCGCAGCCGGGCGGCACCGCGCAACCTCACCTGCCCGTACACGGCCTTGGCCAGCTGGTAGGGGGCACCGGGGCCGAGGTCGACGCACGCCTGGCTGTCGAGCTGCTCGGCGACGTGCGCGATGGGCCGGCATCCGCACGCGCGCACCGACCGCACGAGTCGCTGGTCCAGCTTGGCGACGAGGCGGTGCGCCACCTCGTCGCGCCAGCCGCGGTCGGACCGCAGGAACGCGACCAGCTCCTCCACCCGCACGGGGTCGGGGTGCGGGCGGCGGGCGCGGGCTCTTCGGCGTTGAGGGCTCATGCCACCAAGATCGGGTCTTGGCAACGGGTTGCGAGGACCACTCACCCGGCTGCGCGCCGGCGGTAACCGGCAGCACCAACGGGCGACCACTCGGTGTCAGAGTCGGTGTCAGAGGCGGACGACCGCCGTGCGGCGGTCCACCCGGCCGTCGCGGACCACCTGCCGGCGGCGGCGCGGTCCGGTCCGGTTCTCCCGCGAACAGCGCACCCCCGTCACCCTGGTGGATGACGGGGGTGCGCTGTGGACGGAGGTCAGGCCGGCACGGAGGCGACGCCGGGGGCCAGGAAACGCTTGCCCGTCACCTTCTCCGAGATGCCCGAGCGGTCCAGGTACGGGGTGATGCCGCCCAGCCAGAACGGCCAGCCCGCGCCGAGGATCATGCACAGGTCGATGTCCTGCGCCTCGGCCACCACGCCCTCGTCGAGCATGATGCGGATCTCCTCGGCCAGGGCCTCCAGGGCCCGGTTGAAGACCTCGTCGCCGGTGAGCGGCTTGTCGCCGAACTGCCACAGCTCCTGGACCTCGGGGTCCACGGTCTGCTTGCCGGTGGCGTCCCACTGCCAGACCGCCGTCTTGCCGGCCTCGACGAAGCGCTTCATGTTCTCCGAGACGCCGAAGCGGTCCGGGAACGCGCCGTGCATCGTGCCGGCCACGTGCAGCGCCACGGCGGGGCCGACGAGCTGGAGCAGCACCAGCGGCGACATGGGCAGGCCCAGCGGCTCGGTGGCCTTGTCCGCCACCTCGAACGGGGTGCCCTCGTCGATCGACTTCACGACCTCGCCCATGAAGCGGGTCAGCAGCCGGTTCACCACGAACGCCGGGGCGTCCTTGACGAGCACCGACGACTTCTTCAGCTGCTTGCCCACGGCGAACGCGGTGGCGAGCGTCGCGTCGTCGGTCCGCCCGGCGCGCACGATCTCCAGCAGCGGCATGACCGCGACCGGGTTGAAGAAGTGGAAGCCCACGACCCGCTCGGGGTGCTTCAGGCCCGCCGCCATGTCGGTGATCGACAGCGACGACGTGTTGGTCGCCAGCACCGCCTCGGCGGAGACGTGCTCCTCGACCTCGGCGAACACCTTCTGCTTGACGGCCAGGTCCTCGAACACGGCCTCGATGACGAAGTCCGCGTCGGCGAACGCCGCCTTGTCCAGCGAGCCGGTGACCAGGGCCTTGAGCCGGTTCGCCTTGTCCGGCGACACCCGCTTCTTGCCCAGCAGCTTGTCGACCTCGGCGTGCACGTAGCCGACGCCCTTGTCCACGCGCGCCTGGTCGACGTCCGTCAGCACGACGGGCACCTCCAGCCTGCGGGCGAACAGCAGCGCCATCTGCGAGGCCATCAGGCCCGCGCCGACGATGCCGACCTTGGTGACCTTGCGCGCCAGGGACTTGTCCGGCGCGCCGGCCGGCCGCTTGGCCCGCTTCTGCACCAGGTTGAACGAGTACAGGCCCGCGCGCAGCTCGTCGCTCATCACGACGTCGGCCAGCGCCTCGGTCTCGGCCGCGTACCCGCGGTCCAGGTCGTTCTCCCGGGCCAGCTCCAGCAGCTCCAGGGCCTTGAGCGCGCCGGGCGCCGCGCCCTTGGTCCTGCCCTCGACGATCGCGCGGGCACGGGTCACGGCCGCGTCCCACGCCTCGCCGCGGTCGATCTCCTTGCGAACCGGCGCCACGTCGCCGCGCACCACGGACGACAGCCACAGCAGCGACTGCTCCAGGTAGTCCGCCGAGTCGAACAGCACGTCGACGATGCCCAGGTCCAGCGCCTGCTTCGGCTTGAGCATCTTGTTCTGGTTCAGCGCGTTCTCGAAGATCACGGTGACCGCGTCGTTCGCGCCGATCAGGTTCGGCAGCAGCTGCGTGCCACCCCAGCCCGGGAACAGGCCCAGGAACACCTCGGGCAGCGCGATGGCCGCCGCGTTGGACGCCAGCGTCCGGTAGTGGCACGACAGCGCCAGCTCCAGGCCGCCGCCCATGACCGCGCCGTTGACGAACGCGAAGGTCGGGATGGTCGACTCGGTGAACTTGCGGAACACGTCGTGCCCGAGCCGACCGATGGTCACGGCCTGCTCGCGCCGCGACGCGCCCTCCACCGCGGTCAGGTCGGCGCCCACGGCGAACACGAACGGCTTGCCGGTGACGGCGATGGCCGCCGGCTCCGCGGCCGCGGCCTCGTCGAACGCGGCGCTCAGGCTGACCAGGGACTGCGGGCCGAACGTGGACGGCCGCGTGTGGTCGTGGCCGTTGTCGATGGTGATGAGGGCGACCTGCCCGGCCACGCCGGGCACGGACACGAGCCGGGTCTTCGCGACGGTCACGACCTCGTCCGGGAACAGGGCCTTGGCCTCGTCGGCGGTCAACGTGGTCACTTGGCCTCTCCGTTCCAGTGGGGGTTCTCCCAGATCACGGTGCCGCCCATGCCGATGCCGATGCACATGGTGGTGATGCCGTAGCGCACGTCGGGGCGCTCGGCGAACTGCCGCGACAGCTGCGTCATCAGCCGCACGCCCGAGGAGGCGAGCGGGTGGCCGGTGGCGATCGCGCCGCCCCACTGGTTGACGCGCGGGTCGTCGTCGGCGATGCCGAAGTGGTCGAGGAAGGCGAGCACCTGCACGGCGAACGCCTCGTTGATCTCGAACAGGCCGATGTCCTCGATGGTCAGGCCGGCGCGCTTGAGCGCCTTCTCCGTCGCCGGGACCGGGCCGATGCCCATGACGTCGGGCTCGACGCCCAGGAACGAGTAGCCCACCAGGCGCATGCCGATCGGCAGGCCCAGTTCGCGGGCGGTCTCCTCCTCGGCCAGGATGCAGCCGGTCGCGCCGTCGTTCAGGCCGGCCGCGTTGCCCGCGGTGACCCGGCCGTGCGGGCGGAACGGCGTCTTGAGCTTCGCCAGGTCCTCGACGGTGGTGCCGGGGCGCGGCGGCTCGTCGGCCGTGGCCAGGCCCCAGCCGTGCTCGGCGGAACGGGTCGCGACCGGCACGAACTCGGGGCCGATCTTGCCGTTCTTCACCGCGTCGGCGTACTTGGCCTGCGAGGCGGCCGCGTAGGCGTCCGTCCGCTCCTTGGTGATGTGCGGGAAGCGGTCGTGCAGGTTCTCCGCCGTCGAGCCCATGACCAGCGCCGACGGGTCGACGATCCGGTCGGACAGGAACCGCGGGTTCGGGTCGACGCCCTCGCCCATCGGGTGCCGGCCCATGTGCTCGACGCCGCCCGCGATGACCACGTCGTACGCGCCGAACGCGATGCCGCTGGCCGACGTCGTCACGGCCGTCATGGCACCCGCGCACATGCGGTCCACGGCGTAGCCGGGCACGGACTTCGGCAGGCCCGCGAGCAGCGCCGCGGTGCGGCCGATGGTCAGGCCCTGGTCGCCGATCTGCGTGGTGGCCGCGATGGCCACCTCGTCGACCCGCTCCGGGGGCAGCTCGGGGTGGCGGCGCAACAGCTCGCGGATGACCTTGACCACCAGGTCGTCGGCACGCGTCTCCGCGAAGATTCCCTTGGGGCCGGCCTTGCCGAACGGCGTGCGCACGCCATCCACGAAGACCACGTTGCGAACGCGTGCCGGCGCTACTGGTGCGGCCACGGCGTCTCCTCTCCTACCGATCGGTAACACAACTCTAGCCCCTGTTACTGACCGGTAACCACAGTGGTGGCCCTGTCAGGTCCGTCACAGGCGTACCTGATCACCAGGAAGATCGCGAACCCGAAGGGCGAGAAGATGATCGTGAACACCAGCAGGGGACCCATGAGCAGGGGGTGCAGGTCCAGCCGGCGGCTCTCCCGGAACATCCACACCCCGATCAGCAGGTCCCACGCGAGCACCTGCGCCCAGATCGCCGCCGCGCCCCACGAGGAGCCGGCGAACTCGCGGAGCGTGCCCAGGTCCGGGTCGCTCATCGTCGCCCACAACTCGGGCAGGTGCCCGGCGACGAGGACGGTGTAGACCACGAGCGCCGGCACGACGATCAGCGGCGATGACGCGATCCGGTGGGTCCACGACCACTTCGGGGCGAACACCATCAGCGCCCAGAACGGCGCGACCAGCCAGAACGTGATCTCGAACAGGAACCCGGTCATGCCGGCACCGCCTCCCGCTCGGGCGTGCTCGGCGCGGGCGGGGCCGGTCGGCGGCGCAGCGCCCACGTCGTCGAGGCGCCCGTCCACGCCAGCACGGCCGCCGCGCCCGCCCACGTCGCGGCGTCCGGTCGCAGCAGCGGCTGGCCGCGCAGCGCCTGCCACGTGACCAGGGCCATCAACCCCGCGTAGCCGATCGCGGCACCCCAGACCAGTGCCGTGTTCGCGCGCCGGCGGAGCAGCAGCACCACCAGCGGCAGCACCTGGAGGGCGTGGATGCCCACGAAGTGCGGGACGCGCAGGTCCCCGCCCGTCGTGCTCCAGCCCGTGGCCGCCAGGTAGGGGCCGCCGTCCGGCACGCCGACGCTGTGCGCGCCCACGACGCCGGCCGCCGGGTCCTGGCCGGGAGCGGGCTGCGTCATGAGGAAGCCGACCGCGAGGCCGACCAGCGCGAGACCCAGGCCGAGGCGGATCGCCAGGCCCGCGGCGCGGTCCTCGAAGCGCGTGGACACCAGGGCGACCGCGATGATGGCGTGCATCGCCCACAGCGTCACGATCGTCGTGGCCATGACCGAGTACAGGGTGGCGTCCAGTGCCGTGGCCACGTTGAAGTGGCTGCGCCTGCCGCGCAGCACCTGCGTGATGATGATCGTCATCTCGACGCTGCCGGCGACGGCGATCGCGGTGCCCGCCCACCACGCGAGCCGCCGGAAGCGGGTGACGAAGGTGAGCATCCAGGCCAGCGTCACGCCGTAGACGACCAGGGAGACGCTGAACTTGAACGGCTTGAACCAGATGGGGGACCCCGCCAGAATGCGGTCGTCCACGAGCAGGCCGCCCGCGGAGAGCAGCGCCAAGGCGGTCATCAGCAGGGAGAACAGCATCAGGGGTGGGTGCCAGCGCAGCAGGCGGGTCACGGTCGGCTCCTCATATGGATAGTGGCACTTTCTACTATCGGATAGCTACAGTATCCATACCTGGGGCCGTCTCGGGAAGGGGTTTCGCAGCGTGCGCGTAGCCGAGTTGAGCAACCGCAGCGGTGTGCCGGTGCCGACGATCAAGTACTACCTGCGGGAAGGGCTGCTCCCGGCCGGTGAGCGGACCAGCCCGAACCAGGCCCGCTACTCGGAGGAGCACCTGCACCGGCTGCGGCTCGTGCGCGCGCTCGTGGAGGTGGGCGGGTTGTCGATCTCGGCCGCGCGCGACGTGCTCGGGGCGCTCGACGACCCCGACAAGTCGCTCTACAAGGCCATGGGCACGGTCGAGAAGGCCGTCGTGGCGCTGGACGGCGAACCGTCGTCGGACGAGGTGGCGCACGAGTGGGTGCGCGAGTTCGTGACGCGGCACGGGTGGGAGCTGGAGGAGGACTCGGGCGTCTACGCGACGCTGGTCAACGTGCTCACCACGGCCCGCCAGGTCGGTCAGGACACGTTCGTCGACGTGCTGGACGACTACGCGCGGGCGTGCGTCGACATCTCCGAGCGCGACCTGGACTGGGTCATGACGGCGCCGTCGCAGGACGCGGCCCTGGAGATGGTCGCCGTGGGCACGGTGCTGGGCGACGCGGCCCTGGCGGCCGTGCGCAGGTTGGCCCGCCGCCACGCGGCCCAACGCCGTACCGCCCCCCGACCGCCCTGTCCCTGAACGTGGGTCTCAAGGGCCCCGAACGCACGACACGCCCGGCGCGAACGCACGACACGCGCGTGTCGTAAGTCCGGCCCGCGCGTGTCGTGCGTTCGGGACCCGCGTGTCGTGCGTTCGTGAACCCGGTGCGGTCAGGCGGGCGGTGGCGTGGCCAGTGCTTCGGCCAGGGCCGTCGCGGTGAGGTCCACCTGCCAGGAGCGCGCGCCGCCCTCCCGGAGGGTGGAGGCCACGCCGGCGGGGGAGAGGTCGGCCGGCGGCTGCCAGCAGGTGCGGCGCACCAGGTCCGGCAGCAGCAGGTTCTCCACCGGCAGGGTGTTGGCCTCGGCGATGGCGTTGAGCGCGGTGCGCGCGGCGGCGAGCCGGGCGGCGGCGGCCGGGTCCTTGTCGGACCAGCGGTTGGCCGGCGGCGGGCCGTCGTGCTGCTGCGAGGGCTCGGGCAGTTCGGCGCGCGGCAGGGCGGCGGCCTTCTGCAGGGCGCCGAGCCAGACCGACACCAGGCGCCGCTGCGCCCGACCCCGGAACACGGGGAGCGCCAGCAGCGCGGCCTCGTCGGCCGGACCGCGCACGGACGCCTCGACCAGGGCGCTGTCCGGCAGCACCCGGCCCGGCGCGATGTCGCGCTCCCGGGCCAGCGCGTCACGCGCCTCCCACAGCGCCCGCACGGCGGCCAGCTGCCGCGGGTTGCGGATGCGGTGGATGCCCGACGTGCGGCGCCACGGCTCCGCACGCGGACGCGGCAGGGGCGCCGTGCGGGCTGCCTCGAACTCCTCGAGGGCCCACTCCAGCTTCCCCTGCCGCTTCAGTTCCTGTTCGAGCACATCGCGCAGCTCGACCAGCAGTTCCACGTCGAGAGCGGCGTAGTTGAGCCAGTCGGCGGGAAGGGGCCGGCGCGACCAGTCGGCCGCACCGTGCCCCTTCTCCAGCCTGTAGCCCAACAACCGCTCGACGAGCGTGCCCAGCGCCACTCGCTCGAAACCGGCCAGCCTGCCCGCCAGCTCGGTGTCGAACAACGTGCTCGGGCGCAGCCCGAGTTCGGCGAGGCACGGCAGGTCTTGCGACGCTGCGTGCAACACCCACTCGGTCCCGTCCAGCGCCTCGACCAGCGGATCGAGCCGACCGCCCAGGGCGATCGGGTCGACCAGCACGGTCCCGGCGCCTGCCCGGCGCAGTTGCACCAGGTAGGCACGTTGCGAGTAGCGGTAGCCCGAGGCGCGCTCGGTGTCCACCGCGACCGGACCCGCCGCCCCGGCGAGCGCATCAGCGGCACGCCGGAGCGACGGAGCGTCGGCGACGACGGGTGGAACCCCGTCAGCGGGTTCCACCAGCGGCACCGGATCAGCTCCGGTTGGTTCGGTTGGCTCGTCGGAGGGTACGTCCACGGCGGATGACCCTACGACGAACGCACCACTCGCGGGTGTGTTCGGCCGGTTCAGTGTGGCGACCCGCCTCAGCGGATCACGCCGGCACGCATGGCCAGCGCGACCATCTGAGCCCGATCCCCGGTGCCCAGCTTGCGCCCGATCCGCGACAGGTGGGACTTCACCGTCAACGCGGAAAGGCTGAGCGCTTCGCCGATCTCCTTGTTGCTCTGGCCATCGGCGACCAGCTGGAGGACCTCGACCTCACGCGCGGAGAGTTCCCGCGGCGTGTTGTCGGTGCCCGGCACCCTCGTGCCCGCGGCGAGCACGGGCGCGACGCTCGGATCTGCGTAGACGCCGCCGTCGAGGACCCTGCGCACCCCGTCGGTGACCACCATCGGAGAGGCGGACTTCAGGAGGTACGCCTGGGCGCCCGCCTGGAAGGCCGACCTGACCGCGTAGGGGTCGTCGGAGGACGCGAGGACCACGATGCGGGGCCAGCCCTGGGCACGGAGTTCCGTGACCAGGTCGATGCCGGTGCCATCCGGCAGGCCCAGATCGAGGATCGCGAGATCGCACGGTCCGGTTGCGAGAGCCCGCGCCCGAGCTTCCGCGACCGAAGCCGCCTCATGCACTGTCCCGGCTCCCATCTGGGTGAGCCGAGCCGATATCGCCTCCCTCAGCAGTGGGTGGTCGTCGACCACCAGCACTGAAAAAAGCTCCTCCCGCGGGTGCGGGACCATGTTCGCCGGCAACGAGCCGGTTGGCGTGGTACGAACGGCCTGACCTAAGCCGACGGCAGCCACGTCACTACCTCCCTGGAGTCGGTCGTGCCCCCCGACCGGCACCGGGACTTTCGTCCAATCAGCCGCGCCACTGATCGACCGAAAGTGGTGTCGTCTGGGGCAGCGTAGCCGCCCAAGCGGGTCTACGGGACGATCAATCGGGTATCTATCGCGAACGAGTTGTCACTGATGGCCCCCGTTGTCACACGATCGGTGGACAACTGCGAAGGTCGTGTAACGCGAACCGTTCTCATGACGACATCTAGGAGTTGCCCGTGTCGAGGACCACGAGTCGGGGCAGGGCCGAGGAACTGCTGGCCCGCGTGCCACTGGTCGACGGCCACAACGACCTGCCGTGGGCCCTGCGCGACCTGGTCGACGGAGGGCAATTCGGTGAAAAGTCAACGGCGGGTCATCCCGCGGCGAGCGCATCCGTCGTCGACCTGACGACGCGCCAGCCCGCGCTCCAGACCGACCTGGTGCGCGCCCGCGAGGGCCGACTGGGCATGCAGTTCTGGTCCGTGTGGATCCCCTGCAAGCTGGCGGGTGACGCAGCGGTGACCGCCGTCCTGGAGCAGGTGGAGCTGGTCCACGACCTCGCCGCCCGCTACCCGGAGCACCTGAGGATCGCCCGGACGGCCGACGAGGCCGAACGGGCGTTCGAGGACGGGCGGATAGCCTCGCTGATCGGCGCGGAGGGCGGGCACTCCATCAACGGGTCGCTGGGCGTGCTGCGCGCCTTGCGGCGGCTCGGCGTGCGCTACATGACCCTCACGCACAACGAGAACACCCCGTGGGCCGACTCGGCCACCGACGAGGCCGTGCACGGCGGGTTGACCGGGTTCGGGCGCGAGGTCGTGCGGGAGATGAACCGCATCGGCATGCTGGTCGACCTGTCGCACGTCGCCGCCACCACCATGCGCGACGCGCTCGACGTCAGCGCCAAGCCGGTCGTGTTCAGCCACTCGTCGTGCCGCGCGGTGGCCGACCACCCGCGCAACGTGCCGGACGACGTGCTCGAACGCCTCGCCGGCAACGGCGGCGTGTGCATGGTGACGTTCGTGCCGCACTTCGTGTCGCAGCCCTACGTGGAGTGGGACGCGCGGCTCAAGGAGGCCATGACGGCCGCCGGCGAGAACCACAACGACCTCGACGCCCGCCACCGCTTCGCCGACACCTGGCCCGAGCCGACGCCGCGCGTGACCATGGACGACGTCCTGGCGCACCTGGACCACGCCCGCGAGGTCGCCGGCATCGACCACATCGGCCTGGGCGGCGACTACGACGGCACGCGGCAGCTCCCCGAGGGGATGGAGGACGTCGCCTGCTACCCCGACCTCTTCGCCGCCCTCCTCGACCGCGGGTGGAGCGAGGACGACTGCGCCAAGCTCGCCGGCCGCAACGCCCTGCGCGTCCTGCGCGACAACGACTGACCGGAGAGTCCAACCCCCGGGCTCCGAGAGTCCAACCTCCAGGTGTCGAGAGTCCGACGCCCAGGGCCTCTATGTTCTTTACTCGCGAGTGAAGAACACACGGGTCCTGAGCGTTGGACTCTCGGGTCCTGAACGTACGACTCTCGGGTCCTGAACGTACGACTCGCGGGGGCTGGACGTACGACTCGCGGGGCTGGGGTGGGCTCCCGGATCAGCGGAGGGTGGTCACGCCTACCGGGGGGAGGCCCACGGCGGTGGCCATCAGGTCGTAGAACGCGGTGCCGTGGGCGCTCAGGTCGGCGTCGCGTGCCGTCCAGGAGGCGCGCAGCTCCAGGTCGTCGGTGCGGGCCGGGCCGGCGATGTCGCCGAAGCGGGCCGACGACGTCTGGGTCACGGTGCCACCCAGCGCCAGGTAGGGGGCCCCGGCGACGTCCAGGGCCTCGACCAGCCACGACCAGCCGACCTCGGGCAGCAGGGGGTCGGCCGCCAGTTCCGCGTCCACCTCGACGCGCACGTAGGCGACCAGCCGGAACACGCCGGACCAGGCGTCGACGCCGTCCGGGTCGTGCAGCAGCACCAGGCGGCCGGTGGACAGCTCGTCCGCGGGCCCGGTCACCTCCGCGGTCAACGCGAAGGCCCAAGGCGCGAGCCGCTGCGGCGGCCGGACCTCGGTCAACTCCAGCTCCGGCCGGGTCCGCACCGAACGCAGCGTCGCCACCGCCCGCTGGAAGAGTTCGGGCTCCGTCACACCTCGGACCTTAGGCCCCCGAACGCCCCGGGGCGCGTGCGGCACGCCGGGCCCGACGACGCCGGACCTGACGACGCCGGCCGACCACCACGTGGGACGATGGGGGGCGAGATGAACGACATCACCGAAGCCCCGTTGCTCGTCGCCGCGCGCGGCGGCCGGCCGTCCCGCACCCCGGTCTGGTTCATGCGGCAGGCGGGTCGCTCGCTGCCCGAGTACCGCAAGCTGCGCGAAGGCACCGCGATGCTGGACGCGTGCCTGGACCCGGAGATGGTCTGCGAGATCACGCTCCAGCCGGTCCGCCGCCACGACGTGGACGGCGCGATCCTCTTCTCCGACATCGTCGTGCCGCTCAAGGCCGCGGGCATCGACCTGGACATCGTGCCCGGCACGGGGCCGGTCGTCGCGAAGCCGGTGCGGACCAGGCAGGACGTCGACGCGCTGCCCCGGCTGCACGAGGAGCAGGTGCGGCCGGTCGCCGAGGCCGTCGGGCTGCTCAACGACAACCTGGGCGGCGTCCCGCTGATCGGGTTCGCGGGCGCGCCGTTCACGCTCGCCTCCTACCTGGTCGAGGGCGGCCCCAGCAAGAACCACGAGCGCACGAAGGCGCTCATGCACGGCGACCCCGAGCTGTGGCACGCCCTGCTCGGCCACCTCGCGGACATCACCGCCGAGTTCCTGCGCGTGCAGGTCACGGCCGGCGTGAAGGCGGTGCAGCTGTTCGACTCGTGGGCGGGCGCGCTGTCCGAGCGCGACTACCGCGAGTTCGTGCTGCCGCACTCCGCGCGGGTCCTCGGCAGCGTCACGTCGGTGCCGCGCATCCACTTCGGCGTCGGCACCTCCGAGTTGCTGCCCGCGATGCGCGAGGCGGGCGCGGACGTGGTGGGCGTCGACTGGCGCACCCCGCTGGACGTGGCCGTCGAGCGCCTCGAACGGGCCGCGCCGCACCTGCCCAAGCCGGTCGTGCAGGGCAACCTGGACCCGGCGCTGCTGTTCGCGGGCCTGCCCGCGCTGGAGCGCGAGGTCGAGCGCATCAAGCGGGAGGGCCGGGCCGCCGCCGGGCACATCTTCAACCTCGGCCACGGCGTGCTGCCCGACACCGACCCGGACGTCATCACCCGGGCCGTCGAGATGGTGCACGGGTCCGCGCGGTGAGGCCGTCGCGGGTCGCGGTGGTCGGCGGTGGGATCTCCGGCCTGGCCGCCGCGCACCGGTTGCGGCACCTGCTCGGCCCGGACGCGGAGATCACCGTCGTCGAGCAGGCCGACCGGCTGGGCGGCAAGCTGCGCACCGCCGAGGTCGGCGGTCGCGCCTACGACGTGGGCGCGGAGGCGTTCCTGCACCGCAGGCCCGAGGCGGCCGAGCTGGTCGCCGAGCTGGGCCTGGCCGACCGGCTCGTGCACCCCACGGGCGCGCCCTCGACCATCCACGCCGCCGGCCGCACCCGCCCGATCCCCGCGCACACCCTGATGGGTGTCCCCGCGTCGGTGGAGGCGGTGCGCCAGGTGCTGTCCGACGAGGGCGTGCGCCGGGTCGCCGCCGAACCGGAGCTTCCGCCGATCCGCCTCGACGGCGCGGACGTCGCGGTCGGCGCGCTGCTGGCCGAGCGGTTCGGCCCCGAGGTGGGGGACCGCCTGGTGGGGCCGCTGCTGGGCGGCGTGTACGCGGGCCGCACCGAGTCCCTCGGGCTGCGCGCGACCATGCCGCAGCTGGCCACCGCGCTCGACTCGGGCGTGGGCTCGCTGGTGGCCGCCGCCGCGACGACGATGCCCGCCCCGCCCCAGCCGAGGGCCGCCCGACCGCCGGTCTTCGGCACGCTCAGCGACGGCCTGGCGAGCCTGGTGCACCGGCTGGCCGAGGTGGCGGGCGTCCGCACGAGGCTCGGCCTGCCGGTCCGCGCGCTGCTGCGCCGTGAGCACGGCTGGCGCCTGGAGATCGGCACGCCCGCCGCGCCCGAGGCCCTCGACGTGGACGGCGTGGTGCTCGCCGTGCCCGCCCCGTCGGCCCGCAAGCTGCTCGCCGACGTCGCGCCCGCCGCGTCGCGCCGCTACGCCGAGGTGGAACTGGCGTCCATGGCCGTGGTGGCGCTGGCGCTGCCGCCCGGCACGGCGCTGCCCGAGCGGTCCGGCGTGCTGCTGGCCGAGGGCGAGCGCGGCCCGGACGGCGTGCCGTACACGGCGAAGGCGTTCACGTTCTCCAGCCGCAAGTGGGCGCACCTGGCCGGCGAGCCGGTGCTGGTGCGCGGCAGCGTCGGCAGGCACGGCGAGGAGCACCTGCTCCAGCGCGACGACGAGGACCTGGTCGCCGCGGTCCGGCGCGACCTGGCCCTGCTGGCCGGCGTCACGGCCGTGCCCGTCGACGCCGTCGTCACCCGGTGGGGCGGTGGTCTGCCGCAGTACGGCGTGGGCCACCTCGACCTGGTCCGGGCCGTCGAGGACGCGGTGGCGGAGGTGCCCGGCCTGGCCGTGGCGGGCGCGACGCTGCACGGCGTGGGCATCCCGGCGTGCGTCGCGACCGCCGACGCGGCCGCGGCCCGTGTCGCCGCTCACGTGCTCGGCCGGGTCCGCTGACCACCCGCAGTGAGAGGATTGACGGCATGTCCCGCTTGAACTACACCGAGCTCAACGACACCATCCGCTACACCATGTGGTCGGTCTTCCGGGTGGAGCCCGGCCGCCTGCCCGACGACCGCGGCCCGGCCGCGGCGGAGGCCCAGGAGTACCTGGACGGCCTGGAGGCCAAGGGCGTCGTGGTGCGCGGGGTGTACGACGTGGCCGGTCTGCGCGCGGACGCCGACTACCTGATCTGGTGGCACGCCGAGGAGGTCGAGCAGGTCCAGCAGGCGTACACCGGGTTCCGCCGCACCGCGGTGGGCCGCGCCTCGACCCCGGTGTGGAGCCAGGTGGCGCTGCACCGGCCCGCCGAGTTCAACCGCAGCCACATCCCGGCGTTCCTGGCCGGCGAGGACCCCCGCAAGTACGTCTGCGTGTACCCGTTCGTGCGGTCCTACGAGTGGTACCTGCTGCCCGACGAGGACCGGCGCCGCATGCTCGCCGACCACGGCAAGGAGGCCCGGGACTACCCGGACGTGCGCGCGAACACGGTCGCGTCGTTCGCGCTGGGCGACTACGAGTGGATCCTCGCCTTCGAGGCGGACGAGCTGCACCGCATCGTGGACCTGATGCGGCACCTGCGCGGCACCGAGGCGCGCCGCCACGTGCGCGAGGAGGTGCCGTTCTACACCGGCACCCGCGTGCCGGCGGCGGAGCTGGTCGCGAACCTGCCCTGAGGGAGCCTGCCCTGAGGGAGCCTGCCCTGAGGGAGCCTGCCCTGACGGAAGGGCGGTGGGAGGGGCTCCGGCGCGGACGCCCCTCCCACCGGCTCAGCCGGTGATCCGGTAGGCCCGGAGCACGGAGTGCTCGAACGTGTTGCCCCTGCTGTCGGAGCCCCGGGCGCGCAGCGCCGCGAACCCGGCCCCGGCGGGGTTGCGCACGAGCGCGGAGTTCCCGACCACGGGCACCGCCGACCACGACTCCCCGTCGTCGAACGACACCTCGACCCGGACGCCGCGCACGCGGCCGGCGTCGGCCCCGTGCTGCTGCTCGACGGTCAGCGGCACGCGCAGCACCCGCCCGGCGGGCGTGCCGCCGGTCGCGTCCAGCTCCGGCGTGAACCGCACCACCGACAGCGGCAGGGGCTTCGCCCGCTCACCGGTCACGGTGTCCGAGCGGAACGTCCACCGGCCGCTGACCCGCGTGCCGAACTCGGAGACGCCCGGCGCGCGGGTGAGGTCGGCCTCGATCCGGTAGCCGGCCGGGCCGGCGGGCACGGTGAACACGCCGTTGGGGCGGGCCGTCGAACCGACCTCCACGCCGTCGCGGTACAGCGCGGTGCGCGCGGTGGCGTAGGCGGAGCCGCCGAGGTGGTTCGCGGAGTCGTTCAGCAGCGGGACGCCGACCTGGACCTCGTCGCCGAGGCGTCCCGCGTAGGTGTAGCGCTCCCCGGGCAGGCCGGGCCCGAACACCGGGGACAGGAACCGCTCCCGGTAGGTGCGGCCCGCGCGGTACGGGCGGTCGCCCGCCGCCTCGTAGTCGGCCTCGACCGTGAAGTCCCCCGAGACCTGGAGGACCGCCCACGTCCAGGTGAAGTCCTCGACGGTGACGAGGTCGACCACCTCGCCGCCGGGGGGCACCGGGAACAGGGTGGCCCAGCCGCCGCCGCTGTCCGGGTTCACCGCCACGCCGCCGTGCAGCACCCGCCTGCCCTCGGGCACGGGCCCGAACGCGGTGCGCACCTCGGCGAGGTCGCGCTCGGCGGGCGCCCGGACGAACCCGGTGGGCACCTCGCCGCGCTCGATCCAGGCGAACCGGTAGTTCACCGGGGTGTCGCCGACCGGAACGCCCTCGTACTGGGCGCCGACCGACACGGCCAGTTCGTCGTCGGGCAGCGCGGGACCGGTGTGGGCGAGGGTCAGCGATTCCGGGAACCCGCCGATGAACGCCGAGCCGACGCCGGCCGTGCGGTCCCCGCGGGTGCGGGTGACGCCGATGTCCGCGATGGACGGTGTGGCGCCGGGGTCCGGCGCGGTGACCTCCACCGGTTTCGCGGCGCGCGCGTCGAACACCACGGTCTCGGCCTTGGTGACGGACAGGCTCGGCCGCGGCAGCAGCGCGTACGCCGGGTTCTCCTGGTCCCCGCTGATCACGGTGACCTGCGCGGTGTACTCGCCCTTGGGCAGGCGGGTGGTGACGGTGCCGCTGTCGCCGTCGAGGAACGTGAACACGGCGTTGTCCAGGCCGATGATCACGCCGGAGTGCGCGAAGGGCTTCCCGCCGGTCGCGTCGACGAACCGCGTGGTGATGTCGTAGCTCTCCGGCTCGCGGTCGACGCCGATCGGTGCCCGCAGCGCGTCGCCGACGACGACGGCGCCCGAGTACGCGCCGTCGAGCGTGCCGGCGCGGGTGTCGGCGGTGACGGTGACGGTGGCCCGACCGCCCGCCGGGATGGTGGCGGTGGCGGGTTCGGCGGTGAACAGGCCGGCCGGCGCGGGCTTCCCGTCGGGGCCGGTCGCCTCGACGGTCACCGGTGCGGTGACCGCCAGCGGGCCCGTGTTGTGCAGGGTCAGCTGCTTCGTCACGGGGGTGTCGTCGTCGTGCGGCCACGGCTGGGAGCCGAACGACAGCGACGGCGGGTCGGCGACGACGGCGGCGGTGATCGCCCTGGCCAGGTCCACGCGGCCCGCGCCCTGGTCGAACGCGGTCAGCTCCGGGTTGGCCTCGGCCGACGCCATGAGGGCGGCCTTGATCCGCGCGCCGGTCCAGTCGGGGTGCTGCTGGGCGAGCAGCGCGGCGGCGCCCGCGACGTGCGGGGTGGCCATGGACGTGCCGGACAGGGCGACGTGACCGTCGCCGACCGGGGTGCCGATGACGCCCCGGGCGGCCTTGGCGGCGACGACGTCCACGCCCGGCGCGGTGATGTCGGGCTTGACACCACCGTCGCCGACGCGCGGGCCCCGACTGGAGAAGGACGCGATGTCGTCGTCGCGCTCGACCGCGCCGACGGTCAGCGCCGCCTCGGCGCTGCCGGGGGAGCCGACGGAGCCGGGCCGGCCGGAGTTGCCCGCGGCGATGACGAACAGCGCGCCGCTGCTCGCGGACAGCGCGCCGACGGCCTCCTCCAGCGGGTCGACCTCGGGGCCGTCGGTGCCGCCGAGGCTGAGGTTGACCACGTCGGCGCCCTCCTCGACGGCCCACTGCATGCCGTCGAGGATCCAGGACTCGGCGCAGCCGCCCTGCGAGCACACCTTGCCGTCGAGGATCTGCGCGTCCGGCGCGACGCCCCGGTACCGGGGGCCCGAGCCTGCGACGGTCGCGGCGACGTGCGTGCCGTGGCCGTCGAGGTCGGTGGCGTCGGGGTCGCCGGTGAAGTTCCGCTCGGCGACCTCGCTGCCGGCCAGGTCGGGGTGGTCGCCGTCGACGCCGCCGTCGAGCACGGCGACCTTGACGCCCGCGCCGGTGTACCCGGCCTCCCAGGCGGCGGGCGCGCCGATCTGCGCGGTGGAGCGGTCCAGGTCCTGCTTCCGGACGCCGTCGAGCCAGACCTTCCGCACGGCCGGGTCGTCGACGAGGGCCCGGTACGCGGTGGCGGCCTCGGCCTTGACTGCCTGGGCCGCGACCGCGCCCGCGGCGGGCAGGTCGCGGGTCACGTGGACGCCGGCGGCGGCGCGGGGCCGCGCGTCGCCGGCGCGGGTGACGACGAGGGGCAGGGTGTCGCGCCGGGCGTCGTCGTAGCCCGCGTCGCGCAGGCCGGTGACGTCGAACAGGCGCGGGTCGAGCCGGCCCCCGGCGAGTGCGCCGAGGGCGTCGTTCGGCACGACGTGCAGGTGCCCGTCGCGCTCGAAGGTGGTGAACGCGGTGTTCGCCCGGCCGGGGCCGGCCTGGACGGAGCGCGCGCCGTCGCCGGTCACGACGACCCGGTCGCCGGTGATGAGCGTGACGGAGAAGCCGGTGCCCCTGGTGCCGGGCGACGACCGCTCCGGTGCCGCGCCGGCCACCCCCGTGGCCGGGCCCGCGGTGAGGCCGACCGCCAGGACGGCGGCTCCCCACGCGGCACCCCGTGTGCGTGTCCTCAACACAGATACCTCCCGAATCTGGTTGTGCGCGCTGTGGAACGCGCAGCCGGAAGGCACCGCTGACCCGCGGTCGTGATGTGAACCGATGTGACGAAGCCCCCCGACTCGTTTCCGACGCTATCCACACGTAAGAGGGAGGTCTGCCTCCCTTCAGGGGGGATTAGCTCGCCCATGAGAGTTATGGGCAGTCACTTTCTGTTTGTCATTGGTGCGGAAAGGCACCCGCCCGATGGCGGGTGCCTCCCCGGTCGAGATGCGCTAGGCGATCTTGTAAGCGCGGATCAGCGTGTGCTCGAACCCGTTGCCCGCCCGGTCCGCGCCGCTGACGCGCAACGAGGCGAACCCGGCCGCGCCGGGGTTGCGCACGAGCGCCGTGCGGCCCGCGACGGGCACCTTCGACCACGACTTCCCGTCGTCGAACGACACCTCGACGGTGAGCCGGTCGACCCGCGCCGCGGCCTGCTGCTCCACCACGAGCGGCACCCGCAGCAACCGGCCGCGCGGCGCGGAGCCCGTGGCGTCGTCGAGGTCGGGCGCGAACCGCACCACGGTCAGCGGCAGCGTCCGGCTTTCCGCGCCCGGCACCGTGTCGGAGCGGAACGTCCACGACGAGCGCACCGCGGTGGTGAACTCCGAGACGCCCGGCGCGCGCTCGACCTCGGTGTCGATCCGGAACCTCGCCGGACCCGGCGGCACGGCGAACGTCCCACCGCCGGGGTACGGCTCCTCGCCGACGAGCACCCCGTTCCGGTGCAGGGTGGTGCGGGCGGAAGCGGGCGCCGCGCCGCCCGTGTGGCCCTCGCCGTCGCCGAACACCGGCACGGAGAAGTCGATCACGTCGCCGGCCCGGGACAGGTACGGCCTGTCCGAGGCGGGCAGGGTGGGCCCGAACACGGCGTGGTTGAACCGCTCCCGGTGCACTCGACCCGCGCGCAGCGCCAGCGGCTCCGAGTACTGCGCGGCCACGCCCGCGCCGTCGCGGACCTGGTAGGGCGAGAACACCCAGCGCAGCCCGTCACCGGTGGTGGCGTAGTCGATCGACCGGGTGTCGACGTCGGCGTCCCAGATGAGGCCGCTGATGCCCTGCGGCAGCACCGGGAACGCCCCGTAGAGGAGGTCCGAGCCCTCGGCCACGGGGCCGAGCGCGGTGCGCACCTCGGCGAGGTCCCGCTTGGCGGGGGACCGGACGAGGCCGGTGGGCGCCTTGCCGCGGTGGAGCCACGCGAACCGGTAGCCCACCGGTGTGCCGTCCACCGGCGTGCCGCTCGCCTGCTCGCCGGTGAGGACGCCCAGCTCGTCGGCGGGCAGCTCCGGGCCGAGGTGCGCGATGGACGTGCCGTCGCCGTACCCGCCGGGGAACGCGGTGCCGATGCCGTGGAGCAGGCCCCGGTGCTCGCGGACGACGAGCAGGTCGGCCACCCGCGGCGTCGCCCCGGCGTCCGGGTAGCCCACGCGGATCGGCCGCGCGGCGCGGGCGTCCGCGGTGACGGTGGTGTCGCCGGTGACGGTCAGGCTGGGGCGCGGCAGCAGCGCCCGCCTCGTGCCGGTCGCCACCTCGTTGATCACCAGGTACTCGCCCTTGGGCAGCCGCGCGGTCGTCCCGCCCGGTTCGCCGGTGAGCACCGAGACGGTGTCGGAGTCCAGGCCGATGACGAACGCGAGGTAGTCGGCGGCGGGCGCGCCGTCGGCGTCGACGAAGTCGAACCTCACGTCGTAGCTCTCCACCTCGCGGTCCACGCCGAGCGGCACGCGCAGCTCCGCGCCGTCGCCGCTCGCGACGAGCGCGCCGCTGTACGCGCCATCGGCCCCGGCGACCCGCGCGTCGGCGGTGACGGTCGCGGTGGCCGCGCCGCCCGCGGGGATCGTGACGGTGGCGGGGGTGACCGTGAACAGGCCGGCCGGGGCCGACCCGTCGGCGTCGGCGGTCAGCGCGAGCGTGACCGGCGCGGCGCCCGGGTTGCGCAGCGACACCTCGCGGGTGACGGGGGTGTCGTCGTCGTGCGGCCACGGCTGCGAGCCGAACGACAGCGACGGCGGGTCGGCGGTGATCGCGGTGGTGATCGCCTTCGCGAGGTCGACGCGGCCCGCGCCCTGGTCGAACGCGGTCAGCTCGGCGTTGTGCCGCGCGGTCGCCATGAGGGCGGCCTTGATCCGCGCGCCGGTCCAGTCGGGGTGCTGCTGGGCGAGCAGCGCGGCGGCGCCCGCGACGTGCGGGGTGGCCATGGACGTGCCGGACATGGCGACGTGGTCGCCGCCGCTGTCCGCCTCGGCGGCCACGATGCCCACGCCGGGCGCGGTGACGTCCGGCTTGGGCGCGCCGTCGCCGACGCGCGGGCCCCGGCTGGAGAACGGCGCGATGCTGTCGTCGCGGTCCACCGCGCCCACGGTGAGCGCGGACTCGGCGCTGCCCGGCGAACCGATCGTGCCGGGCCGCCCGGAGTTGCCGGCGGCGATGACGAACAGCGCGCCGCTGCTCGCGGACAGCGCCTCCACGGCCTGCTCCAGCGGGTCCAGGCCGGGGCTGTCGGTGCCGCCGAGGCTCACGTTGAGGACGTCCGCGCCCTGCTCGACCGCCCACGTCATGCCGTCGACGATCCAGGACTCCTGGCAGGCCGCCACCGAGCACACCTTGGCGTCGATGATCTGCGCGTCCGGCGCGACGCCCCGGTGGGGCGCGCGGGTGCTCGCGACGGTCGAGGCGACGTGCGTGCCGTGGCCCACCAGGTCGGTGGCGTCCGGGTCGCCGGTGAAGTTGCGCTCGGCGACCTGCCTGCCCACCAGGTCCGGGTGGTCCTGGTCGACGCCGCTGTCCACCACGGCGACCTTCACGCCGGTGCCGGTGTACCCGGCGGCCCACGCGGTGGGCGCGCCGATCTGCGCGGTGGAGCGGTCCAGCGTCGGCTCGCGCTTGCCGTCCAGCCACACCTTGGTGACGCCGGGGTCGGCGAGCAGCGCGGGCAGGGCGGTCGCCGACTTGGGCGCCTCGGCGGCCACCGCGCCCAGCGCGGCCAGCGAGCGGGTGACCCGCGCGCCGGACGCGGAGGTCCCGGTGACGATCAGCGGCACGGTGTCGCGCCGCGCGTCGTCGTAGCCGGCCTCCACCAGACCGGTGACGTCGAACAGGCGCAGGTCGAGCCGGTCCTCGGCGAGCGGCCGGGCGGCGTCGCGCGGCACCACGTGCAGGCGCCCGTCGCGGTGGAACCGGTGGAACACGAGGTCTTCCCGGCCGGGGCCGGGGGTCACCGACACGAGCCGGTCGCCGGCCACGACGACCCGGTCGCCGGTGACGAGGGTGACGGTGCGCGGCAGGTCGCCGCCCCGCGCCCCGGTGGTGTGCGGTGGAGCGGTGGGTAACGCGGCGGCGGGTGCCGGAGCGGCGGTGGCGGACGTGCCGCCGGCCACGAGGCCCGCGACGGCCAGCGCGACCCCCCAGCGCGTGCGTGATCGGGACATCAACACAGATACCTCCCTGATCTGGTTGCGTGCTCCCGACGCTAACCAGGGCGGAGGACCGGTTCAGCCACTGGAACGCCGCGCGGTCCGCCGCCGTGCGGCCCAGCGGGCGCCGATTCGTCTCAGGTGGCCGGCGCCGCGCGGGCGGGGCGGTCGCGCGCCCCGCCCGCGCGCCGCGTCAGGCGACCTTGAAGGCCCGCACGACGGTGTGCTCCACCTCGTTGCCGTCGCTGTCGACGGCCTTCACCCGCACCGAGCCGAACCCGGCCGCGCCCGGCGTGGTGACCGTCGCCGCGCCACCGGACACGGGCGCCGCGGTCCACGTCGCGCCGTCGTCGAACGACACCTCCACGTCGATCCGCTCCACCCGGCCGTTGGCGGCGCCCTCCTGCTGCTGCACGGTCAGCGGCACCCGCAGCGCCTGCCCGCGCGGCGCCGCGCCGGAGGCGTCGAGTTCCGGCGTGAACCGCACCACCGACAGCGGCAGCGGCGCGTACCCGTCACCGGGCGTGGTGCCCGACCGGAACGTCCACGCCCCGGCCACCCGCGTCGCGAAGGCCGACGACCCCGCCGCGCGCACCGCCTCCGTCTCCACCCGGAACCGCGCCTCGCCCGGCGGCACCGGGAACAACCCGTTGCCCGCGTAGGGGGTTTCGCCGACCGGCACGCCGTCGCGCAGCAGCGTGGTCCGCGCCGACGACACCGCCGCCGTGCCGCCGTTGCCCGAACCGTCGGTGAACAGCGGCACCGCGAACGAGACCTCGTCGCCCCTGCGCCCCAGGTACGGGGAGCGCGACGGCGGCAGCGCGGGGGAGAACACCGGGTCGTTGGCCTCCTCGGCGGCCCGCGCGCCCCTGGCGTAGGTGCGCTCCGGCGAGGTGAGCGCGGCCTCCACGCCGCCGTCCGGGCCGAACTGGAGGAAGCCCCACGACCACGCCAGGTCCGTGGTGACCCGGTTGACGGCCTGGCCGGGGGAGGTGACGTCCGGCAGCCACGCCCAGCCGCCCACGCCGCCCGGCGTGATCGGGTTGCCGCCGTGGCCGAACGCGCGGCCGGACGGACCGGGGCCGAACGTCGTGCGCACCTCGGCGAGGTCGGCCGCGGCCGGCGACCTCGTGAACCCGGTGGGCAGCCTGCCCTCCTGGCTCCAGGCGAGCCGGTAGGTCACCGGCGTGCCGCCGTCGGGCGTGCCGCGCAGCTGCGACCCGATCAGCGACACCACCTCGTCGCCGGACAGCTCCGGACCGGTGTGCGCGATCGACACGTCGGGGCCGAACCCGCCGAGGAACGCGGTGCTGATGCCGGCCTGCCGGTCGCCGTGCCTGCGCACCACCGTGATGTCGCCCAGCGCCTCGGCCGCCGCCGCGTCCGGCGCGGTGATCCTGAGCGGTGCCGCGGTGCGGGCGTCGAACACGACCCGCTGGTCGCGGTCCACGGTGAGGCGGGGGCGGGGCAGCAGCGCGAGCTTCGCGCCGCCGGTCTGCACGTCGGTGCCGGCGAAGTAGTCGCCCTTCGGCAGTCGCAGCGTGAACGACCCGTCGGCGTCATGGGGGAACGCGAACGTGTCGTTGTCCAGGCCGATGATCGACGAGTAGTAGTCGACCGCGGGCGCGCCGGTCGCGTCCACGAAGTCGAACGCCACGTCGTAGCTCTCCACCTCGCGGTTCACGCTCACCGCGGTCCGCAGCGGCGTCGTGCCTCCGGTGGCCACGACCGAGCCGACGTACAGGCCGTCCGCCGACCCGAGCCGGGTGTCCGCGGTGACCGTCGCGGTCGCCTCGCCGCCGGCCGGGACGGTCAGCTTCGCCGGTGAGACGCGCACCAGGCCGCTCGGGGCGGCCGACCCGTCCGGGCCCCGGACGTCCGCCGACAGGGTCAGCGTCACCGGCGTCGTCCCCCCGTTGCGGTAGGCGACCGCCTTGGCGACCGGCACGTCGTCGTCGTGCGGCCACTCCCGGAGGCCCATCGCGAGGCTCGCGGGCTGCGCCGTGACCGTCGTCGTGATCGCCTTCGCGAGGTCCACCCGGCCCGCGCCCTGGTCGAACGCGGTCAGCTCCGGGTTGGCCTTCGCCGACGCCACCAGCGCCGCCTTGACCTGCGCGCCCGTCCAGTCCGGGTGCTGCTGGGCGATCAGCGCCGCCGCCCCCGCCACGTGCGGGGTGGCCATCGACGTGCCGGACATGGCCACGTGGCCGTCGCCCACGGGGGTGCCGACCGTGCCGTTCGCCGCCTTCGCCGCCACGACGTCCACGCCCGGCGCGGTGAGGTCCGGCTTCACGCCGCCGTCGCCGGTCCGCGGTCCCCGGCTGGAGAACGGCGCGATGCCGTCCCGGCGGTCCACCGCGCCCACGGTCAGCGCGGCGTCGGCGCTGCCGGGCGAGCTGATCGTCCCGGGGCGCGCGTTGTTGCCCGCGGCCACCACGAACAGCGCGCCGGTCCGCTCCGACAGCCGGTTCACGGCCTCCTCCAGCGGGTCCAGCTCCGCCGTGTCGCCGCCGCCGAGGCTGACGTTGACCACGTCCGCGCCCTGCTCCGCCGCCCACTCCATGCCGGCCACGATCGCCGACTCCTGGCAGCCCGCCGCCACGCACACCTTGCCGTCCAGCAGGTCCGCCTCGGGCGCGACGCCCCGGTAGGCGGCGCCGCTGCTCGCGATCGTGGCGGCGACGTGCGTGCCGTGGCCGACGCCGTCGGTGCCGTCCGGGTCCTCGGTGAAGTTCCGCGCGGCCACGACGTGCCCGGTCAGGTCCGGGTGGTCCCCGTCGACGCCGGTGTCCAGCACGGCGACCTTCACGCCCTTGCCGGTGTACCCGGCGGCCCACGCGGTCGGCGCGCCGATCTGCGCCGTGGAGCGGTCCAGGGTCGTCCGGCGGAGCCCGTCCAGCCACACCTTGCGGACGCTCGCCCTCGACACGAGCGTCCGCCAGGCCCCGGCCGCCTCGGACTTCAGGACCCGCGCGGTGTAGGAGCCGACCACCGGCAGGCTCCCGGTCACGCCCAGGCCCGCCGCGACGGGTTCCTCGTCACCGGTCACGATCAGCGGCACGGTGTCGCGGCGCGCGTCGTCGTACCCGGCCTCGACGAGCCCCGTGACGTCGAACAGCCGGGGGTCGACCCGCCCCTGGGAGATCAGCCTCGCCGCGTCGCGCGGCACCACGTGCAGGTGCCCGTTCCGCTCGTAGGTGTGGAAGACGGTGCGCTCACGGCCCGGTGCGGCGACGAACGCGCGCACCCCGTCACCGGCCAGCACGACCCGGTCGCCGGTGACCAGGGTGACCGCGTGCCGCTCGTCCGGCCCGCTCCGCCCGACCTGCCCGATCCGCTGTTCCTGCCCGGTCGGCGGCTGGGCCCGCGCCGGGTCCGCGCCCGGCGCCAGGCCGCTCGCCGCCACGGTCACCGCGACCAGCGCGGCTCCCCACGTCGTGCCGCGCCAACGTGTGCTCTTCACAGGCCGTACCTCCCGATGGGGTGCCGCGCACCGCGGGGGCGCACGGCCGGAAGGGCTGTGCTACCCGGGGTGGCGGCCGGTGTACCGGGAGTGACGTCGCCCTTGACCCCACCGACGGTAAAGGGCTCGGGAGGGGTGGACAGCCGCTGATTGGTCGGTTGCTTCTTGACCAATTCAGCCGAGTAAGCGGTTTCCTACCGCTCGGTGACTGACCCGTCGGCACCAACTGAGATGCCTGCTTGCGGCCCACCCGCTGGGCAGTCCGGACCGTTGGGGTAGGCCATTTCGGGGGTGACCCGGATTTCGCGCTCGACCAGCACAGATCCGGATTGGTCCAGCAGGCGCGCGGTCACCGCGACCGGCGTGGTCGGCAGCCCGGGGACGTCGGCGAACCCGTACTTCCCACCCGTCGGCTCCGACCTCGCGCTGCACGAGTCGTCCGGTCCGGTGCCGGTGCACGTCGACTCGACCGCCCGGCTCGCCGGGCGCAGCTCCACCGCCGGGGTTGCACAGGAGCCGTCCCGGCAAACCTCGATCTCGACCGCGGTCACGTCGGGGTGCTCGACGTCCACGCGGATGCCCACCGGCGTGCCGATCTCCGTGCACTCCACGTGCCCGCCCGCGGTCACCGCGCCGCACGCCGTCGTGAGCAGCAGGGCGGTCAGCGGCACCATCCGTCTCCACATGCCCCGGGGACGGAAACCGGCACGCCTCAGGTTGCCCGCCGCCGCCACGGCTTCGGGAACCACCTACCCGGGAACCACTTCCCCTGCCGGGGCGGCTCCAGCTCGCCGCGTTCGACGGCCCACGCGGCGAACGCGGCGGCGTCCTCCCGGAACCGGCTGCCCGCCCGCCGGGGGTTGCCCGCGGCGTACTCGTCGAACAGCGGCCGGAACCGCTCACCCAGCTCCGCGGCCACGTCCGGTCGCAGCGACCCCACGATCCCGCGCCGCTTGTTCAGCAGCGCCCGCTTCTCCGCCCGCACCATGCGCTCGTCGAACCCGGCGGGCGCCGCGCCGTCCGCCAGCAGCGCCCGGAGCAGCTCCGCCTGCGCCGCCCCCAACCGCTCGCGCTGCGGGCCCGTCACCTCCGCACCCCCGCCGCCCGCGCCGCCCTCCGCTTCCCGACGACGTCGCGGATCGCGGCGAGCTCGGCCCGCAGTTCGTCGTCGGAGGGGTAGTCGTCGTCCCGTTCCAGCAGCACGCCGGGCGGGTCGGTCCGCTCGCACAGCCGGTCCAGGACCTCCAGGACCTCCGGCAGCACGGCGTGGGCGTGCGTGTCGTGGTAGACGCCCTGCTGCTCCACGCCGCCCGCGACGTGCACGTAGGCGAGGCGCTCCAGCGGGATCTCGTCGAGGAAGCGGTCCACGTCGGTGCCGAGGTTGCGGGCGTTGGCGTAGAGGTTGGCGACGTCCACGAGCAGGTGGCAGTCGGTGCGCTCGACCAGTTCGGCCAGGAACCGCCCCTCGGTCAGCTCCCCGTCCGGCCACTCCAGCAGGGCGGCCACGTTCTCCAGCGCCAGCGGCACCGGAAGGTCTGCCTGCACGGCCTTCACGTTGGCCACCAGCACGTCCAGCGCGTCCCGGGTGCGCGGCAGCGGCATCAGGTGCCCGGAGTCCAACCCGCCCGCCCGCACGAAGCACACGTGGTCGCTCACGAAGGGCGCGTCGAGCGCCTCCGCCACCGCACCCAGGTGCGCCACCCGGGCCGCGTCGACGGGCTCGGCGCCGCCCAGCGACAGGGACACCGCGTGCGGCAGGACGGGCGTCCCGCGTTCCCGGAGGACCGTCACCGACTCGGGCAGCGACCCCACGTGCAGGTTCTCGGCCACGACCTCCACGAAGTCCACCGGCAGCCCCTCGACGGTCAGGTCGATCTCCGCCCGCCACCCGATCCCCACGCCCAACCCGAACACCGCGCCACCCGCCTCCGTCCGCCCTCGACCCGCCCGACTCAGTCCCCGCCGCCCCCGCCGCAACCGCCGCCGCCACCACAGCTGCTGCTGCTGCTGCACGACGAGCCCGAACTCGACCCGCCGCCGCAGCTGCTCCCGCAGCTCCCGCACCCGCTGCCGCAACCCGCCGCGCCGCTCGACCCGCCGCGCCGCGACCGCCGCCGCCGCAACGTGGCCCCCGCCGCGGGCGCGATCTCCAGCCAGTCCGACCACACGACCCGGCCGCGCGCGCGGCCCAGCAGCCCGTGGCACGCCACCAGGGCCACCCGGTCGGACGTGGTCATCCCGCGGCGCAGCCGCCGCACCGCCCGCCGCCCGGCCCGCGTCAGCGCCCGCCGCGCGAGCGCCGCGACCACGGTCAGCACCACGAGCAGCGGCGCGAGCAGGACCGGCACCGCCGCCGACCACCCCGCGAAACCGACCGCGAACAGGCTGCCTGCGAACGCCGCGAACCCCACCAGTCGCACCGCCGACCACACCGAACGCCGTCCCGGCGACGTGATGAACCCCCGCGCGACCAGCTGCTCCCGCAACGCCCGCGCCTCGGCGCTCCCCGCCGCCTGCCCGATCACGCCACCGAGCGACTGCGGCAGCGCGTGCAGCACGTTCGCCTGCAACGGGCTCCACGCGCGCCCCGGCAGGTGCACCGCGCTGACCAGGCCGTCGCGCGAGATCCGCACCGCGCCGGCCTCGACCAGCGACACCACCGCCACCTCGGCGGCCCGCCCCGGCCCACCGGCCAGGAACGCCTGCTCCTCGGGCCGGAGCTCAGGCGTCGAACCCGCCGTACCCGCCGAAGTCGGCGTCCAGGAACTCGCCATCATCACCCTCCAACCACTGCGCGGCCAACCACCCACCCGCGAACCACCCACCGGCCACCAGCCACCCGTTGCGGCGCTGCCAGCGCTGCGGCTCGACCACGACGGCGCGCCTGCGCCGCGGTAGCGGACCCTGGGACGTTTCCGCAGGTGCGATCGGTTCCGCGCGTTCGCCGTCGAACACCGCCGTCTCCGTCCGCGCCGACCCCTCGCGCGGCGCGGACGGGACGACGGCGGCCCGCGCGAGGCCGTACCGCGCGGTGATCTCGGCCGGGTCGACCGGCGCGAGACCCGCGGTGGCCCCCGCGAACGCCCGCGCACCCCACCTGGTCAGGACGGGCGGCGGACCCAGCAGCAGCAGGACCGCGAGCGCGCCGGTGACGGACAGCGCGGCGACCGACCCCCACCCGCCCGGACCCGCGACCACGGCCAACGCCGCGACGAGCGCCAACGGCGCGACGGCGAGCGCCGCCCGCGCCAACCGGCGCCTCGGCGCCACCAGCAACCCCTCGGCGACCAGCCGCTGCCCGAGCTGCCGGGCGGGACCGGCGGTCGACGCCGACACCACCAGCTCGTCCAGGTCGCGCGGCCCGCGCAGCCCCGCCAGCAGCACGGCCTGCAACGCCGACGAAGGCCGCCCCGCCTGCTCCGGGACCGCGCTGACCAGCGAACCCGACACGCGGGCCAGGTTCTCCGCCACCAGCCCCGACACCGCCACCTCGACCGCCCGCACCGGCCCACCCCCGAGGTAGCCGACCTCCTCGAACGACAGCGGACGGGACGGCGCGGCGCCCGTCACCCGCTTCAGGCGCAGACCCACGACCACCGCGGCCACCAGCGCCGCGCCGTACCACCACAGGAACCCCATGGCCGCCAACCTAGACGGGACTCAGCCGCCGCCACCGCCGCCGCAGCCACCGCCGCCGCAGCTCGACCCGCCGCTCCCGCCGTCCGACGACGAGGAACCCCCGCAACCCCCGACCGAACCCGTGGTCGCGTACCCCGCCACGTACGGCCCGCCCGACCCGCGCCGCGCCGCCTTGGCGGGGCGCACCGCGGCCCGCAGCACCACGTTCGGGTGGACGGCGAACCCGTCGAGCGCGACCAGTTCCTCGTCGCGGCCCGGCCGGCTCGCGCGGGCGCCCGCCACCGCCGCGTCCCCCTTGGCGGTGCGCGTCACCTCGCGCGCCTTGAGCAGCGGCCACACCAGCACCCCGGTCAGCACCAGCTGCAACGTCAACCACCCCACGGGCGCGCCGATCGCGATCCCGTTCACCCACCGCGCCACGCCGACCGCGAACAGCAGCGCCAGCGGCACGACACCCAGCCGCAGCCGGGAGCGCACCACGTCGGCGGGCACCACGTAGTCCTCGTGGGACAGCCGACGGCCGACCTCGCGCGGCGCGTCCTGCTCGGACACCGTGGTCACGAGCAGCGTCATCGTCCGGTACCGGTGGCGCCCGGCGTCCGCCAGCACCGCCCGGTCCACCGGGTGGTCGGCGCTCGGCGACCCGTTCAGCCGCACCGAGCCGTTGCGCGCGGGCACCAAGGCGCCCGAGGCCAGCAGACCGGCCAGCGACGCCTCGACCACGCGCCGCGGACCACCGGTCAGGTAGGCGATCTCCGCCACGCCGAGCACACCTGCGGGGACGCCTCCCCGCGACCCCCGCAGGCGCACTCGGACGAGGATCGCGAACGCCAGCGACAACGCCAGCGCGATCCAGTACAACTCCAGGAATTCCGGGCCCGAAAGCCCCCACGGTCGCTCCACGGTCCACCCCCTGTGGGCCTCGGCGGGAACCAGGTCCCACCAACAGGAGCTCATCGTGTGCTCCGGGCCACACCCCGGCAAGGGGGCTTGGGCAAACCTTAGGGTTGCGACACCCCATCGGCCTCCGAGCCCCGCCGGCGTACCCCCGTCAGGACGACGAAGCGCCGTCGACGCCGCCGGAGCCCTCGCCGTCCGTGCCCTTGATCCTGCGCATGTTTCCTCCCGGTGTGGACTACGTCGTCGTTCGGAGCAGCACCCTCAGTCTGCTCGACGGGGGCCGTCCTCGACCAGGCGCAAGCTGATGGAGTTGATGCAGTAGCGCTGATCCGTGGGGTTGTCGTAGCCCTCGCCCTCGAAGACGTGCCCGAGGTGGCTGTGGCACGTGGCGCACAGCACCTCCGTGCGCACCATCCCGAGGGTCCGGTCCTCCCGGAGGATCACCGACTCACCCGCGAGCGGCGAGAAGAACGACGGCCAACCGCAGTGCGAGTCGAACTTCGTGTCACTGCGGAACAGCTCGGCACCGCAGGCGCGGCACTCGTACACGCCCTCGCTCTTGGTGTCGGTGTACTCGCCCGTCCACGCGGGCTCGGTGCCCGCACCGCGCAGCACCGCGTACTCCTTGGGCGTGAGGATCTCCCGCCACTCGAGCTCGGAGCGGACCACCTTCGGGGTGGCGCCGACGACAGGTTCCATGCCTTCCACGTTAGTCGAAACTAATCGAAGAAGACGGTCAGCAGGTCGCCGAGGTAGTACCACAGGCTCACACCCACGCCCAGCAGGATCAGCGACACCAGGATCACCGCCGTGAGCCTGCGCAACCCGGCCGCCCGGTTCGCCGAGTCGGCGAACTGCTCGACCGCCGCCAGCGACCCCTCCACCGTGAAGTTCGGCGGGTGTCGCTTCATGCGGTCGAGGTGCTCGGCGAACGCCCGCGTCTCCGGGTCGTCCGGGTCGAGCCCGATCAGCTCGTCGTCGAGGTCGACGAGGTCGTCGTCACCCCGGTCGCGCCCGTCGCGCGAACGGTCGTCCGGGAGGTCTGCGGCACCGGCACTGGCCATGCCACGAAGCGTAATGGGCGGTTCAACCCGCGAGCACGGGAGAAGGCCGGATCGCGCCCACCGCCCGACCGTGCCCCAGCACCGGGAACGTCGCCAGCTCGTCCGGCGCGCCCGCCACCCCCAGCCGCCGCAGGGCCGCCACCAGCACCACCGCGCGCGCCCGGCTCGACCCGTCCGCGATCTTGCACGCCACCGCCTCGCCCGACGGCAGGCCGATCGCGTACACGCCCTCCGCCCCGTCCTTCGCCACCGCGCCGGGGATCGCCCGCATGAGCTTCGTGACGTCGCGGCCCGTGCCGCCGACCCACTCCGGGTGGGCGCTCATCGCCCGGGCGACGCGCAGCTCGTGGCCGTCGCGCGCGCTCGCGAGGGAACCGAACGCCCTGGCCAGGCCGGTGAGGCTGATGCCGGACAGCGGCGCGCCGCACCCGTCGACGCCCTCCGCGCCGATCCGCTCGCCGGCCAGCTCCTCCAGGGTGTCGCGGATCGCGCCCTGGAGCGGGTGGGTCGGGTCCAGGTAGTCGTGCGTCGACCAGCCGTTGACGACGCAGGTCGCCAGCATCGCGGCGTGCTTGCCCGAGCAGTTCATGTACCGGGGGGCCTTGCCCAGGCCCCGGGCCAGGTGGGCCTTGAGGGCGTCCTCGCCGATCGGCAGGTCGGGCGTGCACTGGAGCGCGGAGAGCGGCAGGCCGTGCCGTTCGAGGATCGCGGTCACGCCCTCGACGTGGAAGTCCTCGCCGGAGTGGCTGGCGCAGGCCAGCGCGAGCAGTTCGCCGTCGAGGTCCAGCCCGTGGCGGAGCATGGCCAGTGCCTGCACCGGCTTGTTCGACGAGCGCGGATAGGTGATGTCGTCCGGGCGGCCCACCGCGAGCACCCGGCGGCCGTCGGCGCCGAGCGCGACCACCGAACCGTGGTGGACCGATTCGAGGAAGTCGCCCCGCCACACCTCGGCGACCAGTTCGTGGGCCATGTCCGGGCTCCTCCCCGTCCGCTGTCGACTGTCGACAGTTAACATGGCAGCCGTCGTCCGGCGCTAGGAGACGTTCGTGACACCACCGCTGCACATGAGCCTGGCCGGTCAGGCCGTAGACGCGCTGCGCGAGCTGGTGCTGACGGGGGAGATCCCGGCGGGCGCCCGCGTGAACGAGGTGGAGCTGGCCCAGCGCCTGGGCATCTCCCGGGGGCCGCTGCGCGAGGCGATCCGCCACCTGGCGTCCGAGGGCCTGCTGGTCCTGGTGCCCCACCGCGGCGCGTCCGTCCCCACCGCCGACGCGGCCGAGGTGCAGGCGCTGTTCGAGCTGCGCACGGCCCTGGAGTGCGCGGCGGCCGACCTGGCCGCGTCGCGGCGCACGGAAGCGGACGTCGTGCGCCTGCGTGCGGTGTGCGAGGAGTCGCGCAGGGCCTACTCGGCGGGGGAGCCCTTCCCGTACCGGCTGGACCTGGCCTTCCACCAGGCGTTGCTGGACGCGGCGCGGAGCCCGCGGATCGCCGAGCAGGTCAGGCTGGTGCAGCAGCGCGTGGTGCTCCTCAGGAGCGGGCTGCGCGACGACCCACCGCACCAGCACGCCTCGCTGGACGACCACGACAAGCTGGTCGCGGCCGTGGCGGCGGGGGAGCCGGGGAGGGCGTCGGAGGTGATGCGCAAGCACCTGGCGCGGGTGTGCGCGCAGATGCTGACCAGCCTCGCCTGACCGCCGGGCTCCTGCCCGCGTCCGCCGCCCCGCGGCCGGACGCACGCCGGCCGGTGCGCGATGCCCGTGCGAGACGTCCGATGCGAGACACCAGGGTGTCGTTCTTTCCCACTTCGGGCTGAGCGGCCGGCCACGCCCACTCGGCTGGTTAGTGTCGGGACCGGACGATGCGACCAGGGAGGTCCGGTGCGGCGCACAGGGGCGGGGACGCTCGCGAAGCGGATGGTGAAGGGCTTCAACGGCCGGGTCGTGGCGTTGTGGTCGTCTCCGCGGTGGGGCGGGGTGGTCGGCCGGTACCTCACCGTCGTCACCTACACGGGGCGGCGTTCGGGGCGGACGTTCAGCACGCCCGTCGGTTACCGGCGGAGGGGGGACGACGTCACGATCAGGGTGGGGCTGCCCGATGCCAAGACGTGGTGGCGGAACTTCACCGGCGCCGGTGGAGCCTTGTCGTTGCGCTTGGGCGGCGTCGACCGCTCCGGTCACGCCGTCGCGCGGCGGGACGACAAGGGGCGGGTCACCGTCACCGTGCGACTGGACGGCGAATCCGGCTGACGGGCCGCGCGTGACCGGCACCGCACTCCGGCCGGCGCCGCACTCCTGCCGGCGCCGCGGGTGGGCGTGCGACCGGAGTGCGGCGTGCGACGGGACAGCCGGACGGCAGGTGGTCAGCCCAGCGTGCCGGTCACCTTCGCGTGGCCCTTGAGCAGGTTGCGGGCGATGGTGCGGCGCTGGATCTCGTCCGTCCCCTCGTAGATGCGCAGCAGGCGGAGTTCGCGGTACCAGCGCTCGATCGGCAGTTCGCGCGTGTACCCCATGCCGCCGTGGATCTGGAGCACCCGGTCGACGATCTCGTTGGCCTTGATCCCGCCGTACAGCTTGGCCATCGACTGGGCCTGCCGGGAGTCGGCGCCCTGGTCCACCAACCACGCGGCGTGCAGGACCAGCCAGCGCAGCGCCTCGATCTCGACCGCCGAATCGGCGAGCATCCACTGGATGGCCTGGTACTCGGCGATCGGCTGCCCGAACGTGACCCGGTTCTTCGCCTGCTCCACCGCCATCTCGACCAGCCGCTCGCACGACCCGAGCGCCCGCGCCGGGAGCAGGTAGCGGCCCTGGCCGATCCACTGCATGGCGAGGTGGAAACCGCGGCCGACCTCGCCGAGCACGTTCTCCTCGGGCACGCGCACGTCGTCGAACACGAGCGCGGCCGGCCCCCACTGGCCCATCGTCGGGATGGGCTCCGACTTCCAGCCCATGTCGCGGTCGACGAGGAAGCACGTGACGCCGCCGTCGGCGCCCTTCTCGCGGTCGGTCACGGCGAACACCATCACGAAGTCGGCCTCGTTGCCCTGCGTGATGAACGTCTTCTCGCCGTTGATGACCCAGTCGCCGCCGTCCTTGCGGGCGGACGTGCGGATCGCCTTCGCGTCGGACCCGGCGCCCGGCTCGGTGATCGCGAAGCACGACACGCGCTCACCGGAGATCGTCGGCAGCAGGTACCGCCGCTTCTGCTCCTCGTTGCCGTGGAACAGGATGTTGTCGGCGTACCCGCCGAAGCGGAACGGCACGAAGCTGCGGCCCAGCTCGGCCTCGACCAGGGCCGTCATGAGCGCGCCCAGCCCCATGCCGCCGTACTCCTGGGGCGTGAGGACGCCGAAGAACCCGGCGGCCTTGGCCTTGTCCTGGAGTTCCTTGAGCTCGTCGCGCGCCAGGCCGGGCAGGCCCTCGCGCTCGCGGCGCAGCACCTCGGGTTCGAGCGGGGTGACCTCCTTGCGCACGAAGGTCCGCACCCACTCGCGGATCTCCTTCTGCTCGTCGTCGAGCGTGAAGTCCATGTCCGTGTCCTCCCTCTGCGAACCGCGCCCGCGGGCTACGCGAACGCGTTGACGCCCGTCAGCGCCCGGCCGATGAGCAACTTCTGGATCTGGCTGGTGCCCTCGTAGAGGGTGGTCACGCGGGTGTCGCGCAGGTACTTCCCGACGGGGTACTCGTCGACGTAGCCGTACCCGCCGAACACCTGGATGGCGTTGTTGGCGGCCCGCACGGCGGCCTCGGAGGCGTACAGCTTCGCCATGGACGCCTCGGTCCCGAACGGTTCGCCGCGGTCGGCGAGGTCGGCGCAGCGCCACGTGAGCAGGCGCGCGGCGTCGGTCTCGACGGCCATGTCCGCCAGCAGTTCCTGCACGAGCTGGAACCCGGCGATGGGCTTGCCGAACTGCTCGCGCTCACCCGCGTACTCCAGGGCCGCCTCCAGCGCGCCGCGGGCCGCGCCGACGCACCCGGCGGCCACCGACATGCGGCCGCGGTCGAGGGCGGCCATCGCCAGCGCGAAGCCGGTGCCCGGGTCGCCGAGGCGGGCGGAGTCGGGGACGCGCACGCCGTCGAACCTCAGCGAGGCGGTGGCCTGGCCGCGCATGCCGAGCTTGCCGCGGATCTCGGTGGCGGTGAAGCCGGGGGTGTCGGTGGGCACGAGGAACGCGGTGATGCCACGCGGTCCGGGACCACCCGTTCGTGCGAAGACGAGGGCGACGTCGGCCCACGTTCCGTTGGTGATGAACACCTTGTCGCCGGTGATGAGCCAGTCGGAGTCGCCGACGCGCTCGGCGCGGGTGGCGAGGGACGCGGCGTCGGAGCCGGTGCCGGGTTCGGTGAGCCCGAAGCACCCGACCTGCCGCCCGGAGCACAGGCCGGGCAGCCACCGCCGCTTCTGCTCGTCGGAGCCGTGCTTGGCGATGGTCTTGGCGACGAGCCCGAGGGAGACGGAGATGATGCCGCGCACGGCCGAGTCGCCGCGGGCGACCTCCTCCAGCACGAGGCAGTACGCGAGGTTGTCGCCGCCGGAGCCGCCGTGCTCCTCGTCGACGCCGAGGCCGAGGAAGCCCACGTCGCCGAGCGCGGGCACGAGGTCGCGGTCGATGGCCTCCTCCCGGTCCCACCGCGCGGCGTGCGGGATGATCCGCTCCTCGGTGAACCTGTGTGCCAGCTCCCGGAGCTGCCGGTGCTCGTCGGAGATGCGCAGATCCACCGGGGTGACCTCCTAACCGAACGGTGTTAGGTTATCTAACCTAGGCGTGGATTCGACCACAGGCAAGGGGACGACATGCCGAGGAACCCGATCCTCAGTGCCTCGCGCATCAGGACCGCCGCCCTCCACATCATCGACCGCGACGGCCTCGACGGCCTCTCGATGCGCAAGCTGGCCGCTGAGCTGGGCGTCCAGGCCGCCTCCCTCTACGGGCACGTGGACACGAAGGACGACCTGCTGCACGAGGTCGCCGCCGAGATCCTGGCCGAGGTCGACGTGTCCGGGTTCGCGGGCGGCGACTGGCGGCACGGCCTGGTCAGCGCGGCCCGCTCGTACCGCGCCGCGCTGGCCGCGCACCCGAACATCGTGCCGTTCCTCGCCTACGGCCCCGCGCACCGCGAGGCGTCGCTGCGCCGGCTGGACCTCGTGCACGGCGGGCTGGTGTCCGCCGGCTGGTCGCGGCGCGAGGCGACGATGATCGCCGCGTCCCTCATGTACCTGGTGTTCGGCGCGGCGCTCAGCTCGTTCTCCAGCGGGTTCTCCGAGGACCAGGCCCTCTACCGCGACCGCTACCCGAACCTGGACAAGGCGCACCTGCTGCCGTCGGTGGCGCGCGAGCTGGACCACGACAGCTTCGAGCTGGCGCTGGAGGCGTTCGTCACCGGCCTGGCCGTGCGGGAGCGCGCCGGCGCGGTCGACTGAGGGAACCGGTCACGGCAGGTCCGGGCCGCGGGCGTCGGCGAGCCCGCCGCGCAGCGCGCACGTGCGGCGAACCTGGGCCTCCAGGTCCCGCAGCGCCCGGTCCAGACCGGGCACGACGTCGGCGTCCACGAGCCCGCAGATCTCCGGACCGGCCTCGTCCAGCGCGACCCGCACGTCGCCGAGCTTGCGCGCCATCGACTCGACCACGGCCGGGTCGACGCGCGGCCCGCGTGCGTCGTCCGACGCGGCCAGCGCCCTGGTGGCCGCCACCAGGTCGACCACCCCGGCCCCGAAGAGACCCCACCACCCCGACCCCGGCGACGCGGGGTCCTCCGCGGGTGCGTCCTCGTCGTCGTCCACCACAGGCGAACCCTCCCCGGTGCGCTGTGCGTATCGATCGAGGACAGTAGCGCGGGGGCGTGACCGGGGGAGATCACCGGGACCACTCCAACCCCATCGGACCAACACGTTCCGCACCGCCGCGGAACCGCGGGAGGACGCGGGGCGTGGCGCCCCGTCCGTCACCGACCTCGCGACGCGAGCGCCTGACCGAGCCGGCGCACCAGCCCCGTGTGATCGGCGGGCGTGACGGTCAGCCACTCGGTGCCGCTGCTCGCGTACCGGCCGCGCGGGGTGTCGATCCACGTGACGACGGGCGGCGCGTCCCCGGACTCCCGCGTCGTGGCGAAGTGGCCGGTGCCCGTGACCGGTCCCGACAGCATCGACCGGAGCGCCCGGACGTCGTCGTGGACACCGCCGCGCGCCACTCCCGCCGCACCGCCCCGCGGACCCGCGGCCGAAGCGGGCACGGTGACCGGGCGTCCCGGTCCGGCGGGCGCCGGCGGCAGCACGCCCACCGCGACCACCGGCAGGCTCGCGTCGCGCAGCACGTCCAGCCGCACCCCGTCGGCCCGCTGCACCGCCAGCACCGCCTGCCTGCCGCGCGCCACCACCAGCGCGCGCAGCAGGTCGTCACCGGACGTGTCGGGCAGGCCCATGACGGCGATGGCCGTTTCCGGGCGGGCCAGCAGGAGCAGGGAACCCTCCAGGTCCGGGTCCGGCCTGCCCCGGTGGAACAGACCCCGGCGTTCGAGGTCCGCCCGCACGTCGGCGCGGACGCGGGCACGCTCGTCGAGGGTCGTGCCGTGGTGGTCGACCTCCAGCGGGTACGGGACCGCGCCGACGCGCAGGTCCTCCCAGAGCACGTCGAACTGCGGGAGGGTGAGGATGGTGCCCATGCGCCCCTACTCGCCGATGGTGGGTGGTGCGACGAGCCGGTCGTCGTCGAAGTAGTCGTCCGTCGGGATCAGGTACTTGGCCTTGTGCTCCTGGTCCTCGTCGCCCTGGCCCTGGCCGCCTCCGACGCCGCCCGCCACGCCGGCCGCGCCGCGCCCACCCGCGCCGCCCTGGTTGGCCGCCGCCGCGCCACCGGTCGGACCGAAGCCCGACTGGCCGCCCGGGGCCATCGGGCCGAACCCGCTCACGGGGCCGCGACCGCCGCGCATCCCACCGGGCCCGCCGGGCGCACCCCCGCTGTGCGCACCCCCGCCGGGCACACCGCCCGGCAGCCCGGGACGACCGCCGCCCGCCCCTCCGGGTACCCCGCCCGGACCGCGTCTCGGGGGAGTGCCCGCGCCGGGAGGACGGACACCGGGCGGAAGCGGCTTGCCGGGCGGCTGCCGGTCGAACGGCGGCCTCGGGTTCCGGCCGGGCGGCGACGTCCACGGCGGGGTCGTGGGCGGCGTCGGCGTGGTCTGCGGCGGCAGGTTCACGGGAGGCGTGGAGGGCGGTGGTGCCACCGTGGGCGGGGCGGCCCACGACGTGCGCGTCGTGCCACCGCCGTCCGGCGTGCCGTTGTTCGGGACGCCGCTGGGGACGCCGCTGTTCGGGACGCCCGTCGTGCCGATCCGCGACTCCGGCGCGACCGTCGCGGTGGTCACCGACGACGTGCGGGTCGTGCCCACCGACGTGCCCTGGTCCTGGGTGACGGTCGGCGTCTCCGCGAACGCCGGCATGGCGCCGGTCGCCGAGCGCATCGCGTCGTCCCGGGCCTGCATGACCTGCACGGCCTCGGCCTTCGCGGCTTCGGACTCCGCTTTCCGCATGGGCATGGTCACCGCCAGCGCGGCCAGGTCGAAGACGTTGCCGCGGCCGATGGCGTCGGTGAACATCTTCTTCGGGTCGTACTCGACCGGCTCCGGCATCCGCGCCTTCGCCCCGGACGCGGCACTCACCTGGTCGTGCAGGGCGTCACCCGTCGACGTGAAGTGGTCGCCGGTCATGTCGCTGAACTTGCCGACCTTCGCCAGCGCGGTCCGGGCACCCTCCCCGGCGCTGCCGGTCCACCCGGCTTCCGAGCCGCTGACGATCACCTGGAAGTCCACGGCGAGCTGGGTGAAGGTCCTGCCGATCGCCTTCCACTCCTCGGCGATCTCACCGCCCAGCCCGGGGTTGAAGTTCGTTTCGACCTGCTGCTTCATCTGGGTGTGCTGATGTCCGGCGTAGTCGGCGGTCGGTTCCGGTACGCGCGGCCTCTCACGAGTCACGTCATCCCCCCTCGGGACGATCGGCGGCGGGTCAGGGCAGCTTGTCCGCGATCAGTTCGGCGGCCTTGGTGGCGCGCTCGCACGCGGCGGCGGTGTCGGTGGACGTCGCTTTGACGCTTCCGGTCACCTGCACGCTGGACGAGTCCGAAACGGCGATCAGCACCTGGCAGAGGGACTTCCCGTTGTTTGGCTCCTCCACTTTGACTGCGTCGTACTTGCCGATCGTGACCTCCGAGGACTTCTCGGTATCGTAATTGAGGTCATTTATTCCGCGAGTGGGGCGAATGCCGACGATCAGGCCGCCGTTGCCGCTTTGCGGCCAGTCGCAACTAGCGGTCCCAGCGATGTCGTCGGGTTCACCGCGCGAATCCAACCCCAGGCTCTTCGCCTCTTCGGCACTGAGCAGGTCACAGGGCTGGATGTCAGCGAGCGCGTTGTCCTCCGGAGCTACGCTGCCCGTCGAAGCGCTGGTGGTGGTGTGCGTCGATGCTGCTGTCGGGGTACCGGGCTCGTCTGAGCAGGAGGTCACCACTATGGCCAGTGCGGCCGTCAGCACGACGTAACTGCGAACAAGTGCGCGATCCATCGAAGTCGTGTCATCCCGTCAGAGGTTGTTGAGCGTCTGCGCCTTTGCTTCGTCTACGTTCTGGTAAGAGGCCCGGCTCTTCTCGATCTGAACCTTCAGGTCCTCGATCGCTCTGACCATGTCTGGGATGACTTCGCTCACCGCTTGGTGGCCGAGTTCGCTGTTGACTTTCCCGATCTCCTCGGCGTACCCCTGCCCGAGCGGTGTGTCCGTGGTGAGCTGAGCAGCTTGTCGGAGGATCTTCTCCAGGGCGTCCTGCATCTCGGTGAGCTTGCGCAGCATGGAGTCGACCGCCTGCGGGTCCACCGAGAGGGCCTTCGCCTCGCTCGCGGCAGACAGTGCCCGAGTGGCGGCGACGACGTCGCTCAAGCCGAGCGTGAGCACGCCGGCGAGCCCGCCGCCGCTGTCCTGCCGGTACTGCTCCAAGGCGTACTGGCCGACATCGCCGGTCAGCCCCCCGTTCTCGCCCGTCACAGCACAAACCTCCCCGATTGCGCTCCGTGGTCGGTGCACGACTTTATCGGAGCGCCATCGAGGTCCGGGCGCATTCGCCCGCTTACATCCGAACGGGTCAGCGGCGGGCTTTCCGCAGGAAGGCGGCGAAGGCGCCGCTGGTGAAGGACAGCGCAGGTCCGGGGCGCTTCGAGTCCCTGATACCGACGGTTGCCGTGGTCATCGCCACCTCGACGCAGTTCTCCTGACTGCCACTGTGGGTGCTCTTGCGCCAGTTCTGTCGTGTGGTCACTGGGCGTCCACCTCCGGGTCTGGTCGCATCGCCAACCTGGTGATCAACCGCACCGATTCTTCCGCAGTCAGCGCGCGGGCGGCCAGCGTCCGGATGGCTGCCTCGTAGGCTTCGATCTCCTCCCGCTCCTCCAGGAAGAGGCTGGAGGTGAGGTTCTCCAGGAACACCACCTTGCCGCCACTGGAGCGCCTGATCAGTTCGAACCCCCCGTTCAACCCCGGGTTCGCCCCCACGTTCGGCACTACCCGGACGATGAGGTTCGGTCGCTGTGCGAGTTCCGCGAGGTGGTCGAGTTGGCGGCGCACCACGTCGTCGCCGCCGATGACCTGGTGCAGGACCAGTTCGTTGATGAAGGCGACCAACCGGGGTGGGTGGGGCTTGAGCAGAACGCCGTGGCGGTTCATGCGGGTCGCCATCCGGCCTTCGACCTCGTCGTGGGGGACCAACTTGCACTCGGTCATCAAGGCGCGGGTGTACTCGCCGGTCTGCAACAAGCCCGGCACGTTCATGCCCTCGAAGCTGATGATCAGGTCCGCTTTGGACTCCAGGTTGACCAGGGTCCGCTGCCGTTGCGCGAACGCCGGTCTGCCGCGCTGCCACCAGCCGCGCCGGTCGACCTCGCGCGCCAGCGCCAGCAGTTCGGCGCGCCGCCGTCCCGCGCACTGGTAGACGGCGAGCAGCCCGGCGACGTCCTCCACCGCGCAGCCGCTCTTGCCGGTCTCCATCCGGCTGAGCTTCGCGGCCGACGCCGCGATGTGCCCGCCCGCGACTTCGAGGCTCAACCCGGCTCGTGTCCGCAGGGTGCGCAGCTGTCCGCCCAACTCCTCGGCGCGCACCGTCATGTCGACCATGCGGAGATGGTGGCGGGGGAGCCGGACGAGAACGGGCGTCCGCGAGGTCAGTCACCCGACGGTGGGACGTCTTGCGGTGGTGGAAAAGCCGATCGGCTCAACCTGCGGGCGAACGTTCCCACCTCCGCGAGCGCGGCACGGGTCGTGTCGTCGGGCCACCACGCGGCCAGTTCCACGATGTCCGCCCCGATCCGGTCCAGGTCCTCGTCGCTCATGGCGGGATCGTGCCGTGGGGCACCCCTGGGGAACAGGGGTTGCGACCCCGGCAAACACGATCGCGTCGCGTGTCGGTGGGTGTCGGTAGGCTCACCCGCGTGGCCGAAGCGGTGGAACTCACGGTGGGCGAACGCGCGGTGCGGGTGTCGAACCCGGGCAAGGTCTACTTCCCGGAACGGGGGATCACCAAGCTCCAGGTCGTCGAGTACTACCTGGCGGTCGCCGAGCCGCTGCTGGGCGTGCTGCGGGACCGGCCGACGACGCTGAAGCGGTACGTGGACGGCGTCACCGGTGAGGCGTTCTACCAGAAGCGGCTGCCCAAGGGCGCACCCGAGTGGGTCGGCACGGCGCGGGTGAGGTTCCCGTCGGGGCGGCCCGCGGACGAGGTGTGCCCGACGGAGCCCGCGGTGCTGGCGTGGGCGGCGAACCTCGGCACGTTCGACTTCCACCCGTGGCCCGTGCGGCGGGCCGACACCGACCACCCGGACGAGCTGCGCGTCGACCTCGACCCGCAGCCGGGCACCGACTTCCGCGACGCCGTCGAGGTGGCGCTGGTGCTGCGCGAGGTCCTCGACGAGCTGGGCATGACGGCTTACCCGAAGACGTCGGGTGGGCGCGGCGTGCACGTCGCCGTCCGCATCCGCCCGGAGTGGGACTTCGTCGACGTGCGGCACGCGGTGATCGCGCTCGCCCGCGAGGTGGAGCGGCGCGTGCCGGACCGGGCGACCACGTCGTGGTGGAAGGAGGAGCGCGGCGAACGCGTGTTCCTCGACTTCAACCAGGCCGCCCGCGACCGCACCATCGCGTCCGCGTGGTCGGTCCGCGGCACCCCCCGCGCGACGGTCTCCACGCCGGTCACGTGGGAGCGGCTGTCCGCGGTGGACCCGGACGACTTCGACGTGCTGACCGTGCCGGCGTACCTGGCCGAGCACGGCGACGCGCACGCGGACCTCGACGGCGAGGCGTTCGGGTTGGAGACGCTGCTCGACTGGTACGCGAACGACGAGCGGGGTGAGCTGCCGTACCCGCCCGACTACCCGAAGATGCCCGGCGAGCCGCCGCGCGTGCAGCCGTCGCGGAAGCGGGCCTGACCTCACTTCAGGTCGAGGCGCATGCCGAACCGGCGGTCGGCGGGGATGTCGTGCGCCTGGAGGTGGACCACCGGCCGGCCGCCGCCGGCGGTGGACGTCGTCAGGGTGAACCGGTCGACGCCGCCGTGCAGCCCGATCGGGTCGCACCGAGCCCTGAGCCCGGCGGGGAGGACCACGCGGTAACCGGCGTAGACCAAGGGGTTCACCATGCGCATGATGAACTCGTCCGGCTCGCCGAAGCGCATCAGCGGGGCCGCCTTGCCGGGCCAGTCGACGTCCAGGCGGAGCCCCACCCCGTCGCCTCTGCGGAGCGGGGGGTGCGTGAAGTGGACGACGATGTCCAACCTGCCGTCGGGGAGCCACGTGGACGTGTGCCGGTACCGGGTGCCCCCGACGCCGTCGGTCTCGACGCTGCCGACGCGGACGCGCACTTTTCGCCGCATCCGGATCGGTTGGTCCCACCTCGGGCCGATGCGCAGGCGGACGAACCACAATTCTTCCTCCTGGGCCACCGCGTGAACGGTGATGCTGCCGGTGGTGTCGCCGTTCTGGGCGATGTCGAGTTCTTCTTCCCAGCGGTCGATGCGCCACAGCGGCCCGTACTTCTCGTGGATGAGGTCCGGGTACCGCGCGAGTAGCGCCTCGTGCTCTTGCACCTGCCGGCGCAATGTCACGTGTCGACGCGCCAAGATCACGAGAATGCCGAGGACGTACAGCGCGGTTGTGGTCAGACCAGCCGCCTTCACGCCGGTGGAACCGATTGCCGCGCCGAGCACACCGCCGAAGGCCAGAATGCCCAGGGCGCTGTCGAGCAGGCCGCGGACACCGCGATCGGCCAGGCGGTCGTCGAGGAACGAGACGAATCCCGTGAGCATCGCAGCTCCTTCCGCCGGTGTTCCGCACCGAACCAGGGAAACGCGCGAAGCTCAATCCTGCCGATCGCATTGGAATATTCAGGAAGTACATGGGGCGAGTCGCAATTCGTTCGCCCGACCGAGCGAACCCGGTACTTGTGAGAAGTGCCGCCGCAGATCGGGTCGACCGCCCGTGCCGTTGTTCCACTAGTGCAACCGGTTGGTCCGGGTCCCGGACCGGCCGCGAACCCGCTGGGCTGCTCGTACCATGGGGGCCGACGCCGAAGAGAGGGAGCAGGCGATGACCCAGACGTACGTGGTGCGGTTCGTCGGCGGTCCCCTCGACGGGAGGGTCGACTCGCACGCGCGGGCGCCCGAGGCGCCCAGGCCGACCGTCACCCACGTCCACCTGCACAGCGGTCCCAAGATCGTGCACCACTACGATCTCCAGTACGCCGTCGAGTACGGCTGCGAGTACCACCTGCGCGTCGAGGACGGCGCGTAGCCGTCTTCGGCGCTTCTTGACAGGGTCAGAAGCCCTCACCTGTAGACATCCGGGCGATGTCCGGTTTACCGTCTCCGTGAGAGCGCTCTCACACTGCTGTGAGTCCCTGCTGGAGGTCCCTGTGCGTTCGATCCGCCCCCATGTGGCGACCGCCGTGGTCGCCGTGGCCGCGGTTGCCGCGATACCCCTCGCCCTGCCCGGGACGGCCAACGCCGTCACGGTCGGAGCCGGGAGTTACGCCGCCACCCGGCCGGCCGGCACCGTCGGCCCGTCAGACCAGAACGGCGCACCCCTGACGCCCAAGGTCACCTCCCGGATGGCCGGCAAGCCGGTCCCGACCAACGACTGGTGGTCGTCGCTGGCCTTCCAGCGCTACCCCGGCAACCCGTACTCCGAGAACATGTACGCCCACCCGTTCACGTTCCACGCGGCGGGCCAGGGCCTGGGCGTCGGCTACCCGACGAGCCCGAACATCACGCCCGACGGGCGCTTCTACGAGTTCATGCACCAGGACGACCTGTTCGTGGGCGTCAGCGGCCTCAACGCGCCGCGCACCCAGGTCGACGGCTGGTCCGACTGGACCGTGAGTCCTCTGTGGACCGACGGGGCGCGCACCCTGCGCACGACCATCGGCCACGGCTCGCCCTACGTCTACGCGGAGGCCACCGGCGGCGCGGCGCGCGTCGGGTTCAACGGCTCCACGACGATCTGGAGCAACACCGGCAGCACGCTCGGCGTCTCGGTCAACGGCCGCGACTACGCCCTGTTCTCGCCGAGCAGCTGGAACGTCGTGGGCACCGCCGAGGCGACGTCGAACGCGGCGTTCTTCTCGGTCGCCGTCCTGCCGTCGCGCGACGCGCTGGGCCTGTTCCAGAAGTACGCGTTCTCGTTCGTCACCGACACGAAGGTCTCCTGGACCTACAACGCGGCCAACGCGCAGCTCGTCGCCACGTACACGGCGACGACGACCCCCCGCCAAGGGACGCAGACCGGCACGCTCCAGGCGCTGTACCGGCACCAGTGGCTCAACTCCACCGACACGACCACCGCCTACCGCTACGCCTCGCCGCGCGGCGAGATGCGGTTGCGCGAGGGCGCGTCGTTCACCACGCGCAGCACCTTCAACGGCGTCCTGCCGGCCCTGCCCCTGTCGTCGGCAGCCGACCAGAACCGCCTGCGCGCGGAGATCGACCAGGAGCTGAACGCGGCCGACCCGTGGAAGGGCGCGAACGACACGTACTGGACGGGCAAGGCGCTGTGGCGGCTCGCCGCGCTGGTCCGCGTCGCGAACCAGATCAACTACACGGCGGGCCGCGACCGGCTCATCACCCTGGTGCGCGACCGGCTCACCGACTGGCTCACCGCGTCGTCGGGCGAGGCCGGCCGGCACTTCGCCTACGACTCGGCGTGGGGCACGCTGATCGGCTACCCGGCGGGCTACGGCACCGACGCCGAGCTGAACGACCACCACTTCCACTACGGCTACTACGCGCTGGCCGCGGCGATCGTCGCCCAGCACGACCCGACGTGGGCGTCCGATGCCCGCTACGGCGGCATGCTCAAGCTGCTGGTGAAGGACGCCAACAACTACGACCGCGGCGAGACGCGCTTCCCGTTCCTGCGCAACTTCGACGCCTACGCGGGTCACGGCTGGGCGTCCGGCCACGCGGGCTTCGCGCACGGCAACAACGAGGAGTCCTCCTCCGAGGGCATGATGTTCGCCACCGCCGCCGTGCTGCTCGGCCAGGCGACCGGCGACACCGCGATGCGCGACATGGGCATCTACCTGCACACCACGCAGGAGAGCACGATCGCCCAGTACTGGTTCGACAAGGACGACGCGGTGTTCCCGCCGAACTTCCAGCACGGCACCGTCGGCATGGTGTGGGGCGCGGGCGCCAGCTACAGCACGTGGTGGACCGCCAACCCGGAGGAGATCCACGGCATCAACATGCTGCCGATCACCGGCGGCTCGCTCTACCACGCCGACTACAAGGCCGACATCCTCCAGAACATCAACGAGCTGCGGGCCAACAACGGCGGCACCGAGGTCGAGTGGAAGGACGTCATCACCCAGTTCCTGGCGCTGGCCGACCCGGCGCAGGCACTCGCCCAGTACGGCTCGGGCCTGGAGCCGGAGAGCGGTGACTCCCGGGCACACGCCTACCACTGGCTCACCTCGCTCAACACCTACGGCACGCCCGACACCTCGGTGACGGCGAACGTGCCCACGCACGCCGTGCTGAGCAAGAACGGCGCCCGCACCTACGTCGCCTACAACCCGGGAGCCGCGGCGGCCACCGTCACGTTCTCCGACGGCCAGACGCTGAGCGTCCCGGCGTCGTCCACGGCGTGGCGCGGCCCGGCGGGCAGCGGCGTCGACTCGGGTACCGGCGGCGTCACCCCGACGACCACCACGACCACGTCCACGACCACCACGACCACGACCACGACGACGACCACGCCGCCGCCGACCAGCCGAGACGCGTTCTCCACCATCCAGGCCGAGTCCTACGACCAGCACAACGGCCTGATCAAGGAGACCACCACCGACACCGGCGGCGGGCAGAACATCGCGGCCATCCGCAACGGCGACTGGGCGCTGTACCGGGGCGTCGACTTCGGCAGCCGCACCGGCCGCCAGTTCACCGCCCGGGTCGCCAGCGGCGCCGGCGGCGGCGTCAGCGGCCTCGTCGAGGTCCGCATCGGCAGCCCCACCGCCGCCCCCGTCGGCAGCTTCGCCCTCGCCAACACCGGCGGCTGGCAGTCGTGGCGCACCGTGCCCGCCAACATCACCGGCCTCACCGGCCGCCAGGACGTCTACCTGACGTTCACCAGCGGCCAACCCGCCGACTTCGTCAACGTCAACTGGATCACCTTCGGGTCCTAGAACTCCCGCCGCCGCATCACGCCAGTCAAAGGAGACTGCGAGATGAACGCGAGGATGAGAGGTGTCATCGGAGCCGCGTCCGCCGCGCTGGCACTGGCCCTGATCGGGTCGGTGGTCAGCTACCAGCCGGCGGGCGCGGGCCCACAGGAAAACCACGTCGACCACGGCAACCACCCCGCCGCGCCCGACGCGCGGCAAGCGGAGGCCATCGAGGCGCAACCCGGCATCCAGGCCGCCTCGGAGTTCCGCGCCAACTGCCGCGCCAGCCACCGGAGCGGCGACGACCCCATCATCTACCCCAACCGGACCGGTGCCTCGCACGTGCACGAGTTCTTCGGCAACCGGTCGACCAACGCCTCGTCCACCTACACCTCGCTCAAGGCCGCGAGCACCACCTGCGACCCGGCGATCGACCTGTCCGCCTACTGGGTGCCCACCCTCTACAAGAACGGGCAGCCGGTAGCCCCGGAGAGCGTCACGGTGTACTACCAGGGCATCCACGACATGCAGCGCGCGGTGCCGCACCCGCCGGACTTCCGGTACGTGGTCGGCAACGCGCGGGCGACGAGCCCGGACCAGAACCCGTCCGCGCGGTGGTCGTGCACCACGCAGTCGCCGTCCAGCCGGGACTTCATGAACTGCCCGGCGGGCACGAAGCTGGAGACCTACCTGGACTTCCCGACCTGCTGGAACGGTCGGGACCTGGACAGCGCCAACCACAAGGACCACGTCGTGTTCTGGAACGGGTCGTGCCCGTCGACGCACAACACGGTCCTGCCCAGGCTGGAGTTCCTGATCACCTACCCGGTCAACGGCGGCGGCCTGTCGCTCGGCGGGACGGTGAACGGGGTCAACGTGACCACCGCGCCGGGGTACACCTTCCACGGTGACTTCATGAACGCGTGGAACCAGCCGGACCTGCAACAGCGGGTGCGCGACTGCGTGAACGCCGGCCGCATCTGCGGCACGAACGGCCGGCCGATCTGATCGACGCGCCGGGCGGTGGTGTCCCCACCGCCCGGCGTCCGTCCTCTGTGGACTTCCTGTTGCCTGCCGGCACGCCGTCGCGGGACGACCACGACCACCAGGACCGCGACGACCGCGACCGCCTGTTCCGCCGCCGCGCGGGGACGTCGCGCAGCCTCCACGACCGGCGGCTCGCGGGAATGTCGGTGCCGTAGGGCAAGCTTCACCCCGACAGGTCTTGTGCAAGTCGTGGAGGTAACCGAGATGGCGAAGGCGAAGAACTCGTTGTCCGAGGAGGACATCGACTTTTTGCGCGGGGAGCTGGCCGCGGGCCGCCCGGCCCAGGTCTGGTTCACCTCCGCCGCGGTCGGCGTGGAAGCGGGGCGCTCGGCGAAGGTCGTGGCGTTCACCGAGCCCGCCGAGGGCGACTTCATCCAGGTGCGGCCGACGGGGGACAAGGACGAGTTGTCGTTCTCGCCCGCCGAGCTGACCGTGGAGAAGCCCGCGCCGCGCAAGCGGACGTCCCCGCCCGCGAAGGAGCCGGAACCGGCCGCGCCCGCTCCGGTCGAGCACATCTACACGCCCGCGCCCCCGCCCGCGAAGCCCAGGGTCGCCGCGGCGCCCCCCGCGGCCGCCGCGGTCAAGCCCGTCGCCAAGCCGTCGGCGTCGCGCAAGCAGGCCAAGCCGGCCGAGGTGACCGTGACGCTGGTGTCCACGGCCGAGGGCGAGTGGACCGTCGACGTGCAGTGGGGCGCGAAGCGGACGCTGAAGGCCGCGCCCGTGGCCGCGTCGGCGGTGGCCGCGGCGGCGAAGCTGCTGCCCGCCGAGGTCGACGAGGCGGTGGAGAGCGTGCTCAGCGCGGCGCGGGAACGCCACCTCGCCCGGGTGGAGCAGCTGCGCGCCGAGCTGGAGGCCGCGCAGCGCGCGTTGGACGAGCTCACGGGCTGACAACCACGTATTGCAACATCTTGATGATTGGCGTTCCGCGATCGAGTGAAGGGACTTCCCACGCCCAGCGGTAGGGCGGACGGTGGGGTCGACCTAGGTTCGGTTCGGATGTCCGCGTTCGATTGTCCGCGTTCGACCACGGGGAGGCACACCATGGCGGTAGAGGTCACGACTGCCGAGCAGGTCCGGCTCGACGGCTGCGGTTGCTGCACCGGCTGCACGGGTCCGGGCTGCGGCTGCTGTTCGAGCTGCTAGACCACGCCGGTAGCCCCGGCCCCGGCCGCCCCAGCGCGCCGGGGTCGGGCAGGCCCGGGATGGGCCCGCTCAGGGCGGGCAGACGGTCCCGGACGTCGGGACCTTCGCGTCCACCAGGAAGTCCCGCGCCGCCGTCGTCGCGCACGACGAGTTGCCCAGCGCGCCGTGCCCGGCGCCCTGCCACCCGATGAGCACACCCGCCGGGAGGGCCTGCGCCGCCCGCTCGCCACCGGCCGCCGGCGTCACCGGGTCGGCCGCCGACGTCAGCACCACGATCGGGGGAGCGCCGACGAGCTTCGGCACCGTCGCCGGCTGCGGCACCGGGAACGGGCCGCAGGTGAGCAGCTTGCGGGCGAAGTAGGCGCCGAACAGCGGGTGCTTGCCGCGCCAGTCCTCGGTCAACCCCGCCACCCGCTCGGGCGGGATGCGCGTCGTGGTGTCGTTGCAGCCCGTGACGATGCCCGCGTCCAGCCACGGCGGGTTGTCGTCCGAGTCCAGCAGCAGCGGTTCGACGAACGACGTGAGCTTCGTTCCGTCACCGCCCTCCGCCGCCACCAGCGCGTCGGCCAGCGCGGGCCACCGCGGGCGGTCCGCGAGGCCCGCCAGCACGGCCACCGTCGCCGTGCCCGGCGTCAGGTCGACGTCCTCACCGCGGATCGGGGCGGTGCGCAACGTCCCCAGCAGGGCCTTGAACCGGTCCGTCGCCGCCGCGCCCAGCGGGCAGCCGCGCACCGCGCAGTCGGCCTGGAACGCGGCGAACGCCGCCTCCGCCGCCACCGCGCGCGCCTCGGTCACGCCCTGCACGTCCAGCGTCGGGTCCGGTGCGCCGTCGAACACCATCCGGCCGATCCGGTCCGGGAAGCGGCTCGCGTACAGGGTCAGCACCTTCGAGCCGTCGCCCACCCCGATCGCGTTGAGGTGGGGCACGCCCAACGCCTCGCGCAGCTGCTCCAGGTCGGCGGAGGCGCGCCACGAGTCGACCGCCGGCAGCCGGTTCTCCAGGTCGAGCACGCATTCCTGGCTGGCCCGGCCGACGGCCTCCAGCAGGTCGTCCTGCGTCTCCTCGGCCGGGTCGGACTCGACGATCCCGGCGCGCGCGACGTCCGGCACGCACTGCACCCCGTCGGACTGCCCGGTGCCGCGCCGGTCCACCCCGATCAGGGTGAAGGTGCTCAGCACGTCCGCGGGCAGCGACGCGGCCAACCGCGCCGCCTTGAGGCTCCCCGGCTCGCCGTCCGCGTCACCCACCACCACGAGCGGGCTGCCCCCGGTGCCGACGCGCAGCAACCCGAGGCCGAGACTGCCCCGGCCGGGCCGGCTCGGCGCGTCCAGCCGCACGGTCAGCTGGGCGCACTCGTACTCCCGGTTGCCGGCGGGGGCCGTGTCACCCATCCGGTCGAGGATCGAGTCCGTGCAGCCGCTCCACGACAGACCGACCTCGTCGCCCTCCGCCAGCGGCGGCACCTCACGGGGGCCGGACGGCACCACGACGGGCGGCTGGTCGCCGCCGTCGCCGTGCACGGCGATCACCGGACGGGTCGACGGGCCCGCGCTGCACGCGGCCAGCGCGCTCAAAGCCACCAGCATCAAGGCGGCGTGACGCCGACGCGGCACAGCGGTCCCTCGCTCTCTCCCAACAGCGTTGGCCCAGCCTCACACAGTCCAGGTGAGACTTCGGTGAGCGGGGAGTGTCGGTGATGTCCGGCAGAATGAAAGCAGGGGACCCCCTGGCGGGGACCTCTGCGCAGCGTGCGACGGGTTCGCGGCGGCGCGTGGGCGGAGTGCGTGCGCGGCGGGGTGCGTGCGCGGCGGGGTGCGTGCGGAATGGGGGCGGCCGGCGGCTGGGCGCGGTGGCGGTGAGCCGCGGCGGTGAGCGTGCGCGCCGTCACGGCACGAGCGGTGAGACGTGGGTCACCGGGGCCGGTCGGCGTGCGGTTCGCGGCGGTACCGGCGTGCAGGATGTACCCGTGGTGATGGTGCACGTCGAAGGTCTCCCGGAACGCGGCCACGGCCGGTGGGCCACCCCGCTCACGGCGGCGGCCCGGGCGTACGGGGCCATACCTCCGCCGGCGCTGGTCCTGCTCGGCATCGTGAGCGTGCAGGTGGGCGCGGCCGTCGCGAAGCAGCTGTTCGCCACCGCCGGGGCCGCGGGCACGGTGACGTTGCGGCTGGTGCTGGCCGCGGCGGTGCTGCTGCTCATCTGGCGGCCCTCGCTGCGGGTGGACGCCCGGACGTGGCTCGTCGTCGCCGGCTACGGCCTGGTGCTGGGCGCGATGAACCTCACCTTCTACCAGGCGATCAAGCACATCCCGCTGGGCGCGGCCGTCACGATCGAGTTCCTCGGGCCGCTGGCGGTGGCCGTGCTCGGCTCCCGGCGCTGGCTGGACGGCGCGTGGGCGCTGCTCGCGGCGGCCGGCGTGCTGCTGCTGACCAGGGTGGACGGTGGCCTCGCGCTGCCCGGCGTGCTGTTCGCGCTGTGCGCGGCGGCGTGCTGGGCCGGGTACATCCTGATGGCCGCGGCCCTGGGCAGCCGGACCTCCGACGGCGGCGGGCTCGCGCTGGCGATGGTGTTCGGCGCGGTGCTCGCGCTGCCGTTCGGCGTGGCCGAGGCGGGCACGGCGCTGCTCGACCCGGCGGTGCTGGTCGTGGGTGGCGCGGTGGCGCTGCTGTCGTCGGTGGTGCCCTACTCGCTGGAGCTGGAGGCGCTGCGCCGCATCCCGCCGCGCGTGTTCGGCATCCTGATGAGCCTCGAACCGGCGGTCGCCGCGCTGGCCGGTCTGGTGGTGCTCCACGAGGCCCTGCACCCGGCGCAGTGGGCCGCGGTGTTCTGCGTCGTCCTGGCCTCGGTCGGGGCGACCCGCACGGCGAGACCGGAGGGGTAGCCGCGGTGTCGGGCGGCGGTCAGGACCTCTCGGGCGGGGAACCGGGTGGCGGTGCCGGTTGCTCGACGCCCAGCGTGCCGTCGAGCAGCTCGCCGCCGCGCTTCTCGAACTCCGCCGCGTAGGCGGCCGAGTACCGCCGGTACGTGGCGAGCACGTCGCCGCCCGCCGCCACCTCGGCCCGGAACTCGTCGCGCATCAACCGCACGGCGTTCACGTCGTTGCGGCGCTTGCGGCTGTGCAGGTACGGCTTGAACGTCACGTTCAGCCCGCCCACCACGGCCGCCGCGAGCAGCAGCACCTTGCCGAGCACCGTCTCCGACGAGGTGAACCCCACCGCCAGCACGGCGGGCACCAGGATGAGCACGACCGTGTAGGCCATGCCGGTGCTGCGGTGCACCACCCGCCACAGCGACAGCCGCCGGCAGTCGCGCAGCATCCGGTCGTCCAGTTCCTGGACCAGCTCCTCCACGTCCCCCACGACCGAGCAGGCTACGCGGGCCGCACCTCGCCGCGCAGGACCGACTCCACGTCGTAGCGGGCGGGCTGCTCCAGCTGGTCGTAGCCGCACGAGGCGGGGTCGCGGTCGGGTCGCCAGCGGCGGAACTGGCCGTTGTGCCGCAGCCGGGCAGGCGCCGCGCCCTCGGTCTGCGAGTAGGCGATCTCCAGCACCCGCTCCGGGCGCAGCGGCACCCACTCGGCGTGCTTGCCGCGCCACCGGTTGATCTCGCCGGGCAGCCGGCGGCCGTCCGGCTCCACCAGCCACGGGTGGTCCCCGGACGTGATCAGCGGCGCGAACTCCTCGGCCAGCTCGCGCCGTTCGGCGGCCTTGAACGAGCCGACGACGCCCACGTGGTGCAGCACGCCCCGCTCGTCGTGCAGGCCCAGCAGCAGCGAGCCGACGGCGGTGCCGGGCTCGGTGTCCTTGTGCCAGCGCAGGCCCGCGACGACGCAGTCGGCGGTGCGCTGGTGCTTCACCTTCACCATGACGCGCTTGCCCGGCTCGTACGCCGCGCCGGCGGGCTTGCCGATCACGCCGTCCAGGCCCGCGCCCTCGAACAGCTCGAACCACTGCCCGGCCAGCGACGCGTCGGCCGTCGCGGGCGTCAGGTACAGCCCGTCACCAGGCGTGACCAGGGCTTCGAGGCGTGCCCGGCGCGCGGTCGTCGGCTCCTCCAGCAGCACGTCGTCGCCGAGCGCGAGCAGGTCGAACGCCACGAACCCGGCGGGCGTCCGCTCGGACAGCAGGGCGATGCGGCTGGCGGCCGGGTGGATGCGCTCGGACAGCGCGTCGAAGTCGAGCTTGCCGTCCTTGGCGACGACCAGCTCGCCGTCCAGCACCACCCTGGGTGGCAGGGTGCGCCGCAGCGCCGCCTCCGCCTCGGGGAAGTAGCGGTTGAGCGGCTTGCCGCTGCGCGACTGGAGGAACACCTCGTCCCCGTCGCGGAACACCAGGACGCGGTAGCCGTCGAACTTGGGCTCGAACAGCAGGTCGGAGCCGGTGGGGATCGTGTCCGCGGTGTTGGCCAGCATCGGCTGCACGGGAGGGGTCAGCGGGAGCGCCACGCGGTCATCCTGCCCCGCCGACCCGGTCGGCGCACCCGGTTCGACGGGGACGGTTCGACGGGGACGGGTCCGGCGCGGTCCCGGTCCGGGTCACGCGCGGCGGTAGCGCAGCAGCAGCGCGCTGTCGGCGTGCAGCACCGACGCCAGCTCCAGCGACCGGGGCGCCTCCGGCAGCGGGCCGTGCGCGATGCGCCCCGCGTCGCCGCCGACGAGCAGCGGCGAGAACGTCACGCACAGCACGTCCACCAGGTCCGCCGCGATCAGCGAGCCGAACAGGCCGGGCCCGCCCTCGCAGTCGACGCGGCGCAGGCCCCGCTCGTCCAGCGCCCGCAGCGCCGCCGCCGGGTCCACCGACCCGTCGCCCGCGACCACCACGTCCGCGCCCGCGTCGGCCAGCGCGTCGCGCCGTTCCCGGGGCGCGGACCCGGCGGTCAGCACGATCGTCGGCACGGCGGTGTCCGCGACCAGCGGCGACGACGGCTCGATCGAGCACCGCGCGGTGACCACCGCGATCGGCGGCACGGGCGAGAGCCCCAGCCGGGACCGCCGCTCGGCGCGTACCTCCGTCGCCCTCACCCCGCGGTAGCCCTCCGCGCGGGCCGTCCCGGCGCCCACCAGCACCACGTCGCACAGGTCGCGGCCCAGCGCGAACACCTTCTTGTCGGCGGCGTTGCCCAACCCGCCGGACCGCCCGTCGACGGACACCGCCCCGTCCACGCTGGACACGAAGTTGACCTGCACGAACGGCCGGTCGAGGTCGTCCGGGTAGGCGTAGAGCCGCTCCAGGTCCGCGTCGGTGATCCCGTCCCCGCGTGGTGGCCACAACATCCGCACCACCACATCCCAGCACGCCGTTAGGCTTCGGGCATGTCCGCCCCACCGCGCCTGTCCGACCGCACCCCGCACGTCGAGGCGGACGAGCTGGTCGGGGCGATGGTCCCGCCGCCGAGGTTCGGCGGCGTGCGGTTCGACACCTACCTCCCCAACCCCGACGAGCCCAGCCAGGCCGCGGCCGTCACCGCGTGCCGGGAGTTCGCCGAACGGGTCTCCGGGGGAGGCGACCGGGGGTGGCTCGGGTCGCTGTTCAAGCGGTCGCAGCCGGACGACGCCAAGCCCGGCCTCTACCTCGACGGCGGTTTCGGCGTCGGCAAGACCCACCTGCTGGCCTCGATCTGGCACGCCGTGCCCGGCCCCAAGGCGTACGGCACGTTCGTCGAGCTGACCAACCTCGTCGGCGCGCTCGGGTTCCCGGAGACCGTCGCCCGGCTGTCCGGGCACCGGCTGCTCGCGATCGACGAGTTCGAGCTGGACGACCCGGGCGACACGATGCTGGTGACCCGCCTGATCAAGGAGCTGACCGCGGCGGGCGTGTCGATCGCCGCCACGTCCAACACGCTGCCGGACAAGCTCGGCGAGGGCCGGTTCGCCGCCGCCGACTTCCTGCGCGAGATCCAGTCCATGTCGGCGAGGTTCACCGTGGTCCGGGTCGACGGCCCCGACTACCGGCACCGCGGCCTGCCCGACGCGCCGCCCCCGATGAGCGACGACGACCTGGTCGCCAAGTCCGAGGGCACCCCCGGCAGCACGCTCGACGACTTCGCCGACCTGTGCGCGGCGCTGGCGAAGATCCACCCGTCGAGCTACGGCCGGCTCGTCGACGGCGTCACCGCCGTGCACCTGCGGGGCGTGCGGCCCGCGCCCGACCAGGCCGTCGCGCTGCGCCTCGTCGCGCTCGGCGATCGCCTCTACGACCGCGACATCCCGGTGGCCGTCTCCGGTGAGCCGCTCTCCGAGCTGTTCACCGCCGAGATGCTGCGCGGCGGGTACCGGAAGAAGTACCTGCGGGCGGTGTCGCGGCTCGTCGCCCTGTCCCGTTGATCACCATCCCTGACCAGGGTCGATAGCCCGAACGGGGAGGATCGCGGACTCCGTTCGGGGCCGGTTTTGCGGGGTTCGCGCCGGGTATCCGGTGCTGGTGATGAGCGAAGCGGAACGCCGCACCCTCAGCGAGATCGAGTCCAGACTGATGGTCGAGGAGCCGGCCCTGGCCACGGCCCTCGTCGCCGGGAAAGCCCGGCACCCCGTGCTCAGCCACGCCCTCGTGGCCGTGTTCGCCGGCCTGGGCGTGCTGCTGCTGACCCTCGGGTCCTTCGGCCCGGCGCTGGCGTCGCTCGGCTTCGGCGCGCTGCTGCTGCTCATGAAGGGCTACAGCTGGCGGTAGCGCGCACCAGACACCGACACCGACACCGGTCCTGACCGCCGCGGCGGCGCTCATCCCGCGCGCGGCCGGTCACGACCCGGACCCGTTTCACCCCGAACCCGGAAACCGGCTGGCCACCGGGACCGTCCATCACCCACCATGCCGTCGTGGGATTCCTGGACGCCAACGGCCTCGCCTTCCGCCTGCCCGACGGCCGCGAGCTGTTCCGCGACGTGTCGTTCAAGGTGGGCGGCACCGACGTGGTCGCCCTCGTGGGCGCGAACGGCGTGGGCAAGACGACCCTGCTGCGCATCCTGTCCGGTGAACTGGACCCGACGGCGGGCAGCGTCCGCGTGCAGGGCGGCCTCGGGGTCATGCCCCAGTTCGTCGGCTCCGTGCGCGACGCCTCCCTGGTGCGCGACCTGCTGCTGGCGGCCTCCCCGGCGCCGCTGCGGGCCGCCGCCGCCGAACTGGACGCCGTCGAGCTGGCCATGATGGAGACCGACGACGAGCCCACCCAGATGCGCTACGCCGACGCGCTCACCGCGTGGGGCGAGGTCGGCGGCTACGACGCCGAGGTGCTGTGGGACACGGTGACGGTCGCCGCGCTGGGCGTGCCGTTCGACCGCGCGCGCTTCCGCGAGGTCCGCACCCTCTCCGGTGGCGAGCAGAAGCGGCTGGTGCTGGAGGCGCTGCTGCGCGGCCCCGAGCAGGTGCTGCTGCTGGACGAGCCGGACAACTACCTCGACGTGCCGGGCAAGCGGTGGCTGGAGGAGCGGCTGCGGTCCGCCGGGAAGGCCGTGCTGCTGGTCAGCCACGACCGGGAGCTGCTGAACGTCGCCGCGACGCAGGTCGTGACCGTCGAGGCGCACTCGGCGTGGACGCACGCCGGGTCGTTCGGCACGTGGCACGCCGCCCGCACCGCCCGGATCGCCCGCCTCGCCGAGCAGCACCGCCGGTGGGACGAGGAGCACGAGCGGCTGCGCGACCTCGTCCGCACCCTCCAGGTGCAGGCGAGGATCAGCGAGGTCATGGCCGCGAAGTACCGCGTGCAGAAGGCGAAGCTGGAGCGGTTCGAGGAGGCCGGGCCGCCGCCCGAGCTGCCCGCGGACGAGAAGGTCGCGCCCCGGCTGCGCGGCGGGCGCACCGCCGTGCGCGCCATCACGTGCGAGGACCTGGAGCTGACCGGCCTGATGAAGCCGTTCTCCACCGAGGTGTTCTTCGCCGACCGGGTGGCCGTGCTCGGGTCGAACGGGTCGGGCAAGAGCCACTTCCTGCGACTGCTCGGCGGCGGCGACGTCGCGCACACCGGCGTGTTCCGGCTGGGCGCGCGCGTGGTGCCCGGCCTGTTCGCGCAGACCCACCAGCACCCGGAGTGGATCGGCCGCACCCTCGTCGACGTGCTGTGGCACGGCGAGGGCGGGCGCAAGGGCCTCGACCGGGGCGCCGCGATGGCCGTGCTCAGCCGGTACGGGCTGGGCAAGCAGGGCGACCAGCGGTTCGAGACGCTGTCCGGCGGTCAGCAGGCGCGGTTCCAGGTGCTGCTGCTGGAGCTGTCCGGCGCGACCCTGCTGCTGCTCGACGAGCCGACCGACAACCTCGACCTGAACTCGGCCGAGGCGCTCCAGAACGCCCTGGAGGAGTTCACGGGCACCGTCGTGGCCGTCACCCACGACCGCTGGTTCGCCCGCACCTTCGACCGCTTCCTCCTGTTCCGCTCGGACGGCGAGGTGGTGGAGGTCGACGAACCGGTCTGGGACGAAGCCCGCGTGGCCAGGACCCGCTGACCGGGAGTCCAACCCCCAGGTCGCGAGAGTCCAACCCCCGGGAGCCGTGAGTTCTACGTTCAGGACCCCTCGCTGACCGGCGGGACCAGCCGATCGTGGACCTCGGGGCGCCCGAACGTAGAACTCTCGCGACCTGGGTGTTGGACTCTCGGGGTGTGCGCCGTCCGGGGCTAGCGGGAGCGCAGCTCCACCAGGACGTGCGGCACCTCGTCGAGCAGCTCGCGGGCCAGCATCCCGGTCAGGCCGGTGCGCGGCACGAGCCGCTGACCGGCCATGGCGTGCACGTGCCCGGCCCAGCAGGTCGCGCGGGCCAGGTCGTCGTCGCGCGCCAGCAGGCCGCCGACCAGGCCCGCGAGCACGTCACCGCTGCCCGAGGTGCCCAGTCCGACGTGCCCGGTGGCGTCCTGCCACACCCGGCCGTCCGGTGCGGCCACCACGCCCATCAGGTTGACCACGGCGTCGTGCCGGTCGGCGATGGCCACCGCCGCCTTCACGTGGTCGTCCACGTCCTCGCCGCCCAGCAGGTACTTCGCCTCCACGGTGTTCGGCGTGAGCACCATCCGGCCGCGCACCGGGTCGCCCAGCTCGGGGTGCGTGCCCAGCGCGCCCAGCGCGAACGCGTCGAGCACCACCGGCCCCCGCGCGGCCGGCAGCAGGCGCTCCAGCAGGGCCGCCGTCTCGTCCGGGTCGACCAGGCCGGGCCCGACGACCAGCGACGCGGCGTCGCCCACGAGGTCGCCCAGCACGTCGGCGGCCTCCCGCGACACCGCCCCCGAGCCGGTCTCCGGCAGGCCCACGACCATCGCCTCCGGCACGGCCAGGCCCAGGCCGGAGGCGTGCCGGTCGGCGGTGGCCAGCTGGAGGGTGCCCGCGCCGGTGCGCAGCGCCGCGATGCCGCTCAGCAGCACCGCCCCCGGCACCCGCCGCGACCCGCCGACGACCAGGACGGTGCCGTGGTCCTCGCGGTCGGGAAGCCACTCCCGCAGCAGCGCGGACGTGATGGGTTCAGGCCGATCGGGTGGTGGCATCCTCGGTCTCCGTGGGCTCGGCTCCGTGCTCGACCAGGTGGTCGGCGTCGAACTCCCTCTCCAGTACCCACGCGCCGTCCTCCCGATGCCACGAGGTGAGCGACCCGTTCGGCACGGTGGAGTTGTGCGCGTACGCCAGCATGTCCCGCTCCGGCACGCACTCCAGCAGGTAGCGCAGCAGGAACGGGGTGATCTCGTGCGCGAACAGCAGCACCCGCGCGCCGTCCAGGTCGCGCAGCAGCGACCGCAGCCGCAGCGCCACGTCCGCCCACGACTCGCCGCCCGGCGGCCGGTAGTAGAACTTGCCCAGCCTGCGCCTGCGCACCACCTCGTCGGGGTAGCGCGCGGCGACGCCGTGCGTGGTCAGCAGGTCCAGCACGCCCAGTTCGCGGTCGCGCAGCCGTTCGTCGACGAGCATCCTGGGGTGCCCGCGCAGGGCGTGCGCCGCGGTGTCGACGGCCCGCCGGTAGGGCGAGGCCACCACCACGTCCGGCCACTGCTCGCGCGGCATCGCGGCGAACCAGCGGCCGAGCGCCCGGCCCTGCCGCTCGCCCTCCTCCGACAGCGGCACGTCCGCGTCGCGCTGCCTGATGTCGATGACCTCGTGCCCGCCGGACTCGGCCACCTCGCGGGCCACGTTGCCGGTGCTCTCGCCGTGCCTGATCACTCCGATCCAGTCCACCCGCACGAACTTAGCCCTCCCGGGCGCGGCGGGCACTCCGACGAGGGAGTCACTCCGGTGAGAGGTCGTCCCGGCGCGGGGGTCACCCGATCTCGGCCGGCAACCGACCGGACTTGACGGCGCGCACCAGCTCCTCGTGGTCGGCGCACGTCCGGTCGGCGTAGTCCAGGGCGTAGCGGGCGATGGCGTCGTCCAGGCCGTCGCCGCCCGCGCAGTACCCGGCCAGCAACCTCGGGTCGAGCGAGCGGCTGTGCGCGCGGGCCAGCAGCGCGCCCGCCAGCCGGCCGTAGTCGTCCAGGTCCTCGCGCTTGAGGGTGGTCGCGTCGATCTCGCCCTTGCGGTTGCGGAACTGCCGCACGATGTAGGGCCTGCCCTCGATGGTGGTCCAGCCGAGCAGGATGTCGGTCTCGGCCTGCACGAGCCGCGCGCCGTGCACGATCCGCTTGCCCTCGTGCCTGACCGGCGCGGTGTTCAGGAAGGGCGCCAGCGCGGACGGCCGGGCCTCCTTGGCCTGGAGCACCAGCGCCTCGTCGCCGTTGCCGTGCAGCAGCACGAGGTAGTTGCGCAGGCCGACGCTGCCCGTGCCGACCACGCGGAACGCCACGTCGGACACGCCGTAGCGCATGATCAGGTTGTAGCGGGACTCGCGCAGGGTGTCCACGTAGGACGGCAGCGCGTCGACCACGGCCCGCGCGGTGCCCGGCGTGACGCGGGTCAGCACGGGCGGGTCCGCGATGAACCGCCAGTGCTCGCCCTCCCGGCGGGTCCACTTCGCGGCGACCCGGGCGCTGGTGTTCCTGCGCGCCTTGGACGCGGCCTTGGTGAAGTGGTCGAGCAGGTCGTCGGCCTTGGTGCTGGACAGCGCCGACTCGTCGCCCAGGGCGCTCCACGACTCCAGGAACGGCATGGCGGCCAGGCGCCGCAGGGCGCTGCGGTAGGCGTTGACGGCGTCCTCGGCGGCGTCGCGACAGCCCTTCTCCGACACGCCGCCCTCGCGGCCCGCCAGCACCAGCGACGTCGCCAGCCGCTTGAGGTCCCACTCCCACGGGCCGGGCAGCGTCTCGTCGAAGTCGTTGACGTCCATGACGATCGTGCCCTCGGGCGTGCCGTAGAGCCCGAAGTTCGCCGCGTGCGCGTCCCCGCACAGCTGCGCGTCCAGCCCCGTGCGGGCGCCGGCCACGAGGTCGCCCGCCATCAGGCCCGCGCTGCCCCGGAAGAACGCGAACGGCGAGGCGAGCATGCGGCCGACCCGCAGCGGCACCAGCTCGGGCAGCCTGCCCTCGTTGGACGCGTCGACGAACTCGACCACGGACGGCCGGTCGTGCGCCAGGAGCACCTCGCGGTGCGCCTCGTGGCCCACCGCGGCCCGCAGCTCCCGACCTCGGGCCAGGACCTCCTCCGGCTCGACCCACCGGCCCAGCGCCTGCGCCGCCTCGGCCCGCTTCCGTTCACCCATGCGGGTAATGATGCGCGTCGAGGCCGGCGGGTACACCGACCTCTACACGTCTGTGACCTGCGAAATCAGCCTCGCGGGTACAAATCGGGCAGAGAGCTACCCGCGAGCGCGGAGAACCTGCCCGATCGCGTCGATCCCGCGGTCGAGGTCCTCGTGGGAGATCATCAGCGGCGGCGCGACGCGCAGGGTGGTGTCCTGGGTCTCCTTGCAGAGCACGCCCAGCCCGGCCAGCGCCTCGGACGCCTCCCGGCCGCGCGGCCCGCCGGGGGCGATCTCCACGCCCGCCCACAGCCCCCGCCCGCGCACCTCGGCCACGCCGTGCCCGACCAGCTCGCCGAGCCGCGCGTGCAGGTGGGCGCCCAGCTCGCGGGACCGCCGCTGGTACTCGCCGGTCGCCAGCAGCCGCACCACGGCCCGCCCGACCGCGCACGCCAGGGGGTTGCCGCCGAACGTCGAACCGTGCTCGCCGGGCCGCAGCACGCCCAGCACGTCGCGCGACCCGACCACCGCGGACACCGGCAGGATGCCGCCGCCGAGCGCCTTGCCCAGCGTGTACAGGTCGGCGCGCACGCCCTCGTGGTCGAGCGCGAAGAGCTCGCCGGTGCGGCCCAGCCCGGACTGGATCTCGTCGGCGATCATCAGCACGCCGCGCTCGTCGCACAGCTCCCGCACGCCCCGCAGGTAGCCGGCGGGCGGCACGACCACGCCCGCCTCGCCCTGCACGGGCTCCAGCAGCACGGCGGCGGTGCGGTCGGTGACCGCGGCGCGCAGGTCGTCGAGCGAGCCGTACCGCACGACGCGGAAGCCCGGCGTGAACGGCCCGAAGTCGTCGCGGGCGGTGTCGTCGGTGGAGAACGACACGATCGTCGTGGTGCGGCCGTGGAAGTTCGACCCGGCCACCACGATCTCCGCCTCGCCCGCCGGCACCCCCTTCACCCGGTACGCCCACTTGCGGGCCACCTTGATCGCCGACTCGACGGCCTCGGCGCCGGAGTTCATCGCGAGCACCAGGTCGGTGCCGGTCAGCTCGGCCAGCTCGCGGCAGAACGCGCCGAACTGGTCGTGGTGGAACGCGCGGCTGGTGAGCGTGACGCGGCCGAGCTGCTCCACCGCCGCGGCCACCAGGTCGGGGTGCCGGTGCCCGAAGTTCAGCGACGAGTAGCCCGACAGGAAGTCCAGGTAGCGGCGTCCCTCGACGTCGGTCACCCACGCGCCCTCGCCGTGCGAGATCACGACCGGCAGCGGGTGGTAGTTGTGGGTGCTCCATTCCTCGTCGAGCGCGATGAACTGCTCCGTGGCGGGGAGGAAGGTGGCGGTCATGTCACCAGGCTAAGGGGCCGATGCCAGCGATTTCAGCCGCTAGCCGTTGCGCATCCGGCGAGTTCGTTGCGCAATCCGGTCGTTCGGCGGCGATTCGTTGCATGAGGTGCACCGCCCTGGCGGGCGGGCTAGGTTGCGACGATGGCGAAGAAGTCGGCGCAGGTCCAGTCCGTTTCCGACATCTTCCGGGTGAACCCGGGATCGATGGACCTCGCGGCACTCGACCCGGCCGCCACCCCGATCGGTCCCCGCTCGAAGGAGGAGGCCGCGGGGGAGGTCGCGCGCATCGGCGAGGAGTTGGACGAACTCCAGGAGGCGCTCTTCGCGGAGGGCGTCGGCGGCGGCCGGCGCCGCGTGCTGCTGGTGCTCCAGGGCATGGACACCTCGGGCAAGGGCGGCACGATCCGGCACGTCCTGGGCCTGGTCAACCCGCACGGCGTGCGGGTCGCCGCGTTCGGCAGGCCCACCCCCGAGGAGCGGTCGCACGACTTCCTGTGGCGCATCCGCCGCCAGGTCCCGCCGCCCGGCTACCTGGGCGTCTTCGACCGCTCGCACTACGAGGACGTGCTCGTCGCGCGGGTGGACGGGCTGGTGCCCGAGGACGAGTGGCGACGCCGGTACGCGCTGATCAACGAGTTCGAGGCGGACCTGGTCGAGCAGGGCGTGACCCTCGTGAAGTGCTTCCTGCACATCTCGCCCGAGAAGCAGAAGGAACGGCTCCTCGCCCGCCTGGAGGACCCGCTCAAGCAGTGGAAGTACGACCCGGCCGACCTCGCCGCGCGGGCGAAGTTCTCCGCCTACCGGGAGGCCTACCGGGACGCGCTGGCCCGGTGCTCCGAGGCCGCGCCCTGGTACGCGGTGCCGGCGGACCGCAAGTGGTACCGCAACTGGGCGGTGGCGAGCCTGCTCCTCGGGGCGCTTCGGGACCTCGCCCCCCGGCGGCCCGCGCCCTCGTACGATCCGGAGGTCGAGTTGGCACGCCTCCGGGACGCCGACCCGTTGCGCTAGACGCAATCTTCATTGCGCCTCTTGCTCTGCCGGAGTGGTCTGGGCCACTGTGGAACCGCCGCGGGCGGGCGAGCGGAGGTTCGGTGTGGCTGTGGACAGGCGGCGGTTCCTGGGGGCGGTTGGCGTGGGAGCGGGGTTGCTGATGACCGAGGGTGTGGCCGAAGCGCGCGGAGAGGTGCGCGCCTACCTGGGCACCTACACCACGTGGCCGGGTGGCGGCACGGGGTTGGGGCTGGGCGCGTTCGACCCCGCGACCGGGCGGCTGCGGGTGACCGGTGTGGTGGAGGACGTGGTCAACCCGTCGTTCGTGGTCGACGCGGGCAGGTTCGCCTACGCGGTCAACGAGCGGTCCGACGGCGAGGTGACCGCGCTGGCGGTCGGCGCGGACGGCGTGCCCAAGGTGCTGAACAGCCGGAGCACCGGTGGCGCGGACCCGTGCCACCTCACCCTGCACGAGGGGTTCCTGCTGTCGGCGAACTACAGCTCGGGCAGCGTCGCCGTGCACCCGGTGCGCTCCGACGGCGGGCTGGGCGAGCGCACCGACCTCGTGCGGCACCAGGGCTCCGGGCCGGACCCCGAGCGCCAAGAGGGGCCGCACGCCCACCAGGTGCTGCCCGACCCGCGCGGCGAGTTCGTGCTCGCCGTCGACCTGGGCACCGACTCGGTCTACAGCTACAAGCTGGAGGAGGCCGGCACGCTGACCCTCGCGGGCACCGCGCGCCTGCACCCCGGCGCCGGGCCGCGGCACCTCGCGTTCCACCCGAACGGCAGGTTCGCCTACATCGCCAACGAGCTGGACTCCACGATCGTGGTGGCGAGCTACGAGCGCGGCGCCCTCAAGCCCGGACCGAGGCTGAGCACGCTGCCCGAGGGCGCGCCCACCACCCCGCGCAACTACCCGGCCGAGGTCGTGGTGTCGCCGGACGGCCGGTTCGTCTACCTCTCCAACCGGGGGCACGACAGCGTCGCCGTGTTCGCCGTCGAACGGTCCGGCGCGGCGTTGCGGCTGGTCGGCGCCACGCCGGTGGGCGGGCAGTACCCGCGGCACATCGTGCTCGACCGGGCCGGGAGGTTCCTGCTGGCCGCCAACCAGAACTCCGGCGACGTCACGGTGTTCGCCGTCGACCGGGCCACCGGCGGACTTCGGCAGGTGTCGTCGACCGACGCGCCGATCCCGGTCTGCGTCGCCTTCCGGGGGTAACACCACCGGGTCCATTTCGGCCGCGCGGACCGTCCACAGTGGTACGACCACCACCATGAAGACGATCGTGGTCGCACTCCTCATGGTCCTCGCCACCGCGCCGGCCGCCTGGTCGGCGCCCGCCGTTCCCGAGCCCGCCGCGCTGGAACTCGTCTCGCTGGGCGACTCCTACGCGGCGGGCCTCGGCGCGGGCGACGAGGCCCAGGACGACTGCCGGCGCAGCCCGCACGCCTACCCGAACCTGCTCGCCGCACGCACCGGCGCCACCCTGGTGACCGTTGCCTGCTCCCAGGCCACCACCGCGGAAGTCACCGCCCAGGCCGACCGCGTCACCCCCGAGACCGGGCTCGTCACCGTGCAGGCGGGCGGCAACGACGCCGGGTTCAAGGACGTCATGGTCACCTGCACCCTCAGCGACGACCAGGGGTGCCGCGACCGCGTCGCCACCGCCGAGGCGTTCATCCGCGACGAGCTGCCCGGCCGCCTCGACGTCCTCTACGGGAAGGTGCGCGACCGGCTGGGCGACCGCGCGAACCGCCGTTCGTCCGGCCGCTCGTCCGACCGGGCGGACGTCGTCGTGGTCGGCTACCCGAAGCTGTTCTCGTTCGGCTCGTGGTGCCTGATGACCGGGCCCAAGCGGGAGGCGCTCAACCACGCCGTCGACGTGATCACCGAGGTCACCGCCGCGCGGGCGGAGGCCGCCGGGTTCCGGTTCGCCGACGTGCGCGACGAGTTCAGCGGGCACGGCGCGTGCGCGGCCGACCCGTGGGTGAACGGCCTCGTCCTCGTCCCCGTCGACCGCTCCTACCACCCCAACCGCGCCGGTCACGCGTCCGGCTACCTGCCGGCCGTGGCGGCCCTGGCGGGCTCCGCGGCGTAACCGGTTGGCGGTCCGCGCCCGGCATTGACGATGATGCCGGGCGTGAACCCCACGAACGGGCTGCGCCAGGTCGCGGCCACCCGCTACGTCACGCCCCTGCGGGAGGGCGGTTCGTTGCCGGGCCTCGTCGAAGCCGACGACCTCGGCATGTACGTGCTCAAGTTCCGGGGCGCGGGCCAGGGCGTGAAGGCGCTGATCGCCGAGATCGTCGTCGGTGAGCTGGCCCGCCGCCTCGGCTTCCGCGTGCCCGAGCTCGTGCTCGTGGAGCTGGACCCCGAGCTGGGCCGCGCCGAGCCCGACCAGGAGGTCCAGGAGCTGCTCAAGGCCAGCGGCGGCCTGAACCTGGGGCTGGACTACCTGCCCGGCTCGTTCGACTACAACCCGGTGGTGCGCGAGCCGTCCACCGACCTGGCGACCCGGCTGCTGTGGCTGGACGCCCTGACGCTCAACGTCGACCGGAGCTGGCGCAACCCCAACACGCTGCTGTGGCACCGGGAGCTGTGGCTCATCGACCACGGCGCCTCGCTGTACTTCCACCACTCGTGGCGGCCCGAGCGGTTCCCCGCGGCGACCTACCGGTTCGACGCGGCCGACCACCTGATGCTGCCGTTCGCCGGCCCGCCGGCCGACGTGGACGCCGAGCTGACCGCCCGCGTGACCCCGGAACTGGTGCGCGAGGTGCTGGCGCTCGTGCCCGACGAGTGGCTCGCGCAGGACGAGGCGTTCGGCACGCCGGACGCCGTGCGCGGCGCGTACGAGCAGTTCTTCACCTCCCGCCTGGCCGCGCCGCGGACGTGGGTCGACGCACTGGAGGCCGCCCGTGCCGCACGTGTTTGAGTACGCGCTGCTGCGCGCCGTGCCCCGCCAGGAGCGCGGCGAGTTCGTCAACGTCGGCGTCCTCGTCTACTGCAAGGACCTCGACTTCCTCGGTGCGCGCGTGCACGTGGACGAGAAGCGGGTGCTGGCGCTCGACCCGTTCCTGGACGTCGAGGTGCTGCGGGCGAGCCTGGAGCACCTGGGGCTGTCGTGCGACGGCTCGTCGACCGCCGGTCCGGTGGCGCGCACGTCGGCCGGACAGCGGTTCCGGTGGCTCACCGCGCCCCGGTCCACCATCGTGCAGACCTCGCCCGCGCACACCGGCCTCACCGACGACCCGGTGGCCGAGCTGGACCGCCTGCTGGCCGCCCTCGTGCTCCCGCCGGACCACTAGGGCGCGGCCCGGCCACTAGGCTGGCAACCTCTCGCCACGCGTCGCGTCCTTATCTGCGAGCAGTGGCCGACACACGGAGCGGGGTCGTCAGATGAACGGCGGGTATCAGCAGGGCGGGTACCAAGGGGGAGGGCGCCCCGCGCAGCGTCCTCCCCAGCAGCGCACGCGTGCCTACCCGCAACCCGGCTACCAGCAGCCGCAGCAGGGCGCTCGCCAGGGTGGCGGTCGGGCACCCGCCGTCGCGAGGGCCGGTGCCGGCGGCTACCGGCAGGCGCCGCCGCGCCGCAAGCGCAGGGTCGGCCGGATCGTCGCGGTCGTGCTGGTGCTGCTGCTGGCGCTCGGCGTCGGCATGTGGGTGTACGTCGACTCGTCGCTGCGCCGCATCGACGCGCTCGGCGACTACGAGGGCCGGCCGGCGGACACCCCGGGCACCAACTGGCTGCTCGTCGGGTCCGACGCGCGCGACGACCTGACCGAGGAGCAGAAGGCCGAGCTGGCCACCGGTGACGCGGGCGGCCGGCGCACCGACACGATCATGCTGCTGCACATCCCGGACGGCTCCGGGAAGGCGACGCTGGTGAGCGTGCCGCGCGACTCGTACGTGGACATCCCCGGCAACGGCAAGAACAAGATCAACGCGGCGTTCGCGATCGGCGGGCCGTCGCTGCTGGTGCAGAGCCTCGAAGGCGCGACCGGAATCCACGTCGACCACTACATGGAGATCGGCTTCGGCGGGTTCGCCGGGATCGTGGACGCCATCGGCGGCGTGGACATGTGCATCGACGAGCCGATGCAGGACCCGTTGGCGGGCCTGGACCTCCAGCCCGGCTGCCAGGAGCTGAACGGCGCGCAGGCGCTCGGTTTCGTGCGGACCCGCGCGTTCGCCACGGCCGACCTCCAGCGCGTGCAGAACCAGCGCAAGTTCCTGGCCGCGCTGAGCGACAAGGCCACCAGCGTCGGCGTGCTGGCGAACCCGTTCCGCGCGTTCCCGCTGCTGTTCGCGAGCACCGACTCGATCTCGGTCAACTCCGACGACCACCTGCACCACCTCGCGGGCATGGCGTTCGCGATGGGCGGGGGAGTGGACACGGTCACGGTGCCCGTGGGCGGCACGCCGACCGTGCCCGGCGCGGGCTCCGTGGTCCAGTGGGACCGCGACAACGCCCTGCGCCTGTTCGGCGCCCTGGAGAAGGACGAACCGGTCCCGGCGGACCTCCTGGAACAACCGAAGTAACCACCCGCGAGTCGTAAGCCCGCGCCCCGCGAGTCGTAAGTCCGCGCCCGGCGAGTCGTAAGTCCGCGCCCCGCGAGTCGTACGTCCACGCTCTGGCTCGAACCTACGACTCGTCGGGCGCGGCCCTACGACTCGCCGGGCGCGGACTTACGACTCGCGGGGCGCGGGCTTACGACTCGCGGGGGTTGGACTTACGACTCGCGGGTGCGGACTTCTTGTGCCGGTTGGACTCCGGTGTCACCTAGGCGGATGGGACGGTGGGCGTTGAGGCGCTCATCGCATCGCGGCGCCGAGCGGCACCGCTCGCCCTCCGGGCGCGTCCGAGTGGCATGACGGGGGAGAAGGACGAGGTCGAGCCGCCCGCTTGGGCGGTGTGGGTGGCGCGCGCCGTGGCGGTGCTGGTCGTGGTGCCGGTGCGGTTGGCGTGGGAGGCGGTGCACCGCCTGGTGCTGCGCCCGGTCGCCGCGTCGGCGACGAGGGTGTGGGCGTTCGGCGGGAAGGTGGTCCGCTCGTTCCGTGCGGCTCTCGGTCCGGTGGGCCGTGGTGTGGCGCGGGTGACGGGCGCGGTGGGACGCGGCCTGCGCGCGATCGGGCACCTGGTGGCCGGCGCGGTCGGGCGGTTCGCGGTGCGGCCGGTGTCGCGGGCGGGGCGGTGGGTGCTCGTCGCGGTCCTGCGTCCGGTGGGACGGGGTGTGCGCGCCGGTGCGGGGGCTGTGGGGCGGAGGTTGCGCGCCGGTGCGGGGGCGGTCGGGCGCGGGCTGCGTGCCGTCGGGGCGGTGGTCGGACGTGGGTCGCGCGCCGCCGCCGGGGGTGCGGGGCGTGGGCTGCGTGCCGTCGCCAGGGTGGTGGGACGCGGGTTGCGCGTCGGTGGCGAGGCGGTGCGCCGGGCGGCGCGGTGGACGTTCGCGGTGGTGGCCCGACCGGCGGGGCGCGGGGTGCGCGCGGCGGGGCGGTGGGTGTCGCGGGAGCTGGTGCGGCCTGCCGGTCGCGGACTGCGCGGGGTGGGGCGCGTGCTCGTGCTCGACCCGGCGCGGTGGGTGTGGCGGACGGGCGCGGTGCCGGTCGGTCGTGGGCTGTCGTGGGTGTGGCGACACGTCGTGGTGCGGGCGGCCTGGGCGGTCGGGGCCGGGTTGCGGTGGGTTCGGCGGCAGGTCGGGGATGGCCTGCGGTCGGTGGGGAGGTGGGTCGGGCGTGGCCTGCGGTGGGTCGGGGACGGCCTGCGGTGGGTCGGGTGGTGGGTCGGGCGCGGCCTGCGGTGGGTCGGCTGGAACGTGGTGGTCCGACCCCTGCGGGGTGTGGGCGCCGGGTTGTGGTGGCTGCTCCGGCTGTTCCTGGGCGCGCTGGTGTGGGCGTTCCGGCGGGTCGGGCGGGCGTTGGCGGCGGTGGGGCGCCGCCTGCGCGCCGGGGCGGTGTGGGTGTTCCGGCGGGCTCTGCGGCCGCTGGGGCGGGGACTCGCGCGCGCCTGGCGGGCGCTGGTCGTGACCCCGGCCCGGTGGGTGCGGGACACCGTGCTGGCGCCGGTCGGCCGCGGGGTCCGTCGGGTCTGGTGGGGCGCGGTCGTCGCACCGGTGCGCTGGGTGCGCGGTTCGGTGGTCGCACCGATCGGCCTGGCCGGTCGACGGGTGCGCCGCCAGCTCCGCGCGGCCTTCCGCCGCCGTCCCCGTGACTGACGCGCGCCCCGCCGGTCAGCCGGTCGTGGTGTCGGCGGCCTGGTCGATGGTCCCCGAGGTCGTCTCGACAGCGGCCCCGGTGGCCCCGGTGTCCGGGGCGTCGGCCCGCTCCCCGTTCTCCGCGGTCCCGTCGGTCGGCACGCCCCGGCTCGCCAGGATGATCCCCTCGAACTCGCGCAGCAGGTCGTCGTAGATCGGCGTGAGTGACACTTGGTAACTCCCATAGCCTGGTTGGTCCCCCGATCGGGCCAAAGCAGACTACTCATGTCGCAACGCCAACTTCAGTCGGTATTCACGAAGTCGATGCCCGTGTCACTCACTGTTGCCTGAACACACCCGACGCCCGCACGTTGTGTAGACCACTCACATGGGCGGAGAACCGCAGGTCACCTAGCGTTTCGGGCCATGACGAGTGTCCCCGGTCACAGCGACGACCTCTCCGGCCGCACCGCCCTGGTCACCGGCGCCGCCGGCGGCATCGGGCGGGCGGTGGCGGTGGCGCTCGCCGCAGCCGGCGCGAAGGTGCACGTGGTGGACCGCGACGCCGACGGCGTGGCCGAGGTCGCCCGGCAGGTCGGCGGCACCGGCCACGCCGTCGACCTGACCGGCGACGTGTCCGGCCTGCCCACCGAGGTCGACGTCCTGGTCAACAACGCGGGCCTCCAGCACGTCGCCCCCGTCCACGAGTTCCCGCCGGAGCGGTTCGAGCTGCTCCAGCGGGTCATGGTGACCGCGCCGTTCCTGCTCGCCCGCCACGTCCTGCCGCACATGTACCACCGCGGCTGGGGCCGGGTCGTCAACCTCTCCAGCGTGCACGGCACGCGCGCGAGCGCCTTCAAGTCCGCCTACGTCGCCGCCAAGCACGGCCTGGAGGGCCTGAGCAAGGTCATCGCGCTGGAGGGCGCGCCGCACGGCGTCACCAGCAACTGCGTCAGCCCCGGCTACGTCCGCACGCCCCTGGTCGAGAACCAGGTCGCCGACCAGGCCAGGGCGCACGGCATCGACCCGGACCGCGTGCTCGCCGACGTGCTGCTGGCCCGGCACGCCATCAAGCAGCTCGTGGAACCGGACGAGGTGGCCTCCGTCGTGCGGTGGCTGTGCGGCGCGCACTCCGGCCACGTCACCGGCGCCTCGTTCACGATCGACGGCGGCTGGACCGCCCAGTAACCCCCTTCCCCCGCAAGCACACCCCCAACGAAGTGGTGACCGCCATGACCGTGCAGAACCCGCCGAAACCCGGCTTCGCCAAGGTCGTCATAGGCAGCCTCGTCGGAACCACCGTCGAGTGGTACGACTTCTTCCTCTACGGCTCGGCCGCCGCGCTGGTGTTCAACAAGCTGTTCTTCCCCAGCGCCGACCCGCTCGTCGGGACGCTGCTCGCGTTCACCACCTACGCGATCGGCTTCCTGGCCCGACCGCTCGGCGGCCTGGTGTTCGGCCACTACGGCGACAAGCTCGGCCGCAAGAAGCTGCTCGTGCTGAGCCTGCTGCTGATGGGCGCCGCGACGTTCGCCATGGGCCTGCTGCCCACGTACGCCACCATCGGCGTGGCCGCGCCCCTGCTGCTGACGCTGCTGCGGCTGGTCCAGGGCTTCGCGCTCGGCGGTGAGTGGGGCGGCGCGGTGCTCATCGTGTCCGAGCACGGCAGCGCGGCGCGGCGCGGCTTCTGGGCGTCGTGGCCGCAGGCGGGCGCGCCGATGGGCAACCTGCTCGCCACCGCCGTGCTCGCCGTCCTGGCCGCCGTGCAGAGCGACGAGGCGTTCCTGTCGTGGGGCTGGCGCGTGCCGTTCCTGCTGTCCGGCGTGCTGGTCCTCATCGGACTGTGGATTCGGCTCAGCGTCGAGGAATCGCCCGTGTTCCTGGAGGCGCAGCGCCGGGCCGAGGCGACCAGGCAGCCCGAGAAGGCCCCGATCGTGTCGGTGGTGCGCCACCACTGGCGCGAGGTGCTGATCGCCATGGGCGCGCGCATGGCGGAGAACGTGTCGTACTACGTGATCACCGCGTTCATCCTGGTCTACATCACCACCGAGCTGGAAATGCCGCGCTCGGCGGGCCTCAACGCGGTGCTCATCGCGTCCTTCGCCCACCTGGTCACGATTCCGCTGTGGGGCGCGCTGTCGGACCGCATCGGCCGCCGCACCACCTACCTGATCGGCGCGGTCGGCATGGCCGCGTGGATGTTCGCCTTCTTCGCCCTGCTGGACACGAAGTCGTTCGTGCCCATGACGCTCGCCGTCACGATCGGCCTCGTGCTGCACGGCGCCATGTACGGCCCGCAGGCCGCGTTCTTCTCCGAGCTGTTCGGCACGAAGGTCCGCTACTCGGGCGCGTCCATCGGCTACCAGCTCGCGTCGATCGCGGCGGGCGCCGTGGCCCCGCTCATCGCCACCGCCCTGCTGGCCGCGTACCGGAGCACCCTGCCCGTCGTGCTGTACGTGGTGGCGATGTGCGTGATCACGGTGATCGCCGTGGTGGCGGCCAAGGAGACGAAGGGGACGTCGCTGGACCGGACCACCGGGGAGCGCTCCTCGGTGACAGCATGAGCGCATGAGTGGGGCGGACGCGGTGGAGCACCTGCTGGAGCTGCTGGACCTGCTGGCGAACGACGCGGGCAGCGAGCGGCTCGCGGAGGTGCTCCCCGCGGCCCGCGCGGCGGGCGTGACCGGGGTCGGGCTGGACCGGGTCGCGCGGGCGGCCGAGTGGGCGATGCGGGTCCACCGCACGCTCACCGCGCACCGCCGCCGCGAGGCCGAGCTGGAGGCGTTGTTCGACACCGCCAACGACCTGGCCGGCGTGCGCGACCCGGACGCGGTGCTGCGCTCCATCGTGCGGCGCGCGCGGCAGCTCCTGGGCGCGGACATCGCCTACCTGAGCATGAACGACGTCGGCGAGCGCGGCACGTACATGCGGGTCACCGACGGGTCGATCTCGGCGCTGTTCCAACAGGTCCGGCTCGGCATGGGCGAAGGGCTGGGCGGGCTCGTGGCGCAGACCGCGCGGCCCTACGTGACCGCCGACTACTTCGCCGACGACCGGTTCGACCACACCGACCCGATCGACGCCGCCGTGCGCGACGAGGGCCTGGTCGCGATCCTCGGCGTGCCGCTGAAGCTCGACCGCCGCGTCATCGGCGTGCTGTACGCGGCCAACCGGTCGCCGCGCCAGTTCCCGCCGGAGGAGGTGGCGCTGCTGTCGTCGCTGGCCGACCACGCGGCCATCGCGCTGGACACCGCGCACCTGCTGGAGGAGACCCGCGCCGCGGGCGGCACGATCCGCGCGCACAACGAGGCCATGCGCCGCGCCGAGGAGGCCCACGACCGGTTGACGGACCTCGTGCTGCGCGGCGCGGACGTGCCCGAGGTGGCCGCCGCCGTGGCGCAGGTCCTCGACGGTGGGATCGTGGTGCACGACGCGGACGGCGGCGAGCTGGCCCGCATCGGCACCGCGCGGGTCCTGTCGTCGCGGCCCGCGGTCAACGCCTCGCGGGTGAGCGGCCGGGCCGTGCCGCAGGACGGCACGTGGGTGTGCGCGGTGCTGGCGGGCCGCGAGCTGCTCGGCGGCCTGACCCTCACCGACCGCCCCGACCTCGGCGATGCGGACCGCCGGCTGTTCGAGCGCGCGGGCGTGGTCACCGCCCTGCTGCTGCTCCTGCGCCGCACGGTCGCCGAGGCGGAGAACAAGGTGCGCGGCGAGCTGATCACCGACCTGCTCGCGCCGACCGGACCGGACCCGGTGGCGTTGCGCGCCCGCGCCCGCCGGGTGGGCGTCGAGCTGGCCGCCGAGCACGTCGTCCTGGTCGCCGACGGTCCCCGCGACCGGCTGCTGGCCGCCGCCGCGCACCACGCCTCGGCGTGCCGGGGGCTGGCGGGCGCGCACGGCGAGCACGTCGTGCTGGTGCTGCCCGGGGCCGACCTCCGCCGCGCCGCGCACGACGCCGCGCGGGTGCTGGGCGCCGCCGTCGGCGTGCCGGTGACCGTGGGCTCGGGCGGCCCGGCGCACGGGCCGCAGCACGTGGCGACCGCGCACGCCGAGGCCGCGCGGTGCCTGCGCGCGCTGCTCCGGCTCGACCGGCGGGGCACCGGCGGCACACTGGCCGACCTGGGGTTCGTCGGCGTCCTGCTGGGCGACCGGGCCGACGTGACCGGGTACGTGCGCGCCACGCTGGGGCCACTGCTGGACTACGACGCGAGCCGGGGCACCGAGCTGGTGCGGACGGTCACCGCGTACTTCGCGTGCGGCGCGAACCTCAGCCGCGCCAAGGAGGAGCTGCACGTGCACGTGAACACGGTCGTGCAGCGGCTCGACCGGGTGGCGTCGCTGCTGGGCGAGGACTGGCAGTCGCCGGAGCGGGTGCTGGAGGTGCAGTTGGCGCTGAAGCTGATGCGGGTCGTGGGCTCGGGGCAGCCCTGACCGCGCCGCCGCGCGTGACGCGCCCGGCGCGCCCACCGCGGGCGCGCCGGGCGGGGGCGTCACGCCAGGGCGCACTCCGTCGCGCTCACCACCGCGGGGCGCGGGACGGTCGCGGACGCGGGCGGGCGGGCGCCGGCCAGCCAGCCCTCCAGCGCCGCGAACGCCGTGCGGTGGCACGGGGTCAGCGGGCGCAGGCGGTCCGGGAAGGCGTCGTACAGCGAATCGACGTGCGTGCCGCCCTCGACGCGGTAGTACCGGAACAGGTGGCCGCGCCCGGCCGCGCGGACCAGGTCGGCGTACGCGTCGGAGCTCTTGGTGATCGGCAGCAGCGCGTCCAGGGTGCCGTGCAGGGTGAGCAGCGGTCTGCCGATGCGACCGGTCAGGGCGATGCGGGCGACGGCCCGCTGCGCCGCCGGCCGCGACGCGTAGTCGTAGTCGGCATCGCACAGCGGCGTGCCCGGCGCGCAGAACGGGGTGCCCGCCTCGGTCGCGCCGTCCCAGCCCGGGTCCAGCTCCTCGCGGTAGATCCGCTGGGTCAGGTCCCAGTAGTGCTGGTGGTGGAACGGCCAGAGGAACTCCGACTCGGCCGGGAAGCCCGCCGCGACCACCGCCGCGCGGTCGCCCGTCGCGTACCCGGCGAGCGCGGGCGGCAGGAAGGTCAGCAGGTTCGGGCCGCGCGCCGACCACAGCGCGCCCTCCCAGTCGACGCCGCCGTCGTACAGCTCGGGGTGGTTCTCCAGCTGCCAGCGCACCAGGTAGCCGCCGTTGGAGATGCCGGTGGCCAGGGTGCGTGACGGCGGGCGGCAGTAGCGCTGGGCCACGACGGTCCGCGCGGCGCGGGTGAGCTGCGTGACGCGGTGGTTCCACTCGGCGATGGCGTCACCCGGCCGCTCGCCGTCCCGGTGGAAGGTCACGCCGGTGTTGCCCTTGTCGGTGGCCGCGAACGCGTACCCGCGCGCCAGCGCGAAGTCGCTGATCGCCCGGTCGTTCGCGTACTGCTCGCGCACGCCCGGCGAGCCGGTGACGACGAGGCCGCCGTTCCAGCGGCGCGGCAGGCGGATCACGAACTGCGAGTCGTGCGCCCACCCGTTGTTGGTGTTGCCGGTGGAGGAGTCGGGGAAGTAGCCGTCGACCTGGGTGCCCGCCACCGGGGTCGGCGCGGGCAGGCCGGCCGGGGTGAGGCCCGCCCAGTCGGCCGGGTCGGTGCGCCCACCGGCGGTGGACAGGTCGTCGAGGTGGGTCAGTTCCTGGTGCGCGGCACCGGGAACGCGCAGGGGGCCGCATCCCTCTCGGGCGGACGCGGGCACCGCCTGCACCGTGGTCGCGAGGAGCGCTGCGATCAGCGGGACGGCGATGTTCACCCGTGGACCGTAGGGCGGTTCGCGGCGGCCCGGAATGGTCGCGGACCCCATGGCCGGTGCGGCGGTTGTGGTGCACGCCGCCATCGTGCCCGGCGCGGGGCCGCTCTTACCGTCGGGTGCGGACAAGGAGGTCCGCATGCGCGTACTCGCACTGGTCGCCCTGTTGTCGATGACGGTGTTCGCGCCACCCGCGCACGCCGCGAGCGTGGTCGAAGTCCCCTCGTTCGGGCCGAATCCCGGGAACCTGAAGATGTTCCGCCACGTGCCGGACGGACTGCCCGCGGGAAGCCCGCTGGTGGTCGTGCTGCACGGCTGCACGCAGGACGCCGGCTACGGCACGTCCAGCGGCTGGGTGTCGCTGGCCGGGCGGATGGGGTTCGCCGTCGTGCTGCCGCAGCAGCAGAGCGCCAACAACCTCAACAAGTGCTTCAACTGGTTCCAGGCCGCCGACACCGCCCGCGGGCAGGGCGAGGCGGCGTCGATCGCCTCGATGGTCGCCCGGGTGAAGGCCGACCACGGCACCGGGCGGACCTTCGCCACCGGGCTGTCCGCGGGTGGTGGGATGACCTCGGCCCTGCTCGCCGCCTACCCCGACGTGTACTCGGGGGGCGGCGTGGTGGCCGGACTGCCCGCGGGGTGCGCCACCACGGTGATCGACGCGTTCGGCTGCATGAACCCGGGCAGGAACCTCACGCCGGCGCAGTGGGGCGACAAGGTGCGCGCGGCGTCGTCGCACCGGGGTCCGTGGCCGACGATGACCGTGTGGCACGGGACGGCCGACCACACCGTCGTCGCGGCCAACCAGCGGGAGATCGTCGAGCAGTGGACCGACGTGCACGGCACCGACGCCACCGCCGACGTGACCGACACCGTTTCGAGCTACCCCCGTGCGACGTACTTCAACAACGCGGGGTCACCTGTGGTCCGTTCCCACACCGTCACCGGTATGGGGCACGGCCAACCGGTCGACCCCGGCGGGTCACCTCAGCAGTGCGGGACGGCAACGGCTTACGTGCTGGACGTGAATGCCTGTGCGGCCTACCACCTAGCACAGGAGTGGAGCCTTTAGACCTTCGATCGGGGTGTTTTGTCGCGGCTGGTCGGGGTAGCTGAGTTGACGCAGCGAAGTTCGCACCTCCAGGTGATTTACCTTCACCCGGCGTGAGGTGTCTGCTTCCGGGGTGACTGAGCAACGGCGCTCGAAGCGCGCAGAGCAGGAGTGGGACCTGATCCAGCGCATCCGGAACCTGGCCCACCTGGCCGAACGCACCGCGTTCGACCACTCCAACTTCGTCGGTCCGCCACCGTCCAAGCAGCACCTGGACATCCTGGCGGAGATCCGTGCGCTCACCGAGCAGGCGGTGCAGCAGCGGATGCCGAAGCCGACCGGTCTGCCCCGTCAGGCCGACCCGGTGGACGACGCGACGTTGGCCGCCCCCGCAGTCTGACCGCCGCAGCGGGCTGGGCCGCTCCCAGCCCGCACGACCCCCGTCCGCCGCTCAGCGGCGGCGGACCAGCTTCACCAGGCCCTTGAACGTCTCCTCCAGGCCGGAGGAGAACGGGTTGTCGTTGACCAGGTACGTCCACGTCGTGTTCGGGCGCTGCACGCCCGCCTCGGCGAGGTGCGCGCCGTCGGCGTCGATCTGCACCTTGGCGAACGTCTCCTCCGCCTCGTCCCAGGCGTCCGGCACGATCCTGTTGTAGGCCGGGATCGCCTCCCGGTGGAACTCGTCCAGCGGGTTCTGCCTGGCCAGCGCCCGCAGGTGGATGCCCTCGCGCAGGTCGGTCAGGAACGTCAGGTGGTCGCTCCACCGCTGGTCGAGGTGGTGCAGCGCGACCAACCGGGCCGCCTCGACCTTGATCCCGTGGTCGAGGTCCTCCAGCTCGTGCACCCGGTCGGGCTTGCGCGAGGACAGCTCCTCCCACGCCAGCTCCGTGCGCAGCAACTTGTCGCGGTGCTTGAGCAGCAGCAGCCGCTGGTGCTCGATCAACTTGTTGTAGCGCCACGTGTTGCGGTGGATCTCCAGCTGCACGCCCTCGGCGATGCGCTGCGCGTGCTCCACGGTGTGCAGCGTGCCCGAGTCGGTGACGCGGCCGGTCTCCTCGTCCACCTCGGCGGGCTCGTCGTGGTCCGGCACGTACTGGGTGACCAGCTCGTCCTGGAGCGAGGAGAAGAACACCGAGCCGCCGGGGTCGCCCTGGCGGCCCGCGCGACCGCGCAGCTGGTCGTCCAGCCGCGACGACGAGTGCCGGCCCGTGCCGATGACGTAGAGGCCGCCCAGCTCGGCGATGCGCTCCCGGTCGGTCGAGTCGTGCCCGCCCAGCCGGATGTCCGTGCCGCGACCCGCCATCTGGGTCGACACGGTGACGCGCCCGAACGAGCCCGCGTCGGCGATGATCGCGGCCTCCTCGGCGTCGTTCTTCGCGTTGAGGACCACGCACTCCAGGCCGGCCTCGGACAGCTTGCGCGACAGCCGCTCGGACTCGGCCACGTCGAGCGTGCCGACGAGGATCGGGCGGCCCGTCCCGTGGACCTCCTTGATCTCGGCGACGATCGCGGCTTCCTTCTGCTCCAGCGTCGCGTACAGGCGGGGCGCCTCGTCCTCGCGGACCGTCTCCACGTTCGGCGGGATGACCAGCACTTCCAGCTGGTAGAAGTCGCGCAGCTGCTCGGCCACGGCGACCGCGGTGCCGGTCATGCCGCACACCGTGGGGTAGCGGCTCAGCAGCGCCTGCACGGTGATCGAGTCGAGCACCTCGCCCGCGTCGGTCGTGGCGACGTTCTCCTTGGCCTCCACGGCGGCCTGGAGGCCGTCGGGCCAGCGCTGGAGCTTCGCGATCCGGCCGCGGGTGTCGTTGATCAGGTGGACCTTGCCGTCGCGCACGATGTAGTCGACGTCGCGGTGCAGCAGCACCTGGGCGTGCAGGGCGACGTTGACCTTGGACAGCGTGGTCGACACGTGCTCGTCGGAGTACAGGTCGATGCCGCCGAGCGCCCGTTCGACCAGCTCGCTGCCCGCGCCCGTCAGGTAGACGTTGCGCTCCTCGTCGTCGATCTCGAAGTGCAGGTCGCGGCGCAGCCGCTTGACCAGGTCGGCCAGGGCGGGGTCGACGGCGGGACCGGCCGTGGAGCCCGCGAGCACCAGCGGCACGCGCGCCTCGTCGACGAGGACGGAGTCGGCCTCGTCGACCAGCGCCACGCGGGGCTCCGGCACGATCAGGTCGCCCTCGTCGGTGGACAGCCGGTCGCGCAGCACGTCGAAGCCGATCTCGCTGACCGACGAGTAGGTGACCTCGGCCTGGTAGGCGGCGCGGCGCTCCTCGGGCTTGGAGCCCTGGTCGATCCAGCCGACGCTCACGCCGAGCAGCTCGTAGAGGGGGCCCATCCACTGGGCGTCGCGCTGGGCCAGGTAGTCGTTGACCGAGACCACGTGCACCCGGTCGCCGCGCAGCGCGAAGCCGGCGGCGGCGATGGCGCCGGAGAGCGTCTTGCCCTCACCGGTGGCCATCTCGACGACGTGGCCCTCCAGCAGCCCCAGGGAGCCCAGGACCTGCACGTCGAACGGTCGCAGCCCCAGGGCGCGGTCGGCGGCCTCCCGGCCGAGCGCGCAGACCTCGACCAGCTCCTGGCGGCCGAACTCGGACTTCCCGCGCAGCGCCGTGGCGGCCGCGGTCAGTTCCTCGTCACTCAGCGCCTTCACCCGCTCGGCCTGCTCGTTCACCTCGTCGAGCAGCTTGCGGTAGGGCGAGAGGTCGGCGGAGCCGGGCTTCTGCGCGAACCGGCGCAGCTGCTGCTTGAACCGTCCCAGGAGAGTGGTCACGGCACGGCAACGTACGGCAAGGCGACAACGTTCCGCACGTCACCCGGTTGACCGTTCACTCGTCTCGACACGCGAGTTCCGCACTACCACGAGGACGGAGGGACGAATCGGGCACTTTCCGGCACGGCGCCCTTCCGGGGCCGACTACGCGTCGTCACCCCCCGTGGTGCCCGGACAACCGGGGAAGGGGTGCGCCCCCGTGGGCGCACCCCGGGCGGTCGACCGTCGCCGCCGCTCCCGCCCCGACCTGGTCAGGTGCGGTGCGTCTCCCGCAGCCCCAGCACCGAACCCAGCGTCACCAGGCCCATGACCAGCAGGAACGCGGACACCGACATCGACGTCCCGGTCGCCGCCAGCAGCGCCGTCATGACGAACGGCGTGCCGCCGCTGACCAGGATCGACGCCAGCTGGTAGGCCAGCGACGCCCCCGAGTACCGCACCTGCGGCTCGAACAGCTCCGCCAGGTAGGCCGCCACCGGGCCGTAGACCAGGCTCGACGCCACGCCCGACACGGCCAGCGCCACGAAGATCAGCCCCAGCGACGCGGTGTCGATCAGCCAGAAGTACGGGAACGCCCACACCGTCATCCCCACCGCCCCGGCGATGATCAGCGGTCGCCGCCCGTGGGTGTCCGACCACCGACCGGCCAGCAGGATCACCGGCACCGACAGCAGCGACGACAGCAGCGTCACGACCAGCACCGAGTTGCGGGTCAGGCCGAGGTCCCGCGTGGCGTAGTCCAGCACGCCCGCGATGCTGACGTAGAACACGGCGTTCGAGGCGAACATCAGCCCCGCGCCCAGCAGCACCGGCCGCCGGTGGGTGCGCAGGACCTCCGACAGCGGCGCGGCCGGGGGAGCCGGGGCGGACCCGCGCCGCTCCTTGATCTCCCGGAACACCGGGCTGTCCTCCACCTTCAGCTGGATGAACAGCACCACCGGGAACAGCAGCGCGCTGGCCAGGAACGGCACCCGCCAGCCCCACGACGCGAACTCCGCCGCCGGCACCAGGGCGCCCACCAGCAGGAACGCCACGTTGCCGAGGATCACGCCCAGCGGCACACCGGCCTGGCCGAACGTGCCCGCGAAGCCCCGCCTGCCCGGCCCGGCGGTCTCGGTCAGCAGCAGCACGACGCCGCCCCACTGGCCGCCGACCGCGATGCCCTGGAGGAACCGCAGCACCACCAGCAGCACGGGCGCCAGCACGCCGATCGACGCGCTGGTCGGCAGCAGGCCGATGAGGAACGTCGCGAGCGCCATCATCGCCAGGCACGCCACCAGCGCGGGCTTGCGGCCGAACCGGTCGCCCACGTGCCCGAACACCAGGCCGCCGATCGGCCGGGCGACGAAGCCCGCCCAGAACGTGCTGAACGACAGCAGCAGCCCGATCAGCGGCGTCGCCCCCGGGAAGAACAGCTTCGGGAACACGAGCGCCGCCGCGGTGGCGTAGATGAAGAAGTCGTACCACTCCAGGCTGCTGCCCACGAGGCCGGCGCCCATGAGCTTGCGCAGCGTGCGGCGCTGGTCGGGTGGTGCGGTCGTGACCATTCTTTTCTCTCTTCCCTTCACCAGGTGTCCACGAACGGGCGTTTCTTCCCGACCCGCGCGACGCGGTCGGGAGAGGTCAACTGGGTGGTGACCCAGTGCCGCGTGTCCGCCGGGTCGACGACGTCGTCGATCTCGAACGCGGACGCGACGTTGAGCGCCTTGCCGTGCTCGTAGGCGGCGGCGACCATGGCCTCGAACGCCTCGCGCCGCTGCGCGGGGTCGTCGATGGCGTCCAGCTCGCGCCGGTACCCCAAGCGCACCGCGCCCTCCAGCCCCATCGGGCCGAACTCGCCGCTGGGCCACGAGATCGCGAACCTCGGCACCTTGAGGCTGCCCGCGGCCATCGCCTGCGCGCCCAGCCCGTACGCCTTGCGCAGCGCCACGAACCCGAACGGCACGTCGAGGTTCGCGCCCGCCACGAGCAGCCGGGTCAGGTGCCGCACGGTGGCGGTGCGCTCGGCGTCCGGGCCGACCATGAACCCCGGTGTGTCGCACAGCGACAGCACGGGCAGGTCGAACGCGTCGCACAGCTGGAGGAACCGGGCGGCCTTGTCGGCGGCGTCGGAGTCGATCGCGCCGCCCAGGTGCGCCGGGTCGTTCGCGATCAGCCCCAGCGGCCTGCCCTCGACCCGCACGAGCGCCGTGACGATCCCGCGCCCGAACGCGGCGCGCAGCTCCAGCACCGACCCGGTGTCGGCCAGCGTCTCCACCGCGGCCCGCACGTCGTAGGCGCGCACCCGGTCCTCGGGCACGACGTGCCGCAGCAGGCGCTGGTCGGCGCACTCCCACCGGTCCACCGGCCCCTGGAAGTACGACAGGTACTTGCGCGCCACGGCGACCGCCTCGGCGTCGTCGTCGACCAGCACGTCGACGACGCCGTTGGGCACCTGCACGTCGACCGGCCCGACCTCCTCCGGCCGGAACACGCCGAGCCCGCCGCCCTCGATCATCGCCGGGCCGCCCATGCCGATGGTGGCGTCCCGGGTCGCGATCACCACGTCGCACGTGCCCAGCAGCACGGCGTTGCCCGCGAAGCACCGGCCCGACGCGATGCCCACCAGCGGCACCAGCGCGGACAGCTTCGCGAACAGGTGGAACGCCATGCAGTCCAGCCAGCTCACACCGTCGTGGTCGGTGTCGCCGGGCCGACCGCCGCCGCCCTCGGCGAACAGCACCACGGGCAGCCGCTGCCGCTCGGCCAGGACGAACATCCGGTCCTTCTTGGCGTGGTTGCGGATGCCCTGCGTGCCCGCCAGCACCGCGTAGTCGTAGGACATGGCCACGACCCGCTCGCCGCCCACCACGCCGATGCCCGCGACCAGGCCGTCGGCGGGGGTGCGCTCGACCAGCTCGTCCAGCGACCGGCGGCGGCGCTGCGCGGCGATGGCGAGGCCGCCGTACTCGGTGAAGTCCTCGCACAGGTCGGCGATGTTCTCCCGCGCGGTGCGCCGGCCGGCCGCGTGCCGCGCGGCCTCCGCCTCCGGGCGGGCGAAGTCGTGCCGGGCCAGCGTCTCGGCCAGGTCGGGGCGCACCTCGTCCAGGTCCACCTCGACGGCCTTCGCGGTCGCCCCGATGTCGACGCCCGCCGCGTCCACGCCCTCGGCGAGCAGCGCCCCCTCCGGCACCTGGTCGCCCACGGACACCAGCACGCGGCCGTCGCCGACCGCCACGACGTGCTGCATCTTCATCGCCTCGACGACGACCTGGCCGTCCTCGACCGCGACCACGACGCCCTGCACGGGGGAGCGGGCGCCGGTGTCCTCGCGCGGCAGCGAGTCGACGAGGCCGGTGTGCGCGCGCAGCACGTCCGGGTGGTCCAGCAGACCGCGCAGGAACGGGATGTTCGTGCGGGCGCCGTCCACGGCGAACTCGTCGAGCGCCCGCCTGGCCCGCCGCAGCGCCGTGGCCGGGTCGTCGGCGTGCACGACGACCTTCGCCAGCAGGGGGTCGAAGCCCAGGCCCGCCCGGTAGCCGACGGAGGCGTGCGTGTCCACCCGCACGCCCGGCCCGGTCGGTGGCGTGAACGCCGACAGCCGCCCGGTCGAGGTCAGGCTCACCCGCAGCTGGAGCGCGCTGCCGCGCGGGGTGTGCGCCAGGTCCGGCTCGACCTCGGAGGCCAGCAGCAGCTGCGCCCGCACCAGGTCCAGGCCGGTGACCTGTTCGGTGACGGTGTGCTCGACCTGGAGGCGGGGGTTGGCCTCCAGGAACGCGAACCGCCCGTCCGGCGCGAGCAGGAACTCCACCGTGCCGAGCCCGGTGTAGCGGACGGCGCGGGCGATGACGGTCGCCGCGTCGTGCAGGGCGGCGCGCAGGTCGTCGGCCAGGTCCGGCGCGGGGGCGATCTCGATCACCTTCTGGTGGTGCGACTGCACCGAGCAGTCGCGGTCGCCGAGCACGGTCGTGCCGACCAGTTGCACCTCGACGTGCCGCGCGGGTTCCAGCAGCTCCTCGACGTACACGGCGTCATCGCCGAACGCGGCCAGCGCCTCGGCCCGGCACCGGCGCACCGCCGCGTCCAGGTCGGCGAGCCCGCGCACGATCCGCACCCCCTTGCCGCCGCCGCCCGCGACCGCCTTCACCACGCACGCCCCGTGCACGCGGAAGAACCCCTCGAAGTCCTCGCCGGCGCCGGCCAGGACGGGCACGCCCGCGCCGGCGGCCAGCGCGCGGGCCCGGGTCTTGTCGCCGAGCAGCTCCAGCACCTCGGGCGGCGGTCCGACGAAGGTCAGGCCGGCCTCGGCGCAGCGGCGCGCGAACCCGGCGTTCTCGGCGAGGAAGCCGTAGCCGGGGTGCACCAGGTCGCAGCCGGACGCCGCGCCGAGCACCGCGTCCGCGTCCAGGTACGACCGCTGGTCGGGCAGGCGCACGGCGCGGTCGGCGAACCGGGCGTGCGCGTCGTCGGAGTCGGTGACCAGTGCGACGGTGCCCCAGCCGAGGTCGGCGGCGGCGCGCAGCACGCGGACGGCGATCTCGCCCCGGTTGGCGACGAGCAGCGTGGGCACGGGCTGACCTCCAAAGCGTCTCCACGGTCCTGAGCGACCGCTTAGTATGTGACGGCGGTCGCATACTGGCACCCGGGCTTAGCGTTCGTCCAGAGGGAACCGATCCACCGGGTGGGACGTCCTTGGTGCATTCGGCCCCAGGGGCGCGATCCGGAGAGCAGTCCAGGAGGCACCACCGTGGTTTTCAAGAGGATGTTGCGCGCGTTCGGGGTCGGCGGTCCCACGGTGGACACGGTGCTGACCAACCCGAACGTCCGGCCGGGCGAGCTGCTCACCGGCGAGGTCCGGATCATGGGCGGCGACCACCCCGCCGACATCGACGAGGTCAAGCTGTCGCTCGTCACCCGGGTCGAGGTGGAGAGCGGCGACAACGAGCACAACCGCACCGTCGAGTTCGCCCGGCTCGTCGTCGGCCGGCGCATCGCCGTCGGCCCCGGCCAGAACCTCGTGCTCCCGTTCCAGTTCCCCGTGCCGCTGGAGACGCCGCTGACCGTCGTGCACGGCCAACCGCTGCACGGCATGACCATGGGCCTGCGCACCGAGCTGGAGGTGCGCGGCGCCGTCGACCCCGGCGACCTCGACCCGGTCGCCGTGCACCCGGTGCACTCGCAGGAGCACGTGCTCAACGCGTTCGGCGCCCTCGGCTTCCGCTTCCAGCGGGCCGACAACGAGCAGGGCCGCATCCACGGCGTGCCGCAGCAGCTGCCGTTCTACCAGGAGATCGAGTTCCTGCCGCCGCAGCAGTTCCTGTCCAGGATCAGCCAGCTGGAGCTGACCTTCGTGACCGACCCCCACCACCTCTACACGGTGCTGGAGGCCGACCGCCGGGGCGGCCTGTTCCGGCAGGGCGGCGACTCGTTCGGGCACTTCGCGATGACCCACGACGAGGTGGTCCGCACGGACTGGGCGGCGCTGGTGCACCAGTGGATGGAGCAGGTCGCGGGCAGGCGCTCGTCCGGCGGTCACGGGATGCACGGCGGTCACGGGATGCACGGCGGTCACCACGGCGGCCACCACGGTCGGGGGATGGGCGCCGGCGGCCTCGTCGCGGGCGCCGCGGCCGGCGTGTTCGGTGGGATGATCCTCGGTGAGGCCCTCGACGAGGTCGGGGACTTCTTCGAGGGCGAGTGACCAGGCAGGAGGCGTCATGGGCATCGACAGCGTCATCGGCGGTTTGATCATCGGCCTCGTCATCGGCTTGCTGGGCAAGCTGGTCGCACCGGGCAAGCAGGCCATCCCGATCTGGCTGACGATCGTGGTCGGCGTCGTGTCGGCCTTCCTGGGCACGCTCGTGGCCCGCGCGTTCGGCGTCGAGGAGACACCGCGCATCGACTGGCTCGAACTGCTCTTCCAGGTCGTCATCTCCGCCGTCGGCGTCAGCCTCGCGGCGGGTTTCTACGGCAAGACGTCCAGGCGCTAGCCGGTCCGCCGGCCGGGGGACCTCCCGCCCGGGAGGTCCCCCGGGACCCCTGCTCCCCGCGCGGAGGCGGGGGGACGACAATCCCGGGATGCCCGACGCGCAGCCGACCGACGGCACGACCAGGGGAATCCTCGACGACTTCGGCGCCTACCGCACGGCGCGGCCCGACCACCACCGCGACCTGTTCGCGCGCGGCATGGTCGTGCTCGACACCGCGACCCTCCTCGACCTCTACCGCTACCCCGCCGCCGCCCGCGCGGACCTGCTCAAGGCGCTGCACCGGGTGCGCGACCGCCTCTGGGTGCCGCACCAGGCGCTGGCCGGGTTCTGGCGGGGCCGGGAGGCCGCGCTCGGCGACGTGGGGCGGGCGACCGACGAGGCGGCCGCCGCGCTCGCCGCGGCCGAGGAGCAGGCGCTGCGCGGCCTGCGCGCCTGGGCGGACCGGGTGTCGCTCGACGCCGAGTCGCTGCACGGGCTGGAGCAGGGCCTGCGCGACGCGCACGGGCACGTGGCCGACCGCCTCGCCGACGTCGCCCGGCGGCACGTGACCGCCGTGGCCGACACCGAGGAGGACCCGGTCGTGGCCGACCTCGACGGCCTGCTCTACGGGCGCGTCGGCGAACCGCACCCCCACGAGCCGGCCGACGAGCCGGCGTGGCGCGGGGTCTGGCGGGAACTGCTCGTCGAGGCCACCGCGCGCCGGCAGGACGTCCTGCTCGTCACCGGCGGCTCCGGGGACGGCTGGTGGCGCGTCGACGACGAGGGCAACCCCCGCGGCCCCCGGCCCGACCTGTACGAGGAGTTGCGCGCGGCGGCCGGGGTGCGGCTGTTCCTGATGCGCCCGGACACCTTCCTGCGGCACGCCCGCGAGCAGTTCGACCTCGCCGTGCCGGAGGGGTCGTTCGCCGACGTCGGCCGCGCCGCGCGGCCCCGGGAGGACGTCACCGGGCTGGAGCGGCTGGCCGGCGCGTTCGTCGCGGACCAGGGCTTCGAGGCGGTGGTGGTCGACTACCGGCGCAACCACGTGGTCGTCGAGGGGGAGCGCCGGGGCGTCGAGCGCGGCGCGCTGGTGCTCGACGCGCAGCGGGGCGACCCGAGGGCCGCCGCGGCGTGGATCGGCGGGCTCGCGCGCAGGCACGCGGGCATCGGCGTGGTCGTCTTCCCCGAACGGCCCGCGGACATGCTGCTCAACGGCGTGAGCGTGCTGGGCGTGCCGGCCGTGTGGCGGTCCGGCGCGGGGTGGGACGGCTCCGACTCCGCCCGTGAGCAGGGCTGGCTGACGCGCTGAGGGGCCGAGGGGCGGGCCTCAGGGGGCGGACGCGCCCACCATGCGCAGCACGAGGTCCGCGTACAGGTCGCCGATCTCCTCCGGCGTGCGGCCCCGGTCCGGCTTGAACCAGCGGGCCACGTCGATGCACAGCGACAGCACCGCCAGCACCGCGCCGCGCACGTCGGGCACGTCGAACTCGCCCGCGCGCACGCCCGCCTCGACCATGTCGCGCACGGCCGCCTCGATGCGCCGGCGCAGCTCCGCGACCTCGGCCAGGTGCTCGGGGGTCAGCGCGCTCAGCTCGTACTGCACGACCCGCGCGGTCGTGTGGAACTCGGCGTGCCAGGACGCGAACGCGCGCACGGCCGCCGCCAGGCGCGTCGTCGGCGGTCCGTCGGGCACGCGGGTCAGCACGGACAGCGACGTCGTGTGCCCGACCCGGGAGATCTGGAAGAGCAGTTCCTCCTTGGACCGGTAGTGGATGTAGACCGCGGCCGGGGACATGCCGGCCTGCGCGGCGATGTCCCGCGTGGTCGTCGCGTGGTAGCCGCGGACCGAGAACGCGGCGGCGGCGGCGATGAGCATGCGCCTCGCCGCGGGGGGCGTCACCGACGCCCAGGTCTCGTCCAGCAGCGCGAACTCGCCGCGGGTCGACGTCATCACACCCTCCTTGACACGAAGTCGGACGATACCGCACGCTAAGCACACGCTTAGGCCTAAGCAACCGCTTAGTATGGAGGTCCCGAGTGCGCCGCACGCTGTTCGAACCCGACCACGACGCGTTCCGCGAGACCGCGAGGGCATTCGTCGACCGCACGCTCAAGCCGGGTTACGAGAAGTTCGTCGAACAGCGCCACATCGACCGGGAGGTGTGGCTGGAGGCGGGCCGCCAGGGCCTCCTCGGCCTGGAGATCCCCGAGGAGCACGGCGGCAGCGGCGCGAACGACTACCGCTTCAACGCCGTCCTCGGCGAGGAGCTGTCCAAGGTCAGCGCCGGCATGGCGTCGTGCCTGGGCATCCACGGCGACGTCGTCGCCCCCTACCTGGCCGACCTGTGCACCGAGGAGCAGAAGCGGCGCTGGCTGCCCCGGTTCTGCTCGGGCGAGATGACCACGGGCATCGGCATGACCGAGCCGTCCGGCGGCTCCGACCTCGCCGCGCTCAAGAGCAACGCCGTGCGCAAGGGCTCCGACTGGGTCCTCAACGGCTCGAAGACGTTCATCACCAACGGGTTCTCCGCCGACATGGTGGTCATCGCCGCGCGCACCAACCCCGACGTCAAGCCCGCCCGCGGCATCACGCTGTTCGCCGTCGAGACCGGCATGAAGGGCTTCGAGCGCGGCCGCAAGCTCGACAAGGTCGGCCAGCCCGAGTCCGACACCGCCGAACTGTTCTTCGACGACGTGCTGATCCCCGCCGGGAACGTCATCGGCGAGGTCGACAGGGGCTTCATCCACATGATGGAGCGCCTGCCGCAGGAACGCCTCGGCGGCGCCATCTCCAACCTGGCGCACGCCAGGCAGATCCTGGAGGAGACGATCGCCTACGCCAAGGAGCGCAAGGCGTTCGGCCAGGCCATCGGCACGTTCCAGCACAACAAGTTCACGCTCGCCGAACTGGTCACCAAGGTCGACGTGACGCAGGCGTTCCTGGACCAGTGCACCGACGCGCACACCCGCCGCGAGCTGTCCGCCACCGACGCCGCCAAGGCGAAGTACTGGAGCTCGGACGTGCAGAACGAGGTCATCGACGCCTGCGTGCAGCTGCACGGCGGCTACGGCTACATGACCGAGTACCGCGTGGCCCGCGCCTGGATGGACGCCCGCGTCACCAGGATCTGGGCCGGCTCCAACGAGATCATGAAGGAACTGATCGGCCGCGACCTGGGCCTGTAGTCCCCCCAGCGCGCACCACCACGCGAGGCCGCGTCGGCCTGTCGGGTCGCCTTCCGGAAAAATCACGCCCTTCGATTTTTCCGGAAGACGCCCCGATGGGCCGACCTCAGGCGGCCGAGCCGCCACCTGCGAAGCAGTGGCAGAAGATGAGGAGAGTTCATGCCCGAGGCTGTCGTCGTCGCCACCTCGCGGTCCCCGATCGGCCGCGCCCGCAAGGGTTCGCTGGTCGACCTGCGACCGGACGACCTCGCCGCGCAGATCGTCGGCGCGGCCCTCGCCCAGGTGCCCGAGCTGGACCCGCGCGAGATCACCGACCTGCACCTGGGGTGCGCCGAACCGCAGGACGAGCACGGCCAGAACGCGGCCCGCCGGATCGCGGTGCAGCTCGGCCTGGACACGGTGCCCGGCACCACGGTCAACCGGTTCTGCGCCTCCTCGGTGCAGACCGCGCGGATGGCGTTCCACGCGATCAAGGCGGGCGAGGGGCACGCGTTCGTCAGCGCGGGCGTGGAGTGCGTCTCCCGCTACCGGCACGGCGACCCGCACCTCAACCCGCTGTTCGCCGACGCGATGACCCGCACCGAGCGCACCGCCGCGACCAACGAGGTGTGGCACGACCCGCGCGAGGACGGCCTGCTGCCGGACTACTACATCTCCATGGGGCAGACCGCGGAGAACGTCGCCACGCTGCTCGGCATCTCCCGCGCCGAGCAGGACGAGTTCGGCGTGCGCTCGCACAACCTGGCCGAGAAGGCGATCGCCGACGGCTTCTTCGAGCGCGAGATCACCCCGGTGATCCTGCCCGACGGCACGGTGGTGCGCACCGACGACGGCCCGCGCAAGGGCGTGACACCGGAGGCGGTCGGCGCGCTCACGCCGTCCTTCCGCCCACAGGGGACGGTCACGCCCGGCAACTGCTGCCCGCTCAACGACGGCGCGGCGGCCGTGGTGGTCATGAGCGACACGAGGGCGCGCGAGCTCGGCCTGACCCCGTTGGCGCGCATCGTGTCCACCGGCGTGTCCGGCCTCAGCCCGGAGATCATGGGACTCGGCCCCGTCGACGCCACCCGGCAGGCCCTCGGGCACGCGGGCATGTCCATCGGCGACATCGACCTGGTCGAGATCAACGAGGCGTTCGCCGTGCAGGTGCTGGGCAGCCAGCGCGCGCTCGGCATCGACGTCGACAAGCTCAACGTGCACGGCGGTGCCATCGCGCTGGGCCACCCGTTCGGCTCCACCGGCGCGCGCATCATGACGACCCTGATCAACGGGATGCGCGCCCGCGACGCGCAGTTCGGCCTGGAGACCATGTGCGTCGGCGGCGGTCAGGGCATGGCGATCATCCTGGAAAGGCTCTCCTGATGGGCATCCTCGACAAGTTCCGGCTCGACGGGAAGGTCGCGATCGTCACCGGCGCCTCGTCGGGTCTGGGCGTGGCGTTCGCCAAGGGCCTCGCCGAGGCGGGCGCGGACGTCGTGCTGGCCGCGCGCCGCGTGGACCGCCTGGAGGCCACCGCGCGGCTGGTCGAGGCGGCCGGCCGGCGGGCGCTGGTCGTGGCCGCGGACGTGGCGCAGCCCGACGACTGCCGCGAGGTGGCCCGCGCCGCCGCCGACTTCGGCCGGGTCGCGGTGCTGGTGAACAACGCGGGCGTGGCGTCCGCGGTGCCCGCGTCGCGGGAGACGCCCGAGCAGTTCCTCGGCGTCATGGACGTCAACCTCAACGGCGCCTACTGGATGGCCCAGGCGGCGGCGGCCGTGATGACCGACGGCGGGTCGATCGTCAACGTGTCGTCCGTGCTCGGCCTGGTCTCCGGCGGGCTGCCGCAGGCCGCCTACTCCGCGTCGAAGGCCGGACTGCTCGGCCTGACCCGCGACCTGGCCCAGCAGTGGACCGGCCGCAAGGGCATCCGGGTCAACGCCCTCGCGCCCGGCTACTTCGCCTCCGAGATGACCGACCAGTACCCCGAGGGCTACCTGGAGGGGCACATCGCGCGCCTGCCGCTGGGCCGGGTGGGCGATCCGGAGGAGCTGGCGGCGGCCGTGGTGTTCCTCGCCTCCCCGGCGGGCGGCTACACCACCGGCGCGACGTTCGTCGTCGACGGCGGCGTGACGCTCGGGGGCTGATCCGCCCGTTGCGGTGACGTCGCGGCACGGGGCGACCTAACCTGGTGGTCCGGCACTTCGATCACCGGCGCAGGGGAGTCCCGTGGTCGCGACGAGCACGACCGACGAGCCAGGCTTGACCGTCCTCGACCCGCCCCGCCCGGTCTTCCGGCGCAAGCGCTTCCTGCTGCCGTTCGGCGTCTCCGCGGGCCTGGCGCTCGTGGGGGTCGTCGCGCTGTTCGCGGGAGGCACGGTCGCCCTGCCGTTCCAGGCCGTCACCGTCGTCCGCGCCCTCATGGCGTCGAAGGCGGACTTCTTCAACGACGGCGAGGTCCGCCGCATCCTGATGTCCAAGGGCATCCAGGTGCACCTGACCGACTCCGGCGGCTCGCTGGAGATCTCCCGGGACAAGGCCGACTCCTTCGACTTCGTCATGCCGTCCGGCCAGGTCACGGCCCGGCGCATCCACGACGAGCTGGGCGGCACGCTGTTTTACCCGTTCACCACGCCGCTGGTGGTCGCCGCGTTCCGCGAGTACGCCGACGCGCTCGGGTTCGGGGGTGTCGCCACGCCCCGCAGCGAGGGCTCGCTCTACTACCGGCTCGACATGGCCGCGTTCGTCGAGCTGACCCGGTCGCACACGACCTGGGCCGCGCTGGGCACGGGCCTGACCAACGCCAACCAGGTCATCGCCCAGTCGCCCGACCCGTGCCGGGCCTACTCCGGCGCGGCCTACGTCGGGCTGGTCGCGTTCGCGCTCAACGGCAAGCGCACGCCCACCGCCGCCGACGCGGCGGAGGTCGCGGCACGCGTCCGGCCGCTGTTCGAGGTCGAGGGCCAGTTCGGCGCGGGCATCGGCCGCACCTTCTTCGCGCCGGACGGCCGCACGTTCGCGCCCGTCGGCGTCGTCTACGAGCACCAGTACCTGGCCTACCAGATCCGCACCAAGCAGGAGACGGGCGCGGTGGACGCCTCCCGCGTGCTGCTCTACCCCGACGCACACCACCACACCGAGCCGTGGCTGATCGCGTTCAGCGAGGCGGGGGAGCGGGTGGGCCGGCTGCTGGACACCGACCCGGACCTGCGGCGGCGCGCGCTGGAGCTGGGGTTCCGGCTCGGCCGCGCGGGCAGCGCGTCCCTGGGCGACGTGCTGGCGGAGCGCGGCATCGAGGAACCCGACCCCGGCGCGGGCGGCACCGAGACGTTCCTGCCCAGGTCCGAGGACCTGGCGGCGATGATCGGCGAGGTCGGCCGCTGCCCGAGCGGGGTGCCCCTGTGAGGTGGCTCGCCGCACTGCTGGTCCTGGCGCTGCTGGGCGGCTGCACGACCGCGACGCCCGACCCCGTCGTGGTGACCGTGCTCGCCGGTTCCGAGCTGGCCGACCTCGAACCGGTGCTGGCCGACCTGCGCCGCGACACCGGCGTGGAGCTGAAGCTCGACTACCGGGGCACGGTGCGGGCCAGCGAGGAACTGGCCGCGGGCACCGGCCACGACCTCGCCTGGCTGGCCACCAACCGCTACCTGCGGCTGCGCGGCGCCGACGTGCCGCTGTCCACCAGCACGATGCTCTCGCCGCTGGTGCTGGGCGTGAAGGCGGGCCGCGCGGACGGGCTGCGCGGCGGGTCGTGGGCTGACGTGGCGGCCCGCGCGGCGGCGGGGGAGCTGCGCTTCGCGATGGCCGACCCGAGGGTGGCCGGCAGCGGCCTGGCCGCGCTGATCGGCGTCGCCACGGCCGCCGCGGGCACCGGCGCGGCGCTGCGCACCGAGGACGTGGCGTGCGACAAGCTCCAGGGCTTCCTCACCGGCCGGGTGGTCGGCGCGGACGGCGCGGCCGAGGTCGCCGAGGAGTACGTGCGGCGGCAGGACGAGGTGGACGCCGTCGTCGGCTACGAGTCGACCGTGCTGTCGCTCAACGCCTCCGGGCGGCTGCGCGAACCGCTGGACGTCGTCTACCCGCGCGACGGCATCGTGCTGTCCGACTACCCGCTGATGCTGCTCGAACCGGGCAAGCGGGCGGTCTACGACCGGGTGGTGGACTGGCTGCGCACCCCGTCCGCCCAGAAGTCGATCATGGAGCGCACGCTGCGCCGCCCGGTCGACCCCTCGCTGGAGCGCGTGGCGCAGCTGCGCGGACCCGTCGGCACCGCGCTGTACTTCCCGGCGACGCAGGACGTGGTGGACTCCCTGCTCGCCGCCTACGACCGGGCCGGGCAGCCCGCCACCGTGGTGTTCGTGCTCGACCACTCCACGTCGATGGAGGGCCCGCGCATCGCCGGGCTGCGCGAGGCGTTCGCGACGCTGGGCCTCGGCGGCGGCTTCGACCGGTTCCGGGTGGGGGAGACGGTGGTGCTGGTGCGGTTCGCCGGGACCGTGCTGGAGGAGCGGTCGGTGACCGTGCGCGGCGAGGCCGACCTGGCGGAGCTGTCACGGGCGCTGGGCTCGGCGGGGCTGGCCGGCCACACGGCGATCTTCTCCGCCCTCGACCACGCCTACCGGCTCGCGGGCGGCGGCACGGTCGTGCTGATGACCGACGGCGAGAACAACGCGGGGATGAGCGCGGACGACCTGCTGGCCGCGTGGCCCGCCCCGCCCCGCACGTACGCGATCCGGTTCGGCGAGGCCGACCCCGCGGAGCTGGCCCGGGTCGCGCTGGCGGCCGGCGGCCGGGTCGTGGACGCGACCTCCGGGTCGCTGCTGGAGGCGGTGAGGGAGATCCGTGGTTGTCGATAGGGCGCTGTGGTGGTCGGTCTGGTGGCCGTGGGCGGTCGTGTGGGTGGTGACCGCCCTCGCGCTGCTCGTCGCCGTCGGCGTGGCGGTGTGGGCGTGGCGCTCCCGGCACCGGTTCGCGCCCCCGCGCGACGTGCCGGGGCTGACGATCTACCTCAACGAGAAGTCCGTGATGGACCTCTACCAGGTCGGCCGGTACGGCGACGCGATGACCAAGGAGGTCGTGGACCGCGTCGGCGTCACCAAGGACGGCAAGATCGCCCTCAAGGGCCTCGACCTCGGCGTGGAGGGCGCGCGCACGTCCGGGCGCGAGGTGGTGAAGACCTACATCGAGAACTCCGAGCCGATCGCGGTGATCGGCGTGCTGCTGGGCGCGCTGGAGTCGGCCTCCGGCGTGGTGCACGTGGACCTGCGCGACCGGACGCTGCTGCGCAACACCGCCCTGGAGCAGCACCTGGGCGCCTCGGGGGCGGTGCGGCTGCGGCGCGTCGACTCGTACGTGTCGGTCAAGGGCGTGTTCCGGGTCCACTCCCGGGGCGACGGCACGACGGTGTTCCTGGCGCCGTTCGGCGACCCGGACGACCCGGAGGCCGGGCCGCAGGTGCGCGTCGAGTGCCTGGACTCGGGGCTGCGCGACGACGTGGTGCCCGACGGCGGGTTCCACGCCCGGTGCCTGGGCAAGGTGCAGGCGTGGAAGGCGGAGGAGGGGCACCTGGTCGTGCGACCCATCGCGATGTTCCAGTGATCGCCGCGTGCGATGCTTGGCGCATGGCATCGGTACCGGAGCGGCTGATCGACGCGGCGACCAGGCTGTTCGCCGCGAAGGGCTTCGACCGGGTCGCGGTGCAGGAGATCGTCGACCTGGCGGGCGTCACCAAGGGCGCCATGTACCACTACTTCGGGTCCAAGGACGACCTGCTGCACGAGATCTACGGCAGCCTGCTGCGGATGCAGACCGAGCGGCTGGTGGGGATCGCGGACGGGTCCGCGCCGGTCGCCGAACGGCTGCGCGCCGCCGCCGTGGACGTCGTCGTGACCTCCGTGGACAACTTCGACCAGGCCCGCGTGTACTTCCGCTCGGCCGACCAGTTGGCCGAGGACAAGCGCCGCGAGGTGCGCGCCGAGCGGCGCCGCTACCACGAGCGGTTCCGGTCGCTGGTCGAGGAGGGCCAGGAGGCGGGGGTGTTCCGCGCCGACGTGCCGGCGGACCTCACCGTCCACTACTTCTTCGGCACCGTGCACCACCTCGGCCAGTGGTACAGCGCGGACGGCCCGCTGTCGGCCGAGCAGGTCGGCGGGCACTTCGCCGATCTGCTGCTGGGGTCGCTGCGCCCCGCCTAAGGTGCGGGGTACCGGGCCACGCCGGAGGACGTGGCCCGGCGGTTCCGCCGAGTCCTCCCGTTAGGCGACGAGCAGCACCACGGTCTCGGCGACGCACGCGGGCTTGGCGTGGCCGTCGATCTCGACGGTCACCTTCACCACCGCCTGCCTGCCCTGCGCGGTGTCGGTGATCTCCACCAGCTCGGCGCCCGCCCGGACGCGCGAGCCCACCGTGACCGGGCTGGGGAAGCGGACCTTGTTCAGGCCGTAGTTCACGCCCATCCTCAGGCCCTGGACGGTGTAGACGTCGCGCACCAGCATCGGGATGAGCGACAGCGTGAGGTAGCCGTGCGCGACCGGGGCGCCGAACGGTCCGGCGGCGGCCTTCTCCAGGTCGACGTGGATCCACTGGTGGTCGCCGGTGGCGTCGGCGAACAGGTTGATCTCGTCCTGGGTGATCTCGTGCCAGTCGCCGAAGCCCAGGTGCTCGCCCCGGGCGGCGGCCAGCTCGTCGAGGTTCGCGAATACCCGCATGTCAGTCCTTCGGTCCGCCGGCGACGTACAGGACCTGACCGGACACGAACCCGGCGCCGTCGCTCACCAGGAACGACGCCGTGTGCGCGATGTCCTCGGGCGTGCCGACGCGGCCGACCGGGATGGCGGCGGCGGCGCCCTTCTTGAAGTCCTCGAAGTCCACGCCGACGCGGGCCGCGGTGGCGGCGGTCATGTCGGTGGCGATGAAGCCCGGGGCGATCGCGTTGACCGTGACGCCGAACTTGCCCAGCTCGATGGCCAGCGTCTTGGTGAAGCCCTGGAGGCCCGCCTTGGCGGCGGCGTAGTTGGCCTGGCCCCGGTTGCCCAGCGCGGAGGTGCTGGACAGGTTCACGATCCGGCCCCAGCCCGCCTTCGTCTGGTACCGCTGCACCGCGCGGCTCATCAGGAACGAGCCCCGCAGGTGCACGTTCACGACCGTGTCCCAGTCGTCGTCGGTCATCTTGAACAGCAGGTTGTCGCGCAGGACACCCGCGTTGTTCACCAGGACGACCGGCGGGCCCAGCTCGTCGGCCACGCGCTGCACGGCCGTCTCCACCGCGGCGCTGTCGCCGACGTCCACCCCCACCGCGAGGGCCGTGCCGCCCGCGGCCCGGATCTTCCCGACGGCGTCCGCGCAGCCGTCCTCGTCCAGGTCGAGCAGCGCGACGGCGAACCCGTCCCGCGCGAGCCGGGTGGCTACGGCGGCGCCGATGCCCCGCGCGGCGCCGGTGACGATCGCCACCCGTGCGTCAGTCTCGGCCACGGTCAGTCCTCCTTGATCTGCGGGCCTAAGCAACCGCTTAGTAACCTACTCGTGGGCTCGCCTTGACGCCAGAGCGCGTCGAGGGAACCATACCGACTGGTCGGAATGTGTCGCCAGAGGAGGCGCGGTGGATTTCTCGGGCAAGGTCGCACTGGTCACCGGAGCCGCGAACGGCATCGGCGCGGGCCTGGCGAGGCGGCTCGCCGCGGCCGGTGCCTCGGTCGTCGTCGCCGACGTCGACGACGCGGGCGGCGAGGCCGTGGCCGACGAGGTGGGCGGCGTCTTCGTCCACTGCGACGTGCGCGACCCCCGCGACAGCGAGGCGGCCGTGGCCCTGGCCGTCGAGCGGTTCGGCGGCCTCGACGTCGCCGTGCTCAACGCCGGCATCGCCACCGGCTTCACCTTCGACGACTTCGACGTCGAGCGGTACCGCACCGTCATGGGCATCAACCTCGACGGCGTCGTGTACGGCGTGCACGCCGCCCTGCCCGCGCTCAGGGCGCGCGGCGGCGGGCGCATCGTGGCCACCGCCAGCATGGCCGGCCTCATGGCGATGCCCATGGACCCCCTCTACGGCGCCAACAAGGCGGCGGTCGTCGGCCTCGTGCGCGGCCTCGGGCCCGTGCTCGCCGCCGACGGCATCACGGTCAACGCGGTCTGCCCGTCGTTCGCCGACACGAACATCGTCACCGGCGTCAAGGATGCCCTGGAGGCCGCCGGGATGCCCATCATGGGCGTGGACGACGTGGTCGACGCGTTCGTCTCCGTGTTGCGCTCCGGCCAACCCGGTGAATGCTGGTTCGTGCAGGCCGGGCGTCCCAGCGCGCCGTTCACCTTCCCCAACCCGCCCGGTCCGCGCACCGCCACCGGCGAGCGCGTCCGCTTCACCCGCGACCCGCTGACCACGTCCGACGTCCCCGAGGAGAGCTGACACCCGTGCGCGCCATCCAGATCACCGAGTTCGGCGGACCGGAGGTCCTCACCGAGGTCGACCTGCCCGACCCCGTCGCCGGACCGGGGGAACTCCTCGTCGACGTCAGCCGCGCGGGCCTCAACTACGCCGACACCCACCAGGCCGAGAACTCCTACCTGGCCAAGCAGGAACTGCCGCTGGTGCCCGGCGGCGAGGTCGTCGGCACCACCGGCGACCGGCGCGTCGTCGCCCTCACCTCCGGCGGCGGCGGCTACGCGCAGAAGGCCGTCGTGCCCGAGGCGACCGCGTTCGACGTGCCCGACGGCGTGGACGACGTGACCGCGCTCAGCATGGTCGTGCAGGGCGCCACGGCGTGGCTGCTGCTGCGCCGCAGCGCCCACCTGGAGGAGGGCGAGACCGTCGTCGTGCACGCCGCCGCGGGCGGGGTCGGCACGATCGCCGTGCAGCTGGCCAAGAGGTGGGGCGCCGGTCGCGTCATCGCCACCGCCAGCAGCGAGGACAAGCGCGCGCTCGCCCTCGAACTCGGCGCCGACGTGGCCGTCGACTCGACCTCGCCGGACATGACGGCCACCCTGCGCGAGGCCAACGACGGCCGCCGCGTCGACGTCGTGCTCGACATGACCGGCGGCGCGGTCACCGACCAGAGCGTCGCGGCGCTCGCGCCGTTCGGCCGACTCGCGTTCTACGGCATGGCCAGCCGCGAGCAGCCGTCGCCGATCCCGCCCGGCAAGCTGCTCGTCCGCTCCACCGCCGTGGCCGGCATGTGGCTGCCGCACGCCTTCACGCTGCCCGGCCGCGTGGTGCACCGCGCCATGGGCGAGCTGTTCGACCTGGTGCTCGCGGGCGACCTGCGGGCCGTGCCGGGGGGCGAGTACGGCCTCTCCGAGGTGCGCCGCGCCCACGAGGACCTGCGCTCGCGGCGGTCGACCGGGAAGCTCGTCCTCGACCCCTCGCGCTGACCCCCCTCCCGACGACGGAGGACCGCCCACGCGGTGCGCGGGCGGCCCTCCGCGGGGTGCGTCGGCTCAGTCGTTGAGCTCGGCGAGGGCGGCCTTCACCTTCGCCAGCTCGGCCTCCAGCTCCTCCATGCGGGTGCGGTGCTGGGCGCGAGCGGTCTCGATGACGTCCTCGATGCCGCCGGCGATGTCCTCGTGCAGCTCCTTGGCCGCGCGCGACACGGCCGCGGCCGAGATGCTCAGGCCCTGCACGACCCGCCTGGTGCCGTGCACCAGGTCGGCCTGCCACTCGCCGTCGGCGGTCCCGGTGACGGTGAGCGTCAGCTCGACCGTGCGGGTCTTCTTGGCCGTCGACTTGGCGCGCTTGGCGGGCTTCGCCTCGGCGTCCTCGGGCTTCGGGCCGCTCTCGGCCCTGGGCGCGGTTTTGGGCGTGGTCTCGGCCCTCGGTGCGGTCTCGGCCCCGGGCCCGCTCTTGAGCTCGGGTGCGGCGTCGGCCTCCACCCCGGGCTCGGGCTTCTCCTGCGGCACGGGCGCGTCCTCCTGCACGGGTGCGGCGGGCGCGACGGCGTCCACCTTGTCTTCCTGCTCCACGAGCGTGTCCGCCTGCACGATCTCGGTTGTCCTCTCTGCGCGTCCGGCTCGACCCGCGATCATAGAACACGTGTTCGACCGGGGGACGATCGACCCGCACAGCGTAGGGGGTCGACCCGACAGCGCCTCATTTGACAGCGCCCCCACCCGACAGCGCCGCGCAGCCGGGCGGGCGGACCCGCGCGGGCGTCGCCCGGGACCGCCGCGGTCCCGGGCCGACGCGTGCCTAGGGTGCCTGCACCAGTCCGCCGCCGACGTCCGTGGAGGGCAGGTCCAGGCGGCGGCCGGACTGCGCCAGCCTCGCCCACAGCTCCCACCCGCGCGCGCCGTGCTTCTCGGCGACGAGCGCGGCGACGCCCGCGACGTGCGGCGTGGCCATGCTCGTGCCCTGGATGCGCTTGTGCCTGCCCAGGGCGCCGTCCTCGCGGTTCCAGCTGGAGTAGACGTCGACGCCCGGCCCGACCAGGTCGACCTGGCCCACCGCGTCGACGGTGCCGCAGGAGAAGAACGCGATGCCCCGGTGCACGTCCACCGCGCCCACGGCGAGGATCGACGGGCAGTTCGCGGGGTGGCCCACCGGGTTGACCGAGCCGGGCCGCCTGCTCTCGTTGCCCGCCGCCGCGATGATCAGCGTGCCCTTGGCCAGCGCGCGCGTCGCCGCCTGCTCGAAGATCAGCGAGTGCGGCGTGCCCGGCCGCACGGCCGCGCCCAGCGACATCGACACGACGGCGCAGCCGTTCGCGATGGCCCACTCGATGCCGGCGAGGATGCCGCTGTCCGAGCCGAAGCCCGCGTTGGACAGCACCTTGCCCGCGTAGACCTCGGCCTCGTGCGCGACGCCGTACCCCGGCCCGCCCGACGCGGGCGTGCGCGGCCCCGCGGCGCTGCCGACGCAGTGCGTGCCGTGGCCGTGCGCGTCGTCCGCGGTCTCGCCCTCGATGAACGAGTTGGTGATCACCGCGCGGCCCGCGAAGTCCGGGTGGTCCGCGGCGAAACCGGTGTCCAGCACGGCGATCCGGACGCCCTTTCCGGTGGCCGAGCTGAGGTTCGCGCCGACGGCCTGGAGGCCCCACGTGAACACCGACTCGTCCACCGCGGCGGCCTGCCCGGTGTCGGCCGTGTCGTACGCCTGCACGACGCGCTCGGCCTCGACCACCGCGATCGGCCCCGGCGACTCGGCGGCCCGCGACAACCGCGCGACCTGGTCGGGCGTGGCGTCGACCACGGCGATGCCGAGGTCCTGGAAGATCAGGCCGTCCGCGGCGGCCAGTTCGGCGGTGGTGGCGTGGTCGGCGGTGCTGGTGGCGGTGATGCCCGCGACCCGGCTCATCTCCCGGGCGCCGGCCGCGACCGACCTGTCCTCCAGGAGCACCAGGTAGCGGCCCGTGGTCCCGGCGCCTGTTGGTTGTGACATGACGACCCCCTTCGGGGTTCGGCGGCAGTCGCCCATCAGGAGGCCGCCGCCGAACGCCGGGATACAGGGTCAGACCGTCGCCGGTTCCCTACCACGCTTTTGGGTGAACCTCACGACGGGTTCGACGACGCGCGCGGCCACCGGGCCCAGCACGGCCATCAGCAGCACGTACGCCGTCGCCAGCGCCGCGAGCCGCCCGTCCACCGCGCCGGACGCCACCGTGAGCGAGGCGATCACGATCGAGAACTCGCCGCGCGCCACCAGCGCCGCGCCCGCTCGCGCCCGGCCCATCTTCCCGATGTCCTGCCGCTTCGCGGCCCACCAGCCCGTGGCGACCTTCGTCAGCGTCGTCACCACCGCCAGCGCGACCGCCAGCCCCAGCACGGGCGGGATCGACGCCGGATCGGTGTTCAGGCCGAACACCACGAAGAACATCGCCGCGAACAGGTCCCGCAGCGGCTCCAGCATCCGCGTCGCGTTCTCCGCGGTCGAACCGGAGATCGCGATGCCCAGCAGGAACGCGCCCACCGCCGCCGACACCTGCAGCTGCGACGCCACACCGGCCACCAGCAGCGCCGCGCCGAGCACTCTCAGCAGGAACACCTCGGGGTCCGGGCTGTCGACGACCGCCGACACGTACCGGCCGAACTTCAGCGCGACGACCAGCACCACCGTGATGGCGAGCAGCGAGATGCCCACCGCCGTCAGGCCGCCCACGAAGCTCACGCCCGCCAGCACGGCCGTCAGGATCGGCAGGTACACCGCCATCGCCAGGTCCTCGAACACCAGGACCGACAGCACCACCGGCGTCTCCCGGTTGCCGAGCCGGCCCAGGTCCCCGAGGACCTTCGCGATGATCCCCGAGGACGAGATGTAGGTGACGCCGGCCATCGCCAGCGCGCCCACCGGGCCCCAGCCCAGGATCAGCGCCGCTGCCGCGCCGGGCGCCGCGTTCAGCACGATGTCCAGGACACCCGCCGTCCACGACCGCTTGAGACCCGTCATCAGCTCGGCCGCCGAGTACTCGAGGCCGAGCAGGAGCAGCAGGAGGATGACGCCGATCTCGCTGGAGATGTGCGTGAAGTCCTCGATGCCGTGCAGCGGGACCAGCCCGCCCTGCCCGAAGGCCAGGCCGCCGACCAGGTAGAGCGGGATCGGCGAGATCCCGATGCGCCAGGCCATCTTGCCGAGCAGGCCCAGACCGAAGAAGACCGCGCCGAGTTGGATCAGCGCGGTGGCTGTGCTGTGCAAGGTGTTCAGCCACTCCCCAGCAGTTCACCGGCAGCGTTCAGGCCCTCGCGCGTGCCGACCACGACGACCAGGTCGGCGCCCCCGAACACGAAGTCCGGGCGCGGCGACGGGTGCACGGAACCCGCGCGCACGACCGCGACGATCGAGGCGCCCGTGCGGGTGCGCAGCTCCGTCTCGGCCAGCGGGCGCCCGTCGAACCGGGAACCGGGCACGATCGGGAACTGCTGCGTCGAGATGCCCGCGACGTCGCGGTGCTGCTCCTCCAGGTGCGCGACCAGCTGCGGCGCGCCGAGCAGGCCGGCGAGCGTGCCCGCCTCGGCCGCCGAGAGCGGTATGGACGCCGCGCAGCCGTCGGGGTCGTCCGAGTGCGACACGATGAGCTCGAACTTGCCGTCGCGGTAGGTGATCACCCCGATCCGCCTGCCCGCGCGGATCATGAAGTCCTGGCGGGTGCCGATTCCGGGGAGCGGCGTGACCTCGACGTTCATGTGCCCGATCATAGTCCGGTGATCCGACGGGTGAGGTCGATTGGACGGGGCTGGGTCGTCAAGGACGGTGTGCCGGGCCCCGACGTGGACGAATTCGCCGAACCCGAGCGCATCGCCGCCGCCCTGGCCCGCGCACGCCCCGGCACGCTGCTCGCCGTCCAGCACCCGCACCGCACCCCCGCCGCCCTCGCCGCGGGCGTCCCGCTGCCCGACGCCCTCCCGCGGGCCAGGGCCGACCTCGCCCGACTGCGCGGCACCGCCTACCGCGAGGTGCGCGACGTCGTCGCCCCCTACCGCGTGGACGGCCCGGACGGCACCGCGCACGGCCTGCTGTGCATGGCCGACCCGGCGGCCGTCGGGCACACCGAGGACGTCTACCCCGAGGTGGTCGCCGAACGCGCCCGCGTGCTGGCCGACCTGGGGTGCGCCACCAGCGCCGCCATGCTCGTGCCGGTGGGGCACACCGCGCTGACCGACCTGGTGGCGGCGGTGGACGACGAGCCCGCCGCGTCCGTCGTCGACCCGGGCGGACGACGGCACCGGCTGTGGCTGGTGGGGCCGGGCGAGCACCAGGACCAACTCCTGGACGCCGCCGGCGCCCACCCGCTCATGGTCGCCGACGGCAACCACCGGGTCGCCGCCTCGGCAGGGCTGACCGGCCTGCTCGCCCTGGTCACCGCCGGTCCCGCGCTGCGGATCGGCCCCATCCACCGGGCGCTCGCCGGCACCGGGCTGGGCATGGACGACCTGGTCGCGGCATGGCGGGCGGTGGGCCTGGACGCCACCCCGGTCCCGCCCACGACCCCGCCGACACCGGGCGTCGTCGTGGTGGTGGCGGGCGCCGAGGCCGTGCGCGTGCCCCTGCCCGTGCCCGACGGCGCCGGTCCGAGGCCCATCGACCACGCCGTCGTGGAGGAGGTGCTGTTCGGCCGCGCCCTCGGCCTGGGCAGCCCGCACGTCCGCCCGGTCACCGACCCGGTGCCGGCGGACGCCGATGCCGTGGTGCGCATCGCCCCCGTGCCGCTGGCGGACGTGCTGGCCGAGCACGAGGCGGGGCGGCGGATGCCGCGCAAGAGCACCTACTTCACCCCCAAGCCGCGCAGCGGGCTGCTGCTGGCGGACCTGCGCCCCGCGTGAGCACCGGGCCACCGCGTGCCGTGCGGCGGCCCGCTGCCCGTCCTCGTCCGCTGCCCGTCCTCGTCCGCAGCCCGTTCCCGGCCCGTCCTCGTCCGCAGCCCGTTCCCGGCCCGGCCGCGGTTCGCGCCCGGCCGCGGCCCGCGGACGGCCCCCTCGGCAGTCCGCCCGCGGCCCGCGGACAGCCCGTCGACCTGTCCACAGGCGGCTCACCGGACATCCCGTTCCGCCGGTCCACGCCGGCAGGATGAAAACAGGGGGACCCCCGGCGGCGACCCCCGCGCGAGCGTGCGACCGGGCCGCGGGGCGGCTGAACGGGCCGATGCGCGTGTGACGCTCCGCACCAGGCACAATTGGAGGTTGACGAACCGCAGTACCGCCTCAAGGAGGAAACCCCCGTGGGACACGGTGAGCTGCGTGGCGTGGTGGCCCTCGACGGTCCCTCCGGCACCGGCAAGTCCTCCGTAGCGCGTCGGCTCGCGTCGACACTGGGCGCACGCTACCTCGACACCGGCGCGATGTACCGCGCCATCACGCTGGCCGTGCTGCGCGCCGGCGTCGACCTCGCCGACCCCGCCGAGGTGACCCGGGTCGCCCGCGCGGCCACCCTCGTCCAGGGCACGGACCCCGAGCGCTCCACCACCCACCTCGACGGTGCGGACGTCGGCGTCGAGATCCGCGGCCCCGAGGTCACCCTCGCCGTGTCCCCGGTCTCCGCCGTCGCCGAGGTGCGCGCGCTGCTCGTCGCCGAACAGCGCCGCGTCATCGCCACCGCGCTCGACGACGCGGGCGGCATCGTCGTCGAAGGCCGCGACATCGGCACCGTCGTCGCCCCCGACGCCGCGCTCAAGGTCTACGTCACCGCCGACGCCGAAGCCCGCGCCGCCCGCCGCGCCAAGCAGGACGCCGCGTCCGGCCGCGCGTCCACCCTGGACGCCACCCTCGCCGACGTGCAACGACGCGACGCCTACGACTCGACCCGCGCGGTGTCCCCGCTGCGCGCCGCCGACGACGCCGTCGTCCTCGACACCACCTCCCTCGACCTGGCCGGCGTGCTCGCCGCACTGCTGGCGCTGGTCGACGAGCACGGCCTGCTGGCCCAACCGAGCGGCCGGGTGCACGGGTGACCGATCCGCTCCCCCAGGGGGCGCCACCCCGGCTGCACGACATCGGCCGGTGGATCTCGCGCCGCCCGCTCCGCCTGTTCTTCCGGGTCCGCGTGCACCACGTCGACCGCGTGCCCCGCACCGGCCCGGTCGTCATCGTGGCCAACCACAGCTCCATGGCGGACGGACCGGTCCTCTTCGGCTCCTTCCCCCGCCGCGTGGTCTTCCTGATCAAGCAGGAGATGTTCAAGGGCGTCGCGGGCACCGGCCTGCGCGCGATCGGCCAGCTGGCCGTGCGCCGCGGCGAACCCGACCGCACACCGCTGCTCGCCGCGCAGAAGGTGCTGCGGGCCGGCGGCGTGATCGGCGTGTTCCCCGAGGGCACCCGCGGCACGGGCGACGTGAACGAGGCGCAGCAGGGCGCCGCGTGGCTCGCCCGCTCGTCCGGCGCGCTCGTCGTACCCGTGGCGTGCCGCGGCACCCTGCGCCCCGCCGGAACCCGACGGAGGTTCCGGCCCGTGGTGGACGTGCTCGTGGGTCAGGCTTTCGAGCTGCCCGCCGACAAGGGTCGGCAGGCGCTCGTGAAAGCCACCGAGCAGGTCCGCGACCGCTTGGCCACGCTGGTGGCCGAGCTCGACAGCCAGCGAGGAGAAGTTCGATGACGGACTTGGACGGCACCTGGGCGGACGAGTCCGACTGGACCGCGTTCACCGACGACGAGTACGGCGACGAGGGCGGCGCACCGCCGCAGCCCGTGCTGGCCGTGGTCGGCCGACCGAACGTCGGCAAGTCGACCCTGGTCAACCGCATCATCGGCCGCCGCGAAGCGGTCGTGCAGGACGTGCCGGGCGTCACCCGCGACCGCGTCGCCTACGACGCGCTGTGGAACGGCCGCAAGTTCACCGTGGTCGACACCGGCGGCTGGGAACCCGACGCCGTCGGCATGATGGCGGCGGTCGCCGCCCAGGCCGAACTGGCCATGGCCACCGCCGACGCGATCCTGTTCGTCGTGGACGCCACCGTCGGCGCCACCACGAACGACGAGGCCGCCGTGAAACTGCTGCGCCGCTCCAAGCGGCCCGTGCTGCTGGTCGCGAACAAGGTCGACGACGAACGGCTCGCCGCCGAGGTCGCCTCCCTGTGGTCCATGGGCCTCGGCGAGCCGATCCCCGTGTCCGGCCTGCACGGCCGCGGATCCGGCGACATGCTCGACGCGATCCTCACAGCACTGCCGGAGACGCCGCGCGAGACGTTCGAGGCACAACGCGGCGGCCCCCGCCGGGTCGCCCTCGTCGGCCGGCCCAACGTCGGCAAGTCATCCCTGCTCAACCGCCTGACCGGCGAGAACAGGTCCGTCGTCGACGCCACCGCGGGCACCACCGTCGACCCGGTCGACTCGCTCGTCGAACTGGACGACGACACGTGGCGGTTCGTCGACACCGCCGGCCTGCGCAAGCGCGTGAACTTCGCGTCCGGCGCCGAGTACTACGCGTCGCTGCGCACCAAGGCCGCCATCGAATCGGCCGAGGTGGCGATCGTGCTGCTGGACGCGTCCGAACCCATCAGCGAGCAGGACCTGCGCGTGCTGAGCATGGTCGTCGACTCCGGGCGCGCGTGCGTGCTGGCCTTCAACAAGTGGGACCTCGTCGACGAGGACCGGCGCCACGCGATGGTCCGCGAACTCGAACGCGGCCTGGTCCGCGTGCCGTGGGCCGAACGCGTCAACATCTCGGCGCTGACGGGCCGCGCCGTGCGCAAGCTCGCCCCCGCCCTGCGCACCGCGCTGAACTCCTGGGACACCCGCGTGCCCACCGGACGGCTGAACTCCTGGCTCAACGACCTCATCGCCGCCACCCCGCCACCCGTGCGCAGCGGCAAGCAGCCCAAGGTCCTCTTCGCCACCCAAGCCGCCACCCGCCCGCCCACGTTCGTGCTGTTCACCACCGGTTTCCTGGAAGCCGGGTACCGGCGGTTCATCGAGCGCAAGCTGCGCGAGGAATTCGGCTTCGAAGGCAGCCCCGTCCGCATCTCCGTCCGCGTCCGGGAGAAGCGCGCCAAGAAGTGACCGGTTGCTCCGCCAGGCCGAATGCGGTTGCCTGGCGGAGTGCCGGTGCGATTGGTCCTCGCTGACGACGAACCGCTGCTGCGCCGGGGCCTCACGACGCTGCTCGAAGCCGACGGCCGGGTCGTGGTCGTCGGCGAGGCCGCGGACGGCGCCGCGCTGCTCGACGTCGTCCGCCGCACGCGCCCCGACGTGGCGCTGGTCGACGTGCAGATGCCCGGCATGGACGGGTTGGCCGCGCTGAAGGCACTGCTCGCCTGGACGTCACCGCCCGCACTGGCCGTGCTGACCACGTTCGACCTGGACGACTACGTGGCCACCGCCCTGGAACTGGGCGCCCAGGGCTTCCTGCTCAAGGACGCAGAGCCGGAAGCCCTGGTCCGCGCCGTGCTCGACCTGGCGGCCGGCGGCGCCGTCCTGGACCCCCGCATCACCGCCCGCCTGCTGCCCAGGCTCCGCACCCGCACGCTCCGCGAGACGCGACACCTGGACGGCCTCAGCGCCCGCGAACGCCAAGTCCTGTCCCTGCTCGCGTCGGGCCGGTCCAACCAGGCCATCGCCACCTCGCTCGGGCTCAGCGAAGCCACCGTCAAGAGCTACGTCTCCACGGTCCTCACCAAGCTGGGCGTGGAGAACCGGGTGCAAGCAGCCCTCGTGGCACACCAGGTGCGTGACGCGTGGTGACGGTGCTGATCGAAGTCCTGGCGGTCACCGTCCCCGCGGTGATGGTCCTGATGGCCGGCAACGTCCCGTTCACCTGGTCCATCCCCGCCGCCCTGGCGGCATGCCTCCTGCTCCCCCTGCGCCACCGCACCCCCTCGGCCGCGGCCGCCCTCTGCCTGCCGGCCCTGGTGAGCGGCCTCGGCTGGCCACCCGCCGTGGTGGCCCTCTACCACCTGGGACGAACGACCCGCCCCCCACTGATGATCACCTGGGTGGCGCTGGCGACCGTCGTCCCCTCCGCGTTCGTCATAGCCCGCGAAGGACTGCCCCCGGGCGCCGCACTGCTGACCGTCACGTTCAGCCTGTTCATGTCCGGCGCCCCCACCGCCCTCGGTGCCCTGATCACCACCAGGCGCGAACTGACCGCGAGCCTCGCCGAAGCCCACCGCGCCCGCGCCGCCGAGCTGGAGGCCAGGGAAGACGGTGCGAGGGCAGCGGAACGAGCCAGGATCGCCCGCGAGATCCACGACGCCGTAGGCCACCACGCCACCCTCATAGCCGTGGAGGCGGCAGCCCTGGCCGCCACCACCCAGGACGACGACACCAGGGACACGGCCCGCCGCCTGAGAGCACTCGCCAAGGAATCGCTGACCGAGATGCGAGCGGCCCTGGGCCTCCTCGCCCCCGAGCCGACCCCAGGACTGGAGGGCCTGCAACCCCTGGTCGACCGAGCCCGAGCCGCAGGCCTGACCGTTACCTGCGAAAACCACAGCCCACCCCCGCCGGCAGCCGTGGGGCGCGCCGCCTACCGGGTCGTCCAAGAGGCCCTGACCAACGTCACCAAACACGCACCGGGCGCCACCGCGGAGATCCGGATCACCGCCCACGGCGACCGCATGCACCTGCTCGTGGCGAACAGCCCCCCACCCACTCCAGCGGCCACCACCGCAGACCACGACGGCAAGGGCCTGCACGGCCTCTCCGAGAGGGTGGGCCTGCTGGGCGGCACCCTGACCACGACGGCAAGGGCCGACGGCAGCTTCACGCTGGAGGCGACACTACCGACGGGTCACCCGAAAGTTGACGGAGATGGCTCGACTAAAGGCGGTAGTGCCCCCGACCACGCCACCGCATAGTGGACGGGCGTCGACCGGGGGATTCGGTACCGACCGAGGGGAAGGCAGCGGAGGCCCGCCCACCACGGGCCTCCGCCGTCTCCGCAGGTAGGGCCCCTGCTCGGTCAAGCCGGGGGGGTGTGTCGGGGGTTGGTTGCGGGTGCGCTAAGCTATGCGCGCACCCCACAACGGGATGCGGCCGGGACGTGGCGCAGTTTGGTAGCGCACTTGACTGGGGGTCAAGGGGTCGCAGGTTCAAATCCTGTCGTCCCGACGGTCTGAAGAAGCCCGCTCGATCTGGATAAAGCCCAGGTCAGCGGGCTTTTTCGTACGCTAGTGTCGATCTTGGGTTGGCTGTCCCCCGTGGTCTTCCGCGTGTGGTGAGTGACTAACTGAGTGACTGTGGTTGTCGACTGGAGTTGTTCAGGGTGGGCGTGGTGCTGTCTTGTCGGTTTCCGAGACTGTGGCGCACCGAATCAAAACGCGGGTGAGGCGGGGTATAGTCCCTGGTCAGGAAGTCTTCCCCGCGCACGCGGGGGTGTTCCCTCGACCCAGTGGTCGGCGGTGCGGCGCGGGTCGTCTTCCCCGCGCACGCGGGGGTGTTCCGCTCGGCCTGCCGACCTGGCACCCCGTGATGGAGTCTTCCCCGCGCACGCGGGGGTGTTCCGGCGGCCGCCTGGCCCATGCGGTTCTCCGAGTCGTCTTCCCCGCGCACGCGGGGGTGTTCCCTCGCGCGCCAGCGCCAGCAGGCCAGCGTTGCAGTCTTCCCACACACGTGGAGGTTTGAAATCGGGTCCAGTTGGATTCCTGTTTCCGTTCGAATGAGCGAAGGCCCGAGGCAACAGCGGTTAACCGCTGTTGCCTCGGGCCTTCGTTACCCTTTCTAGTAGCGTGTCGCTGCTTAGTTGTGGCGCTTGCGGCTGGGAGGCTGTTGTCCGGCAGGTCCCTTTCCCCTGCCGGACAAGGACTGGTGTGGTGGTATCGCATTTGAAGCGGCCGGTCAGGCTGTCGGCACGGGATCGTGAGGAGTTGATCCGGTGGACCACGACGGGTGTGCATCCGGCGTCGTCGATCATGCGGGCCCGGGTGCTGCTCGCGCTGGACACCTCGGCAGGCGAGCCTGATTCGAAGGAAGTGGTCGCGGCGCGGCTCGGGGTCTCGGGCGAGACGCTGCGGCTGGTCGCCAGGCGGTTCGCCGAGACCGGCGGCGATGTCCTGGCCACGATCTCGCGCAAGAAGCGCGACCTTCCGCCGGTGCCGTCCCCGGTGACCGGGGAGGTGGAGGCCCGGCTGATTGCCCTGGCGTGCTCGGCGCCGCCGGAGGGGTATGCCCGGTGGTCGTTGCGACTGCTGGAGAAACACGTCCAGCTCACCGAGGACATCCCGGACCTGGACCACTCGACCATCGGCCGGGTTTTGAAAAACGGAACTGCGTCCTCATCTGAGGAAGTCCTGGAACATCCCGCCGCGGGCCAACGCCGAGTTCGCCGCCCGCATGGAGGACGTCCTCGCCGTCTACGCCCGGCCGCACGACCCCGCCCGTCCCGTGGTGTGCATGGACGAGAAACCCTTCCAGCTCCTCGGCCAGGTCCGCGACCCGCTGCCGGCCCGGCCGGGCAAGGATGCCTGCGAGGACAGCGAATACGCCCGGTGCGGCACCTGCTCGATCTTCGTGTGGGCCGAGCCCTTACGCGGATGGCGCCGCGTGCACGCCCTGGCCCAGCGCACCAAGATCGACTGGGCCGGGCAGGTCAAACACCTGCTGACCGTGGACTATCCCGACGCCGAGACCGTGGTACTGGTCATGGACAACCTCAACACCCACGGCATCGCCTCGCTCTACGAGGCCTTCGAACCCGGCGAGGCCTTCGCCCTGGCCCAGCGCCTGGAGATCCACCACACCCCCAAACACGGGTCCTGGCTCAACATCGTCGAGATCGAACTGTCCGCACTGTCCCGGCAATGCCTCGACCGCCGCATCAGCGACCTCGACACCCTCAACGCCGAACTCGCCGCCTGGCAACACGCCACCAACGCCAACCAGCGGGGAGTCGACTGGCAGTTCACCACCGACGACGCACGCGTCAAACTCCGCCACCTATACCCCAAAGGTTAGATGCGACGGTCTACTAGTGCTGCGTCACGCAGCCTTGGCCGGGTAATCGGTCCAGGTGCGGATGGGTGAGTCGGTGGCGAAGCTGGTCTTGGGTCGGGCTCGGGCGTTGCGCCAGCGGATGTAGGCGGCGATGGCGGCGTTCTGCTCGGCGTGGCTGCGGTGGTCGGTGCCGTTGAGGGTGAAGTAGCGCAGGGCGGTGAACTCGGCCTCGATCCAGTTCAGCCAGGAGCTGTAGGTCGGCAGGAACACCAGCTCGGCGTCGTTGGCGGCGGCCCAGTCGCGGACGTCGGGGTGGCGGTGGGGCGAGAAGTTGTCCATGACCAGGTGGAGGCGTTGGTCCGGCCAACGGGCCCGCAGACTCGCGAGCAGGTCGAGGAGTTCGCCGTGGCGTTTGCGACGCCGGATCCGATAGTGGATCTTCCCGGTGGTCAGGTCGAGTGCGGCCAGCATGTGCATGACGCCGTGGTGGCGGTTGTAGGTGGCCCGTAATCGCCGTGGTGAGCCGGTCGGCCGCCAGACCTTGCCCTTACGGGGCATCAGGTTGAGTGGTCCGAACTCGTCGATGCAGATCACCCGGCCCCCGGCGGGCGGGTGGTCGTAGAGGTCCAGGATCCGGTGCATCTTCGTGAGGAAGTCCGGGTCGGTGGAGGCCTTCCAAGTGGAGGTGCTCTGCCAGGACACGCCACCTGCGTGCAGGATGCGGCGCAGGGTCTCCCGGCTGATCGCCGCCACGGTCCCGCGGTCGAGCAGGTGGTCGCGCAGCTTGGACAGCGACCAGGTGGAGAACGCGGTGATGCCCCAGGAGGCGGGGGAGGTCCGGGCGATCAGGCAGATCCGTTCACGGATCGCCTCACCGATCGTCTTCGGGCGTCCCCCGCTCCATTTTGGGTCCAGCGCCGCGAACCCCCGCTCGTTGAACGCATGTATCACATCACGCACATAGTCGGCGCTGACCTGCATCAACGATGTGATGTCAGGTACTGCCTGACCCTGGGCGGACATCAGGACCACGATCGCCCGGCGCAACCGCACCGGGTCCTTCGCGGTCCGGCCGATCCGGGCCAGCTTGCGGCCCTCCTCCATGGACAAGGGCCGGACGAACACCTCCGGACGACGACCCACGACCACCTCCCGCTCGACATGGGAGGACCAGCCTGGACCGTCAGCCCACCGGACCGATTACCGGGTCGACGTTCCGAGATGCAGCACTAGCTGGGAAGCGACGAGTCGCGCAGGTGGGAGTGGGCCGAGCAATCCGGTCGCACCCATTCCTGGCTCACAGCAGGCAGCGTGACGAGCGCCCCCGCCGGGTCGAGACCGAGCGGCACGCTGGCCACCGGGATGCGCAGGGTCAGAGCGACAGCGTCCGGTGTGGCCGGTCCTTTGGTTCTTCGTCATCGTCGACCTCCCTACGCGCGGCACCCTTATCGGTGGGCGTCGTGTGTTCACAGCGGATGGCTGGCGCACAAGGTGACGAGACAGGGCAGCTCTTTCCTTCACGTGAGCCGGGCGGCCCAAAGCTGCGGACCGCCCGGCTCACCTCACCTCCTCGTTAACGGCGCCGCGTGGCCCGGTAGACCGTCCGGCGAGCCGTGGCTTTACGCGTGAGCGGGGACCTCGGCGACGGCGCAGCCTGGTGCGGCGGCCGCGGACCAGGCCGCCGTCGGCGGCGCGGCGGGTAGGACGTGAACTCCGGCGTCACGTGGTGAGACGCGTAGTGGTCGAAGGTGAACAATTTTTTCCTTTCGTTGGGTGATACAGCAGCCACCGAACGGTGCGACCCGGAACAGGTGCGTGTTTCACCGGTTCCGGGACTGAGGAACGGTTCGCTCCGATGGCCCGGTCGTAGTGTGCCACCGATCCCACTCCTTTCCCCTTCCCGGCTTCTTCCCGGATTCTGATCGCGCTAGGACTGGACATCGACACCTCGTTCGGGGTGAAATTTGACGGTGCCGGTCGAACTGCCGGTCGTCACCACGAGAGGAACCCGAATGGAGTACCGGCTCCTCGAACAGGTTGCCGCGTTTCGGGGTGATAGGCTCGTCGCACTCACCCCGAAGGCTCGCTCCGTACTGGCCTTCCTGCTCCTGTCACCTGACCAGCGCGCCAGCTCGAAGACCATTTTCAAACACCTTTGGCCAGGCACGTCCGCCACCAAAACCGGGTTGCTCCACCGTCAGGTATCGGATCTGCGCAACGCCATCGGAGTCGACGCTGTTCCCGTCCTGAACTCCGGGTCGTATCGAATAGTCGTCGCGCGTGAATCGGTTGACCTCTTCAGGTATGAACAGCACCTGGAGTACGCGAGAACCGCAACCAGTGCAAAGGGGCGGGCCGCCGCACTGGAGGCGGCACTTCGGGAATGCAGGGACGACCCGCTCCAGTCGGTCGACGGAGCGTGGTTCCACGAGCGGCGTAAGGAACTGATCCGCAGGTGGCAGCAGACCGTCGAAGACCACCTCCACGCGACGCTCAAGGTCGGCGCGATGCCGAACGCCATCACCGATTGCCGTCGTGCGATCGAGAGGTGGCCGGATGACCCACGATTCTACCGCTTCCTTCTCCACACCATCTATCACAACGACAGCACCAGAGAGTTCCTGCCGGTCTTCGAGGAGTGCCGGCTGAAGGCCGGAGGGGCACTGAGGGCCGAGCTCGATGCTCTGCGCGCAGAGTTGGAGAGCGGGCCTCAGCCGATGCGCCGCGATGCGAACGCGATCACGTCATACGCTCCCCAGCAGCTACCGGCACATCGCACAAGCATTATCGGCCGCGATGCCGACCTAGATGCTCTGTGCGCGGTGCTCGCCGGAGAACGGTCGAGCCGGATCGCGGCGCTGGTGGGCACGGCTGGCGTGGGCAAGAGCGTGCTCGCTTTTCGCGGCGCCGACAGCACCCGCGAGCACTTCCCCGATGGTGTGCTGCACACCGACCTGCAGGGCTTCTCCGAGCACGAGCCGCTCAAGGTAGAGCAGGTGCTCGCGAGGTTCCTCGACGACCTCGGCGTTCCGCCGCAGACCCCAACGCTTGAAGGCCTGACCGCCGTCTACCGCTCGACCTTGGCGCAGCGCGCCATCCTGGTCGTGCTGGACAACGCGCGCGACATGAAGCACGTGCTACCGCTGTTGCCTGGCCCTGGCTCGAGCGCGGCTGTGGTGACCAGCCGCAATGCGCTGGTGAGCCTGGTAGCCAGGTACGGGGCCAACCAGATCGTCGTCGCGCCCCTGGCCCTGGACGAGTGCGTCGCGCTGCTCGCGTCGATCATTGGCGAGCAACGTGTGCGAGCCGAGCCCGACACGACCGCAGAGGTCATGCGTCACTGCGCCGGCTTGCCATTCGCGGTGATCGTGATCGCCGCGCGGCTGCTGTCCCGTCCCGCGCTATCCCTCGGGGAGGTACTGAACGAGTTGAGGTCCGCCACGCACAAGCTCAGCACGTTCGTCCACGACGAGGCGGACCTCAACCTGCGCGCTGTGCTGGCCACCTCGCACGGTGTGCTCTCCAGCCCTGCGGCTGCTCTCTTCTGGCGCCTCGGCGTCCACCCCGGACCGACGATCAGCCGCGACGCCGCGACGGATCTGGTGGCGTCCCCCATCGCGGGCGCGGAGGCGCTCAACGAACTGCGCACTGCACATTTGGTCGAGGAGGTGTCGTACAACAGGTTCGCGATCCACGACCTCGTGCGCGCGTACGCGGAAGAGAAAGCGACGGAGGCCGGTGACGCCGAACGGCGCCTCACATCCGAGCGACTGCTGGATCACCTCATGTATAACGCTCGAGACTGCGACGATGCGATCGTGCCGGGCCGGAACTTGCGGCTCGGCGCCGCACCCGCCGAGCTACAGCTCGTCTCCCCCAAGGGCATTGGCGCGGCCATGGCATGGTTCACCGCGGAGTACGACGTGATCATGGCCGCGATCGAGCACGCGGTCCGGCACGGTCTGCACACCTACGCGTGGCTGCTCCCGTTGACCCTTACGACTTTCCAGTGGAGGAGCAACCGGTACCTCGACGCCCGGCACACCCTGCAGGTCTCACTGCGCGCCGCGGAGATCGTCGCCATGCCGGCGGACCAGGCGATGATCCTGCGCCTGATCGCGGGTACCGACCGAGGGCTCGGCCAGCCCGATCTTGCCAAAATCAGGCTCGCCACCGTGATTGACCTCGCCGAAGACGACAACGACGAACTCGGCGTCGCCCACGGCTGCCACGGGCTGGCCGTTCTACACCGTGAAACCGGTGATCCCGAGCACGCGGAGGAACGGTTCCGCACGGCGCTGGTCATCTACCGGCGGCTCGGCAACGTCGTGGGCGAGGCCGGTGTCCTCAACGGCATCGGCTGCACCTTCTCTGACCGCGGCCAGTACGACCACGCGCTGGCGACCTGCACCGAAGCCCTGGCGCTGTTCCGGACGACCACAGACGAGAACGGGCAGGCGAACACGCTCGACTGCCTGGCTGGAATCCGGCTGGCCACGGGGGACATCCCAGCGGCGATCGCGGATTTCGAGGCGGCTGTGGCGTTGTACCGGCGACTTGAGTACCGCAAGAAAGAAGCGAGCGCACTTCAGCACCTCGCCGATGCGTGGCACACGGTCGGCAACAGTCACGAAGAACGCCAGGCATTGTCCCAAACCCTGTATTTGCTGCGCGACCTGCGCGACCCCGAAGCGGAAAGCGTCGCGAGGCGATTGGGGGAATTGACGTGAACCGGCCGCGCGGCACGAGAAGGTGGAACTGCTCGCTATTCGAACTCCGCCCGGTATCGCGCAGTCGGGTCGGCCCCATGCAGCTTATAATCTCGGGGCGAACCTTTGGCGGGAAGGAATTGCTGCAAAGCCCGGAATGTCGCCCACCCGTTTTGAGGGCGGCGCTCCGGATCCCAAGAAACCATTCTGGAGACGAGGGGGATGAGGTGTGGCGCGAGCGAGGACAGCATCGGTTTGGGAGGAGGGGTGCCGCGGTGCTCGAACCTCAGGTAGTTTTCCGGGTACGGCAAGGCAAGGGTAATCATCTCAGCGAGCATGCAGCCGAGCGGAAACACGTCCGCGCTGGTTGCAACGGGCAATTCGTGTACCTGCTCAGGGGCTGCGTACCTGTTGGTCCCGGCAGGTTGGTACTGCTCCGTGCCGACCTCCAGCATGTGGCCGAGGTCGATGAGATGGACCTGTCCGGCACTGTCGATCATGGCGTTCTCGGGTTTCAAATCCCGATGGACATAGCCGCGGTCGTGGACGTCACCGAGGATCTCGCACAGCTGCGCGACAATGCACACCGCAGTATCGAGTTCCATCGGACTGTTCCCGTTTTCGGCATAACTCTTCAGGGTTGTTCCGTCGACCTTCTGCATGACGATGAAGTACGTTCCGTCCGAGTCCCGTCCCTGGTCGAGTAGGTTTGGTATCCCGCGCATGTCTCTGAATTTCTCCAGTCGCGCTGCCTCTTCCTCCATGTCCTGTACGAACTCGGCGAAGTAGGACGCGCTTTCGAAAGTCCGAGGGCTCAGGAATTTCACGGCCACGGAGTTCCGGTAGCTCAGGTCGAATGCCTCAAAGAGCTGACCGCCAGTTCCTTTTCCTAGCTTCCTGCCCAGCACGAAGCGATCCTTGAGGGTTTGGCCCAGCCACATCCGATTCCTTCTTCCATCTGACCACTCGCTCATCCACGGAGGAGAAGCATGTCCACCTGGCGCCCGCCCGCAGGGATAGCCGGCCGGGTCACCGCGATCGCCGTGTCGGCGGCCGCACCCAGGGCCCAAAAATACAAGTGCCCGATGGCCGAAGCGTTGAAGGCGCGCCCATCGTTGCGACTTCGTTCCGGCCCGCGCCGCTACGAGAAGCTCGAGCACTTCGCCCTCGGTCCGTTCATGACTGCGCTCGACCAAGTCGAACGAGGCTTCAGGTCTGTGGAGGGCGCGCTCGACGCCGTTGAGCGCAACGCTCGGGTTCACGACGGACTGAAGACGTGGACCGCTCACGCTGTGCGTGACTACCTCCGGGCGTTCCCGGCGTACCCGACGAGCGGCTCGCCACTACGCCTGGTTCCGCAGAGGTGGACGTACGAGCGAGACATCGGGCGAACCCAGTACCGGATCGGTGCGTGGGGTCGCTGCTACCAGTCCGCTGACGGCCGCACGCGCGAGATCCGCATGATCAACATGCGGTCTCGGTCGGCGACGAGGAGCGACGCCGAGGTGGCCGTCGCGGCCTTCGTCGTGGCCCACGCCGACCAGGAAACCGGGAGTGTGCCCGTCGAGCGCGTCCGCGTCGTGAACTACAGCGCGGAAGACGGGGAGGTGCGCACGTGGTTCGACGGCACACCGGACGACGCGACCTCGATGTACGAGAAGCACGGCAGAGCCGCGCTGACCGCGGTGGCGGGCGGTCAGGAGTACCGCCCCGGCGGCGCGTGCGTGAAGTGCGACTTCGCCGCCAACTGCCCGGCGCTCTCCCGTGCCCCCGGACTGCTCGGTGTGGACGGTGGGGGGCGACCGCGCCGGCAGTGGTCGGTGACGAGTGGACGCGCCTACCGCGAATGCCCTGCCCGAGCGCACCTGCGTGCACTCCGGCTCCCCACGGACGCGCAGGTCGAGCACAGCGGGCCCGCGCAACGCGGGCGGGCCGTGCACGCCCTGTTCGCCGACCATCACCGGACAGGCCAGCGCTGTTCGCCCGCGATGGGCGACGACTGGACGGGTGACGGCTTCGGCCTTTCGGCCGACGATGTCGATCTCGGAAAGCGTCTGGTGCGCCACCACGCCGAGGTATGCCCGTTCCAGCACGCCCACTTAAACCGGGACGTTCGCGTCGAGCCCCAACTGACCTGGGACGACCAGAACGCGAACGTGCTGGTCGTCGTCGAGCCGGATCTCCTCTACCGCGACCACGCCTCGTGGGTGTGGCGTGAGGTGAAGACCAGCGGCTCGGACCGCCACCGAGCGAACGATCTCCTGGCGGAGTACCCGCAACTCGCCCTCGCGGTGCTCGTGCTGGCTCGCGGAGAGCTTGGAGGATCACGCACCCGCAGCAGGGTTGAGCTCGAGCTGCTGGGGCCCTCCGGCGTCGACCTCCACGTGATTGACCCGTACACGCCGTCGGTGCGCCGCAACGCCGAGACGGTCGTGCGCGACCTTGTCCTCCGCTGGCGCGCGGACGACGAGTTCCTTCCCCGGCCCGGTAGTCGCTGCACCCGCTGTGAGGTGGCGAGCTGGTGCCGCGCCAATCCCAAGACGGAGCTGACAACATCGTGACCAATTCTCACCACGACCCCTTGGACCTGGTTCGCCTCACCGCCGCCGCAGTGCTCGCCGTGCAGGACCACCAAGGCACAGGCCTCGTGGTTACCTACCCTCCTGCGGCGCAGGTCGCGCTGGACCGCATCACGGCCGTTTGCCTTCTGGAGGGTCTTGACACGCCCGCGAGCGTCCCAGCGCTGCTGAAGTTGTGCCGCAGCCATCTGTCCAAGTGGCCGATCTCGATCCCCTCTGACTACACAGCACCGGACACCGTGCTGGTCGACGAAAAGACGGGACTACCCACGCACGCGTGCATCGAGTGGGCGTCCAGCGACCCGAGCTCATCAAGGCCTGTCCCGACGGACGAACTGCTACGCCGGTTGGCGGTCAATTGCCCGTCGTCCGCGACCTACGAACAATGCCGCGACTTCCTGATCGATCACCCCGTGGTGAACCAGGAGAACATGAGGACGGTCCACGCCACGCCAGGTGGACCAGCGACGTGGAAGCGTGTCCAGCAGCTGTATGGCCCGGTCGCACACGCCTATGCGCGTGACGGGCAGTGTGTCCGGTGCTCGTTTTGTGGGTGCCTCGCGGTCACGCTGCGCGACAAGATCAGTCGATGTGAGAGCGGCGTGTGTCCCGACTTCACCGCTCGGCACGAGGTACCTGTCGCCGCGCTCCGCGCGCTGCCGACGGAAGTACGTCACTCGCTGTCCGCTTCGGGCCGGGTGGAACGCGAAGTCCGAAACGCCTGCCTAGCAGCCGGAGCGCACGTCGAGCTCATACGCGACGTGGTCGACCACCTGCGCATCACCTGGCCATTCGGCGACGTGTGGCTCGTCGTGTTCTCCACGAGTGCGGAACCGGCGTTGCTCGCACGGCGGTTCCGGCACTGGACGCCGCACCACGCGACACGCGTCTGCGTCGCCGTCCCCGGCCACATCGTGGACCGCAGGACCGACTACCGCCAGGTCTTCGAGCGGCACCGGGGACCTGGCTCGGTGGAACTGGTACGGGCCGAACTCGTAACAGCCGGCAATCACCAGACTGACGGAGGCGAACCTCGTGCGTGATGTGTTCCAGCTGCTTCCCCTCGTACTCGCCGAGTTGCAGCAGAACGGGTTGAAGCGGGGCGAGGCCGAGCAGCTCTGCCTGGTGGAGCTGGGCTTCCTGCTGGCCGAGACCGTTGACCGCGACATCGCAGTGTCCGACGCGTGGACCCTGTTCAGCGGGTACCCGTTCGCGAAGGCTCGTGGACTGGTTGACGCGGACGGGGAGGCATTGCTCCGCGCCACCCGCTACGCCCTGTGGAACTTCGGGCGATCGAGGGCCTGGGAGGACGCGCTCGACCAATACGAGGAGTTCCCATCAGGGCTGAAGGCTTACGCCTGGGCAGACAGGTCCGATGTCGTACAACGGCAGACCCTCACCGCCGCCTCCAACCGCTGGGGCGAGTATGGTGCGGCGCTCCTCCTCGCCCCGCCGTTCGCCGGTGGCCCTTGCACCTTCGCTACCAAAGGTTCCTATCGGTTCTTCGCCGGACGATCTCCGATCACCGTCCAGCTCCCCGACGTGCCCGTGCACCCCATTCCCGCCCACGACCTCGATCGCCCTCTGGCAGGCGGCGGCGGCCCGATCGAGATCCGCTGGGATGCGCTCGTCGCCGCGGCCGAGGAGATGGACCAGCGCGTGCCCAGAGACAGGGCGGGCGTATTGAAGACCGCGCGGCTCATCGTGGAGTTGGGCGAAGAGGACGAACCTGCGGAGTCGTTCACCATCGACCGCGTTGCGCACCTGCTGGGTATCGTCGGCGCTGGCAAGAGCACGCTGCGTGACGTCTTGACGTACTACCTCGTGAAGCACGTGAAGATGCGCGTCACGATCGTTGTCGGCGATGTCGTCGAGGTGCTCAAACTCGTCGAACTGTTCGAGTCGCTGGATTGCGGTGTTGCACCGATCATCGGTGCGTCCAACCGGGAGCAGCACGCACAACGCCTGCACCGCAGGCTCGCAGGACGCGGCAAGCCCAGCCTCCTCACCCACGACGACGACGCGTTCGACTACCTGAGTACGGCCTGCGCGGTGAGCGGCCTGCTGGATGACGATGACGCGCCGCTCACCTACGCGGATGCGCCCTGCACGCGGCTGCACCCGAAGCGCAAGCGCAAGCCACGCGACCGAGAGCTGCCGCCGCACACGCGTGACCGTCACGTATGCCCGTTCTGGAGCCGCTGCCCTCGTCACCACGGGGTACGCCAGCTCGCGGATGCGGACATCTGGGTCGCCACCCCGGCGTCGCTGATCGACTCGTCGGTGCCGTGGCCGCAGAACGCCGAGCACCTACGCTACCTGGAACTGGCGGCACGACGCAGTGACCTCGTCATCATCGACGAGGCGGACCGGGTGCAGATTCAGCTCGACCAAATGTTCGCTCCGGCGATCACACTGGCGGGTGAGGAGACCACGTCGTGGCTGGACGAAGTGGCCCAGCACAAGATCAGTGAGCTGGTAGTCGGACAGCGCACCCAACTGTCCAATCGGGACGTGGCGAACTGGACGACCGCGCTGAACACCGCGTCCACGATTACGGATCGCCTGTACGCGATGCTCGTCAGCAGCTGGGAGCTGCGAAAGTGGGTGAGCGGCAGCTACTTCAACGCGTGGAAGCTGCATGGCACGTTGGCCGAGCAGCTCTTCCCGTTCCCCGCTGGGGGAGAACCGGATCAGGACGCGGTTCATCGGAGGAACCTCCTCAGGGTGTTGGAAGAATACCGGAAGGACCCGTTTGGCGATCAGGGCAAAGCGCGGGGCAAAGCACGGAAGCTGATCACGTTCACGAACCAGTTGCTGCACACCAGCCGATCGAAGTCCACGAGCGCACGGGTGCACGACGCCCTGCTGGCGCTGGCACCCGCCAGCCGCACCGCGTACCCGCAGCCGGGCGAGTTGACCGACAAGTTCGAGCTCACCCTCCTGCTGGCCGCGCTGGAGCCGAAACTCGCGTTGATGACGGGTATGTGGCCGCGGGTGCAGGCAGCGCTCAACCTCGGGTTCAACCAGCTGCACCGCAGGCCGCTCGACTACGGGCCGATGGTGCCCGAGTCGCCGATGGGCAACCTCCTGGGCTTCGAATTCCTGGTCGACGGTCCGGATAAGGGCGGTATCCGCAGTGGCGAGCTCCGGTTCTTCCGCTGTAGCGGAGTGGGCAGGAGCCTGCTCACCGCGTTGCCTCGACTGGCGGAAGTGGACGGACGCCCGGGCGCGCACGTTCTGCTGATGTCCGGCAGTAGTTGGGCGGGCAAGTCGAGCCGGTACCACGTGCTGGCCCCCGTGAACTTCATTCTCAAGCCGGAGCAGAAGAAGATCGACCAAATTACCCGACACAGCAGCATTCGCCTTGAATTCGTCTGGCACGAAGGCAGACCTCTGACGCTGTCGGGCGCGCGCCAGGAAGACCGGCCCGCGATCCTCCGCACGATGGCACTCGCCCTCACGACGCACCGCGAAAACCAGCGGAGCCGCCTGGAGTTGGAGCTCGCCGATCTCAGCCAACACCGCCGACACCTGCTGGTGCTGACCGGCAGCTACGACGAGGCCAAGGTTGTGGCAGATGCCATGCACTCCACCAAGATGAAGGGCCGGGTCCTCCGTCTTCTCGCCGACGACGAGCGCGATCCGGTCATCGACGAGTCGTCGGCGCCGGTGCTCCGACGAGGCGACGTCGACAGGCTTCGGTTCACGAAGGCCAGAATTCTCGTGGCGCCGCTACTGGCTGTAGAACGCGGACACAACATCATGGCCGCCTGCGGCGAGGCAGCCATCGGTACCGTGTACTTCCTCGCCAGGCCGAACCCGCGACCGGACGACCTGGGTCTCGCAATACACGCGATCAACGACTGGATCACCCGAGCCCTCGACGACCCCGATACCGGGTTCGGCAAGTGGGTGTCCGACGCTGCCACCATCGGCGCGGCGGGCCGTGACGTGCGGTCCCGCGCTTACCGGGAGTGGTTCCGGGTCCTCGGCAGGTTTCTCGCGTGGAGTCGGCTCAGCGATCGTGACCGGACAACGCTCACGTGGGACCTCCTCGTGCTCATGTGGCAGGTGATCGGCCGTCTGGTGCGCGGCGGTGTGGAAGCTCGTGTGGTGCTCGTGGACGCAGCCTTCGCACCGAAGACGGCCGAGGCGCTGAGCAAGGAGTCGATGCCGTGGGCACACGTCGTGATCACTGATCACGACACCCCGAAGTCCAGCCTGCTGCTGAGCATTCACGAGGTGCTCGGTGAATGTCTTTCCCTCCTTGACGACGTTCCCGAAAGCCGTCGTCTGGACCGCGAACTCACCAAAGCCTTGTACGACCCGTTCTGGCAGATGATCGACCGCTGCCTCCAACAGCCGACCACAGGAGGAAAGCTGTGATGAATCCTCTCGTTCGTATCGCCGCCTACGAGGCGGACCCCGCCTCGGGTGATTGGCTTAAGACGTTCCGGACGATCAAATTCAGCGACGAGTGGAGGGATGAGGCGCTTGCTTTGCACGCGTTGTCGTGGCGCGGCGCGGACGAAAGGCTGACGCTGCCCATCGCTCAGCTCAACAGCTTGCTCCGCGCCGCAGCACCCGGTGTGATCGCGACCGGACGAGGTGCGGCCACCGACGCGAACACACCGTGGCTGTACGCGACGAACGAAGTGCCAGCGGATCTGGTCGCCGCGCTGGTGAACACCTGGGTCGCCACGCTGGGACCGGGCAAGCCGAACCCCGATCCTAAGAGGCAGGCCGAGCTGGAGGAAGCGGTCTTTAAGGTCCAGGCATCGCTCGTCGGCTCCATGCCTTCGTGGAGCGAGAGCTCCGTGAACCTGACCGCCGCCGACCTGTCACCGGGAGGAACCGCACTGCCGGATCGGCCGCTGTACCAGGTGGTGCCGGAGGTGCTCGCCGCCGAACTTGCCCGCCGCCCCTACCGCGACGGCGACGAGGAACTGCACTTCCGGGTTGTGACCAGGGACCAGGGCGCGGAGCTGGTCTCCTGGCCGCCACGGCCGTTCACGAAAAAGGGCAGGCAGTGGTACTACTCCTGCGTCATCACCCTGACCGTGCAGACGGTGCCTTTCACGTCTCGCTTCCGCGTACACGTCGGCACCGGTGTGCGCCGTTGGGCGACCGGAGGTCGCTTTCAAGTTCCGGCCAACCGCGGCGTCGGCGCCTACCTCGCGGTCGCGCCACCGTGGTCCACGGGGCACGGTCACACGCCAAGGCTGTCGAACAATTTCATCGACTACTTCGAGCGTGGCAACCGGCACGCGTGGCGCAGTCGCAGCACAGTAGAGCTACTGCCGGAACTCGACATCGTGCGCACGTACCCCAGCGCGTTCGAACTCGTGTCCGATCCAGACCGGTGGCTCGACGGCGTCGACGGCCTGACTGCCGCGGTCGTGCACAGCAACGGACTCACCGACCACGAGGTGAAGGCGGGCGTCGGCCCCACCGAACGAGCGCGGCTCGACCGCTGGGTCGAACTCGGGCTCCAACCATGGTTCAGGAGAGTGACAGATCTCGAACGCACTGGTCACCGCGCCAAGCCCGCGATTCGGCCGAAGCCTCGCTGGACCAAGGTCGAAGGAGACGACGCTGCGACCGAGGCACGAAGGATGGCCGCGCACGCTGAGGCTGCCCGCGAGGCCGCGCTGGCGAGGCGCGCCGCACTCGGCGCGGCACTCGACGGTGCTCCGCTGGAAGTTCACCTGCTCTGGCAGAACGAACGCACTCGCGACAAGCTGATCTCCGTGATGTGCGACCTCCTCGATCTTCCCGAGCTAGATGTGGAGACCCTGGAGAACTGGCACTGGGGCACGGAAAACCTGAGGATTCGAGTCGTCGCCCGGAAATTCGACAGCGCGGAGGCTTCGGCACTGTCGGTGCCGAAGGCGACCGGAATCGAGCGGGCCCGGTTGGTGGCCGAGGCGATCAACGGACGCCGCCGGCGAGTGCGGAGGCTGTTCGAGACCGATCTCGATCCAGTGAGGACGGCGGGGCTGGTGTTCGTGGAACTGCACAACCGCGAGGCGTTCACCGCTGCGGACAGCGACCCGAAAACAGCCATCCGGCTGGGCTGCGCGGACGCCGGCCGGCTGAGCCAGTTCATCAGCAAGCGAGATGACGACGACGGGGAGCTGTTGATCCGAGCGAGGTCGTCGTGGCTGGACGGGCTGCGGCAGCTCGGCGCGATCACCACGGCCGCTCATCGCGTCGACGGGGTGCCGGACGGAACGCAGGTCGCCGCGCTGTGGATGGCCAATCGGCGTGCCGACGGCGTCACCCGGCGGGCCCATCGTGAGCTGGTGGTGGTGCGGCTGGAGCAGCGGAACGGGCACTATCACCTCGAAGCGTGGCACGACGAGGAGAAGCAGTGGATGCCGTACCGCCGATACCTAGTGGAGCTGCCGAAGAAGACGGCGATGCGATCACCAGGTCGGAAGAGTCTGCGCGACCAGCGGTGGGTGGTGGAGCGTCAGGTGCGGTCGGTGTTGTATCAGTTGCGCAACCGGCCGACGATGCTGCTGGCGAACTCGGAGAACCTCCGCTGGTGGTGGTCGTGGATCAGCAACCGCGAACTGGTGCGGGACATGATCGGTTTCGGCGACGATCCGCCGCAGCGGCTCGCCGCGTGGGGACCGGATCTCAGGCTCGTGCTGATCCGCAATGCGGGTGGTCGCGACGAGGTACCTCAGTGGTACGCCCCTGCGCCGGACGACAAGTCCGCAGGATTCGCCGCGGGCATCTGGCGACAACGCGATGCCGGGTCTGACAACAGGGTCTTCGCCAGCTTGACCGACGTGCCCGCCTCCGCCAAGACCACAAAGCGCACGGCCTTGAAGATCTTGACGGGGCCCGAGTGGACGCGATCGCCGGGCAAAGCGATGTGGAACCCTCGCTACGTCGAGATCACTGTCGCCGGGTGTTTGTCCGAAGGTGCGCTCGCCGTGAGCGGCCGCGCGGACGTAGCGCCGGACAACCCTGCGGACTGGGCGGCGCTGGCCCACCAGTTCAGGCTCATCGACGACTACGTGCCGCTGTCGCAACCTGCGGCACTGCATTGGGCGGCGCTGGCTGAAGAGTACATGCTGCCAACGGTTTCGGTGAGCTGATCGCAGCAGGCTGCCTGTGAGCCTCTCCCGGCTCACAGACAACTGGTTCAGAAACTACTCAGTAGTCGGCCATTTCTGTCACTACAGACGCACCACTGAGGTACCCGGCTTCGACCCAGTCGACGTCGGCAGCGCGCTCAAAGTGCTCCTGCACCGCTCCGCGGACGCTCGCGCCAGCACCTCGTAGCACCTCGACCCGTAAGTCGTCCGCGCGCGACGCGACCACCTGTTAAGCCAGAGACAGGCGCAACTGGCGCCCGGCGACTACTCGTCGTCGGTGACCTGCGTCCGCATACTGGGGCAGACGCCTGTCAGCGAGCCATCGACTCCACCCTGGACAGATTGCGCCTCGCCCAAGAGGATCCGAAGTGGTCACAGGCGTTGCTGCGCCAAGCGGTGCGGACTTCGCCGGATGGTCGGAGATGAAACCACTGGTCGAGGCGTTGTTGGAGTACGACGGTGCGTGCAGCCCGACGGACCTCGCAGACCTAATCGGTCACAGCGCGTCCGATGTGGACGTACCTGCTAGTGCTGCATCTCGGAACGTCGACCCGGTAATCGGTCCGGTGGGCTGACGGTCCAGGCTGGTCCTCCCATGTCGAGCGGGAGGTGGTCGTGGGTCGTCGTCCGGAGGTGTTCGTCCGGCCCTTGTCCATGGAGGAGGGCCGCAAGCTGGCCCGGATCGGCCGGACCGCGAAGGACCCGGTGCGGTTGCGCCGGGCGATCGTGGTCCTGATGTCCGCCCAGGGTCAGGCAGTACCTGACATCACATCGTTGATGCAGGTCAGCGCCGACTATGTGCGTGATGTGATACATGCGTTCAACGAGCGGGGGTTCGCGGCGCTGGACCCAAAATGGAGCGGGGGACGCCCGAAGACGATCGGTGAGGCGATCCGTGAACGGATCTGCCTGATCGCCCGGACCTCCCCCGCCTCCTGGGGCATCACCGCGTTCTCCACCTGGTCGCTGTCCAAGCTGCGCGACCACCTGCTCGACCGCGGGACCGTGGCGGCGATCAGCCGGGAGACCCTGCGCCGCATCCTGCACGCAGGTGGCGTGTCCTGGCAGAGCACCTCCACTTGGAAGGCCTCCACCGACCCGGACTTCCTCACGAAGATGCACCGGATCCTGGACCTCTACGACCACCCGCCCGCCGGGGGCCGGGTGATCTGCATCGACGAGTTCGGACCACTCAACCTGATGCCCCGTAAGGGCAAGGTCTGGCGGCCGACCGGCTCACCACGGCGATTACGGGCCACCTACAACCGCCACCACGGCGTCATGCACATGCTGGCCGCACTCGACCTGACCACCGGGAAGATCCACTATCGGATCCGGCGTCGCAAACGCCACGGCGAACTCCTCGACCTGCTCGCGAGTCTGCGGGCCCGTTGGCCGGACCAACGCCTCCACCTGGTCATGGACAACTTCTCGCCCCACCGCCACCCCGACGTCCGCGACTGGGCCGCCGCCAACGACGCCGAGCTGGTGTTCCTGCCGACCTACAGCTCCTGGCTGAACTGGATCGAGGCCGAGTTCACCGCCCTGCGCTACTTCACCCTCAACGGCACCGACCACCGCAGCCACGCCGAGCAGAACGCCGCCATCGCCGCCTACATCCGCTGGCGCAACGCCCGAGCCCGACCCAAGACCAGCTTCGCCACCGACTCACCCATCCGCACCTGGACCGATTACCCGGCCAAGGCTGCGTGACGCAGCACTAGAGTCACGCGTTGGGTGGAACTAGTGTCCACATTAAATAGTGGCGAGCTGAGTTTCTCCCTTGATCGACAAATGCCTACGTGTTGTCGGCATCGTCGAGTGAGGTTCACTGTGATGTGAGGACATTCGACGAGAAGACGCCACCGATTCCTTCGGTCTGCTCGGTCCGGTTTGAACCGCGTTCACACTCGGGTTCGCGGTGTTCCGGTGTGCGACGCCGCGATCAAGGTTTCCATGTAACGGCGAAAGTGTCCGGTGGCGGTCGGCAACTGGTCTGAGGCGGTCTGGATTGATCGTTGTGAGCCCGTCTGGGGCCAACAAGCGGGTGCCGATATGGTGAACAGTCCGATGAGAGTTAACGGGGAGGGCACATGACCGAGGACGAGATCAGACTGCTGCTCGATGAGCTTGAGGAGCTGCTCATGAGCTTGGACCTGGACTTCGTTGTCACGCAGGAGCGGGTGCTGGCCGCCGAAGGTGTGTCGAAGGCTGGAGCCGAATTGGGTGAACGTGCTGAAGGAGAGGTGTTCGACTTCGGAGTCTCGGCACCGCTGTCCTCGGACGGTCCATGGCGGCAACCGGCGCTGCCACTGGAGACCGAAAAGCGGTCGACGAAGAAGGTCAGGTTCACCAACGAGGACGTTCGAGTCACGCCGCTCGATGTTCGTGAGCGCCTTGCGAACCTTCTCGACCTCATTGAGGTCGCTACTGCGGGCACGTTGGCTATGGAGCGCTCCGTGTACGACCAGATCGCCGCACTTCGAGGTCAGGCGGCATCAGGCTCGGCGCAGCAGTGGGAGGACGGTGTCAACCCTTCCAGGGCAACCGACTGGGCCGAGTTGTGGGACGGCACGATCGTGTTCGCGGATCCTCCTGAGGCCGAGCTGCGTGGTACGAGTCAGGAATCGTGGACGTTGGCTATTGGTTCGGATTTCAGGGCGTCGACGGAGCATGCGGCCAATGTTGTGGCGCTGGTCGAATCGTTGCGTGAACAGGCGGGCGTGTCTCGCGGTGGGTGGTTGACCCGAGGGGTTGCTGACGGTGTTGAAGACGTGTGGGCACCGACGAAGGGGACGTCGTGACGAGGGCTGGAGAAGTACCCACCGATGGAACTGTTGACGACTTGCTGTCCCGACTAAGGGATGAGCTTCCTAGAGCGCTGCCGACCGCGTTCACGACCAGCGGTCCGTCCCCTTCGGCAGGCGACGACGTCTACGAGGCGTTCCTGTTCGCCCTCGTGCTGAAGGCTGCTCGTGTTGAGGGATACACAGTCACCTTCGATGACGGTTTCGGTCGGGCACCGGCGGTGTTCCGCCTGCGACGGAGTCCAGGGCGCCTGACCACCACGGATACCTTCACCCACGCTGTGTTGAGCCTGCCTAACTCCCGCAAGGATCCGCTTGAAGTCCACACTGGGATTTCGGTGGTCGGCGCGAGCAAGGTTGCGCATGAAGCCGATGTTGTCGTGCTCCCGTCGGCAGTTGCCCAACGCAGCCGCATGCTCGGGACTGATCCGCCCAGCTCCAAAACGATTATGGTGGTGGAGGGAAAGTTCTATAGGAGAAATCCGGTCAGTCTGGGTACCGGTCGCGAGTTTCTTGGGCTCGGCGCCGACCTGCAATCCACGAAGACAATTTTCGCGGCGACTGTCACGAGCATGTCCGTGGTGCACTTGTTGCAAGGCAAGAGCAAGTTGTACGAAGTTGGAGTCTTGCCGGGTCGGAAGGCAGAGGCTGATCTCCAAGGGCGATTTGCCACCGAACTGCGCGGCTACCGAAACAAGCGTTGAGTCAAAGCTTCCTCAATCTGCCGCGTGTTGGCCGATGCTGCCGAGTAACTCGTCCTCCGTTACTTTTTCGTAGCTCTGATTAAGGAGTTGTGGTCGCCGGGTCCGGCATGACTGACGCCCCAGTCGAAGGCATGATCCGGGGGGTGGTGTCACCGGACCCGGTGGCATCGCCGGACCGCTGATAGGGACACGGCCACCCCTGGGGTAGGTCTCGTCGTAACGTGTGGGGTTCCAAAAGTCCGCCACATGGCCTGACCTGCGGTTAGGCGGCTGTGGGTTCGTACTCGTTGATGAGGCCGCCGAGGACTGGTCGGCGACGTATCGAGGTGCAGCGCGGCTCCGTGATCGGCTGGTCTGGTCGCGGTGGTGCGAGCTGTAGCGCCTGGTGGGGTCGGCGGTGGTTGTAGTGGGCCGCGTAGCGGTCCAGGATCGCTCGCAGGTGGTGTTCGTTGAGGATGAGTAGTCGGTCGGTGGCTTCGCGTCTGATGGTGCCGACGAACCGTTCGGCGTGGGCGTTGGCTCTCGGGCAGCGTGGTGGAATTTTCACCACCTTGATGCCTGCGCCGGAGAAGACAGCGTCGAACGAGGCGGTGAACTGGCCGGCCCGGTCTCGGATGAGGAACCGGAAGTCGTCGGCCCGATCGGCCAGGTCCATCAGCAGGTTGCGGGCCTGCTGGGTAGTCCAAGGACCATCGTGGTTGGTGGTGGCGCCGAGGATGTGGACGTAGCGGGTGGCGACTTCCATCACGAAGAACACGTACACGCGCTTGAGGGTGACGGCGCAGTCGACGTGGAAGAAGTCGCAGGCCAGCATGCTCGCGGCCTGCGCGCGGAGGAACCGTCGCCAGGAGGTGTCGGTGTCGCGCTGGGGCGCGGGTGGTATCCGCAGGCGCTTGAGAACGCGGCGGACCGTTGACGCGGCTACCCGGTGGCCGAGCTTGAGTAGCTCACCTTGAATCCTGCGGTAGCCCCAGCCGGCGTTCTCCCGGGCCATCCGCTCGATCAACGCCACGACGGCGTCGTCGGTCGGTGGGCGGCCGGTGCGGTGAGGGTGGGTCCACTTCTTCGCGACCAGGCGCCGGTGCCATCGAAGGATGATGCCCGGTGTCACCACTCGGTGCTCGCGCAGCATCTGGGGTAGTCGGCGCACCAGCGCGGCGAGTACGGCGCGATCGGCCCACTCCAGCCGCGGGCGGGGGTTGGTGCGGCGCAGTACGGCGACTTCGTGCCGCAGTACCAGCAGTTCCACGTCTTTGGCCGCCGATGACCGGCCGAGCAGGGCCAGCCAGCCGACGACCCGGACGAAGAGCAGGTACAGCAGTCGTAACGCCACACCTCACGATCATGCCCTGCCGGCATAGGAGGCATGATCGCCGCAGCTCGGCATCCCTCTGCAGAGTTCTGGCACCCACAGGCTGTCGAGGAACGGCCGGGCAGGACCGACCAGCCCGCCAGCCGGATGAAGGTCGTTGAGTGCCGCTTGACGACTGCCGGAACTGCTGTGCACCGTTTGGCCAGCCGGGCCTCGGCACGTGACCTCAGGTCGTCACGGGCGGGATGGCCGGGGTCGCGCCCATCCGGTTGAGCAGGCCCAGGATGATGTCGACGCGGGCCAGGAGGTGGTCGGGGTCGATCCGCTGGGACGCCGTGGTGTAGGCGAAACCCGCTTCGAAGGTCAGCAGGATGGGCATCGGGCTCTGGAACGGGTTGGGGCCGGCCTCGGCGACCAGCCATTCGGCGACCTGGGGGGTGAAGGCGCGGGACACGGCGGCCGCGTCGGTGGAGAACACGGTGAACTCCCGGTTCGCCGGTTCCGGCAGCCCGACCGGCAGCCAGTCCAGCTGCTCGCGCACCGCGGTCGTCGGCGGTTCACCGGCCGGTTCGACGGCCTCGGCCTGGGCCGGCGTCGGCGGTCGCCCCAGGAAGCCCTCGTGGAGCCGCCGGCACATCTTCATCGCTGGCAGGGGCGAGGTCGCAACCTCGATCCGGTGCTCGTAGAACGTGTTCGAGCTGTCCGAGGTGGCCTGCTCCATCGACGCCTCGCTCACGCGCACCGACCAGCCGTCCCGCCGGAAGTCCAGTGCGGTCTCGAAGCGGGGCCGCCGCACCGTGCCCAGCCAACCGATGAAGCCCTCGGTGTCGGACTTCATGGGTGGCAGCAGGTCGGCTGTCCAGGCGCGGGCCTCCTCCCGACCGACCACCTTCCCTCCGAGGGTGGCGGTGAGTGTGGACAGGGCGTCGGAGTGCTCCCGCTCCTCCTTGCGCTTGGTGCGCCAACGCCACCAGAACATGAGGCCGAGCAGTCCGAGGATGATCGCGATGAGCGGTGCGAGATCGAGGACGTACTCCATCAGATGTCCAGGTCCCCCTCGGTCTGCTGCTTGGACTGGTCGGAGCCGGTGTCGTCGTAGTCGGCGGCCTTCTGGCCTGCGCCGTAGTTCCGGATCGGCTTGTCGATACCGGCGTTGGTGCCCTTGCCGACACCCAGCTGTGAAGCTGTCGCGTCGGTGACCGCACCCACCATGGACTTGCCGAACCCGTCCTGCATCCGTTCGCCGAGCATGCCGTTCTTGCCCCAGATCTTCACCATCGGTGAATCGCTGCCCGGCAGCTTCGCCTTCCTCATCTCGATCGCGACGGCGTGGCTGATCTGCTTGTTGGCCATGGAGCGCTGGAAGGCGGTCTTGACGTTGCCGACCCGCTGGGCCAGGTTGCGCAGGAAGTCGAGGATCTTGGTCAGGAACTGCTTGAGCCTGGCCACGATGCGGGCCAGCCGGCTGCCGGTGGCCGCGACCCGCACGCCGGTCGCGGCGCCCGCGGCGGCGGTCGAGGCCCCGAAGCTGGGCACGGCCGCGGCCAGCGCGGGTATCCAGATCATGATCAGCCAGGTGACCAGTTCGGTGAGGATCGCCTTGATGAAGTCCTCGACGATGGTCATGATCATGCTGGAGATCTGGAGCATCTGCGCCAGCTCGCCGGCCTGGCCGGCCACGCCGTCGATGCCGCTCGCGAACTCGCCGAGCTTCGTGCCGGCCACCTCGGATGCGGGGCCGCCCCAGCTGGTCACCGAGTTCTGCAGGTCTTCGTCGAACTTCTTGCGCAGCTCGGCCACGCCCTTGCCGATGGCGTTGAAGTTCTCCGCGGCCTGGGCCAGTGCGGGGCCGTCGCCGCTGACGAAGTGGATCGCGTCCTCCAGCGGCTGTACGACGCTGATCAGGAAGTTCAGCCCCTGGCCGACCAGCCAGCCGATCGGGTCGGTGGCGATGCCGTAGGCCGACGTGCCCAGTGCCCCGATCAGGGCGGTGCCCTCGGAGGCCAGGCCGGTGATCTCCGCGCCGCCGTCCTTCTGCGCTTTGCCCAGCGCTTCCGCGGTCTTGAGGTAGTTGCCGTAGAAGGGGACCGCCTCGGCGACCTTCTGGCCGGTGGCCTTCTCCCCGACGGTGATCTCGACGCCGCCGGCCGTGGTCTTCACTTCCGCCATCGTGGATGCCCCTACTGGTTGTCCAGCTCGATCTGCAGGCCGTTCAACAGCTGCTTGACCGCTTCCTCCTGGTCGGCGTAGTCCTGCGCCGCGCCGGTGAACTTGTCCGCACCGGATTGCAGGCCCTCCTGCATGGCGGTGAACAACTCGTTCAGGTCATTCAGCATCTGCGTGTAGTTGTCCTTGACGAACAGGCCGACCACGCCCCAGGACTTGTTCGACACGTCCGCTTTGGCCACCAGGCCGGCAATCTCGGCGGCGGTGGCGCGGTGGCCGTCGAGCTTGCCGGCGAACGTCCGCAGCTCGTCCGGGCTGACCTCGAAGCCGCTCATCGTGGGCTCACCGGTCCTCGTCGTCGTAGAGGTTGGGGAAACGACCATCCCGGTCCTGCGCGGGGCCCGGCCGCGGAGGTGAGGGCGGTTGGTCGTCGCGGAGGAACCGGCGCTGCGAGAAGTCCTCCGGTTCCTCGACCGGCGTGGGGCGGCGGGGCGGGGCTGGCCGGGTGGGCGGGTTGGGCGGCATCCGATGGAACCCCGGCCCCGACCCGGGCGGTGTGTGCGGCGGCGGGCTCGTCGGTGGCGGACCGCCATGGGGCGGGCCGGCGGGCGCCGGGTCCTGCCCGGCCTGCTCGGTCATGGCGCGCAGCTCCTGCGGCGTGACCCCGAACAGCTGCGCCTGGGTCTCCAGCACCTGGTCGGTGAGGTGCATGTCGTCACCGAGCGCGTTCTCCACGATGCCCGCCTGGCGGCGAGCGGCCTCGGCCACGGCCTGGCGCAGGGTCGCCATCAGCGCGGCAGCCAATGCCTGCGGCGGGCGGCGCATGGCGTGGTCGGTCAGCCGGATGTCCTTGATCGCCCCGGACGGGCCCGCCACGACGGTCACCGCGCGGTCCGGGGAGGTCGCCACCACTTCCATCGAGGCCAACTCCCGCTGCATCTCCCCGATGCCGGCGAACTGCCCGTCGACCCGGTGCAGCCTGGCCTGGAACTGCTCGAACCGGGCGACGAGCTGGTCGAACTCAGCCGACACGACAAGACCTCCCGGACGTTCGGACTCGACGACACGTGCGGCGCCGACGGAGCGGGAACCATAGTGGCAGGTGAAGGGTCCGCTGTATGCCCGAATGGGTGGGAAGAGACGGAGGCCGCTCAGGAGTGGTAGCCCTTGGCCCTGACCTGTGCGTTGAGCCTCTGCAGACGGGCGCTTGTCGAACGCACATGTGTTCGACGGCTGTAGCGGTCGACACGGGCTTGCTGTGGGAGGGAGATGGGAGGCGATTGGGAGGATTCAAGGAGAACGAACCGGAGTGAACCGCGATGAAGTGCATTCAACTGCATCGTCGTCACCTGCTAATTTAGCGTTTCCGCAGGTAAGGGCATGATTTGGATAATTCTGGGAGGAGTCCGCAACATATCGGTTGGTCAAGTGATCGTCTCTTCAGGCTGGACTGAAGGCGACTCGCGGTTGCTGCACGACTATATCGTCCTGCTTGGTTGGCGCCGTTCGAGATGCCTTGTGAAGGAGCATGGTGTTCGGTAGCGCGGCGTCGCGCAGCCAGCCGTGCCGGTGTCCCGGTTGCGGATGCCGCCCAGCCCTCCGGGCAGCGAAGTAATCGCGGAGGCCATGATCGCGCCGGTGTCGTGGTGTATCAAGCCCTTGAGGGCCGGGGGCGAGCGCAGCACCAGCTCGGCTCGACGGTGGGCAGCTTCAGCGTCGCCGCACGGTCCGACCGGGACGCGCGGGTACGCCGTCCGGCTCGCTCAGGGTGGCCTCGGACAGGTCGTCGTGCCGCAGCGCAGCCCTGACAGTCCTGGCATTCCCTCACGCGGGCGGACCAGCGCAGTGGCTCTCCTGCCGGCCGTCGGAGGTGAGCTGCCGGTCCACGCCCAGTGGGCGCGGCACCATCGGGTCCGAGGTGCCCGTGATGCGCAGGCCCTCGTGCTCGCGCAGCAGCCATACCGGCATCCTGACGGTTGTCCAACGTGCTGATCATGACCAGCGACCTGCGACGATGAATTTTCGAGTGGCACAGGATTGCAGGTCGGGTCAGCGAATCCCGGTTGCCGCGCACCACGAAGCCGCCGCCCAGCCGGGACGCGTGCGTCCGGCCGCCACGGCGACCGTCGCCGCGCTGTCCCACTCGTACTGACCACCCGCGTCGGCCCCGTCCCTCGGAACGGGTCACCCTCAGGTCTCGACCAGGGCGAGTTCTGCCGGATCGAGGCCTTCGCGGTGCCATTCGCGTCGCGTGTGGATGGATCATCGTTACGTGAGAGTGATCACTGCTCGGGGTATTGCCCAGGTCCGCCCGGTTGTCGGAGAGTTCGTCCCGTTTGCAGCGGCGGTCGTCGGCTGCTGGGGGTTCGGGGGCTGTGTGATGAATACGGGTGCGCGCGGTCGCGTGCGGATCTTTGCTGCGAGTGCTGTCGTCGCGGTCGCGTTCGGACTGATCACTCCCGTCGGAGCGGTGGCTGACCCCGCTGTGCCACCGGTCGAAGGTACGGCCCCTGTGGAGCAGGTGCCGTCCGACCCCGCAGACCGCGAGCGCGTGGCGGGCGTGGAGTCGGCGCCGTTGGGCCAGGCCTACACCGACGCCATCGCCGAGGCTGTGCGCACGGGCGAGCCCGTGGAAATCGCGGGAGTCACCACCGAGATCACGCGGGTGGTGGCGCTGCCCAACGGGAAGATCGAGCAAATCGTGCACGCGTGGCCGGTGCGCACTCGCAAGTCGGGCTCCTGGCAGGAAATCGACGCCACCCTGGAGCGCGGGGCCGACGGCCTCGTTCGCCCGCGGGTGGCTGCCGCCGACGTCGTCCTCTCCGGCGGCGGTGACCGTGTGCCGCTGGCGGTGGTGGGGCATGAGGGCAAGGAAGTCGGCCTGTCGTGGCCGGGTGTGCTGCCAGAGCCGGTGCTGGCGGGCGACACGGCCACCTACCCGGAGGTTCTGCGCGGAGTCGATCTCAAGATCACCGTGGACGGCTTCGGTTTCTCCCAGGTTCTGGTGGTCAAGACCGCGCAGGCGGCGATGAATCCCGCACTGCGCGAGATCCGCTTCGGCAACCACACCCGTGGCGCCCGGGTCACCAAGACCGACGTGCCGGTCGCGAGGGCGCGCTCAGTGGATCCCGTGCCCTCGCGACTGGCGGTCGTCGACGCGGCAGGGCAGACGTTGTTCACCGGGGACGCCTCGCGCATGTGGGACTCCTCGGGGGAGGGGCCGGCCGCCGACCGGCTGGTCGAGCCCGCCGAGCGGGACCGGGCGGCAGTCATGGGGGTGCGGGTCACCGACACCGAGGTGGCCATCACCCCCGACCAGGCGTTCCTGACCGACCCGGGGACCACCTTCCCCGTCTACATCGACCCGTCGTACTCCTGCGGTTGCGGTCGGGTCAGCCAGGTGGTGCTCTACAAGTACGGCAACTCGGTCGGCGAAAGCGCCTGGAACGACAGCTATCTCAAAGCCGGGTACGTCTACGACTCCACCCAGGGCGTCTACATCACCGCTCGCTCCTACATCACCTTCGACCTCGGGAGCGTGCCGCGCTCGGCGGCCATCCACTGGGCCAAGCTGTACCTGATGGTCAACAACTCCTCCACCAACTGCCCCGGCGTCACCCAGGTGCACGTCACTGGTGGGGTCGGCAGCGGGACGCGGTTCGGCAGCGAGCCCGGCAGAGAGCGGCACGTGGGCAACGTCGGCGCCTACACCGGTTGCCCGGGCGAGGGTGGCTGGTCGACCCCGGGCCACGACGGCAACCGCGGCGACGCGCTGAGCAACTACGTGCGGGAGATCTGGGCCGCGGGCGGGCGCGGCAGCCTCACCTTCGGCTTGTTCGGCGACAGCGAGACGGTGCAGACGCACTGGCGGCGCTTCCGCACCAATCCTGGCCTGACCGTGCAGTACAACACCGCCCCCCACCGGCCGTCCGAACTCGGCGCGTTCAACGGGCAGGCCGGCCTGGGCTGCACCAACGACGCCGCCGCCACCCTCGTCGGCCGCGGCGACGTCACCCTGCGCGCCCGACTGACCGACTCCGACCCCGGTTCCTGGGCGCGGGGCAGCTTCGTGGTCTACCGCGACGGCGTGCGACAGGGCTTCCTGGACACCGGTGGCCAACCCTCCGGCGGTATGCACCAGGTCACCGTGCCCCCGGAGTGGATGGGCGGGGGTGGCGTCATCTCCTGGCGGGTGCAGGCGTGGGACGGCGACGGCGGCGACGCCTTGGCCTCACCGTGGACCGGGCCCCCTGGGGCGCCGGACGACTACTGCCGCTTCACCCGCGACACCGTGAGCCCCGACGCCCCTGGCGTGCAGTCGGTGGACGGGGCCTACCCGCCCTACAACTCCCCCGACGCTCCCACCGGCGGCGTCGGGGTAACCGGGCGGTTCAGTTTCACCCCCGGCACGGCGACCGGGCTGGGCGGCACGGTGGACGTCGTCCGCTACCTGTGGTCGGTCGGCGTGGATGACTACCGCAACAGCGTCGCGGCCAAGCCCGACGGCACCGCCGAGGTCTCCTTCACCCCGCTGGCCGAGGGCGATTTCCCGCTGTACGTCAAGTCGGTGGACCGGGCGGGCAACCAGTCGTCGCGGCTGGTCCCGCAGCCCGACCAGGCGCAGGACTACACCAAGTACCTGTTCCGGGTGCCTGAGGGCTCGGCTCCGGTGGCGCACTGGACCTTCGAGAACGGCGGGGAGGACGTCAGCGAGTCCGGTGCCCACCCGCTGGCTTTCCAGGGCATGGCCACCGCCGAGGGTGTTCAGGGCCACGTCGGGCAAGGATTGCAGCTGGGCCGCAGCGCCCAGGACATCGCCGTGGCCACCGGACCGGTGGTGGACCCGACGCGGTCGCTGTCGCTGTCGGCGTGGGTCTGGTACGACCCGTCTACCGCGGCGGACTTCACCTCGGTCCCGCTGGCCATCGACGACACCTACGCCTCGCCTCTGATGTTGGCTTACCGCAAGGACGACAAGCCTGCGGCGATGTGGTCACTGGGTGTGTCCTGCAACCCGACCACGCCGCCCTGCCTGCGGGTGGCCTGGAGCGACGCGCCCGCGCAGAAGGGTGTTTGGACCCATCTGGCACTCACCGTGGACGACGCCACCGACACCGCGTGCTTCTTCGTCAACGGCGTCAAGCAGTCCTCCTGCCTGACCGGCGTCGTCCCGCCCGCCTCGGCCGACGACATCCTCGTCGGGCTCGGCCGGTGGGAGGGCGCGCTGCGCAACCCCTGGTACGGCCGGGTGGACGACGTGCGGGTGTACAACCGGCTGCTGGCGCCGTCGGAGGTCGCGGCGCTGGCCAACGTCCCGATCGAACGCGCCCGCTACGCCCTCGCCGAGGACGCGGGAGTCGTGGCCGACGACTCCGTGGGCACCAACGACGGCACCCTCTACGGCGGCGGTGTCTCCTGGGTGCCCGACGGTCCGGGCGCGGCGTTCGACGGCCGGTTCACGTACGCCGCAGACCAGTGGGAGAGTTCCGGGACCGACCTCAAAGCCCGGTGGGCGCTGGACAACGACATGGTCGACTCCTCGGCGGCCAACGCCGCCGCCCTGCGGTACTTGGGCAGCGGCGGGGAGTCGCCCGCCCGCTTCGTCCCGGGTCGCGTCGGAACGGGCGTGGCGTTGGACGGGGTGGTCGAGCGGATCTTCACCGGCAGCACCCGCGTCGACACCACCCGCTCCTACTCCGTGGCGGCCTGGGTGCGGATGGACCACACCGACCAGGGCGCGGCGGTGATGGCCCAGGACGGAACCCGGGTGTCCGGGTACTCCCTGACCTACTCCAAAGCGGACAACCGGTGGGCCTTCACCGTGCCGCAGAACGACCAGGACAACGCCGCCGTCACCCGTGCCGTGTCCTCCGCCCTCCCGGTGGCGGGTCGGTGGACCCACCTGGTGGGTTCCTACGACGCGGCCGCGGGCGAGATCCGGCTGTTCGTCAACGGCAGGCTGGAAAGCCAGACCCCGTTCACCACGCCCTGGTCGGCCAACGGCACCTTCACCGTCGGCCGAGGCCTGTGGAACGGCGCGCAGGGCGACTTCTTCCCCGGTGTGGTCGACGACCTCCGCGTCTACAGCCGCGCCGTCACCGCCGAGGACGCCCATGGCCTGTGGAACCGCGGCAGCGACGTCAACGCACCGTTGGCGCCCGAGGTGGACAGCGACCGCTCCTTCAGCATCGCGGGCTGGGCCAAGGCCGACGCCCACGACACGGCCGCGCGGTCGGTGTTCTCCCTCGGCGGCTCGGTCCACATGCCGCTGACCGTCGGGTACCGGCCGAGCAACCGGCGGTGGGAGGCGATGGCCGCCAGCGGGGCGCAGGACGCGCCGGTGGTCCACCGCATCTACTCCAACGAGGAAGCCGTCGCGGGGGAGTGGGTCCACCTCGCGGTCACCTACGACGCCGGGAACGGGCAACTGAGCCTCTACGTCAACGGGGTTCCGCAGACCTGGATGCTCAACAACGAGAACCCGGGCAACCTGCCCTACCGGTCGCTGCCGCAGTCGCTTTCCGCGGACACCGGGCGGCTGCTGATCGGGCGAGGGACCTGGACCGGGCTCAACACCGACCCCTGGCGCGGCCAAATCCGCGACGTACGGGTGTTCTCCGGCGTGCTCAGCCCGCAGGCGGCGCTGGCCATCGCCAACGGCAGTGACGGCGGGGGCGGCGAGGAGACCTGATCCCATCCACCGGATGAGCGGTCGCGATCCTGCGCGCGCCCCGGTGTCGCCACCGTTTCTCCCGCTTTCCCGCACGGGACTCCTCGCATGAGGTCCTCGCCCTGCGGTTTCTTGCCCTGCGACTTTTGCACTAAGGGGATCGTTGATGAGCAGCGAGGACAGACACCGGCCCCGGTCGAGGCGCGCGTGGTGGGCAGGCGCCTTCGGCCTGTCGAGCGTCGCCGGGGTCGGCACGGCGGTCAAGGCCGTGGCGGTCGTCACCGCGGTCGCCGTGACCGCCTCGGTGGTGACCGGCTCCGCGCCGCCACCGGACCTCCGGGACTGGCTCGGTGGCGCGTCGCTGCCCGAGGTGCAGCAGGAGCCGTCCGTGCCGGGTGGGCCCGTGCCGGTCGCCCACGCTCTCGGCGTCGACCACACCGCCGAGCGGGCCATGGCCGAACCGGTTCGGCCGAAGTGGCCCACGGCCGGGGCGGCCGTGCTGGACCTGCCCGGCCGTGCCGCCGAGAAGGCGCGGGCCGACGGGCTGCCGGTGCGGGTGGGCCAAGGCAAGGGCGCCGGTGGACCCGAGCGGGTGCGTGTGGAGGTCCTCGACCGCGAGCGCGCGCGTGGGCTCGGTGTGGACGGGGTCGTCTTCACCGTCGCCGGCGCCGACCGGGGCCGCAGCGGCGAGGTCGAGGTGGAGTTGCACTACGGCGACTTCTCCCGCGCCTACGGCGGCGGGTGGGCCTCGCGCCTGGTGCTGGTCGAGCTGCCCGCCTGCGCCCTGACCACCCCGGAGCGTTCGGAGTGCCGTACGGCCACGCCGCTGCCGGGCCGTAACGCCCCGGCCCGCGGGCTCCTGTCCGGCACCGTGGCCCTCACCGCCCCGGGGCAGCCGGCCGCTGAGCAGCCCTCCACCGAGGCGCCGTCTTCCTCGCCGTCGTCCCCTGCGCCGTCGTCCCCTGCGCCGTCGTCCCCTGCGCCGTCCTCCACCACGCCGTCGTCCCCGGCACCGCAGGTTCCCGGATCGAGCGCGCCCGGCACGACGAGCCCCGCGCCTACCGACGAGTCCGCGGCCACCACGGCCCAGGCCGCCGGTTTCGCTCGGACTGCCCTGCTGGGCCAGGCGGCCGAGAACAGTCCGACCGTGCTGGCTGCCGTGGCCGGTGCCAAGGGCTCCGAGGGCGACTTCACCGCCTCCGACCTCTCGCCCACCGGCTCCTGGTCGGCGGGCGGCCCGTCCGGTGATTTCACCTACTCCTACCCCATGCCGGTGCCGCCGGTGCCCGGTGGACTGGTCCCCGACTTGGCCTTGGCCTACAACTCCGGGTCCGTGGACGGGCGCACCTCGGCGACCAACGCGCAGGCGTCGTGGGTGGGCGATGGGTGGGAGTTCACCCCCGGCGGGTTCGTCGAGCGCCGTTACAAGGGCTGCGCCGAGGACGACGGCGGCAACCAGGGCACCCTCGAATCCGCCGACCTGTGCTGGGCCGGGGAGAACGCCGTCATCTCCGTCGGCGGCGTCACCGGCGAGCTGATCAAGGACGCGGCCACCGGCCGCTGGGTGGCCCGCGCCGACAGTGGCGCCAAGATCGAACTGCGCACGGGTGCGGCCAACGGCGACAACGACGGCGAGCACTGGGTCGTCACGACCACCGACGGCACCCGCTACTTCCTCGGCCTCAACCGCCTCCCCGGCGCCCCTGCGGGCACCCCCGACACCGGGTCCACGTTCACCGTGCCCGTGTTCGGCAACCACGCGAACGAGCAGTGCAACGCGGGGACCTTCGCGACCTCGTGGTGCCGGCAGGCGTGGCGGTGGAACCTCGACCTGGTCATCGACGCCCACGGCAACGCCATGGTATTCCGGTACGCACAGGAGAAGAACCGCTACACCCGGGGCGGCATCGACGGGGCCGCTACCGAGTACGTGCGCGGCGGCCATCTCACCGCCGTCGACTACGGCCTGCGCGAGGGCGCCCTGTTCGCCTCCCCGCCGGCCAAGGTGGAGTTCGAGGTCGCCGAGCGCTGCCTGCCCGGCGGGGCGGTCACCTGTGCTCCGGAGCAGCGCACCGAGGCCAACGCCTCCCACTGGCCCGACGTGCCCGTGGACCTGATCTGCCGCGACGGCAGCGACTGCAAGGCCGTCTTCGTCAACCACGAGTGGGACCCGGGCGTGCACACCCCGGCGTTCTTCGCCACCAAGCGGCTGACGAAGGTCACCGCCAAGGCGGACGTCGGCGGCTTGCAGCCGGTGGACTCCTGGGCGCTCACGCACCTGTTCCCCGCGACCACCGACGGCACCGACCCGGCGCTGTGGTTGCGGACCGTGCAGCGCACCGGGCACGTCGGCGGCACCGCGACCACCCCCACCACGACCTTCGCCGGCAGCCCGCTGGACAACCGGGTGGACGCCCGCACCGAGATCCGCCCCCTGTCGCGCTACCGCCTCACCGGCATCGACAACGGCCACGGCGGCAACACCGGGGTGCGCTACCACGACCGCGACTGCGTGGCCGGGCAGCCGATGCCAGCCCCGGAGAGCAACACCCGCCGTTGCTTCCCCATGTGGTGGAAGCCCTACTCCGGTTACGACGACCCGATCCTGGACTGGTTCCACAAGTACGCCGTGGCCGAGGTCGTCGAGCAGGACCTCACCGGCGGCTCACCCCCCGTGCGCACCAACTACGACTACCCCGGCGGCGCGGCCTGGTCCTGGGACGACAACGAGATGGTCCCCACGACCGAGCGCAGCTGGTCGCGCTGGCGCGGCTTCGGCGCGGTGCGCACCACCCTCGGCGACCCGGGCTCCGGGCAGGTCGTCACCGAGTCGCAGTACCTGCGCGGCATGGACGGCGACCTGCTGCCCGGCGGCGCGAAGCGCGCCGTGTCCGTGCCCGGCACCGACGACGCGACCACCGACCACGAAGCGCTCGTCGGATTCCTCCGCGAGGAGCGCACCCTCCTCGACGGTTCCCTCGTCAGCCTGGTGATCAACGACCCGTGGGTGTCGGGCCCGACGGCCACCAAGGGCGACAAGCGCGCCTACAAGGTCAACGTCAAGGCGATCCGCAAGCGCGACCACCTCGCCGACGACACCTGGCGGCGCACCAAGCAGGTCGTCGAGTTCGACACCGAAGGCTTCCCGATCCGTGAGGAGGACTTCGGCGCCGTCTCCACCTGGGACGAGACCAGCGCCTCCGGTGACGAGAAGTGCACTCGCACCACGTACGCGTCCAACGCGGACAAGCACCTCCTCGGACTGCGCGCGACCACCACGACCCACGCGGGCACCTGCGCCACCGAAGCCACACCCGGGACGGTGCTGTCGGCCGGACAGTTCGCCTACGACGGGCAGGAGGTCGGCGCGGCGCCCCTGCGCGGCGACGTGACCACCGCCCTGGCCCTGGACTCCTGGACCGCGGCCGACGGTCGGAAGTGGTCGCAGACCCAGGCCACCCACGACGGCTACGGCCGCACGTCGACCTCCGTCGACGTCCTCGGGGCCACCTCCAGCACCGAGTACGCGCCCGCCACCGGGCTGGTCACCAGCGTGCGCGCCACCAACGCCCTGGGCCACAGCACCCTCACCCAGCTCGACCCGCGCCGGGGCAGGCCGGTGGCCACCACCGACGCCGCCGGCGTGATCACCCAGGGCGAGTTCGACCCACTGGGCCGCACCGCGCGCGTGTGGGCCGCGGGCGTGACCGACAAGACCAAGGCCCCGGCCGCGGTGTTCGAGTACACCACCCGTGCCGACGGCCCCTCGGTCATCGCCACGAAGTCCCTCCAGGACAGCGGCTCCTACAAGACCTCCTACACCCTGCTCGACGGTCTGCTGCGCAACCGACAGTCCCAGACGCCGCCGGCCACCAACGCCGGGCGGGTCATCACCGACACGATCTACGACACCCGCGGTCTGGTGGTCAAGACCAACAACGGGTACTACAACGAGGAAGAGCCGTCCACGGCCCTGTTCGGGGCCGCGGACAACCACGTGCCCAACCAGACCGTCACCGAGTACGACACCCTGGGGCGGGCCACGGCCTCGATCTACCGCAAGAAGGCCACCGAGCAGTGGCGCACCACCACCGTCCACCACGGCGCGGACAAGGTGAGCACCGTCCCGCCCGAGGGCGGCACCGCCACGACCCTGGTCGTCGACGCCTTCGGCCGCCACGTCGAGAAGCGCGACTACAAGGCCCGCGCCCAAGCGGGCGACGACGCGGCCACCGCCTTCCAGGCCACCCGCTACACCTACGACCGTGGCGGCCAGCTCGCCACGGTCGTCGACCCGGCCGGCGCCAAGTGGACCTTCGAGTACGACCTGGCCGGCAACAGGGTCCGCACCACCGACCCGGACGCGGGTGTCTCGACCACGGCCTACGACAAGGCGGGCCGCCCGGTCAGCGCCACCGACGGGCGCGGCTTCACCGTGGCCACCGCCTACGACGTGCTCGGCCGCAGGACCGCGACGCACGAGGGCTCGCCGAGCGGGCTCAAACTCACCGAGTTCACCTACGACACCCTGGGCAACGGCAGGCCCGTGTCCTCCACCCGCTACTCCGAGGGGCACGCCTACCGGACCGAGACCACCGGCTACGACGGCGCGGGCCGCACCATCGGCGCCAAGATCACCATTCCGGCCGTCGAAGGCGCGCTCCAGGGCGAGTACCTCTACGAGCAGACCTACACCACGACCGGCAAGCTCGCCACGGAGTCCATGCCCGCCGCGGGCGGCCTGGCCCAGGAGGTCGTCCACCACACCTATGACGGCGCCGGCCTGCCGAAGACCTCCTACGCGTTCAACCCGGTGTCGCACACCACCGCGACCTACGTCTCCGACTCCACCTACTCGGTGTACGGGGAGATGCTGCAGGTCGTGCGTGGTGCGGCGACCTCGCCCCGCAACGTGGTGACGACGAACTTCTACGACGAGGGCACCCGCAGGCTGATCCAGAGCGTGGTCAACCGCGAGACCACCGCCCAGTCCAACGTCGTGGACCGCCGCTACGGCTACGACCAGGCCGGCAACATTACCCGCATCTCCGACGTCCCCGCCGGCGGCCCGCACGACACCCAGTGCTTCGACCACGACTGGCTGGGCAGACTCTCCTCGGCGTGGACCCCGGCCTCCGGGGACTGTTCGGCAACCCCGACCACCGCCGCCCTCGGCGGCGCCGCCCCGTACTGGATGCAGTGGGAGTTCGACGCGGCGGGCAACCGTGTCGCCGAGAAGTCCCATGCCGCAGCCGGAACCACCGTCCGAACCTACGACCACCCGACCGTGGACACCGCCGGCCTGGGCCAGCCGCACACCACCCGTTCGGTCACCGAGACCGCACCCGACGGCACCCAGCGCACCAGCGCCTTCGGCTACGACGCGGCGGGCAACACGCTCGCCCGCCAGGTGGACGACGTCACCCAGGAGTTGCACTGGAACAGCGAGGGCCGCGTCGCCTCGGTCACCGAGGGTACGAAGGTGGTGTCGTCGTACCTCTACGACGCCGCCGGTGTGCGGCTCATCGCCCGGGACGCCGACGCCACCACGCTCTACCTGCCCGGCCAGGAGGTGCGTCTCCCCAAGGGCTCGACCGCCACGAGTTGCGTCCGCTACTACCGCCACGGTGACGCGGTGGCCATGCAGCGCTCCACCGCCGGGGGCCTGGCCTACCTCATCGGTGACCACCAGGGCACCGGCGCGATGGCGCTGCGCACCTCGGACCTGACGGTGACCCGCCGCTACCAGCTACCCCACGGCGGCACTCGCGGCCCGGAACTCGCGTGGCCCAACAACAAGGGCTTCGTCGGCGGCGACCGCGACCCCACCGGCCTGACCCACGTCGGCGCCCGCGAATACGACCCAGCCCTGGGCCGGTTCATCTCGGTCGACCCCATCGTCGACTTCCACGACCCGCGCCAGATGCACGGCTACGCCTACGCCCACCACAGCCCCGTCACCCTGTCGGACCCCAGCGGCGAGTTCGTCGACCTGCTGATCCAGGCGATCCAGATGATCACCACGGCTCTGGCCAACGCCATCGCCGCGGTCGCCAAGGGCAAGTCGGGCACGGCCAACACCCGCTCGGGCCCGAAGGTCACGCACGTCGGCACGGTCAACGCCATCCCGTCCGGCAAGGGCTGGGGCCCCTACAACCGCCAACTGGTCCTCAACCGAGACACCGGCAAGTGGGACGCCTACGACATCTACCACGACACCTACTCCGTCGAAGGCGAGTGCGGCGCGGCATCCGGCTTCGTCGGCCCGATCCAGGACTGCACCGGCACCCTGGTGATGCAGCGCACGGTGCTGCACCAGACCGGTCTGGACTGCGGAGCCCACGGCACCCCCAGGTGTCCGAGGATCGAGAACGCCCGCGCCACCCCCGGCTCGGCACCCCTGCCCACGGTCGGGGACGTGGTCGACTTCTTCGTCGGCGACATCATCGACTGCGGCAAGAACCCCGGCCTCACCACGGCGTGCGGTATGGCCATCATCGGCTTCACCCCGCTGGGCAAGGGCGCCAAACTCGCCGCGAACGCCGTCGAAGCGGGCGTGGACGCCGCGCAGGCGACGGCGAAGGCAAACAAGGTCAATCTGGACTTGGATTTTTCTTCTGGCTCGGGTCGGAGGCTGGATCCCAAGGACAAGAGGGGCGAATTTGAGATGGCCGGCAATGCGTTGACAAAGCACGCTGGACGCAAGACGAACGCCGGACAGTGGCCAACCCCTTCCGGGAAACAGAACCCGGGGGCTTGGAACGTGCTCGGTCGCGACGTATTGGACGACATTCTGACCAACCCGGGTTCGGTCACCATGCACGGGCGTGGCAGGATCGGTGGGGTTTGGCAGAATGTCATCGATGTTCGCCTCCCCAACGGAGGTATCGGCGCCCGGTTCTCGACGGACGGTACGTTCTCCGGGTTTCTGGACTGACCGAAGGGTGGAGTAGGATGAGGGAATTGTTCGGCGGTAGGGAAGTTGAAGTGATTGATTTCCAGGATGTCACTTCAGGTGAACATGTGCTCGAATTTCGAGACACTGCATGGCGTTCGAACGAGGCGGTCTTGGCTATCTCGGTTCCGGACGGTGGGTCATGGAGCGATGCAGTTGTGAGTGTGAACCCTCATCGCGGTGACGTTCCGGTCACGTTTATGATCTGGGCGATCGGTGTCGCCGAGAAGAAGATGCATTGAAGAACCTGCTGACAGGTGGCAAGGACCTGTCGTGTGCAGGCCTCGCCTCCAATGAGGGCGTGGTCGTGGATCGCGGTCGACCTCACCGTCACGACCACCGACGGCACCAAGACCATCCGCGCCACCGTTCACCACTCCTTCACGGCGCCACCGATGCAAAGTGGTCGAAGCCGCCGGACTTGAGGCGGGCGGAGAACGGCCGCACCACCATCCAGGCCCCACGTCACTACACCGCCAACCTCCGGATCGACGGTGCGCCGGATTCGAGTACCAAGATTTCGTTCAACCTGGACGGCATCGACGACGCGGTGGCGTCGGCGCGCAACGGGCGGGCGCAGCACCAGGAGCCCGAAGGAGCGGTTGGTCCGTGTGCGGGCCGGGTCGCTGAGAACGGGACCTCATCGCATGGCGTGCGAGGAAGTCCCGGTGCCACCGCAGCACCGTGTCCGGACGTACCGGCAGTCGGTCCGGCAGTACTGCCAGGAACGCTCGGTCGTCGGGTGAGAGCCGTGGACGGGCGTTGCCCAGCCTGCGTCCAGGACCACGACCCCGGTGCCACAGGTGTCAGAATCCCCTACAACACATGGGACATCTTCGAGGAGCGGTGAACACGCAGTGATCGACTACCAGGCACTGTGGCGATTGCCCGAGGAGGAGAGGATGGCGTGGTTGTGGCGCGAGACCACGCGTGACCGCGCCTCCCAGTGGCACCTGTCCGTGATCGAAGGGGTGGAGACGCAGGCGTCCGCCTCCACCCGCGGCGCGGGCGGACCCGATCTGGCGGCGTTCGGGTTCGCCGTCTGGTTCCTCACGAACAGCGCGCGTCTCGGAGGTTTTCGCCCCACCTATGCGGCGTACTGGCTGCTGAGGTTCGCCGTGATCGCCCGCCGGACCCCCCGCCCGGGGTTGCCCGCTCTGCTCGACGCCGACAACGCGGCTCGGTACACCCTCGATTCCTTCCCGCTGTCCGTGCAGCGGTACCGGGAGGTCTGCGCACAGTGGAGGGGAGCCGACGACGACACGCCGCCTGATGACGAGTGGCGGATGGCGGATGGCATCTCATGGACGGCACCGTCGCTGTCCGACGTGCGCGACCAACTCACCGACCCCGTGTTGCGCGAGGAGGTCGACGCCTGGCTCGCGGTTGCCGACGGGGGGTAGGAGCGCCCCTGTCACCTTTCGTGGTTCCCGATCGAGGAGCTGTGGTCGCCGGGCCTGCATGACCGACGCTCCGGGCGAAGGCATGATCCGAGGGGTGGTGTCACCGGACCCGGTGGCATCGCCGGACCGCCGACAGGCCTCTGGTCTCGCTCACTGAGCCCTTTCCAGCCTGACGGTGTGGGCGGTGACCGAGGTGGAGGCACGGCGAAGCTCCTGGTAGGCGACTTCCCGACCAAGAGCAAGGCCATCGTCAGGAGCTTCGTGTGCTTGTCCATCCTCGAAGAGGACACCTGCTACGTCCTGATCAGCGACTGACCCGACAACTCCGGCGGCCGGATCGAACCGCCGGCGGAGCTTCGCCGGGGTCGCCCTGCCGAGGAACACGACGCGGCGAGGAGTGGACGATGGACGTGCGGCACCCCACCGTGCGACGCACCTGGCGGGCACGGCTGCCGGTGGAGTTCTCGCACTTCGTGCTGTTCGACTTCACCGGCCACTTCTCGCCCGTCTTGCTCGACCCCACCACCGACTCGCGCTGGATCGGGCGGAGCGGCGACGGGGGAGCCCTGTTCCACGCCGACGACCACAACCTCGAAGCCGACGTCCTCGTCGCACTGCACGACACCGAACCGCACCCCGACGGGATCGACGGGCACTCCTACAGCGGCACGCTGCGCACCGACACCGGCTCGCTCGTCCTGACCGCCTCGACCGCCAGTCCCGGCGACATCACCGTCGAACTGCCCGCACCGGGCAGCTACCGGCTGCGCGCCCACCGCCAGCCCGACCTGATCGACACCAGCCTCGGCGACGAGGCACGCTGCGAGCAGTGGACCGTGCACCTCTGGCCCGATCCGACCGCCGACTGACCTCCACCCATCACCGATGCCCGACCCTCGGACGAACATCCCTGGCGGCACAGGGTTCGATGCCCGGCGGGCTCGGACACCTCACACCACCGCACCCCCCGTGCCCTGCCGTGATCCTCGCCACGCCCGGTGCGGGCCCGTCATGCCGCCACCCCGCCGCCGGGTTGTGCTCGCCGAAATTCGGTCGCGCAACGCCGCGCTCGTTGCAGTCCCCTGGAGTGTCCTCGGAGAGGCGGTCCGGTGGGCGGTCACTGCGACATTCGGGTGTAAACCGCATTTCGACGGAACTCGGTCGAGGTGGGATCGCCACGATCCGACCCTGTGAGCGATGACGAGGTGCCTGACGAACTCCGGTTGATCCCGGTCGAGAACTCGGCCGACGGCACGTTCACCGGCGTCCAGGCGGGCACGATCCACGGTGGTGTCCAGTTCGACATCGACCGGACACCGAAGCTCGTCGTGCTGCGGGCCACGCAGGCCGAGTTGGAGGACGTGCGGCGGTACTTCGAACCGCCCGGCGGGTACGCGGCTGCGCGGCGGGTCCTGGACGCGCGTGGTGTCGTCGTGCTCACCGGGCCGGGCACCGGCCGTTCGTACACCTCGTTGCGGTTGCTGCTCGATGTCGGGGCGAGTCAGGTCGCCGAGGTCAACCGGGAGCGGGCGCTGGGCACGTTCGACCACCTCGCTGTCGGCACGGGGTACGTGTGGGACGTGCGGGAGTCGGCGCGCAGCCCGTTCGACCGGGCCGAATTCGAACGGGTCACCAGGCTCGTGAAGGCGGTGGGGTGCCACCTCGTGATCGTGCTGGACTCGCCGGTGCAGGCCCCGCCCGAGGCCGCGGACCACGTGGTGGAGCTGAGCGCGCCGCCGGCTCATGAGGTGAGCCGTGCGGAATTGCGGCGACGGTGCCCGACCGGTTTCGACGGCCCGCTGCGGGTGCTCACCGAAGACCTCGGACTGGAGGACAAGGCGTCACCGGAGAAGGCGGTGCGCGCTGCGGAGTTGGCCGTGCTGGTGCACGAAGGGCTCGATCTGCGAGGAGCCCTGACCGCGCTGCGCGAGCACGTCGAGCAGGCCGTGGAAAGGCACCTGGCGAATGCGAACCGCACCGAGTTGGAGTTCGCGCTGTCCTTCGCCGTGGCGCTGCTGGAGAACCAACCCTACGACGAGGTGATGGCGCGGGCGTTGCTGCTGGACGAGGCGCTGCGGCGTGCCGGGCACGAAGACGGCGAACCACTGCGCCACCGGGCGTTCGCGTTGTCGAAGAAGGATTTGTTGGCGGCGGTCGCCGCGACGACGACCGTGCGCGATCACCCGGACTACCCGGGTTTGCGCGAGGAGACGGTCCACTTCACCCGTCAGGGGTGGGCGGGAGCGGTGCTGCGCCGGCTGTGGCGTGAGTACCCCTTGGCGCACGACGTGCTGTGGCAGTGGATGAGCGAGCGCGGCATGATCGCCCGGTTCACCGACGCCGTGCAGCGTGCGGTGATCACCATCGTGACCGAGATCCCCGCGCACGAGCCACTCCAGCTCGTGAACAGCCTCGCGGGACGCGGAGCGGTCGCGCACCAGAGCCTCGCGGCGTCCGCCGTGGCGCGCTTGGACGAGCGGTACGGGGACCTGGTGTCGCGGACCGTCGAGGCCTGGACGGAGGGCACGGCCTACCAACAGGCCACTGCGGTGTGGTTCAGTCTCAACCTGTCGCAGGCCCGGCCGCTGTCCGAGGCGTTGCGCCGGCTGGAGCTGATCGCCCGGTCGCCGAAGTGGACCCCGCGCAACGCCGTGGTCGCCGCCGTGCTGGAACTCGTGAAGAGCGGGGAACACCGCACGCGGGTGTTGGACGCCGTCGTGTCGTGGACCGCGAACCGCCGCCTGGCACCGGTCACGCTGCCGCTGGCGATGTGGATCACCGGTTACTTCCCCTACGCGCTGACCACCGAGCTGGCCGCGTCCCACTCGGAGCAGCTCAAGGTACTGGCGACCCGCGCGGTGACAGACCCGGAGAGCCGTCGCGCCGCCCTGGAGTGCCTGACGGAGTTGTCGGACGAGGCGCACCTGAAGGAGGCGTCCGCGAAGCGGCTGGTGCACCTGGCGCGGCTGCTGGCGCCGACGTTCACCTGGATGGGCCGCCGCAAAGCGGTGCTGGAACTGTGCGCGACCATCCCGGAGGGCCGCCACACCCTGTACCGGGCATTCCGCGTCGCAGCACGAGTGCAGGAAGGTTCTGCCTGACGCGGTCGCGTTCCAGGTGTTGACGGCACCGGGTTCTTCTCGTGGTGCAGTCGCGGAGCTATCCGTGGAGACCTTCAATCCCGTCGAGTCGGTCGTAGCGGGGCCGTGCCGTCGTCAACGTGAATTCTGCTCACGTGATGAACGTACGTGTGTTCGACGGGTCATGGCGGTCGACATGAGTTCGCTGTGGGAGGAAGACGGGAGGAAATTGAGAGAATCCAACTTGGATGAACCGGAGTGAGTTGCGCTGAAATGCGCTCAACTGCACCGTCGTCACCTGCTGAGATACTGTTTCCCAGCTTAGGTTATGATTTGGGTAATTCTGGGGGGTTGAGTTTGCAACATATCGGTTGGTCAAGTGGTCGTCTCTTCAGGCTGGACTGAAGGCGACTCGTGGTTGCTGCGCGACTGTATCGCCCTGCTTGGTGATGCCGTTCGAGGTGTTTGAGGGCGGCTGAGGGTTCACGGCGCGGTGTCGTGCGGCTGGCACCACCGGTGATCCTGGTGGTGGTCGTCCAACTCCTCGGGCGGGGCGGTAGTCGCGGCGGCCATGATCGCGCCGATGTCGTGGTGCATCAGGCCCTTGAGCGTCAGCGCGGAGCGCAGTACCTGCTCGGGGCCGACGGGGGGAATCTCCAGCATGGCGTCCCGGTTCGAACAGCGAGTGCCGGCCCGCGCGCAGCTCGGCCTCGCCCAGGGCGGCCCGGACGGGTTGTCGGCCCCGCGGCGCAATCCCCGGCAGGATTGGCGCGCCCTCGTGCGGCCGGACGACCGCGGTGGCGGTCTCCTGCCGCCTGTCGCTGGTGATCCGCAGTCCACGCTGGGAAGCGCAGCACCCTCGGATCGATGGCTGACCACGCGCGGGCCCTCGCGCTCGTACAGCAGCTACATCAGCTCTCGCGGTCGCCCAGGACGCTGATCATGGCTAATGACCTGCGACGATGACTTTTCGAGGGGCACAGGGCGTGTCAGGTCGTGTAGAGAGCCGCGACGGTGCTGTGCACCGTCGTCGAGTACACCGGGTCGGAGATGTGGGTACCGCCGAACACTGGTCCGTTTCCCCTGGTCATCGTCCAACCGCCGGTGGTTTCGAAGTCGGGGTTCGCGATGTGGCACCCCGTGAGTCGGATGTCGTCGAACCGGACGAGCACCCGGTAGTTCGCGACGCCCTTCGCCTCGTAGAGCCGCAACATCAGCGTGCCCACCCCGTTGGTCAGGTATGGCGTCAGGTCGCGTGGTGAGGACGTGTACCAGTCGGTGCCCTCGCTGGCGATGTCGCGTTCCCACACCTTCGTGCCCCCGATGAGCGCCTGCTTCATGTGGTAGCCAGGTGTGTTGTCGCCCCAGTTGTCCTGGTGCCACAACACCATCGAGCAGGATGTGGACCCAGGGTCGAGCCGCACTGCGGTACTGGCTGCCGCGAAATCGCCGGCTTGGGTGTCCGTGTTGCTGTGCACGGTGAAGACCAGCCCGCCGCGCCCGGTGTGCGCGAACGAGACGTCCCCGGCCTGAGGAAGGTCCGGGGTGAGCGGCAGTGCGTACTGCACCACACCCGCGATCTTGCCCGCCTTCACGTACTCGATGCCGACCGCGGTCACCGTGCGGACGTAGCCGACGTCCGGCGTGACCGTGGTGGCCGACAGCGTCGCCGCGTACGGCATCAGGAGGAGCTTCTTGCTCTTCGCCGCGAGCAGCGCGACAGCGGTGTCGAGATGGCCGCGCAACGATCCGGTCCACACCGTGTTGCGGTTCGGGGAGTCGTTGAACGGCAGGATCAGGCTGTCCATGACATTGGCGTACGAGATCGTGAACGCCTCGGTGAGCTGGTGGACGTAGACCACCGGGTAGAAGTCGATGCCGGCGGCGGCGCGGATCTGGCCTGTGTAGGCCGGCGTGAAGAAAGCCCTGTTGTAGTAGAAGTCGTCCATCGCCCACGCCTTGAGCACCGCGTACTCGTCGGCGAGTGCGCCGATCGCTCGCGCCCAGGCCAGGTAGTCCTTCTTGTGGGGCAGGTAGGTCGAGCACGTGTCGTCGACGCCGGGGCACTCGGTCGGCGGCACCAGGTAGGCCCACGTGGTCAGGCCCGCGGTCTGGGCTTCGCGCAGGAACGGCTCGAAGTCGTTCCAGTCGTTCTCGTTGTGGACCAGGAACGCGTAGGTGTTCGCGTTCATCTCTCGCAGCCGCGCGACCGTGGCCTGCGCGTCGACCCGGCCGTTGACGCGAACCGGGTTCGCGTAGCTCGCACGCACTCCAGGCGCGGGCGCTGCGGTTGCCTGTGCGGGGAGAAGCAGCCCGGCGAACACGGCTGAAATCAGGAGGATGAGGGCGGTTCTCAACACGAACCCGCTGTTATGCCGACACACGTGTCTCAGCCCGCTTCGATGGCTTGGACGATGAGTTCGTTGCGGGCGTCCTGGCCCAGCGGCTCGGTGGTGTGGACGCCGTCGCGGAGGTAGGCCGTGAGCCGGGTCGGCTTCGCGGCGAGGAACTCGGCCCAGCGGATGACGCGCAGGTTCGGGTGGCGACGTTGGGCGTCGGCCAGCTGGAGGTTGATCCAGGCGCTGTTGCGCTGGTCGGCCAGCTGGACGGCGGCGGGTTGGCCGGTCCGGGAGACCTGGGTGTTGACCCAGTAGACCGTCCGGGTCGGGCCGACGACGGTCATCGTGCGGTCGACCTGCGCGGCGAACACCGGCGGGGTGAAGATGTCGTTCGACCCGGTGGCCATCAGGATCCGGCGCGGTAGTCCGTACGTCTGAGACCACTGGGCCAGCGCGTCGACAGCCGGTGCGGTGGGGCGGCCGGACCAGTTGTGCACGGCGATGACGTCCCCGGTCCGGCTGTGCAGTCGCTGGGCCAGGGTGTAGCCGTCCTGGACGGAGATGCTGTCCCCGAACATGAACAGCCCGTCGGTGTCCAGGACTGGCCTGATCTGGGTGAGGGTCGAGATCGCCTTGGACAGGTTCTCCCACGGGCCCAGGGCGCCGGAGCCGTAGCCGTCGGCGGACGCCTGCCCCGTCGTCAGCAACGTCGAGCCCACGGCGACGGCTCCCGCGGTGAGCAGGCGGCGACGCGTGGTCTTCGCCGACGCGTTCACGAGAGAACCCGCGGAGTCGTCGGCTCGGATGGGCTCGGTGCCGTTGAGCCCGGCGGTCGGTGCATGGCTGTGCCTCCCGAAGTGTTCGGTCACGAAACAAATGTGTGATGCACGACAGGTGCTGCTATACGCACGCCAGAAGGTCGCTGACCTCGATGGGAAGGCTCCAGCCGGAGCTGTCGTAGGAGATCATCAGCCGCCTCTTCGTCGTGATGGGGCACGTCGATTCGTAAGTGTTGGTGGAGAAGACGGTCCGCTGCTCGCCGGCGGCCAATGTCGCCACGCCGGAGTCGTCGGGGGCCCAGCGGATCCACTGGGAACCCATGTCCCTCTCAAGTCTCCAGGTGACCGTACGAGGGCTCGTGGCGTTGTTGATCAGGCCGAGGTACCCGCGGTGCAAGCAGGAGTTGCTGTCGCAGTTGTACCGGACGCAGACCTGGTAGAGGATCTTGCCGTGTCCCTCGGTGCCGGAGCACCTCGGTGACGCCGGGATCCCCGCGTCGACCGCGACCAGTGGTGCCGGACGGCTCGTCTCGGCTGCGCTCGCCGTGCCGGCGACGAAGATGACCGCCGTGGCCGTTGCACAGGCGGCCATCAGGATCGCCGGCGCTTTCTTCAGCATGGATTCCTCTTTCGTCGGCACTGTCGGCGGTGGTCATCGACGTGTCGTCCGACCTGCGTACGCCGGGGGAGTGGCGTTGGTCCGCTGCGTGGAAGCAGGGATGAACACGGTGCGGATCGAGCCGTCGGTCGAGCGCCACGTGAAGATCGGACTGCCGGTGGTGAGCAGGAGGCCGGTGGGGTCGGTGGCGGCGTCCTCGAAGTAGTGCACGGTCCACGGGCTGAAGCCGCCGGCCGGTGCGACCTGGCTTGACTGGTGGACGAGGCCGTCGGTGCCGCGCACCGCGAGTTCGACCAAGCCCCCGGCACGCAGTACCGCGGCGGGTGGGCCTGCGGCGGCGACGTTGCCGATGCTCTGCCAGGCGCCGGGGAACACACCTCCGGATTCACGTTGTGCGCGCACGGTTCCGTCCGTTGCGCGGGCGAACACCTGGAGGTCTCCGTTGGCGTGTGCCACGGCTGCGGGTTTGCCGGTGGTGTCGCCGCCGATGGTGCGCCACGTGCCGAGCGTGCCGCCGGAGTACCGGGCGGTGCGCAGCGTGCCGTCACCGGATCGGGCCACGATGTCCAGCGCGGTTCCGTTGCGCACCAACGTGAAGTCCGCGGTGAGGTCGGCGCCGCCGAGCTTGCGCCACGGCAGGTAGGTGCCGTTGGGCGCGACCTGGGTGCGCCGCCACAGTGCGCCTGCGTCGTCGACCGCGTACACCGTCAGCGTCTTGTCCGCTTCGGACGCCACCACCGGGTCGCTGAGCATCCAACCCTGGTGTGCCGTGACGCCGGTGATCGGCCCCCATGCGCCGTTCGGGGTGCTTTGCACCCTGCCTCGGTAGGCGGCGTCGTCGTGGCTGTTGGCCAGGGCTTCCAGCCTGCCGTCCTCGCGCACGCCCGCCCCCGGTGCGCCGGTGAACTGGTGGTAGTCGGCGATCACCTGGTACTCGATGATCTCGTAGTCGCCCGGGTAGCGCTGCTTGCCGGCGGTGAGGCCGCCCGCGGAGTTGACGTAGAAGAACGTCACCAGGCCGTCGGTGCCTTGTACCGGTGTGGTGGGGGCGTCGTGTCGTTGTGGCACGGAGGGTCGGGTCGGCACCGGGTATCCGGTGAGGCGGCAGCCGTTGGTGTCGGCGACGATGTCCAGTTCATCAGCCCAGCCGGATCCGATGATCTTGCCGCCCGACCAGGTGGCGGTGTTCTCGTGGTAGCGGTACCAGACCAGTGCCTGGGTGCCGGTCCGCGTTCCGTAGAGGACGTCGCCGCCGGCGGAGAAGACGTGGGTGAAGGTGTTCCAGTTCGAGCCGACCCGTTCGCGGTACTGGGTGAACCGTTCGGAGGCGGCGTTCCAGCGGAACCGGAACAGGTCGCCGTCGGGGGTGCGGGCGTACAGCACGCCGTCGTCGCTGGCGACGATGAGGTCGTACTGGTTCCAGCCGGTGTCCAGGACCTTCGCGGGAGCCCACGTGCCGGTGGCGTGGTCACCGGTCCAGGCGAAGGCCTGGAGGTGTCCCTCGGCGGTGACGGAGTACAGCCTGTCCCGCCCGTCGACGGTGACGTGGTTGCGGTATGCGGCCTGCACGTAGCGGCGCCAGCCGCCGCCCACGTCCCTGAACTGCTCGCCGTTCCAGGTGTCCCAGCCGGTGCCGTTCCAGCGGTACCGGAGGATGTCACCGGTGGTGCCGTCCAGCCGGTAGATCACCCCGTTGGGGCCCGCCAGCGTGCGATCGCCGTTCCAGCCCCCCGTGCCGATGGTGCGCTTCGTCCCCCAGTCGGCGACACCGGTTTCCGGTTCGTTGTGCGGGTAGAGGAAGATGCTGCCCGCCTGGGTCACCCCGAAGATGTTCGCCGCCGAGTTGCAGGTGAGCGCTGCCGTGATGGCCGCCTGCGCCACCGGGACGGTCGTGCCGGTCAAGGCGGCGGTGAGCGCCACGATGGTGGCGGGGAATCGTTTTCTGCGCTTGCTCGCGCCGACCTCTTGCATGTGATAGCTCCCGTTGTCCGGTGTGTGGACAGCCCTGGGGCACTGTGACCGCGTACCTTTTCGGGCTGCCAGGGTTCCGCTCCGGTTGATGGCCTATTCGACCTGGAGAACGGGGCTGTGCTGTTCCACGTGGTAGGTCGACTCCCAGACCTGGCCGACGGACGTGTACGCCGCGCTCCTGCGGGGGATGGCGCACGTGGCGGTGGGGGTGGATTTGACGGAGTGCGCGGGGACGACGAAGTTGCTCCAGACACCGCCGGCGCAGGTGATCGACGTACCACTACGGGTGTAGTCCACCCAGATCGTGTCGACGGACCAGGCGACGTCGCCGGCGTTGCCGAGGTTGACGGTGAAGTACACCTCGTCGTCGTCGGCCCACGCGCAGGTCTGCCAGTACCACTCGGTGTGGCCGGTGACGCGGCTGTAGCCGCTGCAGGCGCTGCCTGCCTGCCCCGGCGGCACCACGACCGCCGCCGACGCGGGTGTGGACAACGCGATGAGCCCCGCGCTGAGCAGCACCCCGGTCATGAAGAGCCTGAACATGTGCCTCATCCCCGTTCCTCCGATGTCGGCTCCCGCTCGATTGCCCTTCGGTGGTGTCATCGACGTGCCGCCCGTCCTGCGTAGGCGAGGGAAGCCGTGTCGGTTTGCCGTGTGGTGGCGGGGATGAAGACGGTGCGGATCGAGCCGTCGGCCGAGCGCCACGTGAAGATCGGGCTGCCGGTGGAGAGGAGCAGGCCGGTGGGGTCGGTGGCGGCGTCCTCGAAGTAGTGCACGGTCCACGGGCTGAAGCCGCCGGCCGGTGCGACCTGGCTTGACTGGTGGACGAGGCCGTCGGTGCCGCGCACGGCCAGTTCGATCAGACCTCCAGCGCGCAGCACCGCGGCGGGGGAGCCGGTTGCGGTGAGGTCGCCGATGGTCTGCCAGGCGCCGGGGAACACCCCGCCGGTCTCGCGCTGGGTGCGCACCGTTCCGTCGGTGGTGCGGGTGAACACCTGGAGGTCCCCGTTGCCGTGTGCGACGGCAGCGGGTTTGCCGGTCGCGTCGCCGCCGATGGTGCGCCACGTGCCGAGCGTGCCGCCGGAGTACCGGGCGGCGCGCAGCGCGCCGTCGGCGAAGCGGGCCACGACGTCCAGTGCGGTTCCGTTGCGCACCAGGGTGAAATCCGTGGTGAGACCGCTTCCGCCGAGCTTGCGCCAGGCGGTGTAGGCGCCGTTGGTCGTGATCTGCGTGCGGCGCCACAGCGCTCCAGCGTCGTCGACCGCGTAGATGGCCAATGTCCCGTTGGCATCGGCGACCACCGCCGGGTCGCCGGCCATCCACCCGTGGTGCGCCGTGATGTCGGTGATCGCGCCCCAGGATCCGTTCGCGACGCCCTGCACCCGGCCGCGGTAGGCGGCGTCGTCGTGGCTGTTGGCCACCGCCTCGATCCTGCCGTCCGCGCGGACGCCGACGCCCGGTGCGCCGGTGAACTGGTGGTAGTCGGCGATCACCTGGTACTCGATGATCTCGTAGTCACCCGGGTAGCGCTGCTTGCCCGCGGTGAGGCCGCCCGCGGAGTTGACGTAGAAGAAGGTGACCAGTCCGTCGGTGCCCTGCACCGGCGTCGTGGGCGCGTCGGATCGTTGGGGCACCGCGGGGCGCGACGGTACGGGATACCCGGAGAGCCGGCAGTTGTCGGTGCCGGCGACGACGTCCGGGTCGCTGTACCAGCCGGTGCCGATGATCTTTCCCTTGCCGCTGTTCGCCCAGGTGGCGGTGTCCTCGTAGTAGCGGTACCAGAGCAGTTCGCCGCCGTTGTCCGCCCGCGAGGCGTAGAGGACGTCGCCGCCGGGCGAGAAGATCCGGTTGAACGTGTTCCAACCCCACCCGACCTGGGTCCGGTACTGGGTGAACCGCTCGGACGCGGCGTTCCAGCGGAAGCGGAACAACCCGCCGTCCGGTGTGCGCGCGTACAGCACGCCGTCGTCGGTTGCGACGATGAGGTTGTACTGGTTCCAACCGGTGTCCAGGACTTTCGCCGGTGCCCACGTGCCGGTGGCGTGGTCGCCGGTCCAGGTGAGGACCTGGAGGTGCCCTTGGGCGGTGACGGAGTACAGCCTGTCCCGCCCGTCGACGGTGACGTGGTTGCGGTACGCGGCCTGGGCGTAACGGGTCCAGCCGCCGCTCGTGTTCCGGTAGGACCGACCGTTCCAGACGTCCCAGCCGGCGCCGTTCCACCGGTACCGGTACAGGTCTCCGGTGGTGCCGTCCATCCGGTACATCACCCCGTCGGGCCCGGCCAGCGTGCGGTCGCCGGTCCAGCCCGAGCCGATGGTGCGCCGCTGTCCCCAATTCGCCGTGCCGGTTTCCGGTTCATTGTGCGGGTAGACGAAAACGTCGCCCGTGATCGTCACCCCGAAGACGTTCACCGCCGAATTGCACGTGAGCGTCGCGGCGGCTTGTGCCGCTGTCGTCGGCGCGACCATGACGGCTGACGCGACGGTGCCCGCCAACACGGCGGTGAGCAGTCTTCTTCGCAGGCTTGCGCCGACCGATGCCATGTGGTTCCCCCTGGTTCATCCCCTGTCCATACAGCCGGTCAACGACTGTAGACACTGGTGGGACGGTTGTCAGTGCTTTGACCCGACACCCGCCGAGTGGCGGTGTGCCCCGTCGCTCCGGGTGCCCGTTATCGGCCATACGGTTAACACGGGAACGGTGGACTACGCCTTTTGGGTCGGCTCCTTGCTTTGTCGTACCGCGTATGCAAGTTTCGGACGGATGTGACCACGGGGGTGGTTGCGTATCGCTATTCCGATCCGGGGGAATGCGCAATGGTGGCCTGGAGTGCTCGGCGTGCCCGCTTATTCCCGGCCGCACCGTCGGGTACCCGGCTCGCGGTCGCGGTCGCCGTGGTGCTGGTGCTGCTCCTGGGCACGGTCCCGCCCGGGGTGGTCGACGCGCTGCCGTGGTTCGGCTCGGCCGGCCACCACGGCCTCGCCCCGGGTGAGCTCGCGCCCGACCAGTCGTGGGGAACTGCCGAAGGGCAGGCCGGTGTGGTCGAGGGTGACACGGTCAACCGGGCGTTGCCGGTGTCCGAATCGGCCAAGTACCCGCAGCCGACGTTCCCGTCCGGACAGCCGCCGCCCAATGAGGCGCACGAACTCGCGGCGCCGTCGGGCCTGACCGGCTTCGACCCGGCCGGCAGCCGCGAAGATCCCGAACTGCGCCAAGCCGATTCCCGCACGTTCCGCAACACCGATGGCACCCAGACCACCGAGTTCAGCCAGGCGGCGGTCAACTACCAGCGCCCCGACGGTTCCTGGCACCCGATCGACACCACGCTCGTCGCCGACGGTGGCGGGTGGCACAACGCCGCCGACCAGGTAGAGACCCGGTTCGCCGCGACGGCGTCGGAATCACCGTTCGTGCGCATGAGGTTGTCCGACGACCACGAGCTGTCCTTCGGCTTGGCGGGCACGGCCCCCGCTCCTGCCCGGGTCGAGGCCAGCCGGATCACCTACCCCGGCGTGGCCGCGGGTGTGGACCTGCGCTTGGACGTCCTACCCGGTGGCGTCAAGGAAACGCTCGTGCTGGCCTCGCCCGACGCACCGCACGACTGGGTGTTCCCGTTGCGGCTGAAGGACCTCACCGCCCGGATCGTGGATGGTGAGGTGTCCCTGGTGGACGCCTCCGGTCGGAAGCGATTGCGGATCCCCGCGGGGTTCATGACCGACAGCCGCCCCGAGAACCCGTCCACGTCCCACGGCGTGCGCTATCAACTGGTCGAGCACAACGGCGGCCAGGCGTTGAAGATGTCGTTGGACTCGGGGTGGCTGCGCGAGGCCGGCCGTACCTACCCGGTGTTGGTGGACCCGTCGGTGCAGGGCACGTCCGCCAGTGCCGCCGTGGTCACGTCGGGCGGCGCCCGTACCGGGGGTCCGGAACTGCTGGTCGGCGACGGCAGCGCGATGTACCTGAAGTTCGACGGGGTCAACCCTGCGCTGTCCAACCACCGGATCTTCGGCGCGCAGCTCTACCTGACCAGCTTCAGTGCGCCGTCGTGCCGCCCGGAGCCGATCACGGTGCACCCGGTCACCGGCGCCTGGTCTCCCTCGGGAACGGGCCATCCACCGACCGGCGGCTCGATCGCCGGCGCCTCGTTCGCGCACGGCTACGTGGCGCTCGGCCAGTCGCACTCGGCCTGCCCGGTGGCACCGGACATGGTCGACCTCGGCACCGCAGGACGTGACCTGGTGCAGGGCTGGGTGCGCGGCGGCACCAACAACGGCCTGGCGGTGAAAGCCACCCGGAGCTGGAAGAAGTTCACCGGCGTAGGCACCGCGAACCCGCCGCGGCTGTTCGTCACCCACACCCCCTACGACGCCTCCTACCGGATCGAACGCGGTGTGCCGCAACCGCCGGTGCACCGGCAGCAGGACGGCAAGGTGCGCATCGCGGTGACCAACCGCGGCTCGCAGACGTGGACGCCCGCGGCCTACAAGCTGGCCTACCGCGCGTTCACCGCACAGGGGCGCGCGGTCGACTCACGCGTGTCGGCGGTGCTGCCACGTGACGTGCCACCCGGCGACACGGTGACGCTCGACGCGACCGTCTACCGCTTCGCCAACGCCGGCGACTACCTGCTCGACTTCAGCATGGTGCACAACGGCACCTACTTCACCGACGAGCAGATCCCGCCGGCGCGCCTGTCGCTGACGATGTTCGAGCTCCCGCCGATCGTCAAGGCGCAGTACCCGCCCGCCGGGCACTCCGCGCCGACGCTGACCCCGCAGCTGTGGGCGGACGCGGTCGACGTGGACGCGCCCGCGGGCACCGGGGTCCGCTACGAGTTCGAGGTCTGCGGCAGCAACGCCGACGGCACCCCCGCGCTGGGCAGCTGCACGCTCGGACCTCGCGTGGCGAGCAAGACGTGGACGGTGCCGAGGGGACGGTTGCAGTGGAGCGAGACCTACCACTGGCGGGCGTTCGCGATCGACCCGAGCGGCGCCCGCAGCGAGGCGTTACCGTTCAGCGCGCTGCTGACCGCCGTGCCGCAGCCGGAGATCACCTCGCACCTGGGTGGCGCGCCCTACAGCGCGGGTGACCTGGACTTCGACCCGCAGGTGGGCAACTACACGACCGCCGCGATCGACGCCGTGCTCGGTGTCACGGGACCGGAGTTGAACGTCGCGCGGACCTACAACAGCCTCGACCCCCGCAAGACCAACCTGTTCGGCGCGGGCTGGTCCACCCGCTACGACATGCGGGTCATGCCCGACCAGGACGGCTCGGGCAACGTCGTGGTCACCTACCCCGACGGCCAGCAGGTCCGGTTCGGCCGCAACGCCGACGGCACCTTCGACCCGCCGCCGGGCCGGTTCGCCACCTTCTACCAGGACACCACGACCACCGCCCGCAACTACGTGCTGGTGGACAAGGCCAACACCGTCTACACGTTCCGCGAGTTCGACGGCCGGCTCATCACGATCCACGACAACGCCGGTCGCATGCTGGAACTGGACTACGGCCTCAATGGTCAGGTCAAGCGCGCGATGAGCCGCGCGAGCGCCAACCGGACGCTGTACTTCACGTGGACCGGCAACCACGTCACCGAGGTCCGCACCGACCCACCGGCGACCGGCGGCACGCCGTTCAGATGGGTCTACAAATACCTCGGCGACCGGCTGACGGAGGTCTGCGACCCCAAGGGCGGCTGCACCAGGTACGACTACGACAACGGCTCCCACTACCGAACCGCCGTCCTGGACTCCCTGCCCGACTCCTACTGGCGACTCGGCGAGCCCGCCGGCTCGGCCGACGCGGTCAGCCAGGTAGCCACCAACCTCGCCAAGGACTGGGGCGCGCACCGCGGCACCACGCCCGGCACGCCCGGCCCGCTGGACGGCAGCCCGGACACCGCGACCACGTTCAACGGCAGCAGTTCCTACGTGGCCCTGCCCGACGGCGCGATCAAGAAGTCCCGCGACCTGTCCGTGGAGCTGTGGTTCAAGACCACCACCGGCGGACCGCTGATCGGCTTCCAGACCGCACCGTTCGACCGCGCACAGAACGGCGCCGTCCCCGCCCTGTACGTCGACCGCGACGGCAAGCTGCGCGGCCAGTTCTGGCACGGCCGCGTCGCCCCGATCACCACCACGGGCACGGTCAACGACGGACGGTGGCACCACGTGGTGCTGTCCGGCTCGCTGGCCACCCAGACCCTGTACCTGGACGGCGCCAAGGTCGGCACCACCGAGGGCGAGATCGACAACAGCCCGTTCAACCACGGGCAGATCGGCGCGGCCCACGCGGTCGGCCCGGCGGCCTGGGAGCCGGTCGGCTGGTGGCCCGGCGCGGGCCGCAAGCACTTCGCCGGGGAGATCGACGAGGTCGCGATCTACCAGCACCCGCTGGGCGAGGAAGCGGCTCGCGCCCACTACCGGGCGCGTGAGCACTCCGACCAGCTCACGAAGGTCACCATGCCCAGCGGCCGGGTAGCCGCCGAGTTGGCCTACGACACCACCAACGACCGCGTCCGCGACTACACCGACGTCGACGGCGGGCACTGGAAGCTGGGTGCGCCGCAGGTCAGCGGCACCGAGAAGCAGGACGCGCAGGGCCGTACGGTCCGCAACCTGGTGCGCACCGTCCAGGTCACCGACCCCGGCGACCGGTCGCACTTCTTCGACTACGACCCGATACGCGGTCGGATCATCAGGTTCGTCGCGCCGCTGGGCACCGGTGTGCGGCTGGAGGACCGCCCCGACCCGTCGGTCGTGCCGACCACCCCGTCCACCGCGCCGCCGTGCACCGACACGACGACGAATCCGGACGGCACGCCCGCCTATTGCGGCGGTACGGGGGTGAGCAACCCGGACTGGCAGGGCGGCCCGGTGCAGGGCGTCGGCGTGCGCACCTTCGGCTACGACGCGGCCGGGTTCCAGCAGACCATCACCGACGAGAACGGCCACCAGGTCGAGCTGCGCAACGACGCCCGCGGCAACGTGATCTCCCGCAAGACCTGCCGCGAACCCGGGGTGTGCGACACCGAGCACTTCACCTACCACCAGCCCGCACCGGGCAAGGCCAACGACACCGATCCGCGCATCGACAAGCAGCTCACCGCCCGCGACGGCCGTTCCACCGGTCCGACCGACAACCGCTACCTGACGTCGATGGAGTACGACGCACGCGGCGAGCTGCTCAAGCAGACGATGCCCGACGGCACCACCGTCACCCACGGCTACACCGACGGCACCACCGCCGCGGAAGGCGGCGGCAACGAGCCCGCCGGACTGCTGAAATGGACCAAGGACGCGCGCGGCAAGCAGACCACCTACCGGTACTTCACCAACGGCGACCTGGCCTCCACCACCGAGCCCGGCCGCACCGATACCGAGGCCGAGGGCCTGGTCACCAAGTACCGCTACGACCTGCTGGGCCGCAGAGTCGCGGAGACCGAGTTCTCCGACACCCACTCCCAGGGGCTGGAGACGAAGTACGGCTACGACGAGCTGAACAGGCTCGTGGAGGTCACCGACGCCCCAGTCACCAACGCCGTCGACGCGATCCGGCACACCAGGTTCACCAAGACGACCTACAACGCCGACAGCCTGCCGGAGAAGGTCGAGGTCTCCGGCCTCGCCGGCGGTGACTCGACGCGCACCGTCACCTACACCTACGACGACCGCGGTCGGCAGGACTCCGTCACCGACGCCGAGGGTTCCAAGACCAGCTACGCCTACGACGTGTTCGGCAACCGAACCCAGGTCGTCGACGCGATCGGCACGCGCATCGAATACGCCTACACCGCCCGCAACATGATCGCCGAGGTGAGGCTGCGCGGCTGGCACGGCAAACCGGTCTCCGGCGGCCAGGGCACCGGCGAGCAGGCCGATCCCGGCACGCTGCTGGTGCTGGAGTCCAACACTTACGACCTCGGCGGCAGGCTCATCCGGCACGTCGACGCCATGGGCCGCAAGACCCTCTACGAATACACGCCCAACGGCGTGGTGTTCCGCGTGCACGCTGAGGTGCCGGTGCCCGGCGGTGCACCGCGCAAGGTCCTGCTGGAGCAGAACGCTTACGACGGCGCGGGGAACCTCGTCAAGCACACGGGCCCCGGCGGCAGGATCACCCAGTACACGTACGACGCGGTCGGCCGCATCACCGAGGAACTCGCCGACCCGACCGGCCTGGTCCGACGCACCGCCTACCGCTACGACGCCAACGGCAACGTCACCCAGATCGCCCGCTCCGGCAACGGCTCCAACACACCCGGCCTGCAGACCACGGCGAGCTCGGTCGTCGACTACGGGTACGACAACGTCGGCAACCAGACCAGCGAGAGCATCCAGCTCGGAACCACGCCGCTGACCACCACGCGCCGCTACGACAAGCGCGGCCTGCTCGTCGCCGAGACCGACCCGCGCGGCAACGTCACCGGCGCCAACCCCGCGGCGTTCACCACCGAGTACCGCTACGACGAGAGCGAGCGGCAGGTCGCGGTGACGCTGCCCGCCGTGTCGGTGGAAACCGGCGGCGGCACACCGACCACGGCACGTCCCGAAACCCTGATCGGGTTCGACACCTTCGGCGACCAAACCGCCGTCAAGGACGAGAATGGCCAGGTCACCCGGCTGTTCTACGACAAGGTCGGCCGCCCGGTCCGCACCGAGAGCCCCGACTACACCCCGCCCGGCGCCTCCCAAGCGATCAAGGGCACCATCACGACCACCTACGACCCGGCCGGCAACGCCGTCGAGACCACCGACGAACGGGGCGCGATCACCCGGTTGCGCTACGACCAACTCGGCAGGCTCGTCGAACGGCGGGACCCCAAGGCCGATGCCCCGACCGCGGCCGGCGGCGTGTGGCGTTACACCTACACCCACACCGGTGAACAGCTGTCGATCACCGACCCGACCGGAGCGCGCAGCGAGGCGACCTACGACGCACTCGCCCGCCAGGTCACCAGCACGGTGCTGGAGCGCAAACCCACCGCCGCAGCCCACACAACGACGCTCGACCACAACGACGCCGGCGAACTGGTCAAGGCCACCTCACCGTCGGGCGACGCGACCACCTTCGGCTACGACGCCCTGGGACAACGCACCAGCGCCACCGAACCGGCGGGCGTGGTCATGCAGTACGGCTACGACGGCCTGGGTCGACCGGTCTGGCAACGCGACCCGCTGGGCCGCACCGACTACCTGCGCCTGGACGCCGCCGGGCGGCTCACCGGCTCGTTCAACCTGGACGGACAGAACGCCATCCAGCGCCGCACCACCTACACCCACGACGCCGCGGGCAACACCCTCACCGCCACCGACCCGCTCAACCACACCACCCGCTACACCTACGACGCGTTGAGCAGGCTCACCCAGCAGGTCGAACCGGTCACCGACACCGAGTCGATCACCACGTCGTTCGGCTACGACGCACGCGGCAACCGCACCCGCTACACCGACGGCCGCGGCAACAAGTTCACCACCACCTACAACGCCTGGTCACTGCCCGAGTCCGTGGTCGAACCCTCCACCGCGGCACACCCGAACGCCACCGACCGCACCTGGACCGCTGTGTACGACACGGCGGGCAACAACACCAGGCTGACCGCCCCCGGCGGGGTGGTGCGCGACCGCGAGTACGACGCGTTGAACCGGTTGAAGAAGGAGACTGGCGCGGGCGCGGAAACTGCGACCGCCGAACGCGTCCACGTCTACGACGAACTCGGGCGGGTCAGGGAGATCGACGCGCCGGGTGGGCGCAACGCCTACGACTACAACGACCGCGGCGCCCTGCTGTCGGCCACCGGCCCATCCGGCACCTCGTCGTACTCCTACGACGCGAACGGCCGCATCGCCAGCCGCGCCGACGCCGCCGGGACCACCGCGTTCGGCTATGACAAGGGCAGGCTCAAGACCGTCACCGACGGCGTCACGGGGGTCGGCCTGACCTACGGCTACAACGAGGCCGGGCAGCTCCGGAGCGTGCAGTACGGCACCGGACGGACGCGCACGTTCGACTACGACCCGCTCGGACGGGAGAAGACCGACGTCATCAAGGATGTCGGCGGCGTGACTGTGTCCTCGCTGGCCTACGAGTACGACAACAACGACCGCCTCACCCGCAAGATCACCTCCGGGTACGCGGGTGCCGGCGACAACAGCTACACCTACGACCACGCCAACCGCCTCAAGTCCTGGACGGTCGACGGGCGAACCACCGACTACGCGTGGGACGCGTCCGGCAACCGCACCCAGAACGGCGCGAAGACAGCCACCTACGACGAGCGCAACCGGCTGCTGTCCGACGGCGACTACACCTACAAGCACACGCCGCGCGGCTCGATGGCCTCGCGCACCTCGTCGGGGTTCGAGGAGAAGTTCTCCTTCGACGCCTTCGACCGGCTCATCCAGGTCGGTGCGACCACCTACGCCTACGACGGCGCCGACCGACTCATGTCGAGGGGCGCGAAGTCGTTCGCCTACGCCGGATTCGACATCGACCCGGCATCCGACGGCGACAGCACCTACGGCCGTGACGCGTCCGGCGAACTGATCTCCATCGCCTCCGGCGGCGTCAAGCGGCTGACCGTGTCGGACAAGCACGGCGACGTCGTCGGCGGCATGGACCCGACGACCACCACGGGCATGGCCGACTCCGCCGCGTTCGACCCGTTCGGCACCACCACCGCCACCACCGGCACCGCGCGCCAGGTCGGGTTCCAAGGCGACTGGACCGACCCGGACACCGAACAAGTCAACATGGGTGCCCGCTGGTACCAGCCGGGCACCGGCGGGTTCGTCTCACGCGACACCGTCTCGGCCCCGTCCGGCACCTCCACCCTGTTCAACCGCTACACGTACGGCGCGGGCCGACCACTCGACCTGATCGACCCCGACGGCCACTGGCCCAGCTGGAAGAAGATCGGCTCCGTCGCGCTGACGGTCGTCAAGGAAGTCTCACCCGTCGGCGACATCATCAGATTCGCCCGCGACCCCAGCTTGGGCAACGCCTTGTGGGTCGCATCCAACTTCATCCCCGGCGGCAAACTCCTCAAGGGCGCGAAGTACCTCTACAAGGGCGCCAAGCACCTCGCCAAGCGCGGAGACGACCTCGCAGGCGCGGCCCGCAAGTCCGGTCGACGCGGTGGTTCGGCCGCGCGACGCTCCGGTGACGACGTGGCCTCCGGCGGTCGTCGCGGAAGCAGGTCGGGGTCCAACGCCCGCCGTTACGGCGACGAAGCCGCCTCAGGAGGACACCGCTACGGCGACGAGGCGGCAGGCTGGTCACGCCGCAGCGTAGGCGGCTACTCCTCGACCGCAGCCCGTGAGGCAGCCCAAGCCGCCGCTAAACGAGCCGCAGCCGCAGCAGCAGCAGCCGCCGCCGCTGCAGCCCGCCGTGCCGCGATGGAAGCGGTGACCAGACGCGCCCAGGCCGCGATCGCCGACGCCGCCAAGAACAACCCGATGCCGGTCCTGCAAGCCGCACTGAAGCCGAAAATCGCCACGAAGGACCTGGTGTCGTCGGCGGCCAACCTGCCGGCGAGCCGGGTCTCCACCGTCACGGCCAACGTGCAGGACGTCAACAAGGTCTGGGAAACCGTCAAGGCCACCATCGTCAAACCCGGCGTCAACATCATCCAGGCCGTCGGCGAACAGGCCGTCTCCGACTTCGCCAACAGCCAGGTACCCGGCCTCGGCGACGCGCTCTCGCTGTTCGGGCCAGGTCGCAAGCGCGGCAACGGCGCCGCCCGCGACGCGGGTGACAACTCGCGCGGCGAGGCCAACGGCAGTTGCCCGATGTCTCTCGACCGCAACAGTTTCTCCGGCGAAACCCCGGTCCTGATGGCGGACGGATCACGTAAGCCGATTCGCGACGCGCGCGTCGGCGACTCGGTTCTGGCCACTGACCCGACCACCGGCGAGACCGGCCCGCGGACCGTCACCGACACCCGTTCTCACCAGGCCGAGCGCCTGCTGTACGAGATCTCGATTGCGGTGGACGGCGGCGAAGGTGACATCGTCGCGACCGACGAACACCCGTTCTGGGTCGAGTCGCTGCAGAACTGGGTCAATGCCGAAGACCTTAAGCCTGGCTACACATTCGAAACGGCAGACCACCGCCCGGCCACGGTCACCACCACCCGCGTCTTCTCCCTGGACCGCGAGGTCCACAACCTGACCGTTGACGGCCTGCACACCTACTACGTGCTTGCCGGGACCACCGCGATACTGACGCACAATGAAGACGTCGGGTGCCGTGTCCCGCACGGGTTCGATTCGAGTGAGGAGTTCGAGGCATTCGGGACCAGCTTGTACGGGAAGTTGGACGCGGCCGGCTATGGTGATGTAGAAGCCGTCCTTCACGGCAGCGCGGTGACCGGTGTCAGCTTCAAGAAGGGCGCGCCGTTCGACGGCGGCCCGAAACGTAGCGACTTCGACGTCGCGCTGGTCAGCAACGGCCTGGTACAGGCCGCGAAGACCGCCGGTGTCGGACTGCGCAGCGGCGGTACCAGGACGGGTCCCCTGGACGACAAGACTCCTGCAGCACTACGGGCCCTCGGGTTGTGGGACATGCGGAAGGAGCTCAGTGCGGAAGTCGGACGTCCGGTCAACTTCATGATCTACAATTCATTGGAGGCGGCTGTGAGCAGGGCTCCCAGCATCAGGGTCCCGAGGTCGTGATGTTGAACAATGTGGTGTACGGAACGAGTGTCGTTAGTCTCGACGAGCTCAGACTGCGACTCGAAGATGTACTCGAAATTCCCTTCCACTTGCACTGCAGCAGCTATTCTGGCGGAGACTACTATCGGGCGGAGGGTGACGGGGATGAGAATTTGATCATCGTCCGAAACGATATCCCGGAAGATGACGGTGAAGTCCTGTACCCGGAACTGGAGCGCTATACGCTGATCTTCGGCGTCTACTCGACGCCGCGTGGAGATCACTGGCGTGAAGCGCTCGGAACTGTCGCAGAGTTGGAGTTCATCGAACAGCGCTTCTTCGACTGAGTGCAGAAGCGTTGTCCGACGGGCGGTTTTGCGTCGACAGCGCGATAGGCTCGGACGGTGCACTGGGACCAACCTGAACTCGCCGAGCTGTGGCGGCTGGCCCGCGAGACCCTGGAGGGTGGCGGCCGGTCTGCGTTCGGCATTCGCGTCGAGGACGAGAGGACCGCCGCGGCGCTCACCGAACTGTTGCGCAAGCCGGTCGCGCACCCGGCCCGCCGGCAGATCTCCCTGGCGCGTCTGGACGAGCACGTCCGTGCGCACGGCAGCACGCTGACCGAGGTGCTGGAAGCGTTGCACGGCAGGCCGATCGGCATGTCCACGGCCGAGGAGGCCTCGACAGCCGACGCCGTGCTGAAGTTCGCACTGCGTCAGCACAACCTGCTGCACGAACGGTGGGCCGCACCGTGGATCGCGCACGTGCGCCGGTACGGCAAGATCCCACAACCGGCGTTGCCGATGCTCGCCAACCAGGCGGCCTGGGTACTCGGCAGGCTCGGGCCGACGACGACCCGGTTCGCCTTGGCCGGCAACGACCTCGACGACGGACGGCCGCTCGCCCGCATCGTGGGCAAGGCGCTCGAACTCATGGGCACGACCTGGGAGCAGGCGGGAATCCTCAAGGACGCCTACAGCGACCCGGTGCTGACCTCCCAGGGCTACCTGACGCTGAACGACACCCTCCAGACCCCGGAGATCACCGTTGTCCGCAGCCCACGCCTGCTCGAATCCGGCGTGCCCGGCCCGTTGATGGTGCTCCCGAACGGCCTCACCGCACAGGCCAAGCACCACCTCGGCGGCAAGGCGGTCCGCTGCCACAACGACTTCACACCGGACGGCGTCCGCGCGACCAACGACATCCTCGCCTGGACCGGCGGCACGGCGTGGCGCATGTCGGCGAACGACTACCGCGAGGCCGTCACCACCCTGATCGCCCGCGGCGTCGAACTGCCGACGTTGAACAACGGCCCCGCGGAGGCCACCTGGGATCCCGACCTGGCCAAGACCATGACCACCACGGGCCTGATGGTCACCGAGGAGCACGTGCTGCCGTCACTCCTCTGACGGCGAACCGCCTCACGTCCCGCCACCTGCGCCCCCCGGATGATCCACGCACGATCCTCCGCAGGTCGGCGAGGTCCGGCGTCCTTCGCGGCCTCGCTGCGCAGCAGCGCCGGAGGGGGGACAGCAGCTTCCGAGTGACCCTGTCCAGCAGGGACACGATCACCCGGCCGTGCTCTCAACACGCTGAATCCCTCGCTTCTACCAGCGACGATGACTCCTCGAGCGGAACAAGTCCTCCGGTGCGCGCGGTGGTCGCGCACCGGAGGAATGCCGCCGGAGCGGCGGCGCTGCACCAGGTGGCACCTGAGCAGGCGGTGCAGGCGATTCGCGAGCGGATCGCCAACGGGCTCCCGGTGGAGGCCCCAGACCGGCTGGTGGTACGAGACCTGCCGGTCGAAGACGTGCGCGTGCTGCGCGAAGCGTACCGCCGGAACCCCGGGTCGCTGCCGTTCGCCCGGATGCCCGGGTGGACAGGCACCGATGAAGCCAGGAAGGAACTCATGGCGTCGCCGGCATCGCCCAACGCCGAGTCACGGCGCGTGGCGGTCATCGGCCTGGCGGCGAGCTTCGGGACCGAACTGGATCCAGGGGGTTCGCCGAGCTGCCGGCGCTCGCCTTGCGCGACCCGGACCGCGGGGTACGCATGACAGCACGCTCCGAGCTGACGGGGATCAAGCTGTCCGTGCCGTGGGTGAGCTCGCTCATGAGCGAGCACGCCGACGAGTTGCACCGGGACGAGACGGCGCTGCGGTGGGACGACCTCGAAGCGATCGCGGCACGTCTGGACGACGTGGGCCCGTCGACCGAGACGGCCGTCATGATGCTGGTGACCGAACCCGACCTCATAACCGGCCCGTGAACCGGGCCATCGCCGAGCTGTCCATCAAAGCGCTCGCCGGCGACCTCAAACCCCGGTTGCTCCGCCGCGTCGCCGAATCGGGGTGATGAATTCGCCCTCCTGGCAAGGGAACGCATTCGCCACTCGACCACCGCACCCCGCATGGGCTCCGCGCCGGCTGTCGTCAAGGCCTCGCCCTCGTGACGTGAAATCGGTGTTCGGTTTCCGGGACATTCGCAACCCGGTCGAACACGCCGTACCGACCGCAAGGGCCGGGCGGTGTCGAACGACTCCACCGTCGTCGCGCCCGCCTGACAGCCGATACCGGTACTGCTCGCGCGGCCGCTGAGTCGGGAGACGTGCGCGGCGGCACAGCGGGACTGCGTGAAGCGCGAATGCGGGCCCCGTCGCGGAGTCGGACGGAACCCTGCCGCAGGAGCCCTCGGCATGCCGACGAACGAGCCGCGTACCCAACCCGCACACGGAAACCAAGTCGTCCGCAATAATCGTTCCGGGTGCCGTCATCTGGACGGACGCAGCCGTTCGTGTCAGGCAGTGGCTATCCTGGCTCGGTGCTGTCACGCGCTGTCGACAAGGACCCCCCGGTCGCGATCCGACTGCTCGGAGCGGTGGCAGCGGACCGGGGCGGCGTGCCGGTTCCGGAGTTCACCAAGGCACGAGCCCAGGTGCTCGCGCTGGTCGCGCTCAGCGGGGAACACGGAATCACCAAGGACGAACTCGTGTACCTGCTGCCGGGGGCCGGCGTCACCGACGAAGCGCTCCACCGCCGCATCTCCGACCTCCGCAACAAGTGCGGGATCGCGATCCATCGGGAACCGCGGCAGGGGCGGAACCACTACCTGCTCGTCCCGGAGTCGGTCGAGTCGATCGACGCGGAGGTGTTCGTCCGCGGTGTCGCCGCACTGTCCGCCGAAGCCGGGATCGCCGAGCTGGACGGGTTGATGCGGCTGTGGCGCGATGACCCGGCGATCGAGTGGGGCAGTCGACTGCGTGGCCCGTGGGAACGGGTCGTCGGAGCTCGCGCCGAGCTGATCGACCGCCTCCTGCGCCACCCCGAGTTGAACGCGTCGGTCGAGGCCGTGCGCTTCGCGTCGCTGTTCCCGGCGCTGCCCGAGCTCGCGGCCGTGCGTTCGACGGCGTCTCGGCGCAGCCGGCTCAGACCCCGGCTGCTGGTCGTGGAGGACCAGATCATGGCCGACATCAGGGCCGTCCTGGACTCCGAGTTCGACGTCCTTCCGGTGGGCTCGTTGGCGGAGTGGAACGACGTTTGCGACAACCTTGCCGTGGACGGCGCCCTGGTCGACCTCCACCTCACCGACGACCTCTCCGACGGCTACGGCACCACCGTGATCGCCGAACACCTCCGCAAGCACACCGAGATCCCGGTGGCCCTGATGAGCGTGGCCGTGCCACCCCGCTACCACGACCAGGGCGACATGCGGGTCAAATACCGGCTGGTCGACATCGTGCAGAAGAACTCGGCGGGCCGGCTCAACGGTCGGGACTTGCTGCACGCCGCCCGGGAGTTGGTCGCCGCGAACGACCGCAGCCGGGTGAACCGGCTGACCCTGTGGATCGACTGCGACGAGTACCACGTGAAGAGCGACTCGTTGTTCACCGGTGGGCGCGGCACGCGGCACGACAGCGTGGAGAAGTGCGGTCGGGAGGCGGAGGCGTTGCGCCTCAAGTTGCGTTCCGGGGCGCTGGACGTGGACGCGGTGCAGGCGGAGGTCATGAGGTTCCACCGGAACTGGGGTCCTGGTAGACCGGGAGCCAGATTCTGACGCAGCCGCCGCCGAACCGGGCCGACCTGTCCGGCAGGTCCAGTCGGCCGTCGTAGTCGGCGAGCCAGGCCACGGCCTGCCGAATGCCGATCCCGTGCCGGGCGCCCGACCCGGGAACGCGCGCCGCGGCACCCTGCTCGACGATTCCGCGGTAGAGCACCAGCTGTTCCGGCCGGAACCCCGGCCCGTTGTCGTTGACCTCGACGACCACGCACGGCGAGCGCATGCCCGCGGGGACGTCCGGGTCGCCCGCGGCCGGTCGGCGGATGTCGACGGCCACCAGTCCACCGGCGGAAGACGTCCGGTCGCCGAGCGCGCGTGACGCGTTGAGCACCAGGTTCCGCAGGTTCTCCTGCATGATGTAACGGTTGGTCCATACCATTACCGACACGCTGTCCTCCGAGACGTCGGCGAGCCTCGTGCCGGGGGACAGGTGCCACTCGACGTCGCCGATGACCGTGCGAACGAGGTCGTGCACCTCCACCGCCTCGGGCTGGGCCAGCGCCGATTCGTAGGCAGCCACGTAGGTCCCGCCGCCGAACGTGCCCACGCGCTCGATCGCGCTGCCGATCAACGCCGCCACATCGGGGTCGGTGGTCGCCGCGTGGGCGCGGTCGAGGAAGCCGACCATGGCGATGACGTCGTTGTCCACCCGGTGGCCGATGAGCCGGATGACCCGTTCGGCGATCAGGGCGGAGTTGGCCAGCCTGGCCTGCCTGAGCCGCTCGGCGGCCTCGTCCAACGCGGCGACCAGGTCGTCGCGCAGCCCATGCGGCCCGTTGACGCCGCGCAGCAGGTCGCGCACCCCCGGACCGGGCAGCGCGAACGCGCCGTCCCCGAGCGGGCGCACCAACCCGTGCGCGGCGAGCGTGTCCAGCGCCTTGTCCACCGGGAGCCGGTCACGCAGCCACGACGTGGTGTCCGGCGGCAGCTCTGCCGTCCCGCCGCCGTCCACCAACTGGTCGACGTGGACGCGCTCGTCACCGTCGAACCGCCACAGCACCAGCATGAGCACGGCCTTGGCCGCTGGCTGGTCGGCGAGCGCGTCGAGGACGCGGGACCGGGCGTCCGACCGGACTTCGGCGGTGCGGGCGACCGCCAGCTCGTCCAGGCCGACGCGGCCGTCCCGGGGGCGGTGCCGCAGCACGGCCGCGAGCAGCCGCCCGAGCACGATGGGGTGCTCGTCGCTGTCGTGCAGCAACGAGTCGAGCACCGGGCCATCGGGCAGCAACCCGAACAGGTCGAACAACCACGCCAACGAGTCGCGCGGCGACGCACCGCGCCCCAGCGCGGTGGGCACGTGCCCGAGAACGACCGACGGCGCGAGGCGCGGCACCAGCAGCCGGAGCAGGTTGATCCGCCGCTCGGCCGGCAGCGCCACCACCGGCCTGCCGTCCGGCGCGATCACCCGCAGCAGCGTCGCGATGTCCAGGGTGGTGATCTCCGGCCTGCCGTCCGGGGGCGCGACCAGGACGGGCCGGAACCAGATGACCGGCTCGACGCTCTCCGGCGGCGAACCGTCGGCGCCGGCCCGCTCGTCGCCGACCCAGAGCGCCACACCGCGTGAGCCCAGCATCGGCAGGTTCGGCAGCCTGGGGTCGGAGAGCCCGAACAGCGTGGTCCGGAAACCTGCCTTGCCGTCGACTTCCTCCACCTCCAGCGCGACCGTCTCGCCCAGCACCGCGGCGAGGGACGTGGCGAAGTCGCGCACCGACAGCGCGTCCGGGCTCTCGGTGATCCGGGCGATGTGCCCGATCAGCTCGAACGCGCGAGCATCCTCGGCCGGTTCGACGCGGAACCGGGCGAAGTCCGGCCCCGGCATGGCCCACGGGTCGCCGTACCAGCCCAGCACCTCCGGCACCGGGTGGTTGGGCCACGGCCAGGTCAGCGGCGGCCGGGGCACCGCCCGGGGACCCGCCTCCGCGGTGCCGTGCGGGCCGTCGGACACCAGGCGGTCCGCCACCCGGAACTCGCCCGCCCGCAGGCAGTCCCGCACCGCCTTCTCCCACGACCGGACGGCGGGCTCACGGCCGGCGCCCGCCAGCGCGTCGACGAGCCTGGTCCCGATCTGCTCGCCCAGGTCGTCTTCAGCGGTCGTGACTTCCCCGCGGTGCCACGCGACGAGGTCACGGGCCTCCGGCAGGGACCGCCGCGCCAGGTCGAGCACGACGGCTTCCGCGGGCAGCCCCACGTCGACCGACCTGGCCCGGACCGCCAGGACCGACCACGCGCGGGACACCTCCGCCACGGCAGCGTCCCTGGCCTGGGCCAGGTCCCTTTCAGCGGCCGACCACTCCGCGGCGCTCAGCCAGGCGGCGTCGTCCTGGGGCGACTCGACGTCGAGCAACTCGATGAGCAGGATCTCGGCCTGCTCGAAGCGCCCTTCGCCGACCAGGTCCCCGAGGCTCTCACCGGGCGTGCGCGGCCGGGCCAGGCCCCCGAGTACGTACCGGGTGGCGGCGTCCACGTCCAGCACCCCGGCCGCCGCGTCGTTGGCCAGCGCCGGGTAGCGCCAGCGCTGCGGCCACTCGGCGAGCACGTCCAACAGCAGGTCGTCAGACACGGCCGGCCTCCTTCTCCGCCCACGCGGCCAGCTCGTCGAAGGACTCTGCGACGGTGACCAGGAACCCGGCCTCCACCTCGGCCGAGTTGTCCGCCTGCGCGACCAGGTCGGCGCGGCCCCGGGCCACCGCCTCGGCCAGCGGGCGCGCCACCTCCAGCAGGCGGGCCGTCTCGATGTCGGGACCACCGTCGTCGGCGAAGTCCGCCAGCCCCACCACGACCGCCCGCGCTTCCCTGATCACGCTCTCCAGCAGCTTGGTGTACCGCTTGCGGTAGGTGCCGTACATCGGTTCGACACCGGGTGCCGCGACCGCCGCCGCCGCGTCGATGAGCGCACCGACGTCGCGCAACGCGGGATCGGCGACCCACAGCGACAGCGAGGCGGTGCGCCGTTCGGCCACCACGTCCTTGAGCCGGGTGAACACACCGTCCGCGCCGTTGAACAGGTGCAGGTGGGTGCGGAGGCTGGCGGTGTTCTCGAAGTGGGTGTGCTCGGCTCGGTCGAGCGTGGTGCGCAGTCGGGCCCACGCCCGGTCCCGGGTGTCGAAGTCCTGCCGGCGGGCCAGTTCCAGCCTGATCGCCTCGATCGGCACCGGGATCGCGTACGAGTCGACGGCGTACCGGTGGACCGCCTCCCCGAGCTCCTTCCACGGCCGGATGCCCAGCTCGTCGCCTGACGCGTCGTCCACGACCTCGGACAGGACCAGTTCCAGGTTGTCCCGCGCGTCGACGCCACCGCTCCACAGCACCTGCTCCACGGCGGCGGCCAGCAGCACCGCCGCCTCGGCCACCCGGTGCTGCGGCGTGCCGCCGGTCGAGTCGTCCAAGAGGGACAGGGCGTTGTGCAGTGCCTTCGGGTAGACCGCCCCGCCCCGCGCCGCCGCGAGCGCGGCCAGGGCGAGTCGGGGGCGCGCGGTCTCGTCGTCCACCAGGCGGCGCAGCACCAGCGCCTCGACGTAGCGGCCGTCCGACCATAGGTCTTCCACGAGCCAGCGGACCCAGCGCGTTCGACCGGACCGCGTGGCCGCCGCCCCGTCGAGGGACAGGCAGGTTGCCGCCGCGACCCGCAACAGGCCGCGGTCGGCATCCTCGGCCAGCCGTTCCAGGACCGGCCAGGGGTCCGTGACCGGCACGAGGTGCTTGGCCACCGCGGTCGCGTGCTCCACCCCCGCCGCGACGTCGTTCAGGATCAGCTGCACGGTCAGGTAGGCGCCCTGGGCCGCCGGCGCCGGCGGCAGTTCCGTCCGGGCGGGCCGGGGGCGGACCAGGCCGATCACCGCGGCCAGCTCGTCCGTGAGCGCCCGGCTGGTGATCCGGGCGCTCACCTCAGACCGCCGCCGGTGCGTGGGACCGGAGGTGAAGAAGCCCTCGAACGACAGGAAGTTGAAGCTGCCCACCACGACTTCGTCGTCCCACAGCAGCACCTTGGCGTGCAGCTTGACGCGTTCGACGGTGCACAGGCCCGGGAAGTCGGCGCGCAGCACGGCCAGCGCCGACTCGGCCCGGGTGGGTGGTGGCGGAGCGGGCGAGCCGTTCGAGTCGGGCGCCCGGACGTCGTCCCGGTGGGGGCGCGCGTACCGCACCGCGACCTCGACACCGCGTTCCAGCGTGGCCCGGAGCGCGGCCACGAACCGGTCGTCCACGACCTGGTCGCTGAGCTGGTCCGAGGTGATGGCCAGCCGGAACGTCGCGCTGCGGACCGCCTGCTTGAGCAGGTCCCGGTGCGTGCCGTCGACCACGATCCGCGCGTCGGCGGTGGTGCGGGCGGCCACCTCGGCGGCGAGGCGGTCCGCGTGGTCCACCCACGCCTTGCTCCAGCCCTTCGCCGCGTTGGCCGAGGCCTGGCCCTCGCCGTCGTCGGGTTCGGATGGCGGCACCCGCCGGTGGACCTCCGGGAGCCCGGACCGCCGGGCCGGTCGGTCGCGCTGCGGTCGCGACGTGCCCTCCCGCAGGGCGAAGTCCTGCTCGGTGACGAGCACCAGGCCACTGGTCCGGTAGTCCGGCACGATCGACCGCGCCCACCGCAGGACGTCCCGCACCGCACGGGACGGACCGCCGCGCGCATCCGCGAGCAGGACGCCGACCTCCTGCGAGGCGTCCGGTCTGTTCAGCATGTTCCAGCTGGTGATCAGCGCGAGGTCCGCGTCGGCGACGGCGACCTTGGCGTGGGTGCGCGAGGAGCCGGCGATCGTGTCGTCGCCCGAGGCGGACAGGACGCGGTTGTGTGATGCCGTGCCGGGCACGTGCAGCCTCCCGACGGACGGCCCGCTCGCGCTGCGCAGGGTCGTGTCGTACAGCAGGCCGGAGACCCGCCCTTCGAGCACCTGGTCGTGGCTGATGCCCCACAGCAGGAAGACGTCCACGCCGCGTTGGAGGGCGAGGCGCAACGCCGGCAGGACGGCGGACAGCCCGTCGTAGCTGATCCACGGCGCTGTGATCACCAGCTGCGCGCGCGCCTTGCCGATGAGTTCCACCAGGGCGTCGGTGTGCCGGTCGCCGACCACCGCGGTGGCGGTGACCTCCCGGCCGGCGAGCTCGTTGAGCTGCGCGTCGAGCCGCCGATCCAGGTCGAGCAGCGAGAGGTGCCAGTTCCGGCGTTGGCCGGCCGGGATGGTGGCGGCGGCCACGGCCTGCTCGCGCAGCCGCGCCGCCGCCTCCGCCAGGCTCGGCGCCTCCGCCAGGCCGGGCGGCGCCTGCCCGCGCAGGGCGCGGAAGAAGTCGTCCTGCGGACGCGCCGCCACCAGCCGGCCGAGCTGCTCCTCGATCGCGGCCCGCTGGGCCTGGGAGAACGCGGCGTCGACCACGGTCACGGTGAGCGCCTCGTCCATCGGGTCGATGGCGGGTCGAACCTCGACCGGCAGCCATCGCCGTCCGACCGACTCCAGACCGGCCGGGGAGAGGTGGGCGCTGATCACCCGCTGCTCACGGGCGAACCCGGTCTGTTCCCTGTTCCCCGAGCCGTCCACGCGCTTCCGCCGCCGCGCCTCGTGGGCCAGGTCCCGCTCCATCGCGGCGAGGAGGTCCGCGGTCGTCAGGTCGGCCAGGCGCGTCGGGCTGTTCTCCACCGGGACCGCGAACCGGCGCTGGACGGGCGTCTTCGGCCCGGTGACCGGGCGGATCTCGTTGGTCAGCTTGTCCACCATGAGGTTCCTGGTGGTGTCGACCACCTCCGCGCTCGCCAGCTTGTCCAGCGTCCCGGCTTCGATGTGGCGCTCGACCTCCGCCGAGACCCGCACGCCCGCTTTCGAGCGGATCACCATCAGGTACCCGGCTTTCCACAGGTCCTGGGCGAAGTCCACGAGCATCCGCTGCGGCAGCCCGAGCATGGCGGCGAGCTCGCCGAGGGTCGCCGCGCCCGCGTGGACCGCTTTCAAGATGATCTTCTCGGTCGGTGTGAGCGTGTCGGCGAACCCCAGCCTGACCCGGATCGCGACCACGTCGCACGGGATGTAGATGGTGACGCGCTCGGCGTTGCTCACCGCCCACCACCCGTGACCTCGGTGGCCGGGACCACCTTGCCGTACAGCCGCACCGCCGCGCAGACCTGCTGCCACAGCCCGCCCGCACCGCTGATGGACGAGAAGTGCTCGAAGTTGCCGACCACCACCAGCTGTCGCCGCGCCCGGGAGAACAGCACGTTCACCAGTTCCCGCTGGGCCAGGTGGCCGAGTTGGTGCAGCGTGCGGCCGGGGCGGAGGGTGTCCCGGACCAGCGAGACGATCACCATGTCGGCCTCCCGGCCCTGGAAACCGTGGATGGTGCTCACGTGGTCGCGGATCAGGCTGCTGCTGCGCAGCAGCCTGACCTGTTCCCGGTAGGGGGTGAGCACGGCGATCGGCTGCTCGCCGAAACCGTCCTCCAGCCTGCGCGGGAACGGTTGCAGCCGGTCCAGGAGCCCGTGTACCACGGCGACCTCGCCGGGGTTGGACCAGTGCGGCTCGTCCTTGCAGTCGGGGATGCCGGCGGTGTCGAGCCAGACCAGCGACTCGCCGTCGAGCACACCGGGGCGGTGGAACCGGATCGGTGGCGGCTGCGACGCGGTGTGCGTGGCCAGGCCGCCCACCGGGAGCCCGTCGGGCGACGGCAGCTCCTGCTCCTCGGCCGGGTAGAACACCCGGCTGACGACTTCGGCGATCGGCTCACGCATCCGGAACTGGGTGCCCATCCGCAGCAGGGGAGGGGGCTGCCGGGAACCCGACGCGCCCGCCTGCTCGAACAGCGAGCCGAACAGGTCGAAGACCTCCAGGTACCGGTCGAGGTCGACGCCGAGGGCCGCCATCTCCTGGTGCGGGTCGTCGACACAGGCCCGGAGGAACCGCGCGACGTCGTGGCGGCGGTGCGCGGGGAGCTGGAACTGGTCGCCCACCAGTGTCCACCGCCTGCCGCGCACCAGCGGGATGGCCAGTTCCGTCGGCCAGGCCTTGGCCGCCTCTTCCACCACCACCCAGTCGAACACCGCGTCGGCCGTCGGCGAGAGCAGTTCGGGCGTCGAGGTGGCGCAGGTGGCGAAGACCACGTTCGCGCTGCGGTGGACGTGGTCGGACAGTTCGAGGAGCACCGATTCGCCCTCCGCACCGACCAAGTCGCGCCACTCGGTGAGCACGTCGGCGAGTTCGGCGGACAGGGGGACGGTCGGGTCGTCCAGGACCCGGGTGACGTGCCGGTGCACGCCCTTGGCCAGTCGGTCCGCCGAGGCGTGCCGCATCCAGGGGCGCACGCTCGGGGCGACCCGCTCCTCGGCGTCCGGGCCGCGTGACGTGACGCGCAGCGGCATCAGGCCCGACGCCACGTCGGCGGCGTCCACCGGGCGGCCCTTGTGGTCCAGCGCCCCGATCGCGGCGAGCACCCGGTCCGCGAGGTTGTCGAGCGCGAAGTTCGACTGGGCCGACACGAGCAGCCGCGCGGTCGGCGACCTGCGCAGGTACGCGGCGATCGCGGCGGCGGTGACCGTGGTCTTGCCCGTCCCGGGCGGTCCCTGGAGCGCCATGAACGGCTCGCAGACGAGGATCTCGCGCACCGCCTTCGGCCCGTCCCCGAGCAGTCCTTCACCGGCCGCGGCCCAGTGGTGCTCCAGGGTGCGGATCGTGTGCGGATCGCGGATCTGGCCGCGCAACGTCGCGAAGTCGAACAGCTCGTAGCGCGCGTCGCGCTGCCGGTCCAGCGCCGCCATGGCGCCCCGGTCGTCGGTGGGGCGCAACCAGCCCCTGTCCGGGACGGGGGTGCGGCGGTCCCAGCGCAGCACGACGCGGTCGGGCCCTTCCCTGCGCAGCACGTCGGTCGTGCCCGCGACACCCTTGGGCCTGCCGTTCTCGTCACGGAGCAGGTCGGCGCCCGCGCCGCCGTCGTCGTTCTGCAACGCCTCGAAGAACGAGCCGAACTCGTCGCGCAGGTACGGGGACGCCGCGTACTTGACGAACAGCGGGGACGAGACGATCCGCTTCTGGTCCCGCTCACCGTCGTAGCGGACCAGGACCTCGCCCGCCTCCACCTCCCGCGAGACGACCTCGTACGGGTAGGTCCGGGCCTTGAGCTCCACCTCCTGGTAGTCGATGAGCCAGTCGATCGCCCGCTGGTAGGTGAGGTCCTCCTCGGATCGCTCGACGCTGGGACGCAGCGACTCGGTCAACCGCCGCCAGGACGGCCGGCTGCGCACCCGACGGCGCAGGACCTCCTGGTCGGTCAGGGTCGACTCCAGCCGCACCGGTGGCACCGCGCGGGAATCGCCCCAGTTCAGCTTGCGGATCTTCTCCTCGACCCACGGCAGCGAGCGCTTGGCGACGTACTTGATCACGAGCGCGTTGTCGGTCTTCTCGGTCGCGTTCCCGTACTCGTCCTCGAACCGGTAGAACTCGCAGAACCAGACGGCCTGCTCGCCCCTGAGCACGATCGTCGCCGCGCGCTTGGCCTCGCGCTCGCCGCCGCCGACGAACGAGTCGGCGCCGTGGGGCGAGTGGGCCATCTGGGCCCGGTGCAGGTCGTCGGTGATGAAGTCGACCAGCTGCTCGGCGCCCTTGGACGTGGAGGGGTGCTGGCTGATCCAGCCCCACTGGTAGATCGTGGACGCGGACTGCCTGGGCATGAAGAGGACGGTGTGCGGCCTGGTGTCCGCGCCCCCGCTCCACGCCGACATGATCCGGTCGTACCCGGCGGTCAGCAGCGTCACCACCTCCGCCGCGGAGGGGCGGTCCGCGGGGTGCTCGGACAGCATGCGGCCGAGGATCGTGGCCAGTTCCGGCGGGACCTCGTCGTCCTCCCGCAACCTCGTGCGCAGGTAGTCCCGGAAACGCCGGTAGGCCGCGCCCAGCTCGGCGGCCTCCCGAGGGGTGGGCGGTCCGACGATCTCCGGCGGTCGCTGGTCGTCCGGGAACTCACCGAGGAACCACTCCCACATGATCGCGGCCAGGCCGTACACGTCGACGCTCTCGTCCTCCACCAAATTCGCGTCGTCGTCGGCCAGGACGAAGGCGAGGCGCTCGGGCGGCGCGTAGGCCATGGTGCCGCGACTGTGCGTGATGTACAGCTCGCGGAGCTTGCCCTGGTCGACCACCGAGTCGAAGGTCTGCTGCCGGAACAAGTCCGTCACGAGTGCGCTCAGCTCGAACCGCGCGAATCGGTACTCGGGTCCCCGGTAAACGTCGATCGCGGTCGGGCCGAGGCTGCGGTGGGTCATTCCGAGACCGTGTAGCGTGGCGAGCCCGTCGGCCAATGACCTGAACTTGCGGACAGCGTGCTCTTTTTGTGACCCGAAATACGTAACATCTGCCGGACCCGCACTTCTGCGGGCACCGCGGGTGACCACGAATGCCATGCCCCCTGATTCGACGCCGATCGCCACGGTCTGCTCCGCGGAGCGATAACCGCCGTCGAACACCTCGGGCAGGGCAGGGTGGGCCGACCCGGAGATCCGCAGCAGCGCGCGGATGTCCTGCTCCCACATCAGGCCGCCCAACTCCCCGATGCCCAGGAAAACCTGCACGTCAACGAGCTGTTCGGTGGCGTCGAGCAGTTGGAGCCGGTAGTGCCGGTCCGGCAGCAGCGGTTCGGCGACGAGGGGTTCGTCGCCGTCCGGGAAGTACGGGCCGAACTCCGCGGTGGCCTCGTCGCACAGGAAGTGCCCGACCAGCGCGACCGCCATCCCGGCGGGGTCCGAACCGTGCGGCGTTGAGTCCGACGCGATCACCCACGCGAGCGTACCGGTCGCCCGGGAAAAAGGAGACGGCCGAATGGAGAGGTACCTGAATGGCCGACTGAGTCCGCGCTGAGTGCGCGTGCGGGTGTTGTCGTGGAACTCAGCCGGACGTCCAATGAAGTCTCAGGTCGACCGGACGAACATCGTTCCCAGCGGGTTCCGGCAGCGAGCCCCGTCCGAAGGGAACGACAATGAGCGACCTCGACTTCACCCGGCGTGAGCGCACGATCGACGGCAACGCGTTCGTGGCGAGCCCGTACGGCGTGAAGAACGGCTTCGACCACGACGAGTTCCACCGCAACGCCCTGGCGCCGGTGATCACCCTGGCGGGGATGACGCCGGTGCGCGCGGACTCGATCTACGGGCCGCAGACCATCATGGGCGCCGTCTACCGCGGCATCGAGCAGGCCGAGGTGGTGATCGTCGACTTCACCGGCCGCAACGCCAACGTGGCCATGGAGTTCATGATGGCCGCGATGATCGGCAAGCGGATGATCTACCTGACCCAGGACGAGGACGACATCCCGACCGACATCCGCGGTCGGGTGCGCGTCATCAAGTACAGCGACCACTACCTGGCGATCGACGAGATGAAGCTCGCCCTGGCCAACCAGCTCACCTCCATCCGCGCGGAGCGCAGCGTCGAGATGGCGCTGCTGCCGATGGCCTCGGGCGGCACCGACCCGGTCCAGGCCCGGGTCGTCACCGTCACCAAGGACTTCGTGGTGGTCGAGGCGCTCGACGGACGGCGCGGCGTGCTCGGCAACGCCGACGTGGATTACCAGCGGATCGTGCCGGACATGGCCCGCCTGTTCTCCGTCGGCGACCCGCTCAGCGGCGCGTTCGAAGTCGACATCGCGGGTGGCGTGAAGTACACGCTCCTGTCCGGTACGCCCAACCCGTGGCACCAACTCGGTGCCGAGTTCCCGGTGGGGCGCAGGTTCACCGGCGTGGTGCAGCGCCGCTCGGAGAAGCTCGGCGCGTTCGTCCTGCTCGACCACGGGATCTCCGGCCTGGTCCACAACTCGGTCCTCGCGGGCAGACAGTGGGGGATCGGCGACGAGGTCGAGGTGATGGTCACGCGCATGGACAAGGACAAGCGGCTGATCGCATTGCAGCCGCTGGGGCCGGTCGCCCCGTCGAAGGCGAAGGGCCGGTTCGTACCCGTCCAGCGCACGTCCGAGGAGAACAGCGGGTTCACCAAGGGGCAGCGGCTGGAAGGCGAGGTCACCAAGGCGCTGCCGGAAGGCAAGGGCGGCTACGTCCTGCTCCGCCTCTCCGGCCGCACCCGCCCGGTGATGCTGCACTGCACGGCGATGACCGAGGGCACCCGCACGGACCTCAACGCGGGCGAGGTCGAGATCGGCGACGTCCTTGACGTCGAGATCGATACGATCGACGTGACCCGGGACCGGATCACCGTCCGGGAGCTGGACGAGAACGAGGCCGACGTGGACGAGCCGATCACGGTCTGAGTCGTCGGCCGGAACCGGGGTACCCGGAGGACCACTCGGTCCTCCGGGTACCCCGGCGTTGTCACCGAGCTGCGCAAGGGGGGCGGTGTGCCCAAGCGTCCGATTCGGGTTTCACGCCCCGAGGACCGGGACCGGACCACCGCGCTGCCGCGTGACCCGACTGGTCGAGGACCATCGGGACGCATGCCTCGCGAGCACGTGGGAACCGGGTACGTGGAGCTGTCGATCCCGCTGCGGTGAGGCGGATCAGCGGGGGAGCCCGGACGACGCCCCGGGTGCCGACCCGGCGTTCAGGTGAAGACCACCACGCTGCGCAGCACGTCACCGGCGCGCATCGAGGTGAACGCCCCCTCCACATCGGTCAGGCCGATGCGTTCGGTGACGAAGTGGTCCAGTGGCAGCCGGCCCTGCAGGTGCAGGCCGACCAACGGGTCGAAGTCGCGGGACGGGAGGCAGTCGCCGTACCAACTCGTGCGGTAGGTGCCGTTGCGCAGGAACGTGTCCAGCAGCGGCATCTCCAGTCTCATCGACGAGTCCGGGCGGGCGACCAGGACGAACGTGCCGCCGAGCGCCCGGGCGTAGAACGCCTGCTTCCACGTCTCGGGCGTGCCCGCGGCGTCGATCACCACGTCCGCGCCGAGGCCGTCGGTCAGGTCGCGGATCGCGGTGACGACGTCCGGTGTGCGAACGGCGTCGATCACGTCCGTCGCGCCCAGCGCCCGCGCGTGGCCCAGCTTCCGCTCGTCCAGGTCCACCGCGATGATCGTGGTGGCGCCGGCCAGTTTGGCGCCCGCGACGGCCGCGCACCCCACACCGCCCACCCCGATGACGGCCACGGTGTCGCCCGTCGCCACGCCGCCGGTGTTCATCGCCGCCCCCAGGCCGGACATGACGCCGCACCCCAGCAGCGCGACGACGGCCGGGTCGGCCTTCGGGGACACCGGTGTGCACTGGCCCGCGTGCACCAGGGTCAGCTCCGCGAACGCGCCGATGCCCAGCGCGGGCTGCAACGGCGTGCCGTCGGTGAGCGTCATCGGCGTGCTCGCCGTGTAGTCGTCCACACAGGACTCGGCGCGGCCGCGGCGGCACGCTCGGCAGCGGCCGCAGACGGCGCGCCAGTTCAGCACCACGAAGTCGCCGGGTGCGACGTTGTCCACGCCGGCGCCGACCTGTTCCACGATGCCGGACGCCTCGTGCCCCAGCAGGTACGGGAAGGCGTCGCCGATCACGCCGTCGCGGTAGTGCAGGTCTGTGTGGCAGACACCGGACGCCAGCACCCGGACCGTGGCCTCGCCGGGGCCGGGGTCGGGCACGACGATCTCGCGGAGTGCGACCGGCTCGCCCCGGCGCAGGGCGAGAACCGCCTTGACGATCTTGGACATGGTCCGGGCCTCCGCGTCGACCGGTTTCGGGCGGCCACAGGATAGGCCACCGGTAGCCGCTATCGGGAATTCCTATGGGCCCGTGCCGGCCGCCCTGTCGGAGGATCGCCGCGTTGGTGCTTTCGGGGCAACAGCCATTGGGAACAGCGGTGTTCTCCCAGCCAGGGGTGCGTGGCAGCATGAACGAGTCCTGGGGGACTGCGCCGCGAGGCGGATCTGGAGAAAAATGAGCACCCTGCCCAAGGTCGCGTCCGGCATCACCGCGTTCGCGGTGTTCGCCACGACCGTCAGCTTCGTCATCTCCATGGCGGGCTCGTCGATGAAGTCCACCGTGCAGGTGCTGTTCCTGCCGATCGCGGGCGACTTCGACGTCAGCCGCGGCACGCTCGCGATCGGCACGACGCTGTTCGCCGTCGTGACGGCGCTCGCCTCGTCCGCGGTGGGGCACCTGGCCGACCGGATCGGCGCGGTGCCGGTGCTGGCGATCGGCGCGGGCATCACCGGCGTGGTGCTCGTGGTCTGCGCGCTGGCCACCGACATCCGGGTGTTCGTCCCGACCTACGGCATCCTCGGCGCGATCGGCTGCACGATGCTGTCGTTCGTGCCGCTGGGCGTGCTGGCCGACCAGCTGTTCCAGGGCCGCAACGCCGGCTTCCTGTACGCGGTGCTGACCAACGGCGCGGCGGTCGGCTTCATGGTGCTGGTGCCGCTGTGGACGTTCCTGGGCGCGGTCACGTCGTGGCGGCAGATCCTGCTGGGCGTCGGCGTGGTGTTCCTGGTGGTGATGCTGCCGCTGTCGTTGCTGCTGGTGCGCTACTCCAACCGCAACTCCGCCCCGCCCGCGCCCGCCGAGCACGGCTTCTGGGCGGGCATCCGGATCGCGTTCGCGGACAAGCGGGTGCGCGGCCTGATCCTGCCGTTCGTCGCGTGCGGCACCACGATGGCGTTCATCGACGTCCACCTCTTCCCGCACATGCACGACCACGGCGTGGCGCCGGTGACCAGCTCGGTGGCGTTCGTGCTGCTGGGTGGGCTGGAGATCGTCGGCTCGCTCGTGGCGGGTCGGTTGTGCGACAAGGGCCTGATCCGGGCGACGCTGATCGGTGGCTACGCGCTGCGGGCCACGGCGATGATGATCGCGCCGTTCTTCGCCGCCGAGTTCACCGTGCTGGTGTTCGGCGCGCTGTTCGGCGCCAGCTACCTGATCACGGTGGTCGCCACCACGATGTGGATCGCGAAGATCCTGCCGCGCGGCCGCAAGGGCACCGCGATCGGCGTGCTGTGGGCGCTGCACATGGTCGCCGTCGCGGCCAGCAGCCAGCTCGGCGCCGTCCTCGCCGACGCCGCGCACGGCTACCTGCCGGTGATCCTCGTCAGCGTGGCGCTCACCCTCGGCGCGATCGTCCTGGTGGCGATGCAACCCGATCCGAACAGAGCGCCTGCCTGAGCGGTGCCGCCCTGAGCGGTGCCGCCCTGAGCGGTGCCGCGGGAAGCGGATGCGGACCGGCGTGCCGTCCTGCTCCCCGTTGCGAGCAACGCGCCCACGCCGTCGCCGAACGAGCCGAACAGCGGCGGGTGGCGGTGTCGGACAACCGCGCGGTCGGGCCGGACGGCCCGTCGGGGACGTGATCTCCTCCCGGTCGTCGCTGCCGGGCAGCCGCCGCGTCGGCCCGCGGTCGCGGTGGGCGATGTGCTGGTCGAGCACCGTCCGCGGGTGGGCTCCGTCGATGACGAGCAGCCGGTCGGCGACTTCTCACCCGACGGTTCCGACGAGCGGCTCGGGTGGGTGTGGTGTGAACGACCGATGCGGCCCGTTCGCCACCCGGATAGTTTGCCGGTCGCGAGGTCGAGGTCGGTTGTCGACCGACGACCCTGTCCGGCTTCGCACCGACGACCCCGCCGTCACGGGCGACGGCGTGCCCGTCCCGGCCTCGGACCGGGTGGTGCGTGCGTTCGGGGTCGTGGCAGCCGGGCAGACGAGAGGGAGCCGGAATGACCGGGGACAACGAGCCCGAGGTGGTCGCCGAGCTGGACCGCCTCGATGCGGCGGTCAGAGCAGCGCCCGCGGGAGACACGACGGCGCAGGTCGCGCTGTGGCGGCAGGTGACCGCGTTGGAGCACTGGTTCTTCATCGCGCGGGGCTCGGCCGACCGACCCCGTCCCTATGCCGTGGCCGCCGGGCAGGGGCCGATGATCTGCCTCTACAGCAGCGTCGCACGGGCGAACGAGGCCGCCCGCACCCTCGGACTGGTCGACCCGCGGAGTGGCTCGGCGCCGTTGTTCAGCGTGCCGATGCCGGCTGCGGTCGACTACGTCGCCTCGTTCGGCCAGACCGGCGTCTTCGGTGTGACGCTGGACCACCCGCGGCTCGGTCACTACATCCCGTTGGCGAACCTGGGTCTGCTCAAGAGCTGGGTCGGAGGAACCGGGCGGTGAGCCGTGCCGACCCGGGTGACGGCTTCGTCGAGGTGGTCGCGCGCGAGGTGTGAGGCCGACTCCGGCAACCCGGCGTTGCGCGAGGACTTCACCACGCTGCTGCCGGAGCAGGACCCCGACCGCGCCGCCACCGAACCGAAGGCGCTCGGCGGTGGTCCGGCGCGGGTCCGCCTGCTGCGCGCCCGGCTGATGGCGGCGCGGTTGCGAACCTCGAACGCGCCGCGGGTCGACGAGAGCACGCCCCCGGCCGCGTCGCCCGCACCGACGGTGCGGTCCGGGGGAAGCGAGCCGACACCGGTTCCGACCCCTCGCTCTGCGGTGACGACCTGGCCGAGCTGGACTGGATCGGCTCGGGGAGCCGCGCCACCGGGTGATCCGCGGGCAGTCCCGGCGCGGGTGCGCTCAACCGGCCCCGGCGGCACCGAGGAAGGTCAGCACGGCGAGGACGCGGCGGTTGCTGTTGTCGTCCGAGGTGATGCCGAGCTTCGTGAAGATCGAGGTGGTGTACTTGCTGATCGACCCCTCGCTCAGGAACAGGCGTTGGCCGATGGCCGAGTTCGACAGGCCTTCGGCCATCAGCGCGATGATCTCGCGTTCACGGCCGGTGAGCCCGTCCAGCGGCGAGGTGGAGCCCGCGTTCAGGATCTTCGCGACGACCGCCGGGTCGAGGGAGGTGCCGCCGGCGCCGACGCGTTCCACTGCCTCGATGAACTGCTCGGCTTCGAAGACCCGGTCCTTCAGGAGGTAGCCGACGCCGCCCCTGCCGTCGGCGAGGAGTTCGCGCGCGTAGAGCTGCTCGATGTGCTGGGACAGCACGAGCACGGACAGGCCCGGCCGCGCGCGCCGTGCCTCCAGCGCTGCCTGGAGGCCGTCGTCGGTGTAGGTGGGGGGCATCCTGACGTCGATGACGGCCACGTCCGGCCGGTGCTCGGCCAGGGCGCGCAACGTCGCCTCCTTGTCCCCGACGGCGGCCACCACCTCGTGGCCGTAGGCTTCGAGCAGCCGGACCAGCCCGTCCCGCAACAGGTACAGGTCCTCCGCTACGACGATCCGCACGGCACCTCCACGGTGACGCGCGTGGGCCCGCCGGCGGGGCTGTCGACGTGCAGGGTGCCGCCGAAGGCGCCGAGCCGGCTCCCGACACCGGCCAGACCGGACCCGGCACGGCGGTCGGCTCCACCCCGTCCGTCGTCCGAGACGGTGACGGCGACACCCGTGCGCGTGCGGTCGACGGTGATCTCGATGGCCGATCCCCCCGAGTGCTTGACGGCGTTGGTGACGAGTTCCGCGGTCGCGAAGTACAGCGCGGACTCGACCGGAGTCTCCAGCCGGTGGTCGAGGGTGGAGCGCACCGCGGTCCGGATCGGCGCGTCGACGGCGAGCGCCCGGACCGCGTCGACGAGACCGCGCTCCAGGAGCACCGGTGGGACGATGCCGTGCACGAGCTCGCGGAGTTCCCGGAGCGCCGCCAGGGAGGTCTCGCGAGCCTGCCGCAACAACACCTTGGTCCTGGTCGGGTCGGTGTCGACCAGCCGTTCGGCGGCACCGAGCGAGAGGCCGATGGCGACGAGCCGCGCCTGGGCGCCGTCGTGGAGGTTGCGCTCGATCCGGTGCAGCTCGGCCTCCTGCGCACGCGTCAGGTCGGCCCGTCCCTGGACCAGGGTCGCGATCCTGGCGCCGAGCAGTGCGACCGCGGGCGGCCCGAGGAGGTGTCGCGCCACCGGCCCGGCGACCCGCCAGGCCACGGGCAGCAGGGCGATCCCGGCGCCGACCGCCGCCGACGCGGCGGTCACCACGAGCGGCTCCGGCGTCGGCGGGAGCAGCCCGGGCTCCGCGAGGCCGAGGGCCCCTGCCGTGATCAGCACCAGTGGCGTCGCCGACACGGCGCCGACGGTGACCGGGCCGATCAGCACCCAGAGCATGTCCCGCCACGCCGCGGGGTCCAGCGTTCGCCTGAAGAGCCACCGGTGGCACACCGAGATCCACCGGTAGGGCTGGTAGTCGTACCCGTTCCACCAGTGGCCCGTCGCCATTCGGGTCACCGGGACGAGTGGTCGGTACGCGGCGGGGAGGTCGACGCCGGTCCAGCGGGTGACCGCGTGCCTCGTGGCGGCGCACACCGGACGGGCGAGCAGCACCAGGTGCAGGACGACCAGCGGGAACACGCAGGCGAGAGCGGCGGGCACGCTGTCGAACAGGCGGGCGAGGACCAGGCCCGCGACGCCCCAGGCGACCGGCGCGGACGCGGTCAGCGCGACGAGTGCCAGCGAACGCGTGAACCCCTCGGCGAGGGATCGCGCCACGGGGGTGATTCCGCTGCCGGCACGGGACATGCCCGCATGTTCTCGGTTGGCGCGGCCGCGTGCAACCGCCGTGCTCAAGAGTGGGTCCAGCCCCACTCCACGTCGGGGGTCAGACGCATTTCAGCGGCGTTGCGGGCCGCATAGCCTCGTCGAAACGACACGTGAGCACGAGCGAAGAAGGATTGAATGGTTTTCGGCAACTTCTCCTTCAGCGGCGACAGCGCAGTGGCGAATCCGATGGAATTCGTCACGGCCGTCGCCCCGGCCATTCCGGGATGCTCGTCGCGGTTCCGGTCCGCCCGGGTCGGGCCGACGGGACGTGCTGCCCGGTGAGACCACGACTCGACGTCGGCCGCACCACGCGCCCGGCACGCATCTTCCACATCGACAACCTCCGCGTCTTCCTGACGCTCCTGGTGGTCGTGCACCACTCCGCGGTTCCCTACAGCAACCTCGACGCCTGGCCCAACCGGCAACAGCCTGATCCGTCGTCCGGGGCGTGGCCGTTGGACCTGCTGCTCATAGCCAACCAGACGTTCTTCATGGGCTTCTTCTTCTTGTTGTCCGGGTATTTCGCACCCGGCGCGGTCGACCGGAGGGGACCGGGCGGGTTCGCGGTCGAGCGCCTGAAGCGGCTCGGGATTCCCTTCCTCGGGTTCGTCGTGCTGCTGCGCCCGTTCTTCATCCTGCCGACCTACCTCGACCTGCCGGCCGCGACCCGGCCCTCTTTCGCGGTCCACTACCTCACCACCTGGGAGGTGGGGCCCGCCTGGTTCCTCGAAGTGCTGCTGATCTTCTCGCTCGCGTACGCGTTGTCACGGCACCTGCGCGCGACCGCGGCGCCGGTGCGGTCACGACCGTTGCGGCGGCGGGACCTGCTCGCCTTCACGCTCGTCCTCGCCGTCGCCACCTACGCGTGGCGGATCCTCGTCCCCCTCGGCACCGGTGAGCCGGTGCTCGGACTGCCGAGCCCCGCCTACGTGCCGCAGTACGTGCTGCTCTTCGCCGTCGGCGTCGCGGCGTACCGCCGCCGCTGGTTCGAGTCGCTTCCGCGGAGGTCGGGCCGGTTCGGCGCGCTCCTCGTGGTGGTGTCGTTCGTGCCGTTGGCGCTGGGCGGCTACCGGGGCTTCGGGGTGTCCGGTGCCCTGGCCGGTCACGACCCCGCCCACCTGGCTCTGGCCCTGTGGGAATCGCTGTTCGCGATCGGCGTCGTCCTGATCCTGCTCCGCGGGTTCGAGCGTCACGTCGCCGGTACGTCGCGCTTCAGCCGCTACCTCGCCGACAACGCCTTCGCCGTCTACCTCGTGCACGCGCCGGTCATCGTCGGAGTCGTGGCGGTGCTGCGACCACTCGACACGGCACCCGTGCCGAACTTCCTGCTGACCCTGGCGCTCGCCGCCGTCGCGAGCTGGGCGATCTCAGGCGCTCTGCGCCGTGTGCCCGCCGTGCGGGCGGTGGTGTAGGTGGCTCCGGGGTGTGCCGCTCGTGAAGTGATCGCCGCCGGTGGAGCGGAAGGGTGCTCGACCACGGGCCGCGTGGTCGGTGTCCACCACCTCGACCCGGCGGGCGGGAGGTGCGCCGCATCCCGCCCGCCGCGATCCTTCGTCAGGCCGTGGCGCAGGTGACGGTGGGAGTGTCGTTGGTGCCGGTGTGGGCGCCGATGAAGCCGAACGCGGTGGTGCCGTCGACGGTGATCCTGCCGTTGTAGGGGGCGTTGCGCACGGTCATCTCCTGGCCGTCGGCGGTCAGCACGCCGTTCCACAGGCTGCGCACGGTCTGCCCCTGGGCGAAGGTCCACCTGACCGTCCAGCCGCTGGTGGCGGTGGCGCCGGTGTTGCGGACGGTGACCTCGGCCTGGTAGCCGCCGTGCCACTGGCCGGTCACCCGGTAGGTCGCGGTGCAGCCGCTGCCGGTGTTGCCGGTCGTGGTCGTAGTGGTGGTGGTCGTGGTGCCGCCGAGGGCTTCGTGCACAGCCCAGTAGGAGGGCTTCTTGGCGAAGTTCTCGTCGTAGATCAGGGCCGCGCCCTCGCCGGGGAACACCGAGGGGATCCAGGAGTAGCCGTCGGAGAAGTCCCACACCGTGATGCCGACGCAGCGGGCCACGGCCAGGCAGGCGTTGGTGACGGTGCGGTAGTCGGCGGCCTGCTGGGCGTCCTTGGTCGCGTCGCGCGGGGTCCGCATGCGGATGTCGAGCTCGGTGATGGCGACGTCCACGCCGAGGTCGGCGAAGCGCTGGATGTTCTGCCGGAGGGTGCTGGGCACCTGGCCGAGGATGAGGTGGGCTTGGAGGCCGACGCCGTCGATGGGGATGCCCTGTTGCTTGAACGACTTCACGAGGTTGTAGACGGCATCGCTCTTGGCGCCGATGCCCTCGATGTTGTAGTCGTTGTAGTAGAGCTTGGCGTCGGGGTCGGCGGCGCGGGCGGCCTTGAAGGCCTCGGCGATGTAGCTGTCGCCGATCTTCTGCTGGAACACCGACTGGCGGCGCGTGCCGTCCTCCTCGAACGCCTCGTTGACCACGTCCCAGTGCACGACCTCGCCCTGGTAGTGGCCGGCGACGTTGGCGACGTGGTCGCGCATCACGCCGAGCAGTTCACCGGCGGGCACGGTGTCGATCCAGCCGGGGAGCTGGTTGTGCCACACGAGGGTGTGCCCGCGCACGATCTGGTCGTGGGCTTGGGCGAATGCGACGATCTTGTCGGCCTGGGTGTAGTCGAACTGCCCGCGGTTGGGTTCGGTGTACATCCACTTCTGGGTGTTGCCGACGGTGATCTGGTTGAACTCGCTGCCCAGCACGGCGGTGTAGGGGGCGTTGTCCAGGGTCGGGTTGTCGGTGGCGGAGCCGAAGTAGCGGCCCTGGGCGGCGGCGAGCTGTCCGAGGGTGGGGCCGGCGTCCGCCGAGGACGGCGCGGCGACCGCCATGCCGACGGCGAGCGTGCCCATGACGGCGACCGTCGTCGCGGCGAGGACGCGACGTGCGCGGCCTGCTGGTGCTGGCATTGTGCCTTCTCCTGACATCGGTGTCGGAATCGGACGCACGGGTGTCCCCGGTCGGACGTGCGTCGACCGGGGGCTGATGGGCTGGTCTTTCCGACGGTGCCCGCGCCTCTGATCGCCTCGTCCCCACTACCTCCCCGTGGATCGGGACCCGGCCGTACCCGCCGCGTTCCGTCGTGGCGCGCCGCGGTGTGACGTCGTCGGATGAACGGGGGACAGGGCACGCGCTCCAGGAGGGCGCACCGCCGGGTCTCGTCGCACAGGTGCTCCCGACGCGTCGTCAACGGGGTGCCACTGCGGCGGGCGTCCACCGGCGGTAGAAACTTTCGAAACTAAAGCCGATCTATTTCGGCCGGCACGCCAATGTAGCCAGGCTCCGTTCGACCCGTCAACGCGCCCGCGCGCTAAATATCGGGGGAATGCCTTTAGCTTCACCACCTTCTCCCCGGAATGGTGTGGGCGGGGCCGCGACCCCGTCCTGTGGGCACGGGTGACGGGACTGTCGCGGTGGGCCGGCCACCGGTGTCGATCGCCGGTAGACGTGTGGCCTTTCGCGAGAACGCAGGTCTCCTCGGGCACGGGGGATCGGGGCCGTGCGACAGGGATGCGCCGTGTCCGACGAACCACTCGCAGCGCGTCGCCACCAGGCCGACGTGCGAGGTCGTCCCGATGAACCCGTGGCTGCTCGCGTTGCGCCGAAAGCGGCCGCGCCAGGACTTGCGGGCCAGTAGTCTGCCCGGGAATCCACCGCTCACCCTGCACGACGCGTCGGGGGACGTCACCACCACCGCAGGGACACCGAGTGGCTACAAGGGGGGACACCTTGTCCGTTGGCACTGCCGCACGTCCACGTGCGGTTCGTAGACGTGCGCTGAGAACCGCCGTGGCGGTCGTCCTGGCGTTCGCGACCACCTTCAGCGGGACGGCCGCCTGGGCGCAGGAGACCGAAGCCCCGACCGTCACCGACACACCCACCGAGACCACGACGACCGCTCCCGCCGTCGAGACGCCGACCACGACCGCGCCGACCACGACCGCGCCGCCCGAGGTCGCGCAGCCGGAGGTCGCGCAGCCGGAGAGCCCGGTCGACACCACGGCGGGTGCCGCGCCCGAAGCCTCGACCGGGAGCCCGGCGGCGGGGCCGGAGCAGCACCACCGGTCGGTCGACCGACCGGCCCCGGCGCCGCAGCGCGCCGCCGGGCAGGCCGCCGAGGCGGACCTGAGGATCACCGCGGTGTTCGACCGCGCGGAGTACTCGCCGGAGTCCGACCTCCCGATCACGGTCACGGTCGACAACGTCGGCGACGAGGTGGCCACGGAGACCACGTTCGTGGTCTTCGACGGCAACGTCTGGCTGAACAGGGGCTGGGAGCAGATCTCCGGGCGCTACACCCTGGCACCCGGCGAGCGGATGGTGGTGAACCTCGTCGCCCGGCCGAGGGACAGCCGGGCCGATCACGCGGTGTTCAACATCCGCGTCTTCCGGGCGGAAGGCACGATCCCGGACCCGACACCGGCCGACAACGAGGCCATCGCCCGGGCGAACGTCGTGCAGGAGCGGGGCGCGGCCTCCGGCGTCGTGTACACCGACGCCGACGGCAACGGCCGCGCCGACGCAGGCGAGGGCGTGTCGGGCCTGGAGTTCTTCGCCAACGGCGGCTCGCCGTACACCTCGCTGAGCGCGGTGACCGACGGCGAAGGGCGGATCTCGTTCACCGACGTGCCGACCGGCCGCTACCGCATCCACATCCGCGACACGAGGTTCGTGGTCAAGCCCGGGTTCGGCGAGTTCACCGTCGAGCGCGGCGCCACCGCGAACCTGGCGATCCCCACCGCCGCCCCGGTCTCCGACGTGCTCACCGCCCGGCTCGAACTCGACGAGGACACCTACGGACGCGATGACCAGGTCAACGTGGAGATCACGCTGACCAACTCCGGCGCCGTGCCGCTGACCGGTGTCGTCGCGACCTGCAACCACTCGGGCGAGCCCCACGTGCTCGACGGCAGGGGTCCCGGCTGGGCGCCGCTCGTGTTCGACGGACCGGGCACGACCGTCGGCGCGGGCGAGACGAAGGTCCTGGTCATCCCGGACGTCGTCCCGCGGCGCGCGTACGAGCTCGGCGTCCTCCACGCCGAGTGCAACTTCGGCGACCACGGCGACCACGAGGACGGCTACGTCGGCTCGTCCGACAGCGCGGAGGTCGTCGGCGCGCGCGGCGGTGCCGAGGGGACGCTGCACCACTACTCGGGGCAGGGCCCGGAAACCCCGCTGGCCGGGGTCCGGTTGCTCGCGCTCGACGGGCTGGGCAGGCCGATCGCCGGGGCGCGCTCCGGTGACGACGGCACCTGGCGGTTCGATGACCTGCCCGCGGGCAACCACGACGTCCTCGTCCTCGGCCCGTACCGAAGCCGCTACGGCGGCGGGTTCGGCGTCCAGGTCGACGGCGGGCACGTGTCGTCCTACTCCTTCTCCGTGGTCGACGGCCCGGTCGTGGTCGAGCCGCTGCCCAAGCCGGACGTGCGGGTGACCGCGTCGTTCGACAAGCCGTCCTACGACATCAACGAGCAGGCGAAGGTCGTCGTCAAGGTGGTCAACGTCGGCAACGCGTCGGCGTCGGCGCGGTTCGTGCCCGAGTGGGGCGAGGACAGGCTGAACTACGACAACAACCAGTGGGGCGACCTGAGCCCGTGGAGCGGCGCCCACCTCGAACCGGGCGCGGAGCGCGACATCACCCTGGTCGGCACCATGATCTGGGTGCGGGGCGGGGTGGTGCGGCTGAAGGGGGTGATCGAGACCGCCGACGACGCCGATCCGTCCGACAACGTCATCGACGTCAGTGCCGCGGTGACCCACCGGACCGGGGACGCGGTGGTGGTCGTGTACGGCGACCGCGACCTGGACGGCGTGTTCGACGACGGCGAGGAGCTGCCGCGCATCCGGATCACCTTCGAGGGCGGCACGCCGCGCAAGTGGGTCGTCGGCGAGACCGGGGCCGACGGTCGGTTCCTGCTGGACGACGCCCCCGCGGGTACCTACGAGGTCTACACGTGGGACGACAACACCGGTTGGGTGGTCCGCAAACAGCCCGACCTGGTCGTGACGGCCGGTCAGGAGACCACCGTCGTCTACCGCATGGTGCGTCCGCTGTCGGACGAGTTGCACGCGTCCGGTGCGTTCGACCGCGAAACCTACGGCGTCGACGACCGGGTGCGGCTCACGATCACCCTGTCGAACTCCGGTGACGCCCCGATCATGGCCAAGGCGTTCTGCGGCAGCGCCGAACTGCCGGCGCTCCACAGCGGACCCGCCTGGGGGCCGCTCGCCCAGGACGGGGCCGGCGTCGAGATCGCGCCGGGTGAGACGCGCACGTTCACCATCCAGGAGACCGTGCCCGAGTGGGCCGACGACTACGGCATGTTCGGCGTCTGGTGCGACTTCGGCCCGGATCACGCCGGCGGACTGCCGTCGATCTCGGACCTGGCCCGGGTGCCGGGAGCGGTGTGGACGGTGTCCGGTCGCGCGCTCGCCGGCACCGGCACCGACCCGGCGGGCATCCCCGGCGTGAAGCTGGTCCTGCTCGACTTCCTCACCGGGCAGCCGGTGGCGCGGACGGTGACCGGCGCCGACGGCGGTTTCACGTTCACGGACCTGCCGGTCGGGTACTACACGCCGGTCCTGGTCGGGCCGTGGAAGTTCAACACGAACTGGGGACCGTACGCGTACTTCAAGGTGATCCGGGGGCATGAAGGGCCGGTGAACCTGCACTTCGACGCCGGTCCCGAGGTCACCGACCCGGATGTCGTCGCGCCCACGAGCCCCGGTCGGCCCGCTCCCGTTCCGACCGACCCCGGCCGGCCCGGTCCCGACCAACCCGGTTCCCAGGCCGGCCCCGGTCCGTCCGGTGGCGGCACGGCCGCCGGCGGCGATCTCGCCGACACCGGCACGAGCGTGATCGGTCTCGGACTGCTGGGCCTGCTCGCCGTGGCGCTCGGCGTCGGCGCCCGGGTGGTCGGACGCCGACGCACCGCGTGACATCGTTCGGCACCAGGTGGCCCGGGGTCTGTCGATCCCGGGCCACCGCCTTTCGCACCGCCACAGCCCTCCGCAGGCGCGGAAGTCGGCATCGCGAAGTCCGCGGGTCCTCCCGCAGCGGCATCCCCGCGGTCCGGCGGTCATCCGCGCGGTGGAAGTGATCAGCCGTCTCGTCGAAGGCGAGCGCCGCGTTCCGCGTGAACGTCGCCGAGAACCGACTCGTCCCATCCGGACCTCCGCGACCGGTGCGGACGAGTGGCACGGGAAGGGCTGTGGCTGCTCTGCTCCGAACTGGAGGACCCTTGCGGTCGGGCCGTCCGCGCCGTCCTGGAACGCATCGACGAGGTGTCCGACAGGCTCACCGCCTCGGACGCGCGACCACCGGCCCGGTCGGATCGGGAGAATCCCGGTTGCGTGAACGTATTGCCCCGGCGGTTCGTGGCGCGGTGTCGCGCGGCCGGCCACCACGGTGGTTCCGATTGTGGTGCCGCTCGATCCGGTCGGGGATGTCGACCACACACACCCCGCCGCGTCGACGCGACGACCGCTTGAGCACCGTCGTCCGGGTGCAGAGGGGCCTGCGCATGGTGGACGAACTGCGCCGACGGCTTCCGGCGGCACACGCCGGTTCCGCCGGGCCGGGCGCCTCCGGATCGACGGAGCCGATGCCGCCCGTGTCGACCCGGGCACCGGTCGGCCGGCCGGTCGGTGCCTGACCGCGACGGGCGAAGTCGGTGTGCGCTAAAGGTATTCGCGCTATTTTTAGCAATCGATCGCGCGCTCGATCGACCGCCCGCTTGCCCGTACGAAACTTTTTCGTTACGTCTTGACCGACGGTGCGTGATCCTTCACAGTCGAATGAACGCGACGGATGTCCCTGGCGGTCATCTCGCAAACCCACTGCACCCCTTTGCGCAGAGGAGAAGCGAAAGCCGGATTGTTAGCGCTAACAAAGTTGGTCTGAGCGCCTGAACCACGCGGAGACCGCCCGCACACCCCCGTCCCGTCGCCCCACCTCGACGAAGAGGAGTACGCCCATGGCCGGATCAGGCCAACACCCGCCCACCACCGTTCCGCGAGCCCGCAAGCGCCGCAGCCTGATCGGTGCCGCCATCGCCGTCGTGACCGTGCTGCTCGGCGGCGTGGTAGCCGCGATCGGCGCGGCGCCCGCGTCGGCGGCGACCGTCGACACGACGGCCTGGTACGTGCTGGTGAACCGGAACAGCGGCAAGGCGCTCGACGTCTACAACCTGGCCACGAGCGACGGCGCGCGGATCACGCAGTGGGCCCGCAACGACGGCAACCAGCAGCAGTGGCAGTTCGTCGACTCCGGCGGCGGCTACTACCGGCTCAAGTCGCGCCACTCCGGCAAGGTGCTCGACGTCCACAACTTCTCCACCGCGGACGGCGGCGGCATCGTGCAGTGGGCCGACGGCAACGGCACCAACCAGCAGTTCCGCCTCGCCGACTCCGACGGCGGCCACGTGCGGCTGATCAACCGCAACAGCAACAAGGCCGTCGAGGTGCAGGGCGCCTCCACGGCGGACGGCGCGAACGTCGTGCAGTACAGCGACTGGGGCGGCGCCAACCAGCAGTGGCAGCTCGTCCGCGTCGGCGGCGGCGGTCCGACGACCACCACGACCACCCAGCCGGGCGGCGGGTGCTCCCTCCCGTCGACGTACCGCTGGACCTCGACGGGCTCGCTGGCGAACCCGAGGCAGGGGTGGGTCTCGCTCAAGGACTTCACCTACGTGCCGTACAACGGCAAGCACCTGGTCTACGCGACGACGCACGACACGGGGACGTCCTGGGGCTCGATGAACTTCACCCCGTTCACGAACTGGTCCGAGATGGGCTCGGCGAGCCAGAACGCGATGAACTCCGGCACCGTCGCACCCACCCTGATCTACTTCGCCCCGAAGAACGTCTGGGTGCTCGCCTACCAGTGGGGCGGGACGGCGTTCACCTACCGGACGTCGAGCGATCCCACCAACCCGAACGGGTGGTCGTCGCCGCAGGTGCTCTCCACGGCGAGCATCACCGGCTCCGGCACGGGACCCATCGACCAGACGCTCATCGGCGACGGCCAGAACATGTACCTGTTCTTCGCCGGTGACAACGGCAAGATCTACCGCCAGGTCATGCCGATCGGCAACTTCCCGGCCAGCTTCGGCTCGTCCTACACGACCATCATGAGCGACACGACGAACAACCTGTTCGAGGCGCCCGAGGTCTACAAGGTCCAGGGCCGGAACCAGTACCTGATGATCGTCGAGGCCATCGGCGCGAACGGGCGCTACTTCCGCTCGTTCACGTCCAGCAGCCTGAGCGGTTCGTGGACGCCGCAGGCCGCCACCGAGGGCAACCCCTTCGCCGGCAAGGCCAACAGCGGCGCGACCTGGACCAACGACATCAGCCACGGCGATCTCATCCGCACCAACCCCGACCAGACCAAGACCATCGACCCCTGCAACCTGCAACTGCTCTACCAGGGTCGCAGCCCCAACTCGGGCGGCGACTACGGCAAGCTCCCCTACCGGCCGGGTCTGCTGACGCTGCAACGCTGACCACCCGACGCGGCTCCATCCCGACCGGGCCGGCGCCCCCACCCCTCGACAGGGGTGGGGGCGCCGGCCCGCGAGGTGCCCGAACCGGCCGCGAACCGGCTCGGGCTCCCGCTTCGCGGAGGCTCCTACTTCGTGGCGCACAGCGCCTTGTCGAAGAAGGTGAGGACCTCGGCCCGGCCGGCTTCGTCGTTCGTCACGGCGACGGTGACCGCCCGGCCGTCGGGGGTGATCGCGGCGCGGGTCTGGAAGCCGTCGGCGTCGCCGCCGTGGCCGTATGCCGTGATTCCGCAGCTGAGCTTCATCTCGATGGTGCCCAGGCCGTAGCGCCACCCCTCGGGGAAGCCGGGCGCGGCCACCGTCCGACGCATCTCCGCGAGCCCACCGGGCTTGAGCAGCCGACCGTCCTGCAGGGCGACCAGGAACTTGTTCACGTCGCTCGGGGTGGCGATCATCTTCCCCGCGGCACCGGCGATCGACGGGTCGAACCGGGTGATGTCGATCAGCTCGCCGGCGATGATCTCGCCCTTGTCGTCCTTGGGCGGCAGGTAACCCCGCGGGTGCGGGGCGCGGATGTCGCGGTCGCCGGGCCCCGGGTAGTACGTCTCCCGCAGCCCGATCCGGTTGATGATCCGGTCCGTGACCACCTCGGCGAACGGCCGTCCCGCCACCTGCTGCGCCACCAGGCCCAGCAGCACGTACCCGGCGTTGCTGTACGACCACGTCCTCTCCTGGCCCGGGGCGAACGTCGGTGCTTGCGTCAACGCCGCGTCCAACAGCTCCCGGGCGTCGAAGTAGCGGTCCTTGATCGGCAGGATGCCCTTCGGCATGAGGGGCATCGCGCTGGTCATCCCGCTGGTGTGGTTCAGCAGCTGCCTGATGGTGATGTTCCGGCCGTCGACCGTCGCACCGTCACCGGTGCCCCGCACCACGCCCGGCAGGAACTTCTCCACCGGGTCGTCCAACGCGATCCTGCCGTCGTCGACCAGTTGCAGGATCGCCACCGCGGTGAACATCTTGGTGTTGCTGGCGATCCGCACGTAACCGTCCGACGGCACCTTCGACCTCGTCCGGATGTCGCCCACCCCGGCGGTGTAGTTCGTCACCCTCCCCTCGCGGTTGCGCACCGACATCAACGCCCCGGGCAGCGACCCGTCGCGGACCAGCTCCTCCAGGCCCGCCTGGAGCGTCTTGTCGTGGACCGGCCTCGACCGCTCCTCCGACGCGCCCGCCGACGCCACCTGCGTCACCGCGAGACCGGCGACCGCTACCGCCGCCATCGCCGCGGCGACCACACCACGACGCCGGCGCGCGGTGCCCGGGCGGGTTCCGGCCGGGTGACTGAGACCATTCGACAAGGGGCACTCTCCAAAGTGGGCGGTTCTCACTGACACGCACAGTCTTGCCGCGGCTCCGGTGCCGCACGATCCCCCGCACTGCACAACCGGGGTACAGCCAGCACTACCTCCGCCGGGTCCCCCCGACCCCGCGAGGCGACCTCGCGGGGTCGGGGGGCGTCCGCCGGCCGTGCCTCAGTTCGCGCACAGCGCGGCGTCGACGAGTGCGCCCCGGTCCGCGGCGGTGGACCCGTCGTTCACCGACCCGTTGAGCGAGGTGACGACGAGGGTCGTCGCGCGGCCGTCGTCGGTGGCCGCGTTGAGGGTCGAGTAGCCCGGGATGTCACCGCCGTGGCCCCACGCCACCCCTCCGCAGCTCAACGGCATCCTGAACACGCCGAGCCCGTAGCCCTGGCCGGAGCCCGGGGCCGTCGGGATGGTGGTGCGCATCTGGGCCGACTGTGCCGGCGCGAGCAACTTCCCGTCCAGCAGCGCGCGCAGGAAGGTGTTGAGGTCGCCCGGCGTGGAGACGATGTGGCCGGCGGCCCAACCCCAACCCGGGTCCATCCTGGTGAAGTCGACCAGCTCGCCGGTCGCCGGGTCGCGCTGGTACCCCTTCGGGTGCCGGCCGCGGATGTCCTGCTCGCCGACCCCGGGCGCGTACGTGTCGCGCAGACCGATCCGCTGGATCACCCGCGTGGTGACCAGTTCGTCGAACGGGCGACCGGTGACCCGCTGGGCGAGCAGGCCGGCCAGGACGTAGTTCGTGTTGCTGTAGGACCACCCCGTGCCGGCGGGCCTGCCGTCCTCCCTGGCGTTCGCCAGGTCGAGCAGTCCACGGGGGTCGAGGTAGACGTGCCGGTACGGGAAGTAGTCCCCGATGCCCGTGAACATCGAGTCGGTGTAGTCGGGCAGGCCGCTGTCGTGCTGGAGCAGTCGGCGGACCGTGATCCGGTCGGCGTCCACGCCCTTGGCCCGGACCAGGCCCGGGAGGTACGTCCCGATGGGCGCGTCGAGCTCCACCCTGCCCTCGCCGACGAGCTGGAGCACGACGACGGCGGCGAACATCTTGCTCGCGCTGCCGATCCGCACCCTGCCGTTCACCGGCACCCCGCCGCCGGTCCGCAGGTCGCCGACCCCGGCCGTGTAGTGGCGGGTCCGGCCGTGCCGGTCCCGGACGGCGGCCAGCGCCCCGGGGTGCCGGTCGGCGCCGACGAGCTTGTCGATGCGCTGCTGGACGGCATCGCGGCGGGGCTCGGCCGAGGAGGTCGGGACCGGGCCGGTGAGCGCGAGACCGCCCGCCGCGGCGACCACCGCCGCCGTCATGGCGACCGCGCGGCGACCTCGCGAGGAGGGCGGTCGGCCCTGTCGGGAAGAAGGTGTGGACGAGTGGGAAGGAGGTGTGGACAAGGCGGACGACTCCCGGGTTCCGTGGACGTGGGTCCTGCGAGGACGGACCGCCCGAGTCTGTTCAGCCTCGCCCCGGTGGACAATCCAGCCTGCTGGACGACCGGGGTGGCGGTGGCACCCCCGGGCCGCTCCCGTCCGGGCTGGTGGGCCGCGCCGGGCAGGGGGTTCGCGCCCGGTGCGGGGGCGTGTCGATCGGATAGGGTCGCGACGGGGGAGGTGGCATGACACGGGGGCGGCAGCGCCTGCGGGGGGCGATCGACGTCGTCGCGCGCCTGGTCGGCGGTTTCGGCACGGCGCTGCTCGCGACGGCCGTCCTCGTCTGGCTCGGTGTGGTCGCGCTGCTCGGCTGCGTCGGTGTCGGCGTCCCCCTGGTGCCCTCGGCCCTGCGCGCGCTGAGGGCGGCCGCGAACCGGGAACGGGCCCGGCTCGACGTGCTCGACCCCGGCCCGGTGCCGCACCGGGTGCGGGCCGCGCTGCGCGATGCGACCGTGCGACGTGAGCTGGCCTGGCTGCCGCTGCACGCCACGGCCGGCCTGGCGACCGGGTTCATCGGGCTCGCGATGCCCGCCACGGCGCTGCAGAACACGACGTACCCGCTCTGGTACCACCTGCTGCCACCCGAGGACAACACCCCCAGTCCCATCCCCTGGGCCGTCACCGACCTCACCGGCGCGCTGGCCGTGGGACTGACCGGCGTGCTCTGCGCCGCCGTCGTCATCGGGCTCGGACCGGCGCTCGTCCGGGCGCAGGAGTGGCCGGGCCGGCACCTGCTGGTGCCTCCCGCGGGCGCCGACCTCTCGCTGCGGGTCGCCGAGCTGACCGCCACCCGCGCCGCCGCTCTCGACGCGCACGCCGCCGAGCTGCGCCGCATCGAGCGGTCGCTGCACGACGGCACGCAGAACCGGCTGGTCGCGGTGACCGTGCTGCTCGGCGCCGCCCGGCGGGCCGTGGACCGGGACCCGGCCGCGGCCGGCGCCGTGCTGGACCGGGCCCAGGACGCCGCCGAGCAGGCGCTCGCCGAGCTGCGCGAGGTGGTTCGCGGCATCCTGCCCCCGGTACTGGCCGACCGCGGGCTCGCCGGCGCCCTGACCGGTCTCGCGAGCAGTTGCGGCGTGCCCTGCGAGGTGGTGGTGGACGTGCCGGGCCGGTGCGCCGCCTCGGTCGAGGCCACCGCGTACTTCGTGGTGGCCGAGGCCCTCTCCAACGTGGCCAAGCACAGCGGCGCCGCGAGCGCCGTGGTGGAGGTGGGCCGGGCGGGGGACCGGCTGCTGCTGCGGATCGGCGACGACGGCCGGGGTGGCGCGGACGAGCGCGGCGGGTCGGGCCTGTCGGGCATCCGCCGGCGGGTCGAGGCGTACGACGGGCGCCTCACCCTGGACAGCCCGCCCGGCGGGCCGACGACGATGCGAGTGGAGCTGCCGTGCGGATCGTGATCGCGGAGGACGACCCGCTGCTGCGCGAGGGGGTGGCGCTGCTGCTGCGCGCCGAGTCGCTCGACGTGGTGGCCACCACGGACACGCCGGGATCGTTCCTGGCCGCGGTGGCCGAGCACGAGCCGGACGTGGCCATCGTCGACGTGCGGATGCCGCCCACCCACACCGACGAGGGGATCGTGGCGGCCGTCGAGGCGCGCCGCCGCCTGCCCGGTCTCGCGGTGCTCGTGCTCTCGGCGTACGTGGAGCAGGCGTTCGCCACCGAGCTGCTGGCCGCCGGCGCGAACCGGCTCGGCTACCTGTTGAAGGAGCGGGTGGGGCGGGTGGACGAGTTCCTGGGCGCGCTGCACCGGGTGGCGGCCGGCGGCACCGCCGTGGACCCCGAGGTGGTGGGCCAACTGCTGGCCCGCAACCCGCGGACCAGCGCGCTCGGCCGGTTGAGCCCTCGGGAACGGGACGTGCTCGCGCTCATGGCCGAAGGGCTCGGCAACGCCGCCATCGCCGAGCGGCTCGTCGTCACCGAGGGAGGGGTGCACAAGCACATCCGCAGCATCTTCGCGAAGCTCGACCTGGCACCCGACGACCGGGCCGACCGGCGCGTCACCGCGGTCCTGCGCTACCTGGAGGGCACCGGGTCGAGGTAGCGAGGCCGTCTTCGCGGTCGGCACGGCCGGAACCTCGTGGAGCGTGCCGGCCCTCGGGGTCGTGCCACGACCCGTACCTGCATCGATGACACGCGCGGCAGAATTTTCTCGCCGCTGATCGACACGAGGCGACCACTGGGCGATACGCGGCCGACATGCCTTGGAATGCGGCATCTCACGTCGTTGCCCGACGCAAAATCCGCGCCGTGTCGGAAGACCTCGTCGAACTGCTCGTGCCGTACCGCCTGTGGGAGTTGGTCAGGCCGAAGTTGCCCGAGTGGAGGCAGAGGCGGCAGGGTGGCGGCACCAAGCCCAAGGATGACCGGGCGTCGCTGGCCGCGGTGATCTTCGTGCTGATCTCGGACTGCCCATGGCGTGAACTGCCGCCCGCGTTCGGGGTCTCGCGAGCCACCGCCCACCGCAGGTTCGCCGCGTGGACGGCGGCGGGGGTGTGGGATGCGCTGGAAGACCTCGAGGTGCCCGAGGACGGCTGGGACCTGGAGTGCGAGTGGCTCCACAAGGTGCGCCGTGCCGCCCGGCGCCGGCTCGGGGTGGTGGTGGACGTCGAATGGGCAGTGGAACGGTTCGGTTCGACTTGTCACTGCACCGTGGGGTGATCACATGAGACAACGCCGTTGATGATCACATTGGACCCGTCGGGAATCCGCGTCGACGGTCCCGGCCAGGAGTGGATCAACGGATTCAGGGAGGTTGCCCGTGGGCGGCGACAAGACCGACGACGACTGAACACCTCGGGCAACGCCCGGCGAGAGGTCGGGCGTTGCCTATTTCAGGTCCAGGCGGACGCCGAAGCGGTGGCGGGCGGGGACGTCGTGGGCGGTCACGGTGACCTGAACGCGACCCGTGTCGTTGGGCTTGACGGTCATGTCGTAGCCGCGGTCATCAGGCGTGAAGCCGATGGGCGCGGCGTACGTGTCCTCGTTCTTGGGAAGAATGATCACGTAGCGGACTTCGTCGGCGGGACGGGCGAAGCGCAGGAAGTAGTCATCCGGTTCTCTTTTGCGCATCAGAGGTTCGCACATGCCGGGCCAGTCGAGGTCGATCACGAGCCGCAGTTCGTCCCCGGCTTTCACGGGGGAAGCGAGGTGGGCGATCACCTCCAGCCTACCGTCGGCCAGCCACGTCTGCGTGGTGTCGCAACGAGGACCAGGTGCGGCCGCGCCCGTCAGGGTGCGGACCCGGCAGGTCACCTTGGTCCGCTGCCTCTCGGGCTGGTCCCAGGCCGGGCCGAACCGGAAGCGGAAGAAGTACGCCTCCTCAATCTCGACCCGAGCGCGGACGGTGACCGTTTCCACGGCGCCGCCCTTGTCGTCGATCACCGTGATGTCGTCCCAGTTCAGGTAGTGCAGCGGTCCACCGATCGCGCGTTGGATGAGGTCGCAGTACCGCGCTGTCAGCCGCCTGTCCCGGAGGTGGTCGGTCTCGCCGCGTCGGCGGTTGGCGACGAGCGTCGCGAACGTGGCGAGCACGCCGCCGACCGCCACCACCACGGCCGCCGCCTTGACCGCCGGGCCGCCGAAGACAGCGCTGAGCACCGCGCCGAAGGACAGCACCGCCAGCGTTGCCTCGACCAGCCCGATCAGGCCGACGCGCAGCACCTGCGCCTCGAACCACCCCACCAGTCCCCGCACGTGACACCCCTCCCGCGCCCGCGACACGGCGCGGGATCGCCGCGCTGAATTCGGAGGCACCGCAGATCGTCCATTGGTGGGCGCGACACGTCCATGCACGCGTTGCATGGAGTTCATGCGATTTCGTCGAGTGGTGGACTCGTCCGGACACGAGTCGTGGGAACCGCACGGGTGTCGAAAGCCGGCGCGGACGCGGAGCGCGCCTCCGACTGCTTCTTTCCGCCGATGCACCACCGCGGCGGTGGTGGCGTCCTCTTTCGTGAAGGCCTCCTTCCGCAGGGCCGCCGTCGCCACGATCACCGCGTCGCCCGGCAGCAACCGGCCACTCGTCGACTCCTGTCCGGTCGGACCGCGAGCGCCTGCGGCGTCACCGGTCGGCGTCGCGACGAGCGCAGGACGGGCGCACACGTGTTCGACGGCCGTAGCGGTCATCGGGGTCGGCACGATCGGCGCTACGGTGCTTCGACGACGACCACGGGAGAGACGATGACCCAGACCGGCGGGAACACGGTCGCACCACGCGATCTCGGCACGGGGTTGTGGGTCGGCAGCACCGATGCGCGGGTGGTCCGGGCGGCCGCCGGTGGCGGGTTCGACTGGGCGTGCGTCGACGAGCAGCACGGGGGCGCCGCCGGTGGGCGGGAGAACACGGACCTGATCGCCGCCGTGCGCGCGGCGGGCGTCCCGGCCTTCGTCCGCGTCGCCTGGAACCGGCCCGAGCTCATCGGCAGGGCCCTCGACAGCGGCGCCGACGGGGTCGTCGTCCCGATGGTCGACAGCGTCGAGCAGGCGCGGGCGGCCGCCGCGGCGACGCGGTTCGCGCCGCGGGGCACCCGCAGCTTCGGGCCGATCCGGTCCGTCGACGGGGTGGCGACCCCGGTGCCGGAACAGGCGAACGCGGACGTCCTGTGCCTGGTGATGGTCGAAACGGTCCGCGGCCTCGACGCGGTCGACGACATCGCGGCCGTGGACGGCGTGGACGGCGTCTTCATCGGCCCGTTCGACCTGTCGCTGGCCCTGGGCCTGGACGTGGCCGGGTTGCTGGCGGACGACGGCGAGGACGGCCCCCTCCGACGGGTGGTCCGCGCCTGCCGTGCCCGCGGTCTCGTGGCGGGCGCGTACGCGGGATCACCGGAACGCGTCGCCCGGCTCCGGGCGGCGGGCTTCACCATGATCGCCGCGGTCGACGACCTGGCGATGATCGCGCGGAGCGCGGGCGAAGCCGCCGCCGCGGCGAAGGCGCGCTGACCACCGAGGTGCGCGGCCTGTCCCGGTCATCGGCGGCCGGTGGCGAGGATGACGAGGAACTGGCCGCCGCCCGCCTCGACGTCGGCGGTCACCGGCAGCCCCGGCACCAGTCGGGAGAACCGGTCCACGAGCCACTCCGCCGCTTCCCGGGCGTCCCGCTCGGTCGGGCAGCGGGCCACCATCTCGCGGCCCCCCTTGCGCTCCAGCCTCCCGGCGACGGTGATCAGCGGCGCGGGCTCGGCCACGTGCAGGCGGTCCGGCCAGGCGATGACCACCTTGACCGCGCCCTTGCGGGTGTTGCACCCGCGGTGCGCGAGCCGCTCGGCGACCTTGGCCTTCCGGTCGGCGGTCCGGCTGTCGACGCTGGGCCCCCGCGGGTCGTTCACCGACATGTCGGGGTCGACCGGTTCGTCGCACACCCAGCACCGCCAGCCGTCGCGCTCGGCCACGTCATCGAGGAGGCTCATCCGGGCAAACTAGCCTGCCCGCCGTCGCCCCGCGCACGCGCCCGGACGAGCACCGCGGGAGGGGCGTGCCCCGGCCGGCACGGGTGCGCGTCGACACCGGTGGACGGCGACCGCCCCCGCGTCGAAGATCGTCGGCATGACCAGCAGTCCCCGTCGACGCGCCGGTCCGGTGCCCCTGCTGTCCGCCGGTCACGCGTGCGTGGACGTCTACCAGGGCTCGATCGCCGCGCTGGTGCCGTTCTTCGTGGCCGAACGGGCCTACCCGTACGCGGCGGCGGCGGGTCTGGTGCTGGCCGCGTCACTGCTGTCCTCCGTGGCGCAACCGCTCTTCGGCGTGCTCACCGACCGCTGGGCGATGCCCTGGCTGCTGCCGGTGAGCACCCTGGCGGGAGGTGTCGGCGTGGCGCTGTGCGGCCTCACCGACCAGTACGCGCCCACCCTGGTGGTCGTGGCCTTCTCGGGCCTCGGGGTGGCCGCCTACCACCCCGAGGCGGCCCGCGTCGCCCGGATCGCCGGCCGGGGCAGCCACACGTCGATGGGCTGGTTCAGCCTCGGGGGCAACCTCGGGTTCGCCACCTCGCCGCTGCTGGTCTCCGCGGTGGTCGCCACGGGCGGTCTCGCCGCGTCACCGCTGCTGGTCCTGCCCGCCGTCGCCGGGGCGCTCCTCTCGACCGCCGCCCTGCGGTCGATGAAGCGGCGGACGCCACCGGGCGCGGGTGCGTCCCGGGTCTCCCCGGGACGTGACGACTGGGCGTCGTTCGCGCGGCTGTCCGGCGCGATCGCGTGCCGATCCGTGGTCTTCGTCGGCCTGGGCACGTTCCTCGCCCTCTACGCCCCCGAGCGGGTCGGCGGCGGCGCCGCCGTCGGTGCCGCCGCCCTGTTCGTCCTGTACCTGGGCGGAGCGGTCGGCACCGTCGCGGGCGGCAGGCTGGCCACCCGGTTCGGCCGGCTCCGCGTCGTGCGCTGGTCCTACGCCCTGACCGCGCCGGCCGTCGCCGGGATCGTGTTCGTCCCCGGGCCGGCGCTCTTCGTGTTCGCGGCCGCCACCTCGATCGGTCTCTCCGTGCCGTTCTCGCTGCACATCACCCTCGGCCAGGACTACCTGCCGCGTCGCCCCGGCACGGCGAGCGGGGTGACCCTCGGCCTCGCGGTGAGCGTCGGCGGTGTCGCCGGTCCGCTGATCGGTGCCCTCGCCGACAGCACCTCCCTGCACACCGCCCTGACCCCGCTGATCGCGCTGCCCGGCCTGGGCCGGCTCGTCCTCCGCCCGCTGCGCGAACCCGCCCGGCCGGAGGACCGGGCCGGGCCGGTCGAGGGCTGATCAGCCGGTGTGCGTGCCGGGGGTCGGCAGGGTGACCGGGCCGGTTCGCGCCTCCCGCCGACAGCGGTCGTTGGGCACCGGTCGACAGGGACCAACGACCGCTGCCCGGAGAGCCTCGGCTGCCTAGCTTCGGAGGTGGGGCGACGAGGCCGCCGCCGTGCGGCCACCGGAGGCGCCCCGACACCGGATGCGGAGAGGACGCTGTGATGACTACCCCGATCGTGGTCGGAGTGGACGGCTCGGAGTCGGCGGTGACCGCCGCCGGGTGGGCCGCCGAGGAAGCCGCCCGCCACCGCCTGCCGCTCAAGCTCGTCCACGCCTACCTGCTGCCCACCCTCGGCTACCCGGACATCGTGCTGACCGCCCACGAGGTGCACCAGGCCCTCCGGGAACAGGGGCAGCAGTGGCTCGACCAGGCGGCGGCCGCCGCCCGTGCCGCCGCGCCCGGCGTGGAGGTGGAGACCTCCGTCGTGATCGACCGGCCCGCCGCCGCGCTGATCGCCGAGTCCCGCGGTGCCCGACTCGTGGTCCTGGGCTCCAGGGGACTGGGCGGTTTCACCGGGTTGCTCGCCGGTTCGGTGTCGGTGGCGGTCTCCGCGCACGCCGGCTGCCCGGTGGCCGTCATCCGCGGTCCGGTGCCGACGAGCGGTCCGGTGGTCGTCGGCGTGGACGGGTCCCCCGTCGGCGAGGGCGCGGTGGCCTTCGCGTTCGAGGAGGCGTCCTCGCGGGGCGTGCCGCTGACGGCGGTCATCGCGTGGAAGGACTTCCTGGTGGACAGCGTCTACGGCTCGCGGGTCACCGTCGACTGGGCGTATGTGGAGGACGAGCAGCGGCGGCTGCTGGCGGAGCGGCTGGCCGGGTGGCAGGAGAAGTACCCCGACGTGGCGGTCCAGCGGGTCGTCGTGCGGGAACGCCCGGCACGCGCCCTGGTCGACATCGCCCGCGACGCCCAGCTGCTCGTCGTCGGCACCCACGGCCTGGGCGGCTTCGCCGGCATGCTGCTGGGCTCGACCAGCCAGGCGCTGATCCACCACGCGCCGTGCCCCCTGGCCGTCGTCCGCCCGAAGCGGTGAGCCGGTGCCGGGGCGGCCGGACGACGGCCGCCCCGCTCCGGGCCTCCTCACCGGTTGTCGGTGTCCGCCCCGGCCTCGCCGACCGCGGCGCGACCCGCTTCGAGGCGGGCGACGGGCACCCGGAACGGCGAGCAGGACACGTAGTCGAGACCGACCTCGTGGAAGAACCGGATCGACGCCGGGTCGCCGCCGTGCTCGCCGCACACGCCCAGCGCGAGGTCCGGGCGGGCGGCGCGGCCCTCCCGCACCGCGATCCCGATCAGCCGGCCGACGCCCTCGCGGTCGATCGTCTCGAACGGGGACACCTCGAACACCCCCTCGTCCAGGTACACCGGGAAGAACGAGCCCTCGACGTCGTCGCGGGAGAAGCCCCACACCGTCTGCGTCAGGTCGTTGGTGCCGAAGGAGAAGAACTCGGCGGTCCGGGCGATGCGGCCCGCGGTGACCGCCGCGCGCGGCAGCTCGATCATCGTGCCGATCCGGTACGGGACGTCCACACCGGACTCCCGGACCACGTCGGCGGCCGTCCGCCGGGCCCGGGCCGCGACCACCTCCAACTCGCGCGCGTCACCGACCAGGGGGATCATGATCTCCACGTGCGGTGTCCCGCCCGCCCGCACGCGCGCCGCCGCGGCTTCCACGATCGCGCGGACCTGGAGGTCGTACAGCTCCGGGATGAGCAGCCCGAGCCGCACGCCGCGCGTGCCGAGCATCGGGTTCTGTTCGTGCAGCCGGTCGACCGCGCGCAGCAGGTCCTCCGGCGCGCCGGTCTCGCCGAGCGCCTTCGCGACCGCGACCCGCGCGGTGAGCTCGACGCGGTCGGGCAGGAACTCGTGCAGCGGCGGGTCGAGCAGCCTGATGGTGACCGGCAGGCCGTCCATCTCCTCGAAGATGCGCGTGAAGTCGGCGCGCTGCAACGGCAGCAGCGCGGCGAGCGCCTCGGCGCGGGCGGCGTCGCCGGAGGCCAGGACCAGCCGCTCGACGAGCACCCGGCGTTCGCCGAGGAACATGTGCTCGGTGCGGCACAGCCCGATCCCGGTGGCGCCGAGCCCGCGGGCACGACCGGCGTCCTCGGGGGTGTCGGCGTTGGCCCGCACCTCCAGCCGGTGCCGGCGGTCGGCGTGGGTGATGATCCGGTCCACCGCCCGCAGCAGGTCGTCGCCCTCGGCGGGGCGGCGGCCCTCGAAGTAGTCGGCGACCGGGGAGGGGACCACGGGCAGTTCGCCGAGGTACACCGCGCCGGCCGTGCCGTCGACCGAGATCACGTCGCCTTCCGAGACCACCGTGCCGTCGGCGGTGGTGAAGCGGCGCGCCTCGACGTCGATGGTCAGCGACTCCGCACCGCACACGCAGGTCCGGCCGAGCCCGCGGGCGACGACCGCGGCGTGCGAGGTCTTGCCGCCGCGGCTGGTGAGCACCCCCCGGGCGTGGATCAGCCCGTCGAGGTCGTCGGGGTTGGTCTCCCGGCGCACCAGGACCACCGCCGCGCCCGCCTCCGCCCGGCGGACCGCGGTCGCGGAGTCGAACACCGCCTCGCCGACCGCGGCGCCCGGCGACGCGGCGACGCCGGTGGCGAGCGGCGTCCGCCCGGTGTCGCCGAAGCGCGGGAACATCAGCTGGGCCAGCTGCGCTTCGGTCACCCGCCGCAACGCCTCGTCGGCGTCGATCACGCCCTCCTCGCGCAGCGCGTCGGCGATGCGGAACGCGGCGGCCGCGGTGCGCTTGCCGACGCGGGTCTGCAGCATCCACAGCCTGCGGCGCTCGATGGTGAACTCGATGTCGCACAGGTCGCGGTAGTGCCCCTCCAGGGTCGCCATGACCTCCATCAGCTGCTCGTGCGCCCGGGGTTGCAGGTCGGCGAGGCGGTGCAGCGGCAGGGTGTTGCGGATGCCGGCGACGACGTCCTCGCCCTGGGCGTTGGGCAGGTAGTCGCCGTAGACGCCGGGCGCGCCCGTCGCCGGGTCGCGCGTGAACGCCACACCGGTCCCCGAGTCGTCGCCCAGGTTGCCGAACACCATCGCGCACACGTTGACCGCCGTGCCGAGGTCCTCCGGGATGTGCTCCGCGTGCCGGTAGACGCGCGCCCGCTCGGTGCGCCACGACTCGAAGACCGACGCGATCGCCATGTCCAGCTGCTCGCGCGGGTCCTGCGGGAACTCGCGACCGGCGTGCCCGCGCACGACGTCCTTGAACGTCGCGGTCAGCTCCCGCAGGTCGGCGGCGTCGAGGTCGAGGTCGCCGGTGACGCCCTTGGCCCGCTTGGCCTCCCGCAGCGCACCCGCGAAGTGCTCCGCGTCGACGCCCAGCACGGTCGTGCCGAACATCTGCACCAACCGGCGGTAGGAGTCCCACGCGAGCCGCTCGTCCCCCGACCACGCGGCCAGTCCGGCCACCGAGTCGTCGGTCAACCCGATGTCGAGGACCGTGTCCATCATGCCGGGCATCGAGAACCGCGCGCCGGAGCGGACCGCGACGAGCAGCGGCTCGTCGACCTGCCCGAGCTTGCGGCCCATCGCCCGCTCCAGCGCGTGCAGGTGCTCGCCCACCTCTTCGGCGAGCCCTTCCGGCGCAGTCCCCGTGGCCAGGTAGGCCCGGCAGGCCTCGGTGGTGATCGTGAACCCGGGCGGCACGGGCAACCCCATCACGGTCATCTCGGCGAGGTTGGCGCCCTTGCCGCCGAGCAGGTCCGCCATGGAACGGTTGCCCTCGGCGAAGTCGTACACGAACTTCGGCATCGTCATCACTCCTCGTTCGACACCTGTCGGGCAGGACGGCCGGAACCGACGAGGTGCGCTCGGCGGGTCCCCGGGGCGGCTCCTCCGCCGGCGGGTCCGGGTGCACGGTGACGGTGTGTCCGGTCGGTCATCGGGTCCTCGCTCCCACACCTCCACGGTGCGCCCGGGGCGCGGGCCGCTCCAGTGCCGCCGGTCCTCCGACAGGAGGTCGGAAGTCCCGGTGGGCACTCCGTCGGGCGGGCCGACGACCGGGCCGGGTCGGCGGTGGTCAGTCGGCGGGGTGGTGGGTGATGTCGGCGTTGGTGAGGTCGAGCTGCGCGTAGGTGAAGGGGCCGTCGGGGAGGTGCCAGGTGGCGTGGGCGCGGCGGGGGCGCATGCGGTCGTCGACGAGGACCCAGCCGTCGGTGGTGGTGGACCAGGGGGTCCTGGTGGGGCCGTCGGGACGGTCGGCCCAGCGGTCGTCGGTGGTGACGAGGCGGGGTGCGCCGCGGTGGTCGGTGGTGGTGCGGGCGGTGACGCGCAGGTGGCGGTCGGTGAGGGTGGTGTCGAAGGTGCGGTCGTCGACGGCGGTCCAGGTGACCGGCAGGTCGAGCAGGGTGGAGGGGGCGAGCAGGAGCGCCTCGGCGAGGTGGGTGACCAGTTCGGCGGCGTCGATCTCGGGGCCGGTGGCGTGGGCGAGGGTGAAGGTGCCGAGGGCGGTGGCGTGCAGGCGGCCGTGCCCGTGGTGGTAGGTGTCGGTGGCGTGGACGGGCAGCACGTGGGCGAGGTTGAGGTGGAGGTGGTAGTCGCGGGTGATGTGGGGGGTGGTGGTGTTGTGCTGGTGGACGCGGCAGGCGGTCCAGTGGTCGGTGGGCTTGCGGCGGAACCAGCCGTGGGCGTGCAGTTCGAACCCGGTGTCGCGGGGGCGGTCGAGGACGCCGGTGAAGCGCAGGTAGCGCTGGGCGGCTTCGGGCAGGTGGGCGATGTCGCGCTCGGTGACGACGGTGGCCGTGCGGGTCATGGTCGGGGACCTCCTGGTCGGTCTGCGGGTCGTGCGGGCGGGGACGGGGTGTCACTGCCCGCCGAGACTTCCGGCCCTGCGGTCACCGGGAGTCGACTGCGGATCGGCCGTCCCGGGGCGGGTGGTGTGCCGTGCCTCCGCGGGGACGCGGTGGGCGACGAGCACGGGGCAGCGGGCGTGGTAGAGGGCGGCGCGGGCGGTGGGGCCGCGGTCGGCCAGCACGAGCAGGTCGGTGTCGGCGTAGCGGGTCACCGCCTCGTGCGGGTGCATCCGGGCCAGCACGGAGGTGTGCCGCACGCCGCGCAGCACGCGGTCGGCGTGGCGCACGGGCACGTCGGGGCGGTCGGCGCGCACGGCCAGCGGGGGGACGGCGTGCAGCACGCGCAGGTCGGCGCCGCGGCGTCCGGCGAGGTCGGCGGCGCGGGTGAGGGTCAGGTCGTCGAGCGCGCCTCCGGTGACCAGGGCGGTGACGCGGTGGTGCCGGCCGTCGAGCGCCTCGGGCGTGCCGCGGACCACGACGACGTCGCACGCGGCGTGCCGGGCCAACGGGACGACCAGGCGGTTCAGGCCCAGCGGGGTTCCGTCGACGCCGCGGTGCCCCACCACGAGGACCTCGGCCCGGGTGCTGACCAGCATCAGGTCGTGGACCGCGTCGCGGGTGGGGCGGTGCCTCTCCAGCGGTGCGCCCAGCAGGGCGGCGTGCGCGGTCGCCCAGCGCACCGCCTCCGCGCACCGGGGCGAACCGTCGTCGAGGACGACGACCGGGGGAGGGGCGGTGTTCGCGTCGAGTGCCATGCCTCCACGGTCGTCCGCGGGAGCGGTGGGGGGCAGGGGCGTGGGTGCCGTCCGGGGCAGGACCAAGGTCCCTGCCCGCCCGGGACCGGGACGCGAGGACCGGGACGCAGGGGCCGGGGAGCGGGGTGCCGGGGGCGCGGGGGCACGAGCACCCCGCCGTGGGCCCGGTGGGCGTCGCCGGGCCGCGACGCGGCCGTAGGGCCCGGGTCGGTGGTGACCAACGACCGCGTTCCGCGGCGTCGTCCCCCGGCTAGCGTCGGACGAAGGGGGAGGAGGGACGCCGTGGGCACTCGCGACATCACGTCCGGCCCGGTCGGCGTCGCCCCCTCCGCCGTGGCGGTGCCGGGCGTGGTGCACGTGCGGACGACAACGGAACCGGAAGGGGAATCCCGATGAGCGAACCGATCGTGGTCGGCGTGGACGGATCGTCCTCGGCACTGGCCGCCGCGCGGTGGGCGGCCACCGAGGCGGCGCGGCACCACGTGCCGGTCAAGCTGGTGCACGCCTACCAACTGCCGGTGCGCGGCTATCCCGAGATCGTGCTGACCGGGCACGACGTGCGGCAGGCGTTCGAGGACACGGGACGGGAACGGCTCGCCGAGGCCGAAGGGGTCGTCCGGCAGGCCGTCCCCGGGGTCGAGGTCGAGACCTCCCTCGTGCTCGGCGGTCCGGCGGCCGTGCTGGTCGAGGAGAGTCGCCGCGCCCGACTGGTGGTGCTCGGCTCCCGGGGGCTCGGCGGGTTCTCCGGCCTGCTGGTCGGATCGGTCGCGGTGGCGGTCTCCGCGCACGGCGCGTGCCCGGTGGTCGTCGTCCGGGAGCAGGTGCCCACCGAGGGCGCCGTCGTCGTCGGCGTGGACGGTTCCGAGATCAGCGAGCAGGCCGTGGCGTTCGCCTTCGAACAGGCGTCCGTGCACGGCGCGCCGCTGACCGCCGTGCTGGCCTGGACCGACTTCCTCGTCGACGGCGCCCACGGTTCCCGCTTCACCGTCGACTGGGCACAGGTCGAGGACGAGGAGCGCCGCCTGCTCGCCGAACGGCTGGCCGGCTGGCAGGAGAAGTACCCGGACGTGCCGGTCACCCGCGTCGTCATCCGCGACCGCCCCGTGCGCGCCCTGCTCCAGGCCGCCGCCGACGCGCGGTTGCTGGTCGTGGGCAGCCACGGCCTGGGTGGCTTCACCGGGATGCTGCTCGGCTCCACCAGCCAGGCGCTGGTCTACCACGCCCCGTGCCCGCTGGCCGTCGTCCGACCGGTCGAGGCCGGGCGGTGAGGGCGCGGGCGGTGGCCGGGGCGGGTCCCCGTGCCGGCCTGCGGTCCAGGGCGGGAGGTGCGTGATGGGCGAACCGGTCGTGGTCGGGATCGACGGCTCGGAGGAGGCGCTGGGTGCGGTGCGGTGGGCCGCCGGTGAGGCGGCGCGGCTGCGCGCGCCCCTGCGGCTGGTGCACGTGCGCCCGCGTCCCGCGCCGCACAGCGACCGCTGGGACCACGAGGTCGACGAGCGCGGCCTGCGGTGGCTGGAGCGCGCCGCGCGTGAGGTCCCGCCCGGCGTCGAGGTCGGCACCGAGCTGGTCAGGGGCCGTCCGGCGCCCGTGCTCACCGCCCGCACCCACCACGCGCGGCTCGTAGTGCTCGGCGCCCGCCCGGACGGCGTGGCCACCGGAGCGGTCCTCGTCCCGGTGGTGGCGCACGCCGCGTGCCCGGTCGTCGTGGTGCGCGACGGCGGCGACGGACCCGTGGTCGTCGGCGTCGACGTGACGGCGTCCGACGAGCCCGCGCTCGGGTTCGCCTTCGACGCCGCGTCCGCGCGGGGCGTGCCGCTGCGCGCTGTCGCGGCCACCTCTGCCCGCGGGGCCGAGGACGCGCTCGTCGAACACCTCGCCGCGCAGCACGACCGGCACCCGGACGTGCCCGTCGAACTCGTGGTCGTGCCGGACGGCCCCGCCTGGGCGCTGGTGGGCGCGTCCCGCGGCGCGGGGCTGCTCGTGGTCGGCACGCGCGACCACTCGTCCTTCGTCGGAGCACTCCTCGGGTCCACCAGCCAGGGCCTGGTGCTGCACGCGCCGTGCCCGCTGGCCGTCGTTCCCCGCACCGGTCCACGAAGGACCACAGCAGGACGTAAGTCCCTCGCGGCAGGCACGTGAGGCTCTGGTGGCAGCCGTTCCGGACTGGTGGGCTGAAGGTGGAAGACCGAACGGGAGGAGAGGTCATGACGACCGTCGAGAGGCGTTCCGCCGGTGGGTCGGTTCCGGAGTTCCTCGGGGTGATCGAGGGCGCCTACGTGCTGCGCGCCGAGCTGCCCGGCCTGGACGCCGAGTCGGACATCGCGGTGAACGCGACGGGGGACCGCCTGACCGTCACCGCCAAGCGGAAGCGGGGGGTCCGTGAACAGCACCGGCCGGAGTTCCGCCGCGACTCCTTCAGCCGCACGGTGGCCCTGCCGAAGGCCGCCGACATCGGGAAGATCGCCGCGACCTACGAGCGCGGCGTCCTGGAGGTCCGCGTCCCGCTCACCCGGATGTCGGGCGAGCGCAGGATTCCGGTCCAGGCGCGGCCCGAGTAGTGCTCCCCCGGTTCTCCCGGGCGAGCGTGCCGGACGGTGTCAGCGCCCGGCGGGGCCGAGGGCGGCGATCAGGTCGGCGACCCGGTGGTGGGCCTCCAGCGGGTGGCGCAGGTGCCCGTCGGGGTTGATCCGGTAGTGGTTGCGGCGGCCGACCCGGGTGCGCTCGACGTAGCCGCCCTCGATGAGGTCGATGAGGATGAGCTGCACCCCCCGGGTGGTGATGCCCACCTTGTCGGCGATCACCGGGAGCGTCTGGTCCGGGTCCGCGACCAGGCACAGCAGCACGTGGGCGTGGTTGCTCAGGAACGTCCAGGTGGCGCCGTGGTCGCGGGTGGTCATGGGACCGGACAATAGGGGACCGGTTGACAGACGAACTCCAGTTCGTCATTCTTGTGGCGCGAGGGGGAGTACCCGCCTCACCGGGATCGTCAGTACGGCAGGCTCCGCGGCCCGCCCGGTCCGGTGTCGCCCGCGTGCCGGGCGTGGGGAGACCTTCGGTTCACCGAGACGAACCGGAGGTGTCGCCGATGCTGTCCGTACCCCTGTGGGCCTGGGCCGCCGTGCTGGGCGTGATCCTGCTGATGCTGGCCGTGGACCTGTTCGCGCACCGCGACGCGCACGTGGTGGGCGTGCGCGAGGCCGCAGTGTGGTCGGGCGTGTGGGTGGCGCTCGGCCTGGGCTTCGGCGCGGTCGTGTGGTGGGCGTGGGGTGGCGAGCACGCCGCGCAGTACTTCGCCGGTTACGTGATCGAGAAGTCCCTGGCCGTGGACAACGTGTTCGTGTTCGCGATCATCTTCGGCTACTTCGCCGTGCCCCGCGAGCACCAGCACCGCGTGCTGTTCTACGGCGTGCTGGGCGCGCTGCTGTTCCGGGCGGTGTTCATCGCCGCCGGTTCGGTGCTGATCGCGTCGTTCGCCTGGGTCCTCTACGTCTTCGGCGCGTTCCTGGTCATCACGGGCATCCGGATGGCGCGGCACCGCGACGAGACCGTCGACCCGGAGCGCAGCGCGGTGCTGCGGCTGTTCCGCCGGTTCGTCCCGGTCACCGACACCTACCGCGGCGGGCGGTTCCTGGTCCGGGAGGGCGGCCGGTGGGTGGCCACCCCGCTGCTGGCCGTGCTGGTGCTGGTCGAGGTCACCGACGTGGTGTTCGCCGTCGACAGCATCCCCGCGATCTTCGCGGTCACCCGGGAGCCGTTCCTGGTGTTCACCTCCAACGCCTTCGCCGTCCTGGGCCTGCGCGCGATGTACTTCCTGCTGGCGGACCTGATGCACCGCTTCGTGCACCTGAAGCTGGGCTTGGCGCTGGTGCTGGTGTGGGTCGGCGTGAAGATGCTGCTGCTCGACCTCTACAAGATCCCCACCTGGTTCTCGCTGGGGGTCGTCGCCACCATCCTGACCGTCGCCGTGGTCACCAGCCTGCGGAGCACGCGCGCCACCACCGGGTGACCCCGGTGCTGTGACGCATACCCCGGGGGGTAGTGGCCGCTTCGGTTGGCAGTGCGCTACCGTAGAGGCCATAGATACCCCCTGGGGTATGCGGGAGAAAGGATTCGGCCATGTCGGTTCAGGTCGAGGTCGTGCACACGTCCTCTCTGGGAGATCGGAGCTACCTGGCTCACGACGGGCGGGTAGCGGTGGTGGTCGACCCGCAGCGGGACATCGACAGGTTCCTGCTCGCCGCGGGCCGGGCGGGGGTGCGGATCACCCACGTCGTGGAGACCCACCTGCACAACGACTACGTGTCCGGTGGCCTGGCGCTGGCGAGGGTCACCGGCGCGGACTACCTCGTCGCCGCCGCCGAGGACGTGGCGTTCGACCGCGTCCCCGTGGCGGACGGCGACGAGGTGGTCGTGTCGGACGGGCTGCGGCTGGTGGTGCTCGCCACTCCCGGCCACACCTTCCACCACGTCTCCTACGCGCTGCACGGCCCCGACGGCCCGGTCGGCGTGTTCACCGGCGGCTCGTTGCTGTTCGGCACCACCGGCCGCCCGGACCTGCTCGGCCGCGAGCACGCGCACGCCCTGGCGCACCACCAGCACGCCTCCGCGCGGCGGCTGGCCGACCTCATGCCGGACGGGGCGCAGGTGTGGCCCACGCACGGCTTCGGCAGCTTCTGCTCGGCCACCCAGGCCGACGCGCCGTCGTCCACGTTCGGTCGGGAGAGGACGGCGAACCCGGCCCTGCGCCTCGAAGCGGACGACTTCGTCGCCGGGACGCTCGCCGCGCTGGACGCCTACCCCGCCTACTACGCCCACATGGGGGCGCGCAACGCCGAGGGCGCGGAGCAGGTCGACCTCACGGCCGTCGGCCGCGCGGACGCCGACGAGCTGCGCACCCGCCTGGACGCGGGGGAGTGGGTGGTGGACCTGCGTTCGCGCAAGGCGTTCGCCAACCGGCACCTGGCCGGGACGCTCAGCTTCGGCCTGGACGGGCCGATGTCGACGTGGCTGGGCTGGCTGGCCCCGTGGGGTGCTCCGATCACCCTGCTGGGCGAGTCGCCCGACCAGGTCGCCGAAGCGCAGCGCGAGCTGGCGCGCATCGGCGTCGACCGCCCGGCGGCGGCGGCGACCGGGGGCCCGGAGCAGTGGGCGGGCGGGGACGACTCGCGGCTGGCGGAGCTGCCGGTGGCGACGTTCGCCGACCTCGCCGCCGCCCGGGACGGCCGCCGGCCGCACGGCCTCCCCGAGCCCGAGGTCGTGCTCGACGTCCGGCTGGCGGGCGAGTGGGGCGGCGGGCACCTCGACGGCGCCGTGCACGTCCCGCTCCCCGAGCTGACCGCCCGTCTCGACGAGGTGCCCGACGGCGTGGTCTGGGTGCACTGCCAGTCCGGGTACCGGGCGGCGGTGGCGGCGAGCCTGCTGGCGCGGGCCGGGCGCCGCGTGGTCCACGTGGACGACGACTACGCCAACGCGGAGGGCTTCGCGGCCGGGAAGGGGGCGCGGGCATGACCACCTCCGCGACGGTGGACGTGACGGGGCTGCGGCGGTTGCTGGAGTCCGACGCCGCGCCACGCCTGATCGACGTGCGCACGCCGGGCGAGTTCGACGGCGCGCACATCCCCGGCTCGTACAACGTGCCGCTGGACCTGCTGCGCGAGCACCGCGGGGAACTGCGCCGCCACCTGGACGAGGAGGTCGTGCTGATCTGCCGCTCGGGGCAGCGCGCCGCGCAGGCCGGGCAGGCGCTCGCCGCCGCCGGGCTGCCCCACCTCAGGGTGCTGGACGGCGGGATCGGCGCCTGGCTGGCCGAGGGCGCGCCGGTGCGCCGCGGTCGGCCGCGCTGGGACCTGGAACGGCAGGTCAGGCTGGTGGCCGGTCTGCTCGTGCTGACCGCGGTCCTGGTGAGCACGGTGGTTCCCGGCGCGAAGTGGGCCGCCGCGTTCGTCGGCGCGGGGTTGGCGTTCGCCGGGCTCACCGGCACCTGCGCCATGGGGATGCTGCTGGCGAAGCTGCCCCACAACCGGGGGCCGCGCACGACCGTGGAGGCGGTCGTGGCCGCGCTGGGCCGGGACCGGGGGTGAGCGGCGTGCTCGCGCCTACCCTCGTGGCCGCCGTGTTCGTCGGGCTCGCGCTCGGCGTGCTCGGCGGCGGCGGGTCGATCCTGACCGTGCCCGTGCTGGTCTACCTGGCCGGGGTGGACGCCAAGCAGGCGATCGCCATGTCCCTGTTCGTGGTCGCGGTGACCAGCGCCGTGGGCGCGGTCGGCCACGCGCGGGCGGGTCGGGTGCGGTGGCGCACCGGGTTGCTGTTCGGCGCGGCGGGGATGGCGGGCGCCTACGGGGGCGGCAGGCTGGCCGCCTTCGTCCCCGGCGCCTGGCTGCTCGCCGGCTTCGGGGTGATGATGGTCGCCACCGCGGTCGCGATGATCCGCGGTCGGAGCGCCCCCGCCACCGAGGGCGCGCCCCGTGAGCTGCCGGTCGGGCGGGTGCTCGTCGAAGGCGTCGTCGTCGGCGCGGTGACCGGCCTGGTCGGCGCGGGCGGCGGGTTCCTCGTGGTGCCCGCGCTGGCGCTGCTCGGCGGCCTTCCCATGGCCGCGGCCGTGGGCACCTCGCTCGTCGTGATCGCGATGAAGTCCTTCGCCGGCCTGGCCGGCTACCTGGCCACCGTCCACGTCGACTGGTCGCTGACCGCGCTGGTCACGGCGGCGGCGGTCGTCGGCGCGCTGCTCGGCAGCCGGCTGGCCGGCCGGGTCCCCGAGCACGTCCTGCGCCGGGGGTTCGGCTGGTTCGTCGTCGTGATGGGCGGGGTCGTGCTGGCCGGGCAGGTCCCCGAGGTGGTGCGGCGCACGATCGCCGACCACCCGGTGGCCTGCTCCACCACCGCGGCCGCCGCCGTGGCGGCCGTGCTCGTCACCTGGGCGGTGTGGCGGCACTGGCGCGGGCCGGAGGGGCGGGGCGGGGCGGAAGAGCGGGTCGAGCCGGAGGAGCGGGTCGGGGAAGCGGATCGGGCAGGCGGGCGGTGAACACCGCGCCGCCCGCCGGGCCGGACCCGGCGGTGGTCGTCCCACCGCGCGCGGCGACCGGGTCCCGGCGCTCCGGCCCGGACCTGGGATACCCTTGGGGGTATCTAAGGAGGTCGGGGTTGGAGCTTGAACAGGACGTGGTGACCGACGTGCTCAAGCGCCTGCGCCGTGCGCAGGGGCAGGTGGGCGGGCTCATCCAGATGATCGAAGGCGGGCGGGACTGCAAGGACGTGATCGTCCAGCTCGCCGCGGTGTCCCGGGCGCTGGACCGCGCCGGGCTGAAGCTCGTGATGAGCGGTCTGCAGCAGTGCCTGTCCGAGGGGTCGGAGCAGTCCGAGGTCGACCGCGCCCAGTTGGAGAAGCTGTTCCTGAGCCTGACCTGAGCCTGACCTGACCTGACCTGACCTGACCTGATCGGGTCCGGTCCGGTTCAGGGCCGTCCACCGTCGGGACGTGGTGCGCCTCGACGACCGGCGACGTCGACGCGGGCACGGGACGGACCGGGCGCAGCGGGTTCAGCGCCACGTCCACCACCAGGGCGCCGTCCACCCGTGGCAGCACGTCGAGCGGCGCCGACCGGGGTGGCCGGTCCCGCCCCCACCGCCCACCTGCTCGACGGGTCCTCGTGCGGGCCGTCGAGCAGGCGGGCGGTCGTCAGCGGCCCTTGCCGGCGAGCTGGTGCTGGAGGCGGTCGTGGAGCAGGTCCACCGCCTCCTGGTAGGTGTCCGCGGTGGCCTCGGCGTTGACGGGCGTGCCGTTGACGTCCAGCGAGGCGTGCGCGACGACCGATCGCGGTCCGTCCGTGGTCAACCGGACCCGGGCGAAGAGGACGTCGGCGGGTGCGTACTTGGCGACCGCCTCCACCTTCGCGCGGGCGTACTCGGCGGCGTCGGCGGGGACGCCGGTGGCGAGTTCGGTCTGGATGTTGAGGATCTCGTGCACTCGGCTCATGGCTCCAGCCTCCTCGACGGCGGGCTCCGCGGACAGTGACCGAGGTCCTCGCGCACCGGGACCTTCGTGCCTGGCGGGCCGGGGCCGGTGTCACCGCCGGCTCGGGGACTCGGCGCGGGAGCGCCGGGCGACGTCGCGCAGGCAGACGGTGATCACGACGCCGATCGCGCCGTCGACCACGGCGGTCGCCACCCGGTCGGCGAGGGGCAGCGCCGGTTCCAGCGGCAGCACCGCGGCGAGCCCGGCCACCAGCAGCGCGATCCAGGTGAAGGAGCGGACCGCGTCGGGCGTGGTCGGGAGCAGCACCTCCAGCAGGCCGGTGGCGGCGAACGCGCACGCGGCGGCGACCAGGGCGTGGGTGACCACCTCGGCCTGCCCCCAGGCGTCGGGGCCCTTCGGGGCCAGCACGACGGCGTCGAACAGGTCGCGGGCGGTCAGGAGACCGGTGAGCGACACGAGCGCCGCCACGAGGGCCGTCGCGGCCCCGCCCGCCCACAGGCGTGCGACGGAGAACGGTCCCGGCTCGCGCTCGTGCGGAGGCTCCGGTCCCGAGCGGTCGACGGGGTCTTCGGCGTGGCGGGCGCGGGAGTCGCCCACGCGGTCGGCCATGGCGCTTTCTCCTTCCTCGACCACTCCCAGGGCGGACCCGTGCGACCGGCGCACGGACGCAGGGCTCGCGAGCGGCGGTCCGGTGCCCTCGGGAGGACCACCGGACCGCCCGGTGAGCCGGATCGGCGGAAGTCCCCGGCGTGCGTCAGGACTTCTCCAGCTCCTCGACGACCTCGTGGACCGCACGGCGGGGCGTGGGCGGCAGCGGGTCGGCGCCGAACGCCGCCCAGCCCACGCGCACCAGGATCTGCGGCCACAGCGCCCCGTCGAGCACCTCGTCGCGGAACCGGTCGCGGGTGGTCACCACCTCGAACGGCTGGCTCAGCGGGCACGACGCCAGACCCGCGCCCGTGGCCTCCAGCAGCACGGCGCTCAGCGCCTCGCCGGCGCGCAGCACCGAGAGCCGGTCGTCCGACGAGGTGCCCAGCACCAGCAGCGCCGCGCCGTCCTCCTCGCCCTCCTCCGGGAGCAGGTCGACCAGCTCGCCGCCGGGGAACTCCCGCAGCCTCAGGTCCCCGTGCTGCGGGGCACCCCCCGGCGCGTTGGCGGCGGGCACGCCGTCGGAGCCCGCGTGCCCGCCGCTCCACCGCCGCAGCTCCCACCGGTAGGCGGGGTTCGCGTCCTGCCACGCGGCGGCCTGCCCGATGACGGTGGCCAGTTCGAAGCGGTCGCGGGAACCGGTGACCTCCCGCAGGACGACGCCCTCCTCGGCCGCCCGCTCCTCCAGCAGGTACGACACCGCGCGCGGCACGTCCCACGACGAGTAGTGCCGCCGGTCGGTGCGGCGGCGCGGGATCGCGGCCGCCATCGCCACCTCGGCCTCGGTGGGCACGTGCCGGGCGAATTCCACGGCGGCCAGGTGGTCCGGCTCGGCGGGGTTGGGCAACCGGTGCACGATCGCCCGCCAGCCCAGGCCGGCCAGGGCGATGCGCAGGTGGTGCAGCGCCGCGCCGCAGCCGAGCAGCAGGTCCGCACCGGTCGGGTCGGTCGCGGGCACCGTGCGGGTCCGGTCCGCGTACAGGTGGACGGTGCGGTCGCCGACGCGCCACCGCCACGGTTGCGTGTTGTGCACCGAGGGCGCGCGGCACGCCAGTGCCACCGCCGCTCGGATCGTGTCCTGGTCGGGCTGCTTGCGCTCCACCCGCCTCACCTCCGCGTTCGTGTGCACCTCCGACGGTGCACCGGTGGTGGGCCCGATCGCAGGGTCGGAGGTCCCGACCCGCCAGGGATCGGCCGACTCTGTGGGCGGGCACCGCGACGGGCGACGCTGGACGTGCCGGACGACGCGGAGGAGGTCCACGACGTGGCTGCCGGACAACGCTTGCTGCTGCTGGTGCGCAGGGTGTTCCCCCGGCGCAACCCGCTCGCCGAGCCCGGTGACCGGGTGGAGGTCGCCGTGGCCGCGGCCGTCGTCGCGGTGGCGCTGCTGGGCGTGCCGGTCGCGGCGGCCGTCGGGTCGGAGGTCCACGTGGCGCGGGCCGCGACCTCCGCCGAGCAGTCGCGCACCCGCCACCCGGTCGACGCGGTGCTCCAGCGCGACGCGCCGTCCTCCGACGTCCGCACCACCGCGTTCTCCCGGGTCCCCGCCAGGTGGGTGCTGCCCGACGGCACCACCCGCGACGGCGAGGTGACCGTCGCCCGCGACCTCGTGGCCGGCAGCCGCGCCCGGATCTGGCTGGACCCCACCGGCGCACCGGTGGCCCCGCCGCTGACCGCCGAGGGCGCGGCGGTCGCGGCGGTCTTCGCGGCCGGCGGCGTGTGGCTCGCCCTGAGCGGTGGCGCGGCGCTGTCGTACGTGCTGGTCCGCGTCGCCCACAGCAGGGCGCGCCGCCGCCGGCTGGAGGCCGAGTGGGCGGGGATCGAGCCGCAGTGGAGGCGATCGACCTGACCACCCACCCCGGACGCGGCGGACCGCGCCGGTCAGCCGCCCCCCCCCCGGCCGCCGGGACCCGCTCACTTCGGGTCGTTGCGCACGTCGACACCGCCGAAGACGGCGGTGACGTTGACGCGCACGAGCGGGGCGTCGGGGTCGACCGGGCCGTCGTCGGTGTTGTCGTCGTAACCGCCGAAGACCGGCAGCCCGCCCAGCGACACGCGCCACCCCCTGGGCACGAGGACCTCGATGCCGCCGAAGAGGGCGAAGGCGTCCACGTCGGCCTCGCGGTCGACGTGGGCGTCGCGCAGGTCCAGCGTCGCGCCGCCGAAGATCGCCGAGACCCCGACGCGGGTCAGGTGCTCGGACCGCTCGCGCACCTTGGTGCCGCCGAACAGCGCGACCGGCGTCGCCCCGGTGTCGCGGTGGTCGTTCGTCCGGTGCCGCCGCAGGCCGAGGAGCACGCCCCCGCCGGAGAAGAGCAGGAGGGCGGGCCACAGCAGGCTCCCGCGGGTCAGGTCGAGCGTGTCCGCCAGCAGCACCACGCCGATGGCGACGACGACCCCCGGTCCCGGTGACAGGTGCCCCTGGGCCATCGCGCCGACGACGCCCAGACCGATCACCGCCACCGGCCACCACGAAGCGGCGGTCTCCCAGGCGTCGACGACCCCGACGGCGTCGAGCACGCCGAGCACGCCGAAGACCACCAGCACCGTTCCGATCCAGAATCGCACGGCTTCATCGCACCACCTCCTCGTCCGGTCGCGCGCGCCCGAGCGGCGCGCCACGTCGCGCAGCGATCGCGACGCCGACGACCGTGTCCAGCGACGACCGTGTTCAGCACGGCGCCCGCGACCAGGATGCCGACGGCGGCGAGGAGCCCGGAGATCAGCGCCGCCGCAGCGCCCCCCCGGCGGACCGGGTCCGCGGCCGCGGTGGCCGCTCCCGTGCCGGGACCCGGGCGACCGTCAGGCGTCGACCTCCGGCGCCACCAGGGCGTGCAGCAGCTTGACGAGCTGGACCAGGAGCGCGATGGACACGGCGACCACGACGATCGTCAACGTGGTCCGCGTGATCACCGTCCAGGGGATCTGCGCGTCGTCGAACCGGAACGGGAACACGGCTCGCACCACCGTCAGCGAGACCAGTGCCGCCGCCGTCGTCAGCACGTCGCCGAGCAGGACCAGCCGGCGCCGCAGGAACAGCACGTGGACGAGGTTGACCACCACGCCCAGGGCCAGGCCGGCGTCCACCCACACCACCACGTCCTCGGCGGCCCCGGTCAGGAACGGCACGCCGCGCCACCCCGGTGACACGTTGACCAGGACGAGGAGGACGACGTCCAGCATCGCGGCGGTCAGGTAACCGGTGCGCGGCCCCGTCGTCACGGCCGGCCGCATCGCTGTGCTCGTCATGGTCGCCTCCGCCTCGTCGGTGCCCCGACTCCCATCGTCGACCGCCCGGACGGGCGCGGACAGGGGCGGAAGTCCGGTGCGGGGAGGGACCGGGGTCCTCTCCCGCGCCGGACTCCTGGTGCGGCGCTACGCGCGAGGGGGATCGTGGCGCTCGACGTCGACGGACCACTCGCTCGCCAGGGCGGCGATGGCCGCGACCGCGGTCACGACGGGCGCGACGACGGCGGCCACCACCCCGGCCGTCACGGGGACCTCCATCACGGTGTGGCCCTTCTCGTCCTTGATGACCAGGCGTCGGACGTTGCCCTCGTGCAGCAACTCCTTCACCTTCCGCACCAGCGCTTCGCCGCGCAGCCGCGTCGTCGTGCCGGCTTCCAACTGCTCGGTCATGTCGAACCTCCCGTCCCGGTCACCTGGTCAGGCGAGCCGGCTCCTGGGTGCCTCCCCCCAGGCTTCTCCGGGTCGGTGTCCCGGTACAGGGACCTTCGGCCCGCGCCGGCCGGGAACCGGGCCGGGCGCCGGGTCCAGCGCCCCGACGTCACCGCCGTCCCGGTCGCTCACCGGTCGCGGGTGGCGCGCGGGCGGAAGCCCGGGACCAGTCGTGGCACGCGCCGGGCGTAGGCGGGGTAGTCGGGGAAGCGCCTGACGAGGCGGGTTTCCTCCCAGCGGGCCTTGACGCCGAGCAGGACGGCCAGCGCGAGCAGGGCGCACGCCCGCACGGGTCCGGGGGAGGCGAGGGTCCACCCCAGGGCGGTGATGAGCAGTCCGGTGTACATGGGGTGGCGGACGAACCGGTACGGGCCGGTGGTGCGCAGCACGGCGTGGTCGTTGGGCAGCGGCGAGGGCGTCAGTCCGCGGCGCAGCGTGGCGGCGGTCGCGGCCATCACCACCAGGCCCAGGGCGACGAGGACGAGCCCGGTCCAGCGCAGCGGCGGCGGAGATGCCCAGCGCGGTTGGGGCACGGCCAGGATCACCAGCAGCGCGAACTGGGCCGCGACCAGGGACACGGCCACCGTCCTGTCGCGGGCCGCTCCCGGCTGCGGGGGGCCCGCCGGGGCGGGACCGGGTGGGGTGGGGTGCGGTGCGTCGGGTGGTTCGCCGGTACCCATGCGGGCGGACTGTACCCCCGGTGGGGAGCGGGAGGCGCCGGGTCGACCGGCGGCGCGCGGGTGTTCGCGGGACGACGAACGGGCGCGTGAGGGCCTAGGGTCCTGCCGTGTGGAACCGGATCTCGCCTCCTTGCGTGCCGCCGTCGCCGAGTTCGGCGGGTTTGGCCAGCCCGAGCGGTCCTGGACCGTCCTGACCGCAGCCACCGGGTCGTCGATCGACCTCGGCGTGCCCGCGCACCGCGACGCCGTGCACGTGTGGCTCAACGCCTGGGGGTGTCGCATCCGCACCCCGCGCCCCGGTGAGCCCCGGGTCCTGGACGCCGGTCTCGCGGCTTGGTGGGCCGAGTGGCGGGACGACCTGCCGGACCCGGAGGCGCGGCTGGCGGAGTTGACCGACGACGAGGTGGAACGGCTGGGCGAGTGCTTCGCGGCGCTGTCGGCGACGGAGGCCGCGCGGCACGGGCGCGGCACCCGGACACTGGGGCCCACCGCCGCGTCGAAGCTGCTGTTCGCCTTGCGGCCCAACAGCCTGCCGCCGTGGGACAACCTGATCGCGCAACGGCTGCACGGCGCGCGCGACGGCGTGGCGTACCGCGCGCACCTCAGGGTGACGCGGGGGTGGGCGGTGGGGCTGCTGGCCGAGGCCGGCGTGCCCGAACCCGAACTGCTCGACGCGCTGGGGCGGCCCGGGAGGTCGTTGGCGAAGGTCATCGACGAGTACTGCTACCTGGTGTTCACGCGCGGCTGGACGGCTCCGCGCGCCGGGGTGACGGCCGACGACGTGCGGCGGATCGCGAGCGCCTTGCCGCGCACCGAGGAACGCGTGGTGCGGGACCAGGTCAGGTTCCGCGTCGGCCGGCTCGTGTACCTGGCCCTGTCGCCCGACGAGGAGACGATGGGGTTCGCGTTCCCGAAGGAGGAACGTGAAGCGCTGATCGCCTCGGCGCCGCACCGGTTCCACGCCCCGGCGCGGTCGGACATGCGGTTCAACTGGGTGTGCGCGACGCTGTCGGAGCTGACCGTCGACGAACTGGAGGAGTTGGTCGTGGACGCCTGGCGCATGTGCGTGCCCAAGAGCGTCGCGCGCACCCTGTCCTGAGTGCCGCGGTGGTGTGGTGACGGGACTTCGGAGGCCGGGGTCGTGGCGCAGACCTTCGACGGCCGGTCGGTGCTCCCGCGTTGTCGGGCGGGTCCACCCCGGACTCGCCGACTTCGCGTCCCGTCCGCCACGCAGCCGACGTCGGCCCGGTCGGCGTTCCGGCCGGTGTTCCGGGCACCTCGACCGCCGCGCCCCGCGCCGGACCGGGCGGCACGGGACGGCGAACCGGGCGACGACCGGCCGGAGTGGTCGTGACACCGCGTTTCACCATTACGTTTCCGCTATGTGCGGTGCGCGGTGCGTGATCACCGCTGCTCAACGTCGCGAAACGCAGTTCCGAAACCCCGCCGGCGGGATGTGTCCGATCATTCGATCATGGACTTTCGTGACGGTCGGTAATGGCCACCGGCGGTGAACGGAAGCGTTTCGTAATGCTTCCCCCGTGGCTTGTGGGAAGTTCGAAGTTCGTGGTCCGACGGACGGGGCCGGTTATCCGTGAAGCCTAGGCCAGATGGCTCGTTGACAGAGGTTTCCTGCTCGACTACCTTTTGATCAATGTTTGTGGAACAATCGGTCCAATTCATTGACATTGGCTGGGGTGCAAATGTCGGAATTCTACCGTCCCGGCGGCGATACCGTTCGGGGTGAGCCGACCCGCCGCATCCGCCGGCACTTGCGACCGCTGTCGGTCGTGAGTTCGCCCACTGCCTTCTATCAGTCGCGGAACCGCCCCGTATGCGGTTCGGTCCACATCGTTGACCGTGTGGTAGCAGTCACGTAGGTTCGAGTTCGGCCTGGTCAAGGCCCGCTTCGAAGAGCGTGTCAACTGCGGAAAACCGAAGCTTCGTCGATAAGTCGAACTGGTGGGAATCCTGGCGCATGATGTGGCTGAACGGCGAGTTCGTCTCCCGATGACGGCTCGCGGACCCGGCTGCCCATGGGTTTGCCGCGGCGTCGGCCCACCTTGTGAAGTCGTCACGATGGGTTTTCTTCGCCGTCTGGGGGATCAGTCGTGTATTTCTCTGTTCTTGGATCGATTGAGATCCGTCATCAAGGCCAAGTGATCCGGCTCAGCGGGGCCATGCAGCAGACGCTGCTGGTCGCCCTCCTGATGTCCGGGGGCACGTTGTTGACCGTCGACGTACTGATGGAAGAGCTCTGGGGAACCACTCCTCCGGCCAAGGTCGCCAACGCGTTGCACGCCCAGGTGAGCCGCCTGCGTCGCAGCCTGGCCAGGCTGGAAGCCGGTCAGGCCGAACCGCGCTTGACGACCAGCCCCTCCGGTTACGTGCTCCGCGTCGACCGGTCGGAATTGGATGCCTGCGTGTTCGTCGACACCATCGACGCGATACGCGCCAGGGTGGACGCGGGACTCGTGGCCGACCCCTCCGCGTGCGCCGCCGAGGTGCGGGCGTCGCTCGCGCAGTGGCGGGGACCGGTGTTCGGCGGCCTGACCGGCGGTCTGCTGTGCCAGACGGCCGCCGCGAGGTTCGCCGAGTCCCGGATCTCGGCCCTGAGCCTGCTCTACGAGTTGGAGATCAGCAGCGGGCACAGCACGAAGGTGCTGCCCGAGCTGACCGAGCTGTTCGCGCAGAACTCGTCCCAGGAGCAGCTGTGCCTGCTGCTCATGGTCGCGCTGTACCGCTCGGGCAGGCAGATCGACGCGCTGGACGTCTACCGGAAGTTCCGGCGGGTCCTCGCGGACAACCTCGGCATCGAGCCGACGCCGGCCCTGCAGCGGTACGAGCGGGCGATCCTGGCGCACGACCCGATCCTCGTCGAGGACTTCCTCCGGGTGTCCCGCGGCGGTGACAACGGCAGGCGGCGCCTGGACCTGGTCCAGCCCGCCATGTCCGCACGGGCCGCCGGCTGAGCCGGGGAGGGCCGACACCGGACGTCCGCGCCCCCCACCGGACCGGTGGGGGGCGCGGACGTCGGCTTCGAGGGGGTCAGCCCGCCCGGCGGTCGAGCTCCGCCCCGGCCGCCGCGGCGACCGCGGTCCTGATCACCTTGACCGAGCGGTCGACGTCGTCCTCCGTGGTCCGCCACGACACCACGGACACGCGCATGGCCGCCCTGCCGTACCAGACGGTGCCGCCGAACCAGCACTCGCCGCTCGCCTGCACGCGGGCGATCACGTCCCGGGTGACCGCGTCGTCGTCGCCGAACCGCACCATGACCTGGTTCAGCACCACGTCGTTGAGCAGCTCCACGCCCTCGATCTCGGCCAGCTGCTCGGCGAACCGGCGGGTGAGCGCGCAGCAGCGGTCGACCAGGTCGGCGACCCCCGCCTTGCCCAGCGTCCGCAGCGCCGCCCAGACCGGCAGGCTCCGCGCGCGGCGGGAGAAGTCCGGCACCCACTCGATGGCGTCGCGCTCGCCCGGCCGCTCGGCGGGCAGGTAGCCGGCGCGCTCGTTCAGCATCGCCGCCCGGTGCGCGTCCGGCCGCGTCACGAAGACGATGCCGCAGTCGTAGGGCACGTTGAGCCACTTGTGCGCGTCGCACGCCCACGAGTCGGCCCGCTCCACCCCCTCGACCAGCGGGCGCAGCGACGGGCTCGCCGCCGCCCACAGCCCGAACGCGCCGTCCACGTGCACCCACGCGCCGTACCGGTGCGCCAGGTCGCAGATCTCGCCCACCGGGTCGATGGCACCGGAGTTCACGTCGCCGATCTGCGCGCACACGATCGGCGGCGACGTGCAGTCGGCCAGCACGCGCGCCAGCTCGTCGACGCGCATCCGGCCCCGCTCGTCCACCGGCACGACGCGGACCCGGCCCGAGCCGAACCCGAGGTACCGCAGGGCGAGGTCGATGGTCATGTGGTGCTGCGCCCCGGCGATCACCTCGATCTCCGGCGCTTCCCGCAGGCCGTGCTTCTCCACGTCCCAGCCGCGCTGGCCCAGCAGGTGGTTGCGCGCCGCCGCGAGCGCGGTCAGGTGGGCCATCGTGCAGCCGGTCGGGAACCCCACGGAGGTGCCCGGCGGCAGCCCGAAGAGGTCGACCAGCCAATCGCCGGCGACGTGCTCGGCGACCGAGATGGCGGGGGAGAGGTTGTACAGGCTCGCGGTCTGGTCCCAGGCGGCGACCAGCCAGTCGGCCGCCACCGCGACCGGCAGCGTGCCGCCGGTCACGTAGCCGAAGAATCGCGGACCGGACGCCGCCGGAATTCCCCCGCGCTCGACGGCCTCGCCCAGCAGCTTGATGGTGTCGACCGCGGGCAGGGAGTTCTCCGGCATGGGGCCGCCGAGCAGTTCGATGAGTTCGTCGAGACCAGCCGTGGCGCCCACCGGCCGTTCCCGCAACCCGGTCAGGTAGTCCACTGCCTGCCGATAGGCCAGGTCGAGTGGCGCTCGTTCGATATTGGTCACGAACTACACGATAGGCAGTGGCGCTGACCGGGACCTGACCATTGTCGCGACTTGTCCGCGAATTACTCCGGAAACGCCAAGGCACTCGCTGCCGACAGCCGGGGCCATCGGTCGCGAGCGCCGAGGAGGTGGATGGTGGAAATCGTCACTCCAGCTGGGACACGATCATGGTGCAGTCGCTGTGCGCCTTCGTCCAGTGGCCCTTGCCCTCGGTGTCCTCCACCAGCATGGTGTTTCCGGGGATGAACCGGCGCGACTCGCCGTCGCTCACCCGCGACTCCAGGTCGCCGCTGATCAGCGTCATGATCTGGCGCCGCGGGGCCGGGTGGAAGTCGCCCACGTAACCGGCCGGGAGGAACAGGTAGACCACCTGCTTCGCGGGCACGCCGGCGGAGACGTAGAACGGCGGCGCGGGCGGCGCGAAGTCCTGCGCGACCACCTCCAGCATCTCGTCGACGAAGTGCGACTCACCGGACTCGTCGTGGTACAGCCGCTGGACTGCAATCTTGCGTGACTCGTCGCTCAAGTTCTTCTCCTTCGAATCGGACGCTCGCTCACGAGCATCCCAGAGGTCGCTGATTCCACGCTGATGCGGGACTGCCGGAGCGGATCGCCGGCTCGGCTCAGCGCCAGATCAGGAACGCGTCAGGACCCGTGTCGTAAGGTGGTGACAGCGAAAGGGAGAACGACGAAGCGGAAGCGAAGTCGGGAGAGGTACCCAAAGCGGCCTAATGGGGTCCGGGAAACCGGACGGGTTCACGCCCACGCAGGTTCGAATCCTGCCCTCTCCGCCACCTTTCGCCCGGTAAGTCGGGAGAGGTACCCAAAGCGGCCCAATGGGGTCCGGGAAACCGGACGGGTTCACGCCCACGCAGGTTCGAATCCTGCCCTCTCCGCACGTCCGGCACGGGCGGCGCGGCCGATCGTGCCCAATCCGATCCGGTTTACTACAGAAACGGAGATGCGGTGCCCAGCATCGATACTCCTGACGTGGCGGTCGGCGACCCGGTCGACCACCGGGCGGTCGTCGACGAGGTGACCTCCTGGCTCACGCGTCCGGCGGACGAGGTGGACGCGAAGCTCGCGCCCGAACAGGCGCGCGTGGTGGCGGCGGTCGACCGGCTGAACGGCGACGCCGAGTCCGGGGACGAAGACGCGTACTACCTGCAGCAGCTGCTGCTCTCGCGCATCTACCAGACGGTCATGCAGATCCCGGAGTCGCCGACGGCCGAGGGGTCGCGGGTGCTGCACGAGGTCACCCGGTCGCTGGAGGTCGCCACCATCGCCTCGGAGAACCGGTGGATCGAACCGGGCTTCCTCGACTCCGCGCCCACCGAGCCCCGGGAGTACCTGTCCTGGCTCAAGGGCATCGTGCGGAGCCACCGCGCCTTCAAGCACCCCTACTACACCGAGTTCATCAACCAGTCCGCCGGGCACGACGACCTGCGGACGTACGTCATCCAGGAGTCCCTGGTCGACGGCCGGTTCGACGACTTCCTCGCCATGATGCAGGTCGGCACGTCCGGCCAGGCGAAGATGGAGATCGCGAACAACTTCTGGGACGAGATGGGCAACGGCGACCCGGCCGAGGTCCACACCCACCTGTTCAACAAGATCTACGAGGTGTTCGACGTCCGCCTCGACGAGGTCGAGCACCTGCTCACCGGCAGCGACCTGCTCTCCGGCAACCTCGCCGTGATGCTGTGCCGCTACCGCAACCTCTACCCGGAGGCGGTGGGCTACCTCGGCATGACCGAGTGGCTGGTCCCCGACCGCTTCCTCAACGTCATCCGCGCCTGGGAGCGGCTCGGCCTGCCCGAGGTCGGCATCACCTACCACCGGTTGCACGTGACCATCGACTCCCAGCACGCCGCCGGGTGGTTCCACAACGTGGTGCTGCCCGCCGCGACGTCGGAGTACATGCGCCGCGGCATCGCCCGCGGCGCGCTGTGGCGGGTGAACTCCTCGGCCCGCCACCTCGACGAGCGCCTGTCCTACGCCCGCGTCACGGCCAAGGCCTGACAGCGGCACCCCGTTCCCGGTCCGGCCCGCGGCAGGAAACCGCCGCGGGCCGGACCCTTCTCGTCGTCCGGCCCGGGGAGCACGCGCACCCACGCGCGACCCGGGCCGGACGACGGCCGGAAGCCACGAGCCGCCCGCACCGGCGGCTCGTGGCTTTCCGGTTCCCCGGGTACTCCGCCGCTCAGCGGTGCTGCTTCGCCGGCATGGTGCGGATCAGCTCGACCGCCTCCGGCACGCCCATGTACGGCAGGCGGACCTCGGCCATGTCGTCGGTCCACTGCTCGGCCAGGTCGTAGCGCTCCTGCGGCGTGGTCTCCAGCAGCTTGCGGCCGGGGAACACCTCGTAGTCGCGCAGCAGGTCCGCGTGGGCGGCCATCCCCTCCTGGAACAGCTCCTCCCGGTGCAGCACGAACTCGTCCACCGGCAGCTCGTCCCACAGCGCCTTGCCGCGCCGCACCAGCTCGATGAGCCGCGGCCGGTACTCGGGGTGCCGGATCAGGTGCTTGCGGACGATGTCGCTGCCCACCGCGAGGTGGCGGATCTCGTCGATCGACGCGCCGCGCGCGATCTCCGCGGCGGCCGGGTCCAGCAGCGTCCACTTGCGCTCGCTGAGCTCGGCCGCGGGCGCCAGGACGCCCTCGATGACGATGGTGAACACCGCGACCGCGCCGATGAAGTCGCCCTCGTCGCGCACCACGCCGGTGGCGAAGTCGGCGATCGGGTTGAGCACGCGTTCGGTGTAGTCGGCGCCCTGCTCGTCGATCAGGGCGTGCAGCTTGTCCTCCGGCACGCCGAGTTCGAGCAGGTGCCGCCGGAAGATCATCGCGTGCCGGGCCTCGTCGACCACCTGGGTGGTGAAGAACTCCAGCTCGGCGATCCCCGGCGCGGCGATGACGTAGTTCGACAGCACCCGCACCGCCCGCGCCTCGGCGATGGAGCGGTTGCCCAGTTCGAGCACCAGCGCCTCCCGCAGGGGGCCGGGCTCGCGCATGTAGTCGGGGGTGGTGGTCGAGTGGCCGCGATCGGCGCGGCCGCGCAGGGTGCCCTGCGCCACGGCGGTCAGCCAGTAGGCCAGATCGCACTGCTCGGCCGACATCGTGAGCTCCTGGGCGCCGTCGAGCAGGTTGGGCGCCCGGTCCCAGTCGGCCTCGACCGGTACGTCGATGGTCATGTCTTCCTTCCGCGGTGGTGTGGACTGCGTGGACTTACCGCCCGCACGCGGCGCGGGTCGACGGGCGAAGCCCGTCGACCCGCGCTCGTGGTGCCGGCCCGGTGCGGGCGCGGTCGGGTGGATCAGTGGGTGGCCTGGGCCGGCAGCGGGGCGATGTCGTCCTCCAGCGGCGCGGGCACCCGGTCGGACTGCGACCGGCGGCGCATCATGTCCACCAGCTGCTGGTAGCGGGGGCTGTCCTCCGGCTCGAACGGCAGGCCGAACGGCTTGAGGAAGTTGCCGAACACGCCGCGGTCGCCGAAGACGTGGAACGCGACGGCCAGCAGCGCCCACTCCGGGCCGAAGATCAGCATCCACAGGCCGACCACGACACCGCACGTGATGAAGCTGTGCATGGTGTTGTAGAGGACGTAGTAGAACTTGGGGATGCGACCGTCCTTGCTGCGCCGGTACGCGATCGCGCCGGGGATGTAGCCGAACACGTCGATGTAGAGGAACAGGCCGATCGCCGCGATCCAGTTGATCTCGGTGAAGTGCACGATCATCAGCACGATCGTGATGGCGAACGCCACCAGGTACTCCGCCCGGTGCAGGGCGAAGGTGGTCGGCGACTCGTAGGGGTTCTTGATGTCCATGGCTGCGCCCTTCCACGACCTCGTGGTGGTGGTCTGCGGTGATCAGGACAGGTGGAGCGGGTTGCCGGCGAAGTAGTCGGCCAACTGCGCCGCCACGCTGGCGCGCGAAGGCGGGTGGAACGCCAGCGCGTGCACCGCGGACGCGAGGTAGGCGACCTCCGGCGAGCGGATGAACGCGATGCCGCCGAGCATCTCCACGGCCTGCGCCACCGTGCTGGAGAGCAGGTCCTGCGACGCGTACCGCGCCACCAGCACCTTCGCCACGGCCTCGTCGTCGGTCACGCCGTCCTCCAGGGCGCGGGCCGCGCCCTCGACGAGGTCGACGGCCGCCTCCATGCGGACCGCGAGCGCGCCGCGGTCGCTGTCGCTGCCGCGCTTGCGCGACAGCACGGTGTCCACCAGCGACGAGGCCGCGCCGACGTAGGCGGCCGACGTCAGCAGTTCGAACCAGGTGAACCCGGCCCGCTGGAGGTCGTCCAGGCTCTGCTGGTCCTCCAGCGTGCTGCGGATGACCATGCTCCGCGGCACGTGCACGTCGGTCAGCCGGACCTCGTGGCTCTGCGAGGCGGCCAGGATGGGCGTGGTCCAGAACGGCGCGACGTCGATGCCGGGCGAGTCGGCCCGGATCAGCAGCAGCGCCAGGCCGGACCAGCCGTCGGAGTCGGTGAGGTTGACGCTGGCCGTGAGCACGTCCATCGACAGCGACAGGCTGCACGGCTTCTTCGAGCCGTTGACCCGGTAGCCGTCCTCGACCGGCTCGGCGACGACGGCCGGGGCGAGGATGTTCTGGTCGGTGCGGCCCTCGGCCCAGCCGGACGCCAGCAGCAGCCGGTCGCCCGCCACCGAGGACAGCAGCGCGAACTGCGTGGCGGTGAGCCGCTCCGCGGTCTGCGCGAGGCTGAACAGCATCGCCACGGTGAAGTGGTGCATGACCGTGGCGACGCCGAGGGACGGGGACACGGAGGCCAGGCCGCGCTGCACCCTGGTCGCCTCCAGCGGTCCGGCCGCCGCGCCGCCGTACTGCGAGGGCACCAGCAGACCGGGACCGGAGTGTTTCCGGTACATCTCGACCACCGGGCTGTCGGCGGCCTCCCGCTCTGTCATCGGCAAGCTCTCCAGAGTGCCGAGCAGTCCGGGGTGGAAGCGCTCACAGGCCTCCCGTGCGGTTTCCAGAGAACGCATTGCCGTGCCTTTCACGCGAGAGGGCCGAATAGGCGACGCAATGGTGCGCCAAGGGCGCTGCACGTCTCGCGACCCAGCCTGGCAGCCTGGCGCTGACCTGACCCTGACACCGTTCTGACCTGCTTGGACGGTCAATGGGGGAGATGGCTGCTGACCGGGTGCTGACTGCGCGCGATCGGCTCTTGCGGTGGCGCGGAACTCGTGCGATAAACGAGGCGAACGCAGCTGACGACCGCCACGGGCGAGTTTGGATGCCGTCATGACAGAAGTGTCAGTGGAATCGGACGTGGTGGACACGATTCGGCGGTACGCCGATTCGGGCAATCCCAGCGCCTATTTCGCGTTCAACACCGGCAACGAGCACTTCCGGCTGCCCGGGGTGCCCGGTCTCATCGTGTACCGGCCGGTCGGCCGGTACCTGGTGCAGTTCGGCGGTCCGTTCGCGCCGCCGGACGCCGCGGGCGTGCTGCTGCGCGGGTTCGTCGCGCTCGCCGCCGAGCAGGACCGGGAGATCGTCGCCGTCCAGCTCCAGGGCGCGGACGCGGGTCCGTACCTGGCGGAGGGCTTCACGATCAACCAGATGGGCGCCTCCTACGCGGTGGACCTGGACACCTTCTCGTTGGCGGGCACGAAGTTCATGCGCCTGCGCAACAAGATCTCCCGGGCGATCCGCACCGGCCTGGAGGTCCGCGAGGCCCCGTACGAGGAGTGGGCGGACCAGGTCCGCGCGCTGGACGAGGCCTGGCTCGGCACCAAGGGACCGGACGTCAAGCCGCTGGAGTTCCTGGTCGGTCAGACCGGCGGGCCGTACCAGCACCTGCGCCGGCTGTTCGTCGCTGAGCGCGAGGGCACCCTCGTCGGGTACGTGTCCTACGCGCCGGTGTACGGCCCGCAGGCCGGGTGGATGCACGACCTGAGCCGGCGGCAGCCCGACTCGCCGCCGGGCGTCATGGAAGCGATCAACAAGGCCGCCCTGGACACCTTCCGCGAGGAGGGCGTGAAGTGGCTGCACTTCGGCTTCACCCCGTTCACCTCGCTGGACGCGCCGAGGTTCCCGGGCTACAGCAAGGCCTTCCACTGGTTCATCAACCACCTGTGGGAGCACGGCGAGCACATCTACCCGGCGCGGACCCAGCTGGCCTACAAGGAGAAGTGGGCGCCGAGCCTGGTGCTGCCCGAGTACCTCGCGTTCCAGCACGGCGCGAGCCTGCCCGCGCTGGTGCACGTCTTCCGGGCCTGCAACGCCATCTGACGCCGCCGTCCGACCGCCCGTTTGACCGCGCCACCGAAGGGGTGCCGATGCTTGAGCAGCAGATCGGGGAACAGGGCCTGCGGGTCGTGGAGTCGTTCACCGCGTGCGGGGCCGCGCCGGACGACCTGGACGTCGCCCGGGCAGCCCACGAGGCGTTGGCGCGGTTGGAGGTCCTGCTCGCCGAAGCCGAAGCCGAAGCCGGCCCGGACCTCGGGACCGGCGCAGGGGCCGAGCCCGGGGGGACGCCCGACCGGACCGGCTCCCTGGGGTAGCCGGTCCGGTCGCACCGCCCGCCGGTCGCGCCGGCGGGCGGTTCAGTCGTCCTCGCCGAGCGTCGGGTCGCAGCGGTAACCCATGATCAGCACGTCCCTGACCGCCGGGGTGCTGTCGTCCACCACGGTGATCGGCGTGACCGCGTGCAGGATCATCTCGTCGGCCCAGAACATCGTGTCCATGGTGTTCTGGAGCTGGAACTCCGCGACCAGTTCCTGGTCCTTCGTGTAGACCTGCGAAAAACCGCCGGACGCGTTCGTCCGGGACATCAGGTGGATCGCGCCGAAGTGGACCTCGTCGCGGTGCGGGCCCTCCGGCGTCGGCTCGCCGAGTTCCTCGGCACGGCCGATGATGCGGAACTGGTGGCACTGCACGTCCCACGGCTGGTGCAATTGTTCCGGTTCTACCGGGAAGTGCTCGAAGTTCCACCGGATCAATGCCTGGAGCAGTGGGTTCTGCACGGTGCTCGCGGTCAGCGGGGGCACCGAGCGCTCGATACCGCCGCCGTAGTCGTTCACCTCGGCCGACTGGAAGTAGGGCCGGTGCGGCCGCAGTCGGACCGAGTCGGTGGCGGGCACGTAGCGAAAGCGGTCGTAGCGCCGCTCCCGGAATCGGGCGCCGTTCTTGAGGTACTGGTCCACTTCGAGGTTCTCCCACTCCTTGGCCAGGTCGGCCTCGAAGCGGCGGAGTTCCGGGTCGATCGTCAACTCGGCTGCGGGCACCCGGGCGTAACCCCTGGTCCGCAGCTCTTCACGGGCATTGGGCACCGCTCTGTCCTCCATCCGGGGCTGATCCCACCTCGACGATCCCAAAATGCGCCTGACAGCGAACTGACACGTCCCCGGCGGGTTCGGGGTGTCAGCGGGTAGTCAGCCGGAGGTCACGTCCCGGTGATTTACTCGAAGTGCCAGCCGAAGGGGACGGATGCGATGACCGCGGTGCTCGAAAAATTGCAATCGCTGTCCAGGGCGGAACGGCTCGCCGAACTCGAAACCGTAATCGTGGCGGAGTTCAAGGCGGCGTTGCTGATGGACGAGGACGACGAACTGCCGTTGACCGACAGCTTTTTCGACCTGGGCTTGACCTCATTGGGCCTGATGGACGTCCGCGAACGCCTGGAGGAACTCCTCGGCCGCGGCATCGGCAGCACGATGCTGTTCAACAGCCCCACCGTGGAGCTGTTGCTGGACTACTTGACCACCGACGTGCTCACCGAGTTGTTCCCGGCGCGTCGACAGTGACCGGACGGGAGACGCCGGCCATGCCGGACGAGGATGTCGCGACGATCCGGGCGGAGCTGCTGGCCGCCTACGAGACCATCCAGCAGCAGCAGCGCAGCCTGGAGAAGATCGTCCTGGAACGGCTCGAACCGATCGCCGTCGTCGGCACGGGGCTGCGCTTCCCGGGCGGCAACGACACCCTCGACGGCTTCGAGGAGTTCCTGCGCGCGGGCGGCTCGGGCATCGGTCCGCTGCCCCGCGAGCGCTGGGACGTCGCCGACCAGGACGTCGAGGGGCGCATCGGCACGGTGGCGGGCGGCTTCCTCGACCGGGTCGACGAGTTCGACGCCCAGTTCTTCAACATCCCGCCCAAGAGCGCGCCGTACGTCGACCCGCAGCAGCGGCTGCTGCTGGAGACGGCGTGGGAGGCGTTGGAGAACGCCAACATCGACCCCACGGCGCTGCGGCACGGCAACGGCGCGGTGTACGTCGGCGCGTCACCGCTGGACTTCGCGCTCGGCCTGGGCACCCTCGGGGCGGACCAGCTCGACGGCGCCATGGCCACCGGCCTCGGCGCCTACTCGCTGTCCGGCCGGCTGTCCTACTTCCTCGGCTGGCGCGGCCCCAGCCTGACCGCGGACACCGCGTGCGCGTCGTCGCTGACGGCGCTGCACCTGGCCGTGGAGGGCCTGCGCCGCCACGAGAGCGACATCGCGCTGTGCGGCGCGGTCAACGCGCTGCACGACCCGCGTTCGTTCATCATCCTGTCCAAGGGGCGGATGCTGTCGCCCGACGGCCGCTGCAAGTCCTTCGACGACGCCGCCGACGGGTACGCCCGCGCCGAGGGCTGCGGCGTGCTGGTCCTCAAGCGGCTGTCCGACGCGTGGCAGGACGGCGACACGGTGCTCGCCATCGTGCGCGGCACCGCCATCGGCCAGGACGGCGAGAGCGCGGGCCTCACCGCGCCCAACGGCGTGGCGCAGGAAGCGGTCATGCGCACGGCGCTGGCGAACAGCAGGCTCGAACCCGCTGACATCCAGTACGTCGAGGCGCACGGCACCGGCACGCCGCTGGGCGACCCGATCGAGATGGGCTCGATCCACGGCGTCTTCGGCGGGTCCCGGTCCCACGACGACAGGCTGACCGTCGGTTCGCTCAAGTCGAACATCGGCCACATGGAGCCGGCCGCGGGCGTCGGCGCGGTCATCAAGGTGATCCTGCAACTGCGGGCCGGTGTGTTCTACCCCAGCCTGATCGACGCGCCGTCCGGCCGCATCCCGTGGCACGACTACTCGGTGACGGTGCCGACCGAGTGCCGCCCGTGGGAGGCGCCGGTCCGCCGCGCGACCGTGAACGGGTTCGGCGTCACCGGCGCGATCGGCGTCGCGGTGCTGGAGGAGGCCCCGCAGCCGCCCGCCCCCGAGGTGCCGCCGCGGGACCTGCCGCGCGACGCCGGGCACGTGTTCACCCTGTCGGCGAAGAGCGAGACGGCGCTGCGCCGGCAGATCGAGCGGTACCGGCGGTTCGTCGCCGAGCACCCGGACCTCGACCTGGCCGACCTGTGCCACACCGCCAACACCGGCCGGGCCCACTTCCGGCACCGCGTCGCGGGCGAGGTGCGCACGCACGCCGAGCTGACCGCGCTGCTGGACCGCGAGGCCGCCAACCCCGGCGTGCGCCCGCGCGAGTCGTTCCGCCGGGTCGCGTTCCTGTTCACCGGGTCCGGCTCGCAGCACGTCGGCATGGGCGAGGTGCTCTACGCGCGGTACCCGGGGTTCCGCGCCCGGGTCGACGAGTGCGACGCGCTGTTCCGGCCGCACCTGGGGCGTTCGATCACCGACCTGATGTTCGGCCGCGCGCCGGACGCCGCGGACGTGATCGCGGAGACCAGGTTCGCGCACGCCGCCCTGTTCACGCTGGAGTACGCGCTCGCGTCGCTGTGGCGGTCGTGGCGGGTCGAGCCCGCGGTGCTGATCGGGCACAGCGTCGGCGAGGTCGTCGCCGCCACGGTGGCGGGCGTGTTCTCCCTGGCCGACGGCGTGGCGTTCCTGGCCACCAGGGCCCGGCTGATCGAGTCGGTGGCGGGCGCGGGCGGGATGGCCGCGGTCGCCGCGCCGGTGGACGAGGTCGCCCCCCTGCTGGAGCGGTGGCCCGACCTGGCGGTCGCCGCGGTCAACGCGCCCGACCAGTGCGTGGTCTCCGGTGGCGCGGACTCGCTCGCCGCGGTGGTCGAGGTGCTGCGGGAGCGCGGCGCGGTGGTGAAGCCGCTGCGGGTGTCGAGCGCGTTCCACTCCCCGCTGGTGGCGGGGATCTCCGACGAGCTGCGGGAGTTCCTGGAGGGCGTGGAGTTCCACGAGCCGGAGCTGACGATCATCTCGAACGAGACCGGCGCGCCCGCGTCCGCCGACGAGATCACCACGCCCGCGTACTGGGTCCGGCACGTCAACGACACCGTGCGCTTCGCGGCGGGCGTGGCCGCGATCGCCGAGCGCGGCCGGCACGTGATGCTGGAGGTCGGGCCCGCCGGGGTGCTGACCGCGCTGGCGCGCCAGTGCGTGCCCGAGGGCGACCACCGGTGGCTCGCCTCGCTCAGCCCGCGCGACGCGGACGCGCGGACCATCCGCGAGACGTTGGCGCACCTGTACGTGGCCGGGGTGGACATCGCGTGGGCCGCCGTCCACGAGGGGCGGCAGCGGCAGCGCGTCGCGCTGCCGACCTACGCCTTCGACCGCCGCCGGTACGGGTTGCCGAGGCGGGCGGCGGACCTCGACCAGGTCGGGCACCCGCTGCTCGGCCAGGCCGTGCCGACCGAGGCGCCGGCACGGGAGTACGCGAGCCGGATCAGCGCGGGCCGACCTGCGTACCTGGCCGACCACCGGGTGGGCGGGAAGGCCTTCCTGCCGGCCGCGGCGCACGTCGAGGTCCTGCTCGCGCTGGCCGACGAGCTGCACGGCGACGCCGGCCGCCCGATCGAGGACGTCCGCTTCCACGAGTCCGTGTTCCTGACCGACCGCCCCACCCGGCTGCGCACCAGGGCGACGCCCGGCGCGGACGGCCGGTGGCGGGTGGACGTGCACAGCCGGCACGACGGCGAAGCCGGTGAACGCCGGTGCGCGTCCGCCGTGCTCGGCGCCCCGGACGCGCCCGCCCTGACCGACACCGGCCGCGAGCTGCTGCGCCGCCTGGACGACCTCGGCGAGCCGGACCAGGTGCTGGGCGCGGACGAGGTGCGCGCCGCCTACGCCCGCGCGGGCCTGGACTACGGCCCGGAGTTCAGCCGGGCCCGGGCGGTGCGCCGGCACGGCGCGGACCTCGCGGTCTGCGAGCTGTCCGGCGAGGGCCTGTCCACCGCCGAGCACCTGCCGCCGCCGCTGATGGACGGGGTGACGCACGGGCTCGCGGCGTTCGTGGACGACGGCGAGAGCTACGTGGCCACCGGGATCGCGCGGGTGCGCGTGTTCAAGAAGCCGCGGGCGCGGCTGCTGCGCTCGGTGCTGCGGATCACCAGGCCGGAGCGCGGCCCGGCGTTCACGCTGGACGCCGTCCTGCTGGAGGACGGGACGCCGGTGCTGGAGCTGTCCGGCATGGCGTTCGTGCGGCTGTCCCGCGCGCCGTCCGCACCGGTCGCCGAACCGGCGGCCGGCGTCGCCGCGGACATCGGCGCCGCGAACGGCAACGGCGGCAACGGCAACCGCAACGGCGAGGGGAACGGTGCCGGGCAGGCCCCGCCCGCGCCCGTCGCCGACGTCATCCGCCGCACCCTGGCGGACCTGCTGTCCATGGACGAGGCGGACGGGGTCGACGGCGACACCACGTTCCTCGAACTCGGGGTGGACTCGTTGGTGGTCGTGGACCTCAAGGACCGCCTCCAGTCACGGCTCGGCCTGACGCTGCCGCTGTCCGCGGTGCTCGAACGGCCGACGGTCGACCAGCTCGCCACTTTCCTCGACCACCAACTCGCGGGCGACCCGGTCGGGTCCCGCACCGGAGGTGATGATGACCGGGGTTGAGATCACCGGGATCGACGAGCACGCCCACGCCGGGCAGGAGCCGGACGAGCAGACGCTGACCGCGAGGTCCGCGCTGCACGCCGCGCTGCGGCCCGACGCCGTGGCGGTGGTCTGCGAGGACCGCTCGCTGACGTTCGGGCAGCTGCACGCGGAGAGCAACCGCACGGCCCACGCCCTGCTGGCCGAGGGCCTGGCGCCCGGCACGCGGGTCGGCTACCTGGGCATGGAGTCCGAGCACTACTTCGACATCGCCCTGGGCTGCGCGAAGAGCGGCACCGTGCTCGTGCCGATCAACTGGCGGCTCACGCCCCGCGAGATCGACCACGCGCTGCGCGACTCGCGGGCCGAGCTGCTGTTCGTGGAGAGCGCCTTCCTGGACGTGGTGGGACGGCTGCGCGCCGCGCTGCCCGCCCTGCGGACGGTGATCACGCTGGACAGCCCGACGCACGTGGCGGGCGGCCTGCTGGAGTGGAAGGCGGGTCAGCCCGACACCGACCTGTCGCCGGGCACCGGCCGGGACGACGCGGTCGCCCAGCTCTACACCAGCGGCACCACCGGCCTGCCCAAGGGCGTGGTGCTGCCGCACCGGACGTTCTTCACGTTCATCGCGGACATGCGGCGGCACGGCGTCGACTGGATCGACTGGCAGCCGACCGACCGGGGGCTGAGCTGCTTCCCGGCCCTGCACACCGCGGGCTTCGGCTGGTTCTTCCACTCGTTCAACGTCGGCGCGACCACCGTGATCATGCGGCGGTTCATCGCCGACGAGGCCGCCCGGATCATCGAGCGGGAGCGGATCACCATGCTGTGGGTGGCCCCGGCGATGATGCGCATGATGATCACCGAGCGGGGCGTGACCAGCGAGACGTTCGCCTCGCTGCGCAAGGTGGTCTACAGCGGTTCGCCGATCGACCGGGAACTGCTGCTGACCTGCCTGGAGGTCATGGGCTGCGAGCTGGTCCAGGGCTACTCGTCGGCCGAGGCGGGCAGCTTCGTGACCTGCCTGCCGCCCGCGGCGCACACGTCGGACAGCACCGTGCTCGGCTCGGCCGGCCTGGTCTGCCCCGGCAACGAGGTGCGGATCGTCGACGAGGACGGCACGCCGCTGCCCGCGGGGCAGCTCGGCCGGGTCCTGGTGCGCAGCCCCGGCCACTTCATCGAGTACTGGCGGCAGCCCAAGGCCACCGCCGACGCGCTGGTGGGGGACTGGCTGCGGATGGGTGACCTCGGGTACCTGGACGAGAACGGCTACCTGTTCCTGGTCGACCGGGTCAACGACACCATCATCGTGGCGGGCCAGAACATCTACCCGGCCGAGGTGGAGGCCGTCCTGCGGGACCACCCGGACATCGTGGAGGTCGCGGTGTTCGGCGTGCCCGACCCGCACTGGGGCGAGGCCGTGCGCGCCGCCGTGGTGTTCCGCCCGGACGGCGCCGTGCCGCCGCGCGAGCTGGTCCGCTTCCTGCGCGGCAAGATCGCCGACTTCAAGATCCCCACCGGGTTCGTGACCGTGGACGCCCTGCCGCGCAACCCCACCGGCAAGCTCCTGCGCCGGGTCCTGCGCGAGCAGCACGGGACCGGGCCGAGCGCACCGCAACGGCAGACGACCGGCCTCACCGACTCCCTGCGGAGGACACCGTGATGCTCGATCCCGAAGAGTTCGCCGACCGGTACGTGGCGCTGTGGAACGAGGTCGACCCCGACCGCCGCCGCCAGGGCGTGCTGGAGCTGTACGCGCCGGACGCCACCTACGTGTTCTACCGCCGCGACCCGGTGATCGGCCACGAGGCGATCATCGCCCAGTTGGCCTACACCCACGAGATCTACGACCCGATGGGATACGTTTTCCGCTCGGCGCACAACGCGGTCGGCCACCACAACCTGATCCGGTTGAACTGGATGATGGTGCTGGCCTCGACCGGTGAAACGGAAATGCGCGGCGAGGACCTGCTGGTGCTCGACGACGACGGGCGAATCCTCTCGGACTACCAGTTCCACGACAAGCTGCCCGAGTCGTTCGTCTACAACGACGGGTACGAGACCCACGGGGTCGCCACCCGCCCGGCCAGGCCGGAGCGGGTCATCCCCTGGCCGCAGCAGCAGCTCCAGCGGTCGCCGGGCACGCCTGCCGGATGATCGCCGCCGCGGTGGGCACCGCGTGCTCCGCCGGGCCCTTCCCGGCGAACGCCGTGCCGTTGACGAGGAGCCCGCCGATGATCAGCAGGAGCGTGTCCGCGAGGCCTTCGGGGTCCTCGGCCCCGGCCTCGCGGCCGTAACTGGCCAGCAGCGCCCGCACGCGTTCCAGGTGCGCCACGGCCGCCAGCCGGCCGGGGTGGTCCTCGTCGCGGAACTCGGCGATCGTGTTGTAGAACACGCACCCGTAGAAGTCATCGGCCAGGACGCTGTCGTGGATGAACTCCACCAGCGCCAGCATCTGCCGGGCCGGGTCGCCCTCGTGGGGCCGCGTCGCCGCGTCGGCGTACTCGCCCCAGGCCTCGTCGGTCTCCCGCAGCCACTCCGCGACCAGGTAGTCCTTGCTGCTGAACTCGCGGTAGACCAGGCTCTTGCCGAGACCGGTCTCGTCCACGAGTCGCTGCATGCCGACGGAGCGGACGCCGTGACGGCCGAACAGCCGCGAGGCGACGGCCAGGATCCGCTGCTTGGTGTCGGGGGCTTGCCGGCGCGCCATGTGTGCTCCTCGAATCCGGCTACACACCATCCCTGTGGACCCAGGTTAACACCGCGCGACGGCTTCGGACCGATCGGTCTGCGTCATCCCGCCCACAGCGCCGCGGCCGGGCCGCGAGGGGTTCGCCCCCTCGCGACCCGGCCGCGGCGTGTCGGGTCAGCCCTTGACGTAGCCCATGCCCTCGACGATCAACCCGTCGCGCAGGCGCATCAGGTTGACCCCGCGCACGTGGTCCTTCGGGCCCGGGCCCCAGCTGAGCTTCCACCGGATGATGCCCCGGTCACCGGAGGCCCACACCTCCTCGGGCTCGAAGTTCGCGTTGGCGTCCGCCGCGATCGCCGACCAGAACTCCCGGCAGGCGGCCAGCCCCTCGTGCCGCGAACCGTCCGGCGCCGGTCCCGAGTTCTCCAGGACGCAATCCTCGGCGAGCAGTCCCTCCAGCAGGCTCGGGTCGTGCTTCTGGAATGCCGCGTTGAATTGGTTCAGCACCTGCAAGGTCTTGTCGTCGGACATCGGTCTTTCGTACCTCCGTGTCGGCGGTCTGGTAAGTGAAGTAAAGCCACATGCGGCCGCCGGTGCCACTTCCATCGGCGGCCGTATCAGTGCCGTGTCAGAATCCGGCCGTTCAGCGCAACTGGTCCTCGGGCGCCCGCGCGACCCACTCGGTGAACGACTCGGACCCGTCGACCCGGCCGTCGAGGTAGCGCAGGCTCAACCGCTCGACGTAGGCGGGCAGCTCGGCCGCCGTGGTCTTCAGGCCCCGCAGCTTGCGGCCGAACCCGCCGCCCTGGTTCTCCGCCATGCCCAGGCCGCCGCCCAGGTGCACCTGGAAGCCCTCCACCTGCGCGCCGTCGGCGTCGGTGACCAACATGCCCTTGAGGCCGATGTCGGCGACCTGGGCGCGGGCGCAGGAGTTGGGGCAGCCGTTGAGGTTGATGCTCAGCGGCACCGGCCGGTCGCCGAGCCGCTCCTCCAGCTCCGCCACCAGGGTCGCGGCCCGCTGCTTGGTGTCCACCACGGCGAGCTTGCAGAACTCGATGCCGGTGCACGCCATCGTGTTGCGCCGCCACGGCGACGGCTCGGCCTCCAGGCCGATCGCCCGCAGCTCGCGCACCAGCGGTCCGGGGTCGGCGACATCGAGCACCAGCAGCTTCTGGTACGCCGTGAGCCGGACGCGCCCGGAACCGTGCGCCTCCGCGAGGTCCGCGAGCCGGGTCAGCTGCTTGCCCGACACCCGCCCGACCACCGGCGCGACGCCGACGTAGTGCAGGCCGTCCTGCTGCCGGTGCACGCCGATGTGGTCGATCGGCGCCGCGGGCAGCGCGGGCGGCGGGCCGTCGAGCAGCGGGCGGCCCAGGAACTCCTCCTCCAGCACGGCCCGGAACCGCTCCACGCCCCAGTCCGCGACCAGGAACTTCAGCCGCGCCCGGTGCCGCAGCCGCCGGTAGCCGTAGTCCCGGAACAGCCGGGTGATCGCCAGCCACACGTCCGGCACCTCGGCGAGCGGCACCCACGCGCCCAGCCGCTGGGCGAGCATGGGCGCGGTGGACAGGCCGCCGCCCACCCAGACGTCGAAGCCCGGCCCGTGCTCCGGGTGCACCGCGCCGAGGAACGCCACGTCGTTGGCCTCGTAGGGCACGTCGGCCAGCCACGACACGGTCGACTTGAACTTGCGCGGCAGGTTGGACAGCGAGAGGTCGCCGACGAAGCGGTCGACGATCTCCCGGATGGCGGGGGTCGCGTCCACGACCTCGTCCACCGAGACCCCGGCGACCGGGCTGCCCAGCACCACGCGCGGGCAGTCGCCGCACGCCTCGGTGGTGGACAGGCCGACCTCCTCCAGCCGCCGCCAGATCTCCGGCACGTCCTCGATGCGCACCCAGTGCAGCTGGATGTTCTGCCGGTCGGTGATGTCCGCGGTGTCGCGGGCGTACCGGGTCGAGATGTCCGCGATCGCGCGCAGCTGGGCCAGGTCGAGCTGACCGCCGTCGCTGCGCACGCGCATCATGAAGTACTCGTCGTCCAGCTCCTCCGGGGCCAGCACACCGGTGCGGCCGCCGTCGATCCCCGGCTTGCGCTGGGTGTACAGGCCCCACCAGCGGAACCGGCCGCGCAGGTCGTCCGGGTGGATGGCCGCGAACCCCTCCCGCGCGTAGACCCGCTCGATCCGCTCGCGCACCAGCAGCGGGTTCTCGTCGGCCTTCATCTTCTCGTTGGAGTTGAGCGCTTCGCGCTGTCCCAGCGCCCACTGGCCCTGCGACCTGGTGGGTGTCGACGTGTCGGTCATGGTGGGGTGGCCCCTCTCACCTCTCGGGCAGCGGCCCGGTCACCGGGATGATCAGGCCGCCGGGCAACCAGTCGGGGGTCGAACCGTGTTCGTGCGCGGTCGCGCCGCCCATGCCGGGCATGTAGGGCGCGCCCGCGACCGCGTAGAGGCGCACCGGGTCCGCCGCGACCGACCGGCCGCGCGCCTGGTGCCAGGCCAGGTAGCCGGCCGCGCTCGGCGCCTCGCCCGGCACCCGGTCGGCCAGCGCGGCCAGGTAGTCGGTGGCGGCCGGGTCGCGCGGTGGGTACCGCAGCGGGATCTGCTGGCCGCTGGCCCGCCGCAGCAGGGCGGAGGAGAGCAGCCACGGCGCCAGGTAGGTGCTCTGCGCCACGACCGCGCCCGTGTCCACGTCGCGCACGACGGCCTCCGCGCCCGCCCAGCCGGCGACGACGACGAGCGGTCGGTTCGTGCCGTCCGGCGCGGTGACGGAGAGCCCCGCCCGCTGCGCCGCCGAACGCACCTCGGCGGCGGCCGCGACACCGCGCGGCGACTCGTCGGACACCAGCGCGAGGCTCCGCTCGCCGCGGCCGGCCAGGAAGTCCACCGTCGAGCGCAGCGCCTCGGCGTCCGCCTCGGACAGGCCGTCGGACGGGCAGGCGCCCGGCACGGCGTCACCGTCGGCGAGCAGCGCGCCCACGACGGCGCTGGCGCACTCGGGGCCGTCCGGGCCGCGCAGCGCCTCCTGCGCGGTGGCGGCGTCGGCGCCGGTGTCGACGTCCAGCGCGCCGGTCGCACCGCCCGCCGACACCCAGAGCTTGCTGGGACCCGCCGGGAGGTCGACGGCGACCCAGGTGTGCTCGCTGCCCGGACGCCGCTCGCCCGCGGTGAGGCGGTCGCGGTCGGTGCCCGCGCCCGCGTCCGGCGCGCCGACCGCGACGAGGTTGAACCCCGGCCGGTTCGGCACCACGAGGACCGGCACCTGCTGCTCGCCCAGCGCGAGCGCGTCGAGCCGAGGCGCGCCGGCGTCGGGGAAGAGCCCGGAGTCCTCGGCCCGGGTGACGCTGACCAGCAGGGAGGCGGTCGTCACCGCCAGCGAGGCCGCCAGCGCGGTGAAGAACCGCCCGCGGGGCAACTCGCGGCCGAGCAGGACGATCCCCGCGGCGGCGACGGCCGCGAGGCCGGCGACGATCATCGCGATGACCGCCGCCTTGTCGCCGGCCGCCACCGACCGGTCCAGGTGCCCGTGCTGAGCGATCAGCACGGACACCTGGGTTGGGACCGATCCACTCACCTGAGGTTCCCGTCGCTGACCGCGAACAGGACGCCGTGCGGCTGGCTGTCGCCGTAGTCGCCGTGCGGCCACGAGGTGCGGTTGAAGCTCACGCAGGGCTGGCCGGTCCGCTCGTCGCGGAACGACTTGTCCAGGTTTACCTTGCCCGCCCGGTTCAGGTCGAACATGCAGATCCGGTGGTCACCGCCGCCGCCGAAGGAGCCGGCGACGAAGTAGTTGGACAGCGCGAGGCGCTTGACCTGCTGCGTCTCCCGGTACATGCCCCGGTGGTCGCGCTCGAAGTTGTCCATCGCGCCCCAGTGCGGGCCGCCGTCGGTGGTGTCGCGGATCGGCACCACCGCGGTCAGCTCGGGGCAGTCGCGCTCGGAGCCGCCCGCGTAGACCTCGCGCAGCTCGTCGACGCTGCACCGGACCCGGTCGCCCGAGCCGAGCAGCTTGCGGATGTCCAGCACGTAGACCATGCCGGTGGTCTTGTCGAGCGGCTTGCCGTACGGGGTGGACTGGCCCATCACCGCGTGGAACAGGAAGCGGTCGTCCGGGCTGACCGCGAGCCAGCTGGAGTTGTCGCCGCCACCGGTGACCGAGCCGTCCGGGTGGAACTTCTTGTACGCGGTCGTGTCGTCGAAGACCTCGCGCCACTGCGGCGCGGGCGCGGTGATGTCCGGCGTGTAGAAGACCGCGCCACCGGCCATGGAGGACACGAACGCGCCCTTGTTCCCGGGCCGGTTGGTCATCGCGACCTCCATGACCACGCGCGACTCCTTGAAGAACGCCTTCTCCTCGAGGACGGAGCGCGGGCCGTCGCTGACCTTCGACACCGAGCGCAGCGTCGGGTTGCTGCGGTTGGTGATGTCGAAGACCCGCACGGTCTGCCGGGCCAGCTCCTCGCGCAGCGGCGAGTCCGGCGTCATGAAGTTCCGCGCCTCGGCGAAGTCGCTGGCCACCATCACGTTGAGGTCCTCGCGGACCGCGATGCCGTGCGGGTTGGCGCAGCTGGACTGGGGCAGGGCCGGCACGTTGCCGCACTGCGCCGGGTCCTCGCCCTCCTTGGTCGCCGCCGGGATCTCGGCCAGCGTGCGGCCGTCCTTGCCGATCAGCACGATGTCACCGGGCGAACCGCCCGCGCCGTTGCCGATCCGCACCTCGCCGTTGGTGTAGGTGCACGGGCCGGCGACGTTCGGGCCGCCCATGTAGGTCGCGTAGGCGGTGCCGTCGCTGAGCGTCTGGTACGCGTCCGGCAGGGTGCCGCACGGCGTGTCCATCGGCGTGTTCACGCCGACCAGGCGCAGCGCGGGCAGCGCCTTCGAGTCGAAGACGAACGTCGTGTCGGACATGATGCCGCCGGCGTAGATGTTGTCGCCCTTGTGCCACACGTACTGCATGTGGTGCGGCTCGTTGCCCATGCCGGGGCCGACCGTGACGGTGTTGACGACCTTGCCGTAGGTGCGCGACTTGGGCGTGGCGTCGATGACCGCCAGGAAGTCCGGCGCCGGCTGCTTCGCGGGCCCCGTCCAGGCGAGCAGCCATTGCCGACCATCGCCCCGGGCCGCCGGGAGGAGGTGGTTGGTGGCGGTGTAGGTGGTTCCGTCGGAACCCTTGAAGCTGGTCGTCCACTTGACCGTGTCACTGCCGACCGGATTGGCGCCGGTGAGCAGCGCGGCGGCCGTCGCAAACACTGAAACAAGCCCCAGCGCCCTCGCTGCCGGGCTTTGTCGGAAATTGAGGAGCCTCACACTTGTACCCGCTCTTTCGGGAGACGGACGGTGATCCCGCGGTGTCTGGGTATGCGCATTCGCACACCTTCCCGCGGTACTGTCGCAGATAGTCGCTGACTTCCTGCTGATACGTCGTGGTGCGGGCCCGCGCAATGCGAATCAGCGCGCTGTCAGCCCGGTGTCCGCCGGTCCTGCTAATGTCGTTGACACCGGGCACCTTTGTTCGAAAAACGTTCCCCGAACTACCGCTCCATCGCGGGGTTCGGCTGTGGGAGGTGGTTCGGAACAATGACTCGCAGCAGCACTCCCGATCTCGCCGAGTTGGCCGGCCAGGCGGATCGGCGCTTGGCGGAGGCGTCGGCCGAGGAGGTTCTGGAGTGGGCCGCGTCCACTTTCGGCGAGCGGCTGTGCGTCGCCTCGTCGATGGCGGACACGGTGCTCGTGCACCTGGCGTCCAGGGTCGCCCCCGGGATCGACGTGCTCTTCCTGGACACCGGCTACCACTTCGCCGAGACCATCGGCACCCGTGACGCCGTCGCGGACTTCATGGACGTGACCGTCGTCAACATGCTGCCCCTCCAGAGCGTCGCCGAGCAGGACGCGCGGTACGGGCCGAAGCTGCACGACCGCGATCCCGACCTGTGCTGCGCCCTGCGCAAGGTGGAGCCGCTGGACCGGGGGCTGGCGGGCTACGACGCCTGGGTCACCGGCCTGCGCCGCGAGGACTCGCCGACGCGCGCCGACACGCCCGTCGTCGGCTGGGACGCCAAGCGGGACATGGTGAAGATCTCGCCGCTGGCCCGGTGGACGCAGTCCGATGTGGACTCGTACGCCGCGGAGCACGGCGTGCTGCTCAACCCGTTGCTGGCGGCCGGTTACCCCACCGTCGGCTGCGCGCCCTGCACCCGCCAGGTGCAACCGGGCGAGCACGCCCGCGCGGGCCGGTGGGCCGGCCTGGGCAAGACGGAGTGCGGCCTGCACACCTGACGCCGGGCGCGTCCCGGGAGCACCACGGCCGACAGCCCTCCGGCCGGTCAACATCCCTACCACCACAGAGGACACGGTGTGACGACGGCGGCAGCGGTGAGCGAGTGGACAGACGACCCCTACGCCCTGACCCACCTCGACGCCCTCGAATCCGAGGCGGTCTACATCTTCCGCGAGGTGGCGGGCGAGTTCGAGCGGCCGGTGCTGCTGTTCTCCGGCGGCAAGGACTCCGTGCTGATGCTGCGCCTGGCGCTCAAGGCCTTCGCCCCGGCGCCGCCGCCGCTCACGCTGATGCACGTGGACACCGGGCACAACTTCGCCGAGGTGCTGCACTACCGGGACCGCGTCGTGGCCGAGTGCGGGCTCAAGCTGCACGTCGTCTCGGTGCAGCAGTACATCGACCGCGGCGTGCTGCACGAGAGGCCGGACGGCACCCGCAACTCCCTCCAGACGCTGCCCCTCAACGACGCGATCCGGCAGCACCGCTTCGACGCGGTGTTCGGCGGCGGCCGGCGCGACGAGGAGAAGGCGCGGGCCAAGGAACGGGTGTTCTCGCTGCGCGACGAGTTCTCCCAGTGGGACCCGCGGCGGCAGCGCCCGGAGCTGTGGCAGCTCTACAACGGCAGGCACGCGCCGGGCGAGCACGTCCGGGTGTTCCCGCTGTCGAACTGGACCGAGCTGGACGTGTGGCAGTACATCCACCGCGAGCACATCGAGCTGCCGGACCTGTACTACGCCCACCGGCGCGAGGTGTTCCGGCGGGACGGGATGTGGTTGGCGCCGGGTGACTGGGGCGGCCCGCGGGCGGACGAGCCCGTGGAGACCCGGATGGTGCGCTACCGCACGATCGGCGACATGTCGTGCACCGGCGCGGTCGAGTCCGACGCGACCGACCCGGCCGCCGTGGTCGCCGAGCTGACCGCGTCCCGGCTGACCGAGCGCGGCGCGACCCGGTTCGACGACCGGCTGTCGGAGTCCGCGATGGAGGACCGCAAACGCGAAGGGTACTTCTAGCCATGGTGACACCCGGCACGACGACGACCACCCTCCTCCGGTTCGCCACCGCGGGCAGCGTGGACGACGGCAAGTCCACCCTGGTGGGGCGGCTGCTGCACGACTCGAAATCGGTGCCGGCGGACCAACTGGCGTCGGTGGACCAGGTCTCCCGGGACCGGGGCGGCGAGGGCATCGACCTGGCGCTGCTGACCGACGGGCTGCGCGACGAGCGCGAGCAGGGCATCACCATCGATGTGGCCTACCGCTACTTCGCCACGCCCCGCCGCCGGTTCATCCTCGCCGACACCCCGGGACACGTGCAGTACACCCGGAACATGGCCACCGGCGCGTCCACCGCCGAGTTGGCGATCATCCTGGTGGACGCCCGGCACGGCGTGGTCGAGCAGACCCGCAGGCACGCGGCCATCACGGCGCTGCTGCGCGTGCCGCACGTGACGCTCGCGGTGAACAAGATGGACCTCGTCGACTGGTCGGAGCGCAGGTTCCGCGAGATCGCCGACCAGTTCAACGCCTACACCGACACCCTGGGCCTGCCCCGGGTCACCGAGATCCCGATCGCCGCGCTGACCGGTGACAACGTGGTGGAGCCCTCCGCCCGGATGCCGTGGTACGACGGCCCCACCGTGCTGGAGCACCTGGAGTCGGTGCCGGTCAGCCACGACCCGGCGTCGTTCCCCGGCCGGTTCCCGGTGCAGTACGTGATCCGGCCGCGCGGCTCGGCGCACGCCCACTACCGCGGCTACGCGGGCCAGGTGGCGTCCGGCGTGCTGCGGGTCGGCGACCGGGTCACCGTGCTGCCCGCCGGCACCACGTCCACCATCACCGGCATCGACGCCCTGGGCGACAGCGTGCCGGCGGCGTGGGCGAGGCAGTCGGTGACCATCCGGCTGGCGGACGACCTGGACGTGGCGCGCGGCGACCTCATCGCGCCGGCCGACAGCGCGCCGACGCCGACCCGGGCGGTCGACGCGATGGCGTGCCACGTCGCGGCCCGGCCGCTCGTGGTGGGCGACCGGGTGCTGCTGCGGACCACCACCCGCACGGTCAAGGCGATCGTCGAGGGCATCGAGGTCCAGCCGGGCGTGGAGGACGCCGCCAGGTGGGCGGGCGAGGGCGGGCGGCCCGCGGACCGGTTGGCGGTCAACGAGATCGGCCGGCTGGCGCTGCGCACCGCCGAGCCGCTGGCCGTCGACGCCTACGCCGACTGCCGGTCCACCGGCTCGTTCCTGCTGATCGACCCGTCCGACGGCGCCACGCTGACCGCGGGCATGGTCCGGTCCGCGCCGCGGGCCGACGGCCTGCCCGATTGGGGCTGGTGAGGATGGCGGTCACCGCCCTGGCGGCCCGCGCCCGGCACGCCGCCGTGGTGCTCGCCGCGCTGGTGCTGGCCGGCTGCGGCTACGGTTCCCTGCGGGACGCCGACCCCACCCCGGTCGCGGCGAGCGGTCCGAAGCTGTCCGTCGACGAGGTCCGCATCGGCCACCTGCCCAACGTCACCCACGCGACCCCGCTGGTCGGCGTGCGCGACGGGTTCTTCGCCAAGGAGCTGGGCGGCACCGGGGTGGCGGACGTGGTGTTCAACGCCGGGCCGTCGCTCATCGAGGCGTTGAACGCGAACGCCGTCGACATCGGCTGGATCGGCCCGTCGCCGATCGTCAACGGCTACGCGCGGGCGGGCGGCGTGAACCTGCGGGTGATCTCGGGGGCCGCGTCCGGCGGGGTGCGGCTGGTGGTCCGCCCGGAGATCGCGTCCGCGCAGGACCTCAGGGGCAGGAGGATCGCCTCGCCGCAGCTCGGCAACACCCAGGACGTCGCCCTGCTCACCTGGCTCGCGGAGCAGGGGCTGCGGGTCGACGCGCGCAGCGGCCGGGGCGACGTCTCGGTGGTGCGCACCGACAACGCGGAGATGCCCAGCGCCTACCGGACGGGCGCGATCGACGGCGCGTGGGCGCCGGAGCCGACCGCGGCGAAGCTGGTGGCCGAGGGCGGCAAGGTGCTGCTGGAGGAGTCGGACCTGTGGCCGGACGGGGAGTTCGCCACCACGAACGTCGTGGTGTCGCAGCGCTTCCTCGCCGAGCACCGGGACGTCGTGGCCGCCGTGCTGCGCGGCTCCGTCGCGGCCAACGCGTGGATCAACGCCAACCCGGGGCCGGCCAAGGAGTCCGTCAACGGCGCGCTGCGGCGGCTGACCGGCAAGGCGCTGCCCGCCGAGGTGATCGACCGCGCCTGGGAATCCGTCGAGTTCACCGACGACCCGCTGGCCTCGACCCTGGAGACCCAGGCCGGGCACGCCGCGCACGTCGGCCTGATCGAGCCGCCGGACCTGCGCGGCCTGTACGACCTGAGCCTGCTCAACGACGTCCTGCGGGCCGCGGGCAGACCCGCGGTCACCGACTCCGGACTGGGGGCGAAGTGACCTCGGCGAAGCCGCGTCCGGCGGCCCCCGGCGCACCGCCCGCCCTCGCGCCCCCGGCGTACCAGGTCCGGGTGCGGAACGTGTCGAAGTCCTTCCGCGCCGGCGACGGGGCGACCGCCGTGCTGGACGGCGTCGACCTGGACGTCGAAGCGGGCCAGTTCGTCACGCTGCTCGGCGCGTCCGGCTGCGGCAAGTCCACCCTGCTCAACCTGATCGCGGGGCTGGACCGGCCCTCGGCCGGGACCATCGACACCGGCGGCGACCGGACCGCGCTGATGTTCCAGGAGCACGCGCTGTTCCCGTGGCTCACCGCGGGCCGCAACATCGAGCTGGTGCTGCGGCTGCGCGGGCTGGGCAAGGCCGAGCGCCGGGCCGAGGCGGAGCGCCTGCTGGAGGTCGTCCGGCTCACGGGCGCGCACGGCAAGAGGGTGCACGAGCTGTCGGGCGGGATGCGGCAGCGCGTCGCGCTCGCCCGCGCGCTGGCGCAGGACTGCCGCCTGCTGCTGATGGACGAGCCGTTCGCCGCGCTGGACGCGATCACCCGGGACGTGCTGCACGAGGAGTTGACCCGCCTCTGGCGGGAGACCGGGCTGTCCGTGCTGTTCGTGACGCACAACGTGCGCGAGGCGGTGCGACTGGCCCAGCGGGTGGTGCTGATGTCCTCCCGCCCCGGTCGGATCGCCCGCGAGTGGCGCGTCGACATCCCCCACCCGCGTCGCGGCGAGGACCCCGCGGTGGCGAGCCTGTCGGTCGAGATAACCGAGGTGCTGCGCAGTGAGATCCGACGGCATGGCAGGACCTGACCACCGGGACGGGGGCGGCGTCGACGACCTGGCCCGCCTGGAGGCGGGGCTGGACGCGCTGGAGTCGCAGACCGCGCGACGGGCGCCGCTGGGCGACGTGCTGCGGCGCAAGGTGTTCCCGCCCGTGCTGGCGCTCCTGCTGATCCTGCTCGTCTGGCAGGTCCTGGTCTGGGCGCGGGTCACCGACGACTACAAGCTGCCCGCGCCGCTGGACGTCTGGGCCAGCGCGCGGGAGCTGTGGCTGCGCGGCGAGCTGCTGCACATCGGCTGGACCAGCGTGTCCCGCGGCCTGTCCGGCTTCCTGCTCGCGCTGGCCATCGGCACCCCGCTGGGGCTGCTGGTCGCGCGCGTGGCGCTGATCCGCTCGGCGGTCAGACCGGTGCTGTCCGGGCTCCAGTCGCTGCCGTCCATCGCGTGGGTGCCGCCCGCGGTGATCTGGCTCGGGCTCAACGACACCATGATGTACGCGGTGATCCTGCTGGGCGCGGTGCCGTCGGTCGCCAACGGCCTGATCGCGGGCATCGACCAGATCCCGCCGCTGTACCTGCGCGCGGGCCAGGCGATCGGCATCCGGGGCGTCCAGAGCATCCGGCACGTCGTGCTGCCCGCCGCGCTGCCCGCCTACGTGGCGGGGCTCAAGCAGGGCTGGGCGTTCTCGTGGCGCTCGCTGATGGCGGCGGAGATCATCGCCTCCTCGCCCGATCTGGGCGTCGGCCTCGGCCAGCTGCTGGACAACGGCCGCAACAACGCCGACATGGCCGGCATCTTCCTGGCCATCATCCTGATCCTGGTCGTCGGCATCGCCATCGACCTGCTCATCTTCTGCCCCCTGGAACGGGTGGTGCTGCGGAACCGCGGTCTGCTCCAGGAAGGGGAGAACTGCCGGACGACGTGGTTCCGGCGCCCCGGTGCGGGGGCCGCGTCGTAGCCCCGTAGCGGTCGAGCACCAGCCGCACCAGCTCCGGTGCGTCGCCCGGTTCGGCCGCCACGACGTCCGCGTGTCCGCCGCGCCCCGCTCGATGCGGTCGGACAGCCGTCCCGGGCAGATCACGCAGCGGGCCACCGCCACCTGCCGCACGCCGTCCGCGCGCAACGCCCGGACGGCGTCCTCCGGCACACCCGCCTCGGCGAGCCTGCGCTCCAGGGCGCGCACGAGCAGGCGGGACGGGCCGAGGACGGCGAACCGGCGGACCACCACCCCCTCGGACGCGTGGTCGCGCAGCAGCGCGGGCAGGTCGACCTCGGCGTGAAACGCGCGGGTCGGCGGCAGCGGCACGGCGACGACCTCCGCGGTCCCGCCGCCGGCCAGGGTGTCCACGCGGGGCGCTGACCCGGTCGGCGATGGCGGCGACGGTGGCCGCGTGTCGCGGGTCGCGGCTGCCGTGCGCGACGAGCATCGGCGGCGGCCCCATGCTCGTCCCTTCCGCGGCCGTGGCCGTGGAAGGGGACGTGGACGTGGAAGAGCCGCGTAGTGCGAACCGTGGTGGGTTGCTCCACCGGGGAGGGGTTGTTCGCACTACGCGGCAGGGAGTCCTCCGTGTGGAGGCGTGGCTCAGGCGGCTGCCTTCTTGCGGTAGGTGACCGCACCCGCGAGGGCCAGCAGCGTGACGACGATCGTCGTGATGGTCACGACCCACAGGCCCGCCCGGTAGCTGCCCACCGCGCTGGTCGTGACCACCGTGAGGACGGTGGCGGTGATCGCGACCACGATGCCGTTGCCGATCTGCGCGCCCGCGTTGAACAGGCCGGACGCGAGGCCCTGCTCGTTCTCGGCGGCGTTGCCGACGGCGGCGATGTTGAGCGCCGGGTAGACCGCGGCGAAGCCGAGACCACCGAGCAGCTGCTGGACCGCCAGCAGGATCAGCGGGTCGACGGTGCCGATCAGCAGCACCCACGCCAGGTAGCCGACGCACATCATGATCAGGCCGATGGACGCGATCGGCCACGGGCCGTGCTTGGTCACCAGGACCGCGCCGTAGCGGGCGGTGCCCGCCGTGAGCACGCCGCCCACCAGGAACGCGAGGCCCGCCTGGAGCGGCGACCAGCCCAGCTCGACCTGGTAGTACAGGGTGAGCACGAACTGGAACGCGACGTAGGCGCCGAAGAACAGCATGCAGATGTTCGCCCGGGTCAGCTGGGGCCGCCGGAAGATGCCCAGCGGGATCAGCGGTGCGGGGTGGTTGCGCTCGACCGCGGCGAACAGCGGGAACAGCACGACCGCGGCGGCGAGCGAGGCGAGGGTGACCCAGTCCCCCCACCCGCTGGTGGCGGCCCGGCTGAGCCCGTACACCAGGGCGACGGCACCCGCGGTCACCAGGACCGCGCCCAGCACGTCCATGCGCTGGCGCTGCGACGCCTCCTGGCGACCGGGGATCACGGCGCCCGCGAGCACGGCGACGATGAGGCCGACCAGGGCCGGCATGAACATGGTCAGCCGCCACGAGATGCTGGACAGCAGGCCGCCGAGCACCAGGCCCAGCGAGTAGCCGGCCGACGCGACCGCGAGGAACGTGCCCAGCGCCCGGTTGCGGGCGCTCGGTTCGCGGAAGGCGTCCAGGAGCACGGCCATGGCGACCGGTGCGGTGATGCCGGCGCTGATGCCCTTGGCCAGGCGCGCGACGACCAGCAGGAGACCGTTGTCGGCGAACCCGCCGACGACGCTGGCCACGATGAACACGACCAGCCAGCCGATGAGCAGCTTCTTGCGGTTGTAGACGTCCGCGAGCCGGCCGCCCAGGAGCAGGAACCCGCCGAAGCCGAGCGCGTAGGCGCTGACCACCCACTGGAGCGCCGCGGGCGACATGGCCAGGTCGTCCTGGACCAGGGGGAGGGCCGGGCCCATGGACGCGATGTCCATCGCGTCGAGGAACTGGACCGCGCAGACGACCGCCAGCAGCAGCGGCAGGTTCTTCACCACTGTCGTGCCGACCGGCGGTTTCGGGTCGTGGGAAATGGGTGGCGAGGCCGCTGGGGACGGCTCGGTCATGATCAGCTCCGCTCGTGTGGGACGTCGACCCACCTTTAGTGGACCGATCAGTCCCGGACTGGTCGGTCCATCTTCCGGGCAGACGAATGCCTCTGTCAACAGAGGCATTTGCGGTCGTTATCGGCCCGTGGGCTTCGCGAACCGTCGAACCGAGCCCGACGGCCCGTCCACGCGGTGGCTCCGGCGACCGCTGGGGGTCGACCCGCGCCGGGTCAGTCCCGGGCGTCGAGGAGGCCGGACTCCCACGCCCAGGCGGCGATCTCGACGCGGTTGCGGGCGCCCAGCTTCGCCTGGACCGCCGCCAAGTGCGTCTTCACCGTGCCGACCGTGACGTGCAGGGTGTGCGCGACCTCGGCGTTCGTGCGCCCGCGCGCCACCAGGAGGACCACGTCCAGCTCCCTCGGTGACAGCGGCACGGCGCGGGGTTCCCGGCGGCGGCCCGCCAGTTCCCGGAGCAGGCGCACGGTGATCGCCGGGCTCACCAGGGCCTCGCCCGAGGCGGCGGCCCGGATCGCCTCCACCAGGAGGGCCGCGCCGGAGGTCTTCAGCACGAAACCGGACGCCCCGTGGCGCAGGGCTTCGCGCACGTGGTCGTCGTCGTCGAACGTGGTGACGACGACGACCTTCGGGCCGCTGATCCGGCGCAGCGCCCCCAGGCCGTCCAGGCGGGGCATCCGGATGTCCATCAGCACCACGTCCGGCGCCAGGTCCCGAGCCAGGGCCACGGCCTCCACGCCGTCGACGGCCTCGCCCACCACCTCGATGTCCGGTTCGGCGGACAGGATCATGCGGAAGCCGGTGCGGACCATCGCCTGGTCGTCGGCGATGAGGACGGTGGTCGTCACGCTTCCTCCCCGACTCCGGCCCCGACCGGCAGGCCGGCCTCGACCACCCAGCCGCCGTGCGGGGCCGGGCCCGCGGACAGGGTGCCACCCGCCGCGGCGACGCGTTCGCGCAGGCCGCGCAGGCCGAAGCCGCCCGGCCTGCCTGGAACGGGGTGGCCGGGAACGGACCGGCCGTCGTCGGTCACGCGGATCGCGATGCCGTTCGCGGTGCGGTGGAGCGCCACGTCGACGGCGGTGGCGCCGCGCGCGTGCTCGCGCGCGTTGGTCAGCGCCTCCATCACCACGCGGTAGGCCGCCGTGGAGGCGGTGGGGTGCACGTCGGCGAACGGGCCGAGCAGGTCCAGGCCACCGGGGAGGCCCGACGTGCGGCGGAAGCGTTCCACCAGGGCCGGCACCTCGGCGAGCCCGGGCGCCCGGTCGTCGTCGCGCAACAGGCCCACCGCGCGGCGCATGGCGTCGACCGCCTCGGTGCCCGCCCGCTCGATCTCCCGGAGGGCGGGCAGCACCAGTTCGGGGTCGCGGCCGGCGACCGCCGCCGCGCCCTGGGCGTGCACCACGATCCCGGTGACGTGGTGGGCCACGAAGTCGTGCAGGTCGCGGGCGAACTCGGCGCGCTGGGCGGCGCGGGCGCGCTCCAGTTGCCGGGTCCGGGCCGCGGCGGTCAGGCGTGCCGCGAGGCCGGCTGTCGCGGCGAGCGCGACGCCGAGCACCAGCACCAGCACGCCCACCGCCGTGCGCAGGTCGTCCCCGTCGCCCCGCAGTGGCTGCACCAGGACGGACACCGCCAGGACGGGGGCGGTGACGGCGGTCCACCGGGGGTCCCCGCGCCACGTCAGCAGGCCGAGCACGCCCAGCAGGGCGGCGGTGGCGGACAGGGTGAAGGGCATTCCCGCCGTCTGGTCGTGCCTGGTCGCCCACCACGCGCCGGCCGCGCCCGCGGCCTGCGCCACCGCGAGCACGGGCAGACCTCGCGGGCCGGGCCGGTCGGCGCACAGGGCCACCGCCACCGCCGCCACGGCCCACGGCAGGCGCACACCGCCCTGACCGCTGAACTCGCCCAGCCACAGGTCGACCAGGCCCAGGGCCGCGAGCGCGCACGCGGCGGCCAGCCGGGGGACCGCCGCTCGGAGGAAGGACCGCACCCGGCCAGCGTAGGGACCGGGGCGTGGTCGCCGAATCCCTCGGGAGGAGGTCTGCCGAAAGGAGGAGGCGGGTGGGCGGGACCCGCCGGAGGGGGGAGGTCCGGGTGGCGCGCCCCGGCGCACCCTGGCGCCGGGATTCGACCAGGAGGTGTCGCAGGTGTGGGATGACGTCGGTTACGCGGGTGTCGGGATCGAGTCGTGGTACGTGCTCGTTCCCGCTCTCGCGCTGTGGGGCGCGGTGCTCGTGACGCGCGCGGTGCGCGGCCGGCCGGGGTGGACGGGGCGCCACCTGGTGCTCCGGGCGGTGGTCGGGGCGTACGTCGCGGGGGTCGTGCACTTCACGCTGTTCCCCGTCGACGTGCAGTGGGGTGCGTACGCCGACCGGGCGGCCTGGTATACGCAGGTCAACTGGGTCCCGCTGCTCACCGCGGACCTGCCGTCGTTCGCGCTGAACGTGGTGATGCCGGTGCCGTTCGGCGTGCTGCTGCCGCTGGTGTCGGCGCGGGCGGCGGGCGCGGGGCGGGTGGTGGTGTGGTCGCTGGCGCTCAGCGCGTCGATCGAGGTGGCGCAGCTGCTGGTCTACGTCGTGGCGGGGAGCGGGCGCAGCGTCGACGTCAACGACCTCCTCGCGAACGTGCTGGGCGGGGTGCTCGGGTACCTGCTGGGCAGGTCCCTGCCGGCGTTGCGGCGCGTCGCGCTGCCTGGTGCGGCGCCCGCCTGAGCCCGGGCGGCGCGGCGGCCGGCGTCGCCGCGCCGGCCCGCGTTCCGGGTAGGGGCAGGTCAACGGCCCCGTGAGGGAGGTCGGCGGCGGGTGGTTCGGCACGGATCGCAACCATCACTCAATGTTTCGTTGAAGTTTCGTTCAGTGACGGATACGCTTGCGATTCATCTGGGAGCGCTCCCAGAATTGATCACCGCCGCTCAATCACCCGAAGAGTGGAGGCTCATTCCATGCGTATGCGCAGTACCTCCAGGTCCGTCGTCAGGCGGGGCATCATCGCGCTGATCGCCAGCACGGTGGTCGGTCTGTTCATCACGGTGCCGACGGCCTCGGCGCACGGCACCATCGTCGGTCCCGCCACCCGCGCCTACCAGTGTTGGCAAGCCTGGGGCAGCCAGCACACGAACCCTGCCATGCAGCAGCAGGACCCCATGTGCTACCAGGCTTTCCAGGCCAACGCCGACACCATGTGGAACTGGATGAGCGCGCTGCGGGACGGGCTCCGGGGGAACTTCCAGGGCGCGACCCCCAACGGGCAGCTGTGCAGCAACGCCCTGTCGCGCAACAACGCCCTGAACACCCCCGGCAGGTGGCGGACCACCAGCGTCGGCAGCAGCTTCCAGATGCACCTGTACGACCAGGCCAGCCACGGTGCCGACTACTTCCGGGTCTACGTCAGCAAGCAGGGCTTCGACCCGACCACCCAGAGCCTCGGTTGGGGCAACCTGGACCTCGTCACCACGACCGGCAGGTTCGCCCCGGCCAAGGACATCAAGTTCAACGTCCAGACCAACGGCTCCTACCGGGGGCACCACGTCGTGTTCACGATCTGGCAGGCCTCGCACCTCGATCAGGCGTACATGTGGTGCAGTGACGTGAACTTCGGCTGAGAACCGGGCTCCGGCCCAGCACGGCGGAAGTGACCAGCCCGGCGTCGGCGGTACCGGCGCCGGGCTGGTCGTGTCCCGGGGTGCCGTGCGCGGGCCCCGGTCGGCTCACGGCAGCGCGGCGGGGTCCCCGGTCGGTCCGCCGAAGTCGCGCTCCAGGTACCTCGCCCAACTCGTCAGGTAGTGCGCGTCCCGGGCCTTGGTGCGGCTGTGCCGGTCGACCCACGCGGCCAGTTCCGCCAGGCCGCCGCGCAGGGGCTCGCCCTCGTCGCGGGCGATCGCCCGGTCCCACCAGAGGACGTGGACGCCGATCAGCTCGTGCAGCAGCGGGACGTCGACGACGCCCGCCACCCGCGCCGCGTTGACGCGCTCGAAGTACCGCAGCACCACGTTGGCGTCCCGGAGCGGCCTGCCGCGCTCCGGGGCGGCGTAGGCGGCGAACCCGTCGTCGGTGCGCAGCCGGTCGAGCGTGACGGGCTGGACGCCGCCCTCGGCGCGCGTCCCCTGGAGGCGGACGAGCAGGCGGACCCGGGCGGCCTGCACGTCGCCCGCGGTCAGCTCGGCGTGCAGGCCCAACGCCCGGTCGACCTTGCGGCTGTGGGTGTCCGCGAGGAGCGTGCCGGCGCCGAAGACCAGCGCGACGGTGACGCCCAGCGCCTGCACGCCCGTGGCCAGCGCCTGGTACTGGTCCGCGTCCAGGAACCGGATCGGCACGACGAGCAGGGTCGCGGTGGCCGCGGTGAGGGCGACCGCTACCCGCGAGAGGCTGCGCTGCACGGTTCTCGCTCCCGGGTGGTGGCGGGTGGGGTCGAGTATCGGGGATCGCCCCCGGCGCCGGGGGTGGAACGGCCGTAGCCGTAGCACCCGCCGCACCGCGCCGCGCACCCCACCCCCGCGGCCGGCGCGCGCGGACGGGACCTGCACCCTTGTGCCAGGCCCTGGTTGTCCCGGCGGGGGTCCACACCACTACCGAGGATCGACACGTGACGCTTCCCTACGAACCCGACGACGACCAGGCCGCCGACCGCTTCATCAACCTCGCGCTGCGCAGCCGCGACGAGGAGACGTGGCGGCTGCTGGCCTCCGACGACCGCGTCGAGCAGACCGACCGGGTGCTGCGGGCGATGCTCGACCGGATCGCGGCGACGCGCACGCACCGCACGGCCGAGCGCGCCACCGCGCGGGCGCGGGCGTCCGCCGGCGAGATCACCCAGGCCGAGTACCAGCGCGACGCGGCCGAGGAGGCTGCCCGGGCCACCAAGACCGCCCACTTCGAGACGCTGGTGCGCGAGCACCACCGGCTGATCGCGGCGGCGGTGCGGCGGTTGCGCGGTGACGACGTCCGCGACGAGCTGATGGACCTGGTGCTCGTCCTCGGGTCCGCCGTCGACGCCCACCGGTCCGCCGTGCTCGCCGGCGGTGGCGAACCCACCGCGGCGGACCTGGCGCTGTGGGAGCGGCTCGCCGCGCTCGACGTGCCGGGCACGCCCGACGGCGAGGGGCGCACGTCGGTGGAGGACCTGGTCAAGCGCCACGGGGACCGGCAGGACGACCTCGGGCGCGTGCTGGCCGGGATCATCCTGGAGGTGGCCGGCGAGGCGACGTCGGTGCCGCGCTCCGCGCTGCTGGCCGAGTGGAAGAGGGTGGTCGCCCCGACCCTGGACACCGGGCAGAGGGGCGAGTTCGCGGCCAAGGGCAAGGGCTCGCTGGTGACCGAGAGGCTGCGCAAGACGATGGGGCACCTGGAGCGCAAGGGCCTGGTCAAGCGCTCCGGGCCGCCGGACGCGCAGCGGCTCGACCTGCTCGACCGGCCCGGCCTGGAGGAACTGGCCGGCTGAGCGCGCTCCGGCCGGGGTGCCCGGGGGTGCGGTGACCGGCTCGCCGGTGCCGCCGGGGACGAGCAGGATGGCGGACATGCGACGCACCGCCCTGCTCGTCGCCGCGATCGCGGCCCTGTCCTCCGTGCCCGCGCCGGCCTCGGCCGACCAGCGGCCGGCCCACCCCGTGCGGACGACCGATGCGACGTACTACAACGGCGCCACCACACCCGGCGCCGACCCGCACGTGCTGTTCGACCGCGCGAGCGGGTACTACTACGCCTACTCCACGGAGGGGGCCGACCCCGGCCACCACTTCGCCGTCCACCGCTCGCCCGACCTCGCCACCTGGGAGCACCTGCCCGGTGGCGCGTTGCGGGCCGGGCAGGACGGGGACTGGGCGCACGACTGGTTCTGGGCGCCCGAGGTCTACCACAACCCGGCGACCGGCCTGTACTTCCTGTTCTACGCGGCCAGGATGAACCGCGGCGTGGCCGAGCACTTCCGCTACGCGGACTTCGAGGAGCCGTGCAAGGTGGGCGTCGCCGTGTCGCGCTCGCCGGCCGGGCCGTTCCGCGACATCGTCGAGGCGCCGCTCGACTACCACCCGTACGACCCGGGGTACCACGACGTCAACCTGATCATGGACGCCGAGCAGAAGAAGCCGCCCGCCACGCAGGCGGAGGGCCGGACCGCCCCGCTCGGCACGTACATCCCGTACATCGACCCGAACGTGTTCTTCGACGCCGACGGTCGCACGTACCTGTACTTCTCCCGCAACGCCTACCGGAACTGGGTGTGGGACGACGACCTCGGCAAGTACGTCGAGGAGTCCAACATCTACGCCGTCGAGCTGACCGGTGACTGGTGGCACGACCCCACCGGCCGCACCATGCCGACCATCGCGCCCGCCTACCGCGACACCAACCTGGCGCCGGGCGACCCGGCCGGCACCCGCAAGGACGGCTACGTCCCGATCGTCGCCTACGGCTCCGACAAGCAGGCGTGGGAGAACGCGCACGTGGACGACTACGCGAGGTCGGGCGGCGAGAAGAAGGACCGCCGGTGGGCCGAGGGGTCGACCACGATCAGGACCGTCGACGGGCAGGGCAACCCCCGCTACCACCTGACCTACTCGGCCAACAACTACGAGAACGAGTTCTACGGCGTCGGCCACGCGACGGCGGACGGCCCGCTCGGCCCGTGGCGCAAGAGCCCCGCGAACCCGGTGCTGTCCCAGGACCCGGCGAAGGGCCTGTACTCGACCGGGCACGGCGGCGTCATCGGCTCGCCGGACGGCGAGGAGCTGTACTACGTGCACCACGGGAGGCCGTCGACCACGTCCTCGCGGGCGCTCTACACCTCGCGCCTGCACCTCGGCGACGACCTGTCGATCGACGCGTCCACCTCCGACGAGCCGCTGCCGTCCGGCGTCGGGCCGCTGCGGCTGCGGGCCGACGACCGGGTGCTGCGGGTTCGCCCGGGCGGTTCCGCGACCACCGCGGTCCACACGACCGGTGCCCGCGGCGCGGCGTTCGCCCTGGCGAACCCGCAGAACCGCGTCCGCGCCGAGCTGTGGCCCGCCGACGCGGGCACCGTCGTCGTGCGGGGCGACCGGGTCACGGTCACCGCGCACCGCCCCGCCCGGCTCACCGTGGTCTACCAGCGCCGACTGGCCGACGGCGGCTATCGCGACGTGGCCAACACCGGACGGCGCCACAGCTCGCCCGTGCGGGTCACGATCCCGGTGGTGGTCCGCCCCTGAGCGATCGCGGACCGCGGTTGTCCGCGATGGGTGGCACCGTGGCCACCTGAACGCGACGAGCACCACGAACGGAGCACAGCGATGAGCCGCCACGTCCAGGTCACCTTCGACGCCCACGACCCGAGGGCGCTGTCGTCCTTCTGGCGCGACGCCCTCGGCTACGTCCACCCCGGCCCGCCCGGGGTGGAGCTGCCCGAGGGCGCGGACCCGCTGGTCGCGTGGGACGACTTCCTCGCGCGGATCGGCGTGCCGGAGGAGCAGCGCAACACGCGGTCGGCCATCGAGGACCCGGAGGGGCACGGGCCGCGGGTGTTCTTCCAGCGGGTGCCGGAGGACAAGGTCGCGAAGAACCGGGTCCACCTCGACGTCCGCGCGGCCCCCGGGCTCCAAGGGGCCGAGCGGATGGCGGCGCTGGAGGCGGAGTGCGACCGGCTCGTCGGGCTGGGCGCGAAGCGGGTGTCCCGCCACGAGCCCGCCCCGCCGATGAACGCCGGCTCCATCGTGATGACCGACCCCGAGGGAAACGAGTTCTGCCTGGACTGACGTGTCCGGTCAGGGCGCGCGGTGCGCCTCGGTGGGCAGGTGACCGGTGCGGACGAGGCGGTCGGCGACGTCGTGCAGCTTGGTGTTGCCGTACTGGCTGGAGCGCACGAGCACGGCGAACGCCTGGTTGGCGCTGAGCTTGTGGCGTTCCATCAGGATGCCCTTGGCCTGGCCGATCAGGTCGCGGGTGCGCATGGCCTCGGTCAGCTGCTCCTCGCGCCGCGCGGCGGCCAGGGCGACCGCGGCGTGGGTGGCGAACAGCTGCCCGACGTGCACCGACTCCTGGTCGAACGCGCCCGGCTCGGGCGAGTAGAGGGTGAGCGCGCCCAGGTCCTCGGCACTGACGAACAAGTGGAACGACAGCACGCTCAGCACGCCCAGCCCACCGGCCCTCGCGGCGAACGCGGGCCACCGGGTCTCGGCGCGCAGGTCGGGCACGGTGACGGTGAGGTGCCGGTGCAACGAGTCCAGGCCGGGCCCCTGGCCGACGTCGCACTGGACCCGCTCGACCAGGTCGACGAGGTTCGAGGTCCGCGCGACCGTGCGCACCGCGCCCTCGTCGACGACCATCACGATCCCGGCGTGCCGGGCGCCGGGGATCGCCCGCACCGCCGCGCGCACCACCTCGTCCAGGGTGTCCTGGGCGTTGTCCTGGTCCTGGAGCGCCCGGGCGATCCGGCCCAGCCGCACGGCGACCTCGTCACACCGACCGCCGCCCGGGGCGTCCGCCCCCTGCGGTCGCCGGTCCACGCCCTGGCCGGTCATCGCGCCCTCCCGTCGTACCGACCCCGTCCACCGGACATGAAACCGCACCCGTCGCGGTGGGGCACGCCCATCTCGGCCGCCTCGGCCACCACGCCGGCGGGGTGACCGCCCGTGTGGTGGACCTCGACGGCCGCGCGCGTCTCGGGGACGTCGTCGACGCAGGTCGGCGGCCTGTCGGGGCGTGTGCAGGGGGTCGGCCGCCGCCGGCGGTCAGCGCAGCACCCGGATGAGGGTCACCCCGTCGCGCAGCGGTAGCAGCACCTGCTCGAACGCCGGGTGCGCGGCCACCCGCGCGTTGAACTCCGCGACGGCCGCGCCCTGCGGCGACCGGCGCGCGGCGTCGAGGTAGACCTCGCCCTGGTACAGGGTGTTGTCCACGACCACCACGGCGCCGGGTGCGAGCAGCCCCCGGCGGTGGGCCACGTCGAGGTAGTCCCAGTACTGGGTCTTGTCCGCGTCGACGAAGGCGAGGTCGAACACCTCGCCCGCGTCGGCGAGCCGGTCCAGCGTCGCCAGCGCGGGTCCCTCCACCAGGGTGATCCGGTCGCACCCGGCGAACGCCTCGCGGGCGACCCCCGCCGCGCGCGGGTCGGCCTCGCACGTGACCACGCGGCCGTCGGCGGGCAGCGCCTCGGCCATCGCGAGCGCCGAGTAGCCGGTGAACGTGCCGATCTCCAGCACCCGGCGCGCCCCCGTCACGGCGACCAGGAACCGCAGCAGCTGCCCCTCCACGTGACCGGACAGCATCTCCGGCTCCAGGGTCGCCACGGCGCCCTCGGTCCCGGCCCACACGTGCCCGGTGGTCCGCCGGTTCAGCGCCGCCAGCCGCTCGGACTCGGGCGTGGTCATCGCGGACAGGTAGTCGTCCAGCCCCGAGGCGAGCGCGCGGGCGCGGTCCAGGCGCGGGGACGGCCGCTCCCGGTCGAGCGACTCCAGCTCGTGGGCCAGGATCGACAGCGGGGTCACCGGCCGCATCACGCCCACCTCGCGTCGCGCAGGTACATGTCCGACCCACCACCACCGCCGGGGAAGCCGCTGCACCGCGCCCGGTGCCTGCCCACCGCCTCGGCCAGCAGCGAGTCCTCGACCTCCGCCAGGTAGTCGCACCTGCCCAGGCCGTCGCGCGGGGCCACCACCCACAGCGCCGAGCCGCCGCGCTTGCGCCGCACCGTCTCCTGCGCCGCCCGCATCAGCGCCAGGTCCTCGATCACCGGGTGGTGCACGGCCAGGCCCAGGTCCCGGCACAGCGCCAGCAGCGCGTCCCGGCCGTCCTCGTCCAACCAGCCCACCAGGGTGGCCAGCGTGGCGGTGAACGCCATCTCCACCGCCACCGCGTGACCGTGCAGCAGCCCCGCGACCGGCTCGAACTTCGTGCTCCAGGTGTGCCCGTAGGCGTGCGGGCGGTCCTGCCGCGTCTCGAACATGTTGGTGCCCTCGTGCCGCATGTACGCGTAGAGGGAGCGGAACAGCACCTCGTCGGCGACCGCCGCGAGCTCCGGGTCGTCGCCGGTGGTGGCGAACCGCGTGGCCAGCAGCGCGCGACCGTGCCGCTGGAGGAGGCCGAACAGCACCTCGTCGTCGACGGCGGCCATCTTCACGATCTCCGCCACGCCGTGCCGCAGGTGCTCGGGCGCCAGGGTGCGGAACAGCGCGCGGTCCACCAGCGTGAGCACCGGCGGGTGGTAGGCGCCCAGGGCGTTCTTCATCAGGGTGCCGTTGACGCACGTGCGCGGGGACGGTCCCGCGTCGATCGCCGAGACGATGCTGGTGCCGATCATGACGTAGGGGGTGCGCCGGTTGAGCAGGGCGCACGCCAGGCCCGCCGTGTCGGTGAGCACGCCGCCGCCGACGACCAGCACCGGTTCGCCGCGCGCGACGTCGCACCCGTCGCTGCCCAGGAACGCCGCCATGCGGCACACCGTGTCGAGCGTCTTGTCCTCCTCCAGCGCCCGGAACACCTCGACCGCCAACGGGATGCCGTGCTCGGCGAAGTACGCGCGCAGCGCGTCGCCGTGCAGGCGGTCGACGGTGGCGTCCACGAGGGCCACGCACCGCCCGGCGGGCGCGTACACCTCGGCCAGGTCGGGTGTCGCGGGGTCGAACACGCGGTCCACCAGCCGCACCTCGGCGCGCAGGCTGAAGGTGGCGTCGACGGTCAACGAGCGCCCTCCGGCGTCGTGCCGGATGCGCCCCGACCCGTCGTAGTGGGCGGAGGTGGCGTACCCGTCGGCGTGTCGCAAGGCCGTCATCGAATGCCCTTTCGGTGTCACACGAGCTTCCCGGTGGCCCAGTTGACGCGCTCCCACCGCTTGCCCCCGACCAGTGCGCGCAGCACCAGCACGGGGAGCTGCACGTGGTGCATCACCAGGAAGGGCAGGGGGTCCCGCCAGTCGAACACGGCGTCCTTGCCGCGCCGGAGGTCGCGCAGCCACGTCCGCAGCTCCCGCCGCCGCAGCACCTGCCGCAGCCTGCCCAGTTCCGCGCCCAGCCAGTGCACCGGCCGCGAGCCGGGCAGCGGGCGGACGACGTGGTCGGGCGCCGGGGAGGTGGGCGCCGGGGAGGTGGGTACGGGGGAGGTGGGCACGGGGTCCAGGTAGGCCGCGGCGAGGTCCGGGCTGTCGTGGAAGGCGACCAGCGCCGAGTGCGGCCGGGGATTGCACTCGATGGGGCGGGGCACGCCGTCCCCGTCGAGGATGAAGTCGAACGACACCTGACCGTCGAGCCGGTGCGCGGCGACGAAGTCGCGCACCCACCGCCAGATCGCGGGCACCTCGACGTGGCGGTAGTTCAGCTGGAGCGGGGAGGACTCCGAGCACGTGTACGCGGTGATCCGGCCCGCGCGGCACGTCGTGTGCGCGCAGTACTCGCGGCCGGTGGCGCGTCGTTGCAGCACCCACGGCCGGTCCGGGCCGATCGGCAGGTCGCCGGGGACCGCCGCCGGGTCGGCCACCACGACCACGCGGTGGTCGGCCGCCATGGACGTCCACTCCGGCGGTTTGAGCACGTACTCGCCGCCCGCGAAGTCGACGTCGCGCAGCTGCCGCACGTCGGTGACCCGGCGCGTGTCCAGGGCCGGCAGGCCCGCGTCGCGCACCAGTCCGGCGAAGTCCGCCTTGTCGTTGAGCAGGCGGTGCGTGCGCGGGTCGTTGGCGAGGACCGCGCAGTGCTCGGCGAGGACGGGGACGGCGTCGGAGGTGGGCTGTGCGCGGCCCGGTTCGTCGATGACCGGCACGACCGCGTCCACGTCCTCGGCCCGGATCACCGCGACGAGGTCCCGGACGTAACCGGCGGGGTCCGTGCCGGGGTCGGCGACCAGGTGGAACGCGCAGGCGGCGCGGGAGAACCGCAGCGGCCCCCAGCGGTGCCGGGGGATCGACACGGCCACCACGCGGTGCCCCGCCTCGTGGAACTTCCTGGCCAGCAGGAGGCTCTTGGTCATGTGCGTGGTGGTGATCAGCACCGTCGTCCGGCGCCCGCACGGCGGGCGTGGCGCCAGCAGGTGCGCCACGCCGCACACCAACCCCGTCACCGGGGCGGTGACGACCAGCGCGGCCAGCAGCGCGGCGCCGCGCGCACCGGTCGAGGACGACGTCACCGGACCACCTCCCGAAACATGCTGTTCAGGCTGCCCGGGAGGGATACCGACAACCGCCGTGCCGGTCGATTCACCTGGACGTGTCGGTGGCGGTCACGCACCGGTGTCGTGAGCCGTCGCCCGCTGGGCGGGGCCGGCCCGGTCAGCCGCGCGGGGTGCTCCCGGCCCGGGACGAGCACCGCGCACGCCTGCACGCCGCCGGGCCCGCGGCTGAGCGGATGAACGTCATGCCCTGGCGGCGGATCGGGTGCAGGTGGACCCTCGGATCCCCGGTGCGCGGTGCGCAACGAGGTCGTCCGGCGGGACGTCGCAGGCGCGTGACAGCGGCGGCAGCAGGTCCAGGGTCGCGTCCACCGCCGGGCCGATCGCCTTCCTCCGGCCCCGACCGCCGGTGGTCACCCGCCGCGGACGACGTCGTCGACGAAGCGCTCGGCCACGTCGCGGACCTTGACGTTCTCCTGCTGGGAGCGCTCGACCAGCATCGCGAACGCCTCGTCCGCGCCGATCCGGTGCACGGCCATGACGATGCCCTTGGCCTGGTCGATGACCGCCCGCGAGGTCAGTGCCCGCCGCACCTGGTCCACCTGCCCGCGGGCGCGCAGGTAGTGGCGGGCGTTCCGGAGCGCCGCCTCGACGGCGGTGGTGCAGACCTCCGCCAGGGCCACGTCGAGCTTCCCGAACCCGCTCCGCGCGCCGTAGAGGTTGAGCGAGCCGAGCCGGTCCTCGTCGGTGCGCAGCGGGACCGACAGGAAGCCGGTGACGCCGGACTGCCCGGCCTCCGCGCCGAACGCCGGCCACCGGCCGGGCACCTCCGCCGCGATCACCCGCTGGACCCGCCCCGTCCGGGCGGCCTCCAGGCAGGGACCCTCCCCGGCGCGGTACTGCGCGAGGTCCAGCTCCAGGGCGAGCCGGTCGGTCGCCGCGCCGGTCTCCGGACCGCGTTCGCCCGGCAGGGTCACGCTGACCGCGTCCGCGTCCGGGACGGCCCGGGGCACCTCCCGGCAGATCCGGTCGAGGACGGCCGGCAGGTCCTCCTCCTCGTGCGGCGCGAGGAGGAGCGTCCCCAGCGCGCCGGCGACGTCGCCGAGCCGGCGGACCAGTCCTTCCACGACGTCGTCCCCGACCCCGCCCCACCGCCCGCCCACGAACCCCGCCTCCCCGGCCGCACCCCGGTGCCGCCGTCCGACCTCGACCACGGGACCTACTTGCCCCCACGAGCGCGTCCTCACACCACCTGGTGGGAGTATTTCCGGGTCGTCGCCCGGCCCGTCCGCGACTCGGGTCCGGTGCTCGCCGGGAGCGGCGGGCGGCGTCAGGCGGACACCAGGCGCAGCGCCGTGACCGCCTCGTCCACCGTCGCGTACAGCGGGAGCACCGCGTCGACCTGGCTCATCCGCAGGGGGCGCAGCACGCAGCGCGTGTCCGCGACGACGGCGAACGGCACGCCCAGCCTGCCGGCCCGGTGGTGGGCGTTGACGAGCAGCGCGATGCCCGCCGATCCCAGGAACCCGACCGCGCGCAGGTCCAGCACGACCGCGGTCGGTCGTGCGTCCAGCACGGCGTCGACCTCGGACGCGACGGGACGGCACGTTTCCGCGTCCAGGTCGCCGGACACGGCCAGCAAAGGGGTGCCGCGGCGCAGTTCGGTGACTGCCACGCGGCGTGGGGTCTGCTCGTTCACGTCGGCTCTCCTCGCGATCGGGAGGCCGCGGGCGCGTCACCCGGGCGCGCTGTTCGACCCGGGTGGAATCCCGCAGCCGTGGGCTCGGGCCGGAATGCGCTCACCGCGCACCCGTCGCACGTCACTACCCCTCGGCCTTCCCGCCAAACGCCGCGGGTCGGGCGTGCCGCCGTGCCCCGTGTGGTTGAACGGCCGGCGGGCGGGAATGCGTACGGGGCAGGCCCCACACGCACGGAAGGCGACACGGCATGGCGGAAGACCAGTACGACGAGAGCACCGCGCAACGGCACCCGGAGCCGGAGCAGCAGGAGGGGCAGGAGCAGGCGCACCCGGGCACCGGCGAGGCCATGGACCCGCCGCCCGACCACGGTGAGGACAGCTACCGGGGCAGCGGTCGGCTGGAGGGGCGCCGGGCCGTCATCACCGGCGGCGACTCCGGGATCGGGCGTGCGGTGGCCATCGCGTTCGCCCGCGAGGGGGCCGACCTGCTGCTGTCCTACCTGGAGGAGGAGCAGGAGGACGCCGAGCGCACCGCCGAGCTGGTGCGGGAGGCGGGGCGGAAGGTCGTGCTGGTGCCCGGCGACATCCGCGACGAGGCGCACTGCGGGCACGTCGTCGAGCGGGCGGTGGCCGAGCTGGGCGGCATCGACGTGCTGGTGAACAACGCCGCCTACCAGATGGCGCAGGAGGACGGGCTGCTCGGCATCACCACCGAGCAGTTCGACCGGGTGCTCAAGACCAACCTCTACGCGATGTTCTGGCTGTGCAAGGCGGCCGTGCCGCACATGCCCAAGGGTTCGTCGATCATCAACACCTCGTCGATCCAGGCGTTCCAGCCCTCACCGGAGCTGCTGGACTACGCCGCGACGAAGGGGGCGATCGTCAACTTCACCAAGGGGCTGTCGCAGTACCTCGCGGACAAGGGCATCCGGGTCAACTCGGTCGCCCCGGGGCCCGTGTGGACGCCGCTGATCCCGGCCACCATGCCCGCCGAGAAGGTCGACTCCTTCGGCGAGCAGACGCCGATGGGCCGGGCCGCCCAGCCCTCCGAGCTGGCCCCCGCGTACGTCTTCTTCGCCTCGTCCGAGTCGAGCTACGTCACCGGCGAGGTGCTGGGCGTGACGGGTGGCCAGCTGCTGACCTGAGTCGGTCCCCCGCCCACCGGACCCGCCCGACCGTGCCGGTCGGGCGGGTCCGGTGCGTCCGGGTCACCGCGCGTGGCGGGTGACGTGCAGGCACGCCGCCACCATCAGCGCCACGACGCCCGCGAAGACGAGCGGGAGCTGCGTCATCGCGCCCAGCACGACGGAGCAGACCCCCAGCAGGGCGAGGCACGCGCGCGCCGCGCCGCGACGCACCGGCCGCGCCGCGACGGCCTGGCCGGCCAGGGTCGCGGCGAGCACGGGGTCGTTGCGCTCGAACCAGCGCTCGATCCCGCGGAGTTGGCGGCGTTCGTCCCTGGGGTTCATCACGTCTCCGACCGGTGGGGGTCGCCGACTGTTCGACGTGCCGGCGGAGTTGCCCGGACCACGCGGTCGAAACCACCTCGTCGTGCTCCGCGCGCAGTGCGTTTGCCCGCACCCGGAAGTGGTATTCCGGGGCCCCGGAGGCGGCCTCGGACGAGACCGTCGACCGGGCCCCGGTCGGTCGAACAGTGTGCCGACGAACTCCGTGCGACTCCCTCGGCGCCGCGGTCGCGGTGCGCGGCAGCGCTGTGCGGGAAGTGCGCGGAACACCACTGATCGATGAGGACGGCATGATCGACGAGATGGGCGTGGTCTCCCCGCCGACCCTCGGCGTCGAGGAGGACTTCCTGGTGGTCGACCCGGGCAGCGGCCTGCCGCTCCCCGCGGCGGCGGACGTGATCGACCTGGCCAACCGGTTCGGCGCGGACCTGCGCCCGGAGCTGACGCGCGCCCAGGTGGAGGGCGGCACGCCGGTGTGCCGCGGCATGCGCGAGGTGCGCGGGCACCTCCTGTCCACGCGGTCGCTGGCCGCGGCGGCCGCCTCGCGCGTCGGGGGGCAGCTGCTCGCGGTGGGCGTGCCGCCGGTCGGGCCGCCGGCACAGGAGCTGACGGACGACGACCGCCACCGGGGCCTCGGCCGGCACTACGGGATGCTCGCCGCCGAGCACGGGGTGTGCGGGGCACGCGTGCACGTGGCGGTGCCCGACCGGGAGACGGCCGTGCAGGTGTGCAACCACTTGCGCCCGTGGCTGCCGGTGCTGCTGGCGCTGACCGCGAACTCGCCGATCCACCAGGGCGTGGACACGGGGTACGCGAGCTGGCGCTCGGTGCTGTGCGGTCGGTGGGCCTGCTCGGGCGCGCCGCCCTACTTCACGTCGGTGGAGCACTACGACGCCGTGGTCGGGATGGTGGTCGGCAGCGGGGCGGCGCCCGACGCGGGGACGGTCTTCTGGGACGTGCGGCCCTCGGAGCACGTGGCCGCCGTCGAGGTCCGGGTGTCCGACGTGCCCGCCACCGTGGACGAGTCGGTGCTGCTCGCCATCCTGGTGCGCGCCCTGGTCGTCACCGCCGTGCAGGCCGTCGAGCGGGGCGAGTCGGCCCTGCCGGTCTGCGAGCAGGCGCTGCGCGCGGCCTACTGGCGCGCCGCCCACGACGGCATCGAGGGCGACGGGCTCGACCTGTTCAGCAGTCGTCGCGTCCCGGCCGCCGACCTGCTGCGCCGGCTGGTCCGCCACGTCCGCCCGGTGCTGTGCCGGACCGGGGAGCTGCGCGCGGTCAACGCCCTGGTGACCAAGGTCTTCCACGGCGGCAACGGCGCGGTGCGGCAGCTGCGGGCGTTCCGGCGGCGCGGTCGGCTGGAGGACGTGGTGGAGGTCCTGACCCGCGACACCGTCCTGGACTTCGCGCCGGGGACCGCGGCGTGACCGCGTGCCGCCCGGTCACGCGGCGGTGAACTCCAGCGCCGTCCTCCCCTCCGCCACGGGGCCGGAGCGCCGGAGCACCAGGCCGCGGTCGGCGGCGAGCGCGGCCGGCTCGTCGACCGTCCTCTCGCGCCCGCCGAAGCACATCAGCATGAACAGGTCGATCGCGGTGCCCGCGCCCCGGCCCCGCAGCGGTTCGATCACCACCACGGTGCCGCCGGGTGCGACGGCCCGGCGGCACCCGGCCAGGATCGCGCGGGCGGCGTCGTCGTCCCAGTCGTGCAGGACGTCGGACAGCAGGCAGGCGTCGGCCCCGGTGGGCAGCGGGTCGAAGAAGCTGCCGGGGACGGCGCCGGCCCGGTCGTCCAGCCCGTCCGCCGCGAACCGGTCGGCCGCGGCGGCGGCCGCCGGGGGCAGGTCCACGACCCGGCCGCGCAGGCGGGGGTGGGCGCGCAGGATCGCGGCGAGCACGCTCCCGTCGCCGCCGCCGACGTCCAGGACCTCGGTGAAGCGGCCCCGGTCGAAGCGCTCGGCGATCTGCGCCCCCTGCACCCGGAACCGCCACCGCATCTGGGCGTCGAACGAGCGCCGCAGCTCCGGTGCGGCGTCGATGTCCGCCCAGAAGTCCCGCCCGTAGCGGCGCGGGTAGGCGGGGGAACCCGTGGTGATCGTGTCGAGCAGGTCCACGAACGCGAGTTCGGCGCGCCCGCCCGCGCGGTTGATGTCGAGCAGCGGCTTGACCCCCTCCGGGGCGTCCTCGCCCATCTGGGCCCCGAGGGCCGTGGGCCGGTAGCGGTCCCCGTCGAGGGCGAAGACGCCGACCTCCACCAGGTGGTCGAGCAGGCGCCGCAGCGCCGGCGCGGAGGCCCCGGCCCCGGACGCGAGCCGCTCCGCCGTCGCACCGCCGCTGCCCGCGTGCTCCACCAGGTCGAGGGTGGCGGCCACCCGGATCGCCATCGGGGTCGCCAGGTCCGCCATGTCCGTGATCGAACGTGAGGTCATCACCCGAACCTGGCCAGGCGTCGCGGCCGGGTCGTGCCGGCCGGGGACGCCGCGCACATCCACCCGCCGGCCGGGGCGGTGGGCGTGGACGTGGCGTTGGCCGACTCGGTCGACCTGGGCTGGAAACCGGCCGCCACCGTGCTCGGCCGCGCCCCCGAGGGCCTGCTGGACAGCTACCACCGGGAGCGGCACGAGGTGGGCGCGCGCGTGCCGCGGACCAGCCGGGCGCAGGCGCTCCTCGGGCGGCGCTCACCGGAGTCGGACCCCGTCCGCGACCTGTTCCGCGAACTCCGCGAGCTGCCGGAGGTCGGCGCCCACCTGGCCGAGTCGGTCATCGGGGTGAGCACCCGGTACGACCCGGGTCTCCCCGGCGCCCACCCGTGGCTGGTCCGCCCCGACGGCCACACCGCGTGGGTCTCCGCGACCACCGACCCGCAGCCCGTCGACACCCCTCGCCCCCGCCTAATCCACCTGGTCCGGCGCCCCGGCCGGCGGTCGCCCGCGCTGAGCCGGACGGGTGCCGGTCCGCGCCGGCGCATGAGAAGTGCGCCGACCGGGAAGACAATGCGTGCGGTGGGTGTCCGGGGCCTCCGGCCGCCCGTCGCGGTTCGCGAGGAGGCGATGTGGTGACCGGCAGTGAGCACCGAGGAGGACACGTCGAACAGTTGCGGGTGGAGCACGCGGACCGGGACGAGGCGGTCGTCCTCAGCGTGCACGGCGAGGTGGACGGCACGAACGCGCCCGTGCTGCACGAGGGGTTGACCGCCGCCTTCGCCGCGGCGGCGGCGAGGACCGTGCCGGTGGTGGTCGACCTGACCGACGTGCCCTTCTTCGCGTCGAGCGGCATGGCGCTGCTGGTAGAGCACCACAAGCTCGGCGCCCGCCGGGCCACGCCGCTGCGCGTGGTCGCGCCGGCGCGCAGCCCCCTCCGCGCGCTGCGCGCCGCCCGGCTCGACCAGGTGCTCGACCTCTACCCCGACCTCCCGGCCGCCCTCGCCGGGTGATCGCGGCCCGTGTCCGCGCCGTCCCGGGGACGACGCCGGCCCCGTGGGCGGGCCACCCTGGTGGGCGGGCGGGTCGTCCGCCGGCGGGTGCGGGAGGCCGACACGGCCCTCCGCCCGAACCGCGCCGTGTTCGACGACCTGTCCGCCGCGCAGCGCCGAATTCCGTCGAGGACGGGGGCTGCCGCGTCGATCACCGACACCCGGGCGCACCCGGTTCGTCGTCGGCCGCGACCGCCCGGGTTCCGCTAGCCTGGGTCGATGAGACGTGGACCGGCGATCGGGTTCGGGGTCCTGCTGATCCTGGTCGGTGCGCTGTGGACCGGCCAGGGACTCGGGTACGTCGGGGGAAGCTTCATGACCGGGCAGAAGCTGTGGACCGCGATCGGGCTGCTGTGCGTGGTCGGCGGGGGCGCCCTGGTGCTCGCGCTGCTGCGCAAGCGGTGACCCGCCGCCAGGCGGTTCGTGCCGGATCGGAGTGCTCGCGAGCGGAGGGGTGCCGCGACGCACTCGATCGTGGGTGGCAGGACGACCTCTGTCGTCGTCGGTGGTGGGGCCGGGTCAGCCGGTGACCCGTGTCGGGGGCCGCAGGTCCAGCCACATGACGCGGAGGCCGACGTCCCCCAGGACGGGGTGGCGGAAAGCCCCCGGCGCCACACCCAGGGTGCTGAACCCGAGGCTTTCGTAGAGGCCGACCGCGGCCCTGTTCGTGTCGACGACAGCGTTGAACTGGATCGCCGCGAATCCGCTGCCACGCGCCCAGGTGATCATGTCGGTGGTGAGGGCCCGCCCCACACCCGTGCCCCGTGCGTGCTCGGCGACCATCACGCTGCCGGACGCGACGTGGCTTCCGGGGCCCGGCCGGTTGGCGTACATGTTCGCGGTACCCAGCACCCGGTCGGCATCGGCAGCGACCACCACCCTGGCCGGTGCGGCCAACAGCCACGTGCGCTTGGCGTCGTGCTCGCTCATACCCGGGTCGTAGGCGAACGTCCGCTGCTCGGTGATGACGTCGTGCACGATCGGCCACATCCGCGGCCAGTCCTCGTCACGTGCCTCGCGGACCGCGAAGTCCGGCCCCGCAGGGCGCTCTGGGTCAGCCATGTCGCCGGCTGCCGGAACCCGTGCCTGCGACGAGGTCGGTGAGTGACCGCACCCCCTGATCCTGCCCGTGCCGCGCCCGCACCACCACCCGATTCACGCACGCGGCACTCCCGACGCACCGATCTCCCGTGCCGGGCAGTTCGGCCTTGCGCCACGCCGGGCGTGGTCGCGACGGCAGCCGGGCACCACGCCGGCCGACCACCACGCCCGACGGCCGACGCGAACGCCCAGCCGCGCACCCCGCCTCGGAGCGGGGCTAGGCGATGCCGGCGGCGATCAGCTGCCGCCAGATCTCGCCCTGGTCCACGACCTCGACGCCGAGCTTCTCGGCCTTGGTGAGCTTGCTCGCGCCCACGTCGGCACCGGTGACGAGGTAGTCGGTGCTGGCCGACACGGAGGTGGCGGTGGTCGCGCCGGCCTTCTCGCACAGGCGCTGGAAGGTGGGGCGGGGGACCTTCTCGCCCGAGCGCGGGTCGCTGATCGCGCCGGTGACCACGACCGTCTTGCCGGCCAGGGGCGCGTCGGAGGCGACCACCGGGGGGAGGTCCTCCTCGCGCACGTCGAGGGACACCCCTCGTTCGCGCAGGCGTTCGAGTTCCGGGCGCAGCCGGGTGAGGTGCTCGATCAGGGAGGCGGCGACCCTCGGGCCGATGTCCTCCACGGCCACGAGGTCGTCCTCGCCGGCGTCGGCCACCTCCTCCAGCGAGCCGAAACCCGCTCGGCACAGGCGGGTGGCGGTCCCCTCGGACGCCATCGGGATCGCGAAACCGATCAGCGCCCGGCGCAGCCCCACCTGGCGGCTCGCGGCGATCGACTCGATCATGCGCGTGGCCGAGGTCTCCTTGATGCGGTCGAACTCCAGGAGCTGTTCCTTGGTCAGGGTGTAGAAGTCCGAGGGGTTCTCCAGCAGGCCGGCTTCGGCGAGCCGTTCGATCCACACCGGACCGACCGCCTCGATGTCCGCCGCCGCGCGCGAGGCCCAGTGGATCAGCCGGCGCACGGTCTGCGCGGGGCAGGCGGCGTTGGTGCAGAACAACTCCCGGCTGTTGCCCTGCTCGGTCAGCTCGTGCCCGCACGACGGGCACGTGGTGGGCGGCACGATGTCGCGTTCCGCGCCGGTGCGCTTGGACTCGTCCAGCACGCCCGCGACGAACGGGATCACGTCGCCCGCGCGCCGCACCAGCACCGTGTCGCCGATCTTGATTCCGCGCGCCCGGATGACCTCCTGGTTGGCCAGGGTGGCGCGGGTGACCGTCGTGCCGCCCACGAACACCGGTTCCAGCCACGCCACCGGGGCGATCTTGCCGGTCTTGCCGACGTCCCAGACCACGTCGGTGAGCACGGTGGTCTTCTCCTCGGCGGCGAACTTGAACGCCAGCGCGCCGCGCGGCGAGTTCGACCGGACCCCGGCGGCGGCGAACGCGTCCCGGTTGGCCAGCCGCAGCACGGCGCCGTCCAGGTCGTAGTCCAGTTCGTTGCGCTGCGCCTCGATCTCGGAGATCACCGCCTGCGCGGCCTCCGCGTCGGTGCGGTGCCGCATGTCCGCCACGTCGAAGCCGAGCGCGCGCAGGCCCTGCTCCAGGTCGGCGGCGGTCGCGTCGGCGGAGGTGTCGAGGTCGAAGGCGAAGAACTGCAGGCGCCTCCCGGCGACGGTGGCCGGGTCCTTGGCGCGCAGGGTGCCCGCGGCGGCGTTGCGGGGGTTGATCAGCGGCTTGTCGGGGTGCGCGGCGTTGTAGGCGGTGAACGTGGAGCGCAGCATCACGGCCTCGCCGCGCACCTCGACCCGACCCGGCGCGTCGATGCGGTCCGGGATGCCGTCGGCCAGCGCCCGCACCAGGAACGTCACGTCGTCGCCCGTCGTGCCGTCGCCCCGGGTCACGGCGCGGGCCAGCCGGCCGTCCTCGTAGACCAGGGCCAGCGACAGGCCGTCCAGCTTCGGCATGACCACCACGGGCTGGCCGGGGAAGCGGTCGAAGAACGCGGCGACCTGCTCGGGCTTCGTCGCCTTCTCCAGGGACAGCATGGGGCGCGAGTGCCGGATCGGCGCGTGCAGCACCGACGGCGCGCCCACCTGCTCCAGCGGGTTCGGGTCGGGCGCCAGCTCCGGGTTCGCCTCGACCAGACCTCGCAGCTCGTCCTCGATCGCGTCGTACTCCGCGTCCGCCACCAGCGGAGAACCGCGGTAGTAGGCGTCACGCAGCACGACGATCTGGTCGGCGAGTTCCCGGATGCGCTCCTGAGCGTTCACGGCGCGAACGCTACCGGTGGCCACCGACAACCGGTGGACGCGCGGTCGGCGTCGCCCGATGGGGGTAGCGCCACCGCCCGGCCGGCTCGGAGGATGGGCGGCATGGCTTTCCACGGCGGCACGGCCGCCCGCGCCAGGGACCGTCATCGGCACGTCGGGATGGCCGCGGGGGCGGTCGTCGCCGGGGGACTGGACGCGTTCGCCGCGCCGTGGTGGACCTGGGTCGTCGTGTCCGCCGGCCTCCTGCCGACGTTCGCGGTGCTGCGCCGGATGACGCCCGCCGACGTCGTGACGAGGTGCTCCGCGTAGGTTCTCCGTCCACGCTGGCGGACCCCGCACCGGCGTGTCGGCGGCCACGTGTCGAACGGGGTACCACCGGGTAACCGCTCCGGGTGAACCGGGACCGAGAGTGCGGAGGAGCGTCGTGGAACAGGACGTCCACCTGCCTCCGGTGAACGTCGGCGTCGCGGTCGCCCGGCGTCGCGGGGTGGTGTTCGCGGACGTGCGGGGCGAGGTCGACACCGACAGCTACCGGCACCTGCGCCAGGAGCTGTTCTCCTGCCTGGACGGCCGCCCCGCCGCGTTGGTGGTCGACCTCAGGCACGTGGACTTCTTCGGGTCGCTGGGCATCGCGGTGCTGATGGAGGTGCACGAGCGGGCCACCGAACTGGGTGTCGCGTTCGCCCTGGTCGCCGAGCACCGCACCGTGGTCGAGCCGATCCGCATCACCGAGGTCGGTGAGCTGCTGGGCCTGTGCTCCACGGTGGAGGAGGCGGTGGCGCGGGTGGAGGGCGGTCCGGACCGCGACGAGGACGACGGCTTCTCGTGGTGGTCCTCCTAGGGCGCGGTGGTTACCGGAAGGCGATAGCTACCGATTGACATTCGATAGGTGGCCATCGAGAATCGATGCATGTTCGCTGAGCATCGGGCGGTTGCCCCTCTCCGTGTCCTCCTCGTGCTGCTGTTCGGGGTGCTTCTCCTCTTCCAGGTCATGTCGTTGCCCGGCCAGTTCGCCCACATGGCGGAGCAGTCGCCGGAGACGGCGCACCTGCGGTGGCCCCTGACGGCCGTGACCGTGTTCTGGGTGCTGTGCGTGCAGGTGGTGGTCGTGGCCACCTGGAAGCTGCTCACCCTGGTCAAGAACGACCGCATCTTCAGCGAGCCCGCCCTGAGGTGGGTCGACGCCATCGTGTGGGCCATCGCCGCCGGGTGGGCGACGTTCGGGGTCGTGTTCCTCCTCGTCGGCTTCAACGCGGACGACCCGGGCGTCCCGCTGCTGATGTTCCTCCTGCTGGTCGGCATCACCGTGCTGGGGCTGCTGATGGTGGTGATGCGGGCGCTGCTGCGGCAGGCCACCACGCTGCGCACCGACATGGAGTCGGTGATCTGATGCCGATCATCGTGCGCATCGACGTCGAACTGGCCAAGCGCAAGATGAGCGTCGGCGAGTTCGCCGAGCGCGTCGGGCTCACGCCGGCGAACGTCGCCGTGCTGAAGAACGGCCGCGCCAAGGCCGTGCGCTTCAGCACCCTGGAGGCCATGTGCCGGGTGCTCGGCTGCCAGCCCGGCGACCTGCTGGAGTGGGTCGACGACGGGGAGGAGCCCGACGACGGCGCGCTCCGGGCCGTCGGGGACGAGGGTCACCGGTGATCGAGGTCCGAGGGCTGACCAGGCGCTACGGCGACGTCCTCGCCGTCGACCACCTGGACTTCACGGTCGAGCCGGGCAAGGTCACCGGGTTCCTCGGGCCGAACGGCGCCGGGAAGTCCACGACCATGCGGATCGTGCTCGGCCTCGACCGGCCCACGTCGGGCACGGCGCTGGTGAACGGCCGGTCGTGCGCGGCGCTCGCCGAACCGCTCCGCGAGGTCGGCGCGCTGCTCGACCCCGGCTCGGCGCACCCCGGCCGCACCGGGCGCGGGCACCTGCGGGTGGCCGCCCGGACGAACGGCATCCCGCCGCGCCGGGTGGACGAGGTGGTCGAGGAGGTCGGTCTCGGCCGCGCCGCCCGTCGCCGGATCAAGGGCTACTCGCTGGGGATGCGGCAGCGGCTGGGCATCGCGGCGGCGCTGCTCGGCGACCCCGGCGTGCTGCTGTTCGACGAACCGGTCAACGGGCTGGACCTCGACGGCGTCCGCTGGATCCGAGGGCTGCTGCGCCGACTGGCCGACGAGGGCCGCACCGTGCTGGTCTCCAGCCACCTGCTCAGCGAGGTGGAGCAGGTCGCCGACCGGCTGGTCGTCATCGGGCGCGGCCGGCTGATCGCCGACGCGACGACGGAGCAGATCCTCGACGGGCTGGGGGACGTCCGGGTGCGCGTCCGCAGCGCGGAGCCCGACCGGCTGCTCGCCGCGCTGCGCGAACGCGGTCTGGAGGCGCACCGGGTCGATGCCCGGGAGCTGCGGGTCGAGGGCAGCACCGCCGAGGAGGTGGGCGAACTCGTCCACTCCCTGCACATCCCGCTGCACCACCTCTCGGAGGTGCGCAACAGCCTTGAGGACGCCTACGTGGAGTTGACCGACAGCAGCGTGGAGCACCGCGGCGGCCGGGCCGCGACGAGCGGGGCGGCGCGGTGACGGCCCCGTCGACACCCCGGCGCGCCCCGGCGCGCGTTCCCCCGGCCCGCGTGTTCGCCCGCACCTGCGCCGCCGAGTGGACGCGGCTGTGGACGGTTCGGAGCACCTGGTGGTTCCCGGCCGCCGCCGCCGTGGTGATGGTGGGGATCGCCACCGTCGCCGGCCTGGAGGCGGGCTCCGACCCGGTGCCGCCGGAGGGCGGGTCGGCGTGGCGGATGGCGGGCGTGCCGGCCCTGCCGGGGCAGTTCGCGCTCCTCGCGCTCGCCCTGACCGCGGTGACGTCGGACTACGCGACCGGCGGGATCGTGCCGACCCTCCAGTGGACGCCGCGCCGCGCCGTGCTGTTCCTGGCCCGCACGACCGTGGCGGTGTGCGTCGCGACCGCCTTCGGCACGCTGCTGGCGCTCGCCGCCGCCGTCGCCGCGTTCACCGCGGCCCGGCCGGTGCTCGTCCTGCCCGTCGAGGGCCTGGGGGTGCTGCCCGACGTGGCGTTCGTGTTCGCGGCGGGGGCGGCCCTCGCGGTCGGGCTCGGCTTCCTGCTGCGGCACACGGCGACCACGCTGGTCACGGTGTTCCTGCTGATGCTGGTGCTCCCGCTGATGCTGCCGAACCTCGGCGTCGAGTGGGCGTCCGCGCTCGCCGACGCCCTGCCCGGGGCCGGTGCGGCGTTCCTGCTGATCGGCGAGGTGCCGGGCATGACGCGGACGTCGTCGGTGGTCACCCTGCTCTGCTGGGCGGCCGGGGCGCTGCTGCTCGGGTGGCTGCGGCTGGCGCGCGACGACGCGAACCGCTGACCGCGGCCCGGCGGGGCGTCAGCTGCGGTGGGCCACCTCGAACGCCTCGATGACGCTCGCCGGGATGCGCCCGCGGTCGGCCAGGTCGTGGCCGTTCTTGCGGGCCCACTCGCGGATCGCCTTCGTCTGCTCCTTGTTCCTGACCTCGGAGCCGGGGCGGCGGACCGGGGCGCCCGCGGCGGCCGTGCGCCTGGTGCGGCCACCCGTCCTGCGCGCGTTCGCGACGAAGCCGGCGAGGGCGTCGCGGAGGCGGTCGGCGTTCTGCGGGCGGAGGTCGATCTCGTAGGCGACGCCGTCGAGACCGAACGAGACGGTCTGGCCGTTCTCGGCAGCGGTGCCGTCGAGGTCGTCGATGAGCTGGACGAGCACTTTCTGAGCCACGGACACCTCACGGGTGATCAGCGTTGCGGTGGACGTGGCAGCGTAACAAGACCGACTTCGCGAGCGCTGCGGGTCGACCGCGCGTGTCGCCGGGCGCTGCGGGCCGACCGCCGCGTTGTCGACCGCCGTGTCGTCGGCGGTGGAAGACCGGTGGCGCGACGGCCTGGGCCGCCGCGCCACCGGTCCGGTCATCCGGTCAACCGGCCGTGCACGTCAACACCGGTGTGCCGGGCGCTCCGGTGGTGGCGCCCAGGAAACCGAACGAGGTGCCCGCCCCGGCCGCGAGCGACCCGTTGTGCGCGGCGTTGCGGGCCGTGACCGCCGTTCCCTGGCTGGTGACGGTCGCGTTCCAGGCCTGGGTGATCGTCTCGCCGGCGCCGGTCGTCCAGGACACGGTCCAGCCGTTGACCGCCGCGTTGCCCGCGGTGACCCGCACCTCGCCCTGGAACCCGCCGGACCACCGGTTGACCACGGTGTAGGTCGCGCTGCACCGGGAGGGGCCGGGCGGCGGGGTCGTCGTGGTCGTCGTCGTTGTCGTTGTGGTGGTGGTGCTGGTGGTGGTCGGCGTGGTCGTCACGGTGCCGCCCCACCCCGCCGCCGAGTCGAGCCAGGCGCTGCGGCGCTGCATCCAGTCCTTGAAGAACTGCACCTGGCCCTGCCACGTCGGCGCGGTCGGGGTGTTGAAGAAGCCGATCCTCGGCGACGACAGGTTCGGCCAGCGCTGGAAGTTGCGCTGCGCGCCGTTGGTCAGCGGCCGGGCGAGGCCGTCGATCCGGCTCTGCACGGCGGAGTCCGCGAGCGGGCCCCGGCGCAGCGCCTGCCAGCGCGCCTTCAGCTGGTTGGCGAACGCCGGGTCGCGCAGGAGCTGGGCGACCCAGTCGTTGGCCATCGGCTGCCGGGTCTGGAGGTGCTGCCAGCCCTCGACCTGGTCGTTCTGGAAGTACCCGCCCACGCCGAACGTGAGGTCGAAGTCCCACAGCGGCCCGGCGACGATCCTGCCGTCCCGGTCCTTGTGGAAGTAGGCGCTGCGGAGGTAGGCGTCCATGCTGCGGCTGACCTCGTTGACGATCACCTGGTCGATGAAGGACTCGACGTCGAGGTACTTGCGGTAGCCGGTGTTCGGGTCGGCGGAGTTCGGCGCCCGCAGCACGTCGTGGAACTCCTGCAGGTGGGCGCGCAGCCAGTCGCGCTGCGCCGGCTGCAACGGGTCCGGGTCTACCACTTCGAGGTAGTTCCAGCAGGTGGCGGCCGGGCCGGTGCACGGCAGAGTGGGCTCCTCGGCGGCCATCCACTCGAACTTGAAGATGTACCCGCCGGTGATCTTCGGCAGCGTGAGGTCGTCCTCGTCCAACTGCTTGAGGTCGAGCCGGTTCTTGGAGTTCTTGATCGTCTCGACGAGCATGTAGACGCCCATGTAGTCCTCGGTGCCGACCGGGGTGGCGTCGGTGTTGAGGTAGAACTCCGCGAACGCGTACCGCGGCGTCTTCATCCCCATCTCCCGACCGAGGTCGTAGACGAGGGCCTCGCGGACCAGCGACTTGTCGGTGAACGGCCCGCGCAGCACCCAGTCGGAGTCGGCGGGCATGCCGAGCACCGGGTAGTCGGCGTCATCGTCGTCGTTGTCCCGGAATTCCAGGCGGTAGGGCGCTTTCTCGAACGTCGCCGACGACTGCCCGCGCAGCCGGAACCCGGCTCGGGTGGCCACCGCCGGGGTCGCCGCGAGGGACGTCGTCCCGCCCGCGCCCGGCTGGAAGATCATGGTGGTGGCGTCGAAGTACTCCCGCTGGGGTTTGCCCGCGCCGTAGGAGTCGATCACGACCACGGGCAGGTCGTGGTTCGTGGTGGTGGCGGCGCGGGCGGTGTACATGGCCGTCCCCGGCGCGCCGGACGCCGTCTGCCCGACGAACGCCCGTGCCCGCAGTTGGGTGGTGCGGGTGAAGGTCAGCGGCGTGCCCTGGTAGGGCGTCGACTGCGCGGTGGGCAGCCTGCCGTCGGTGGTGTAGCGGACCTGGGCCCCGCTGACGGTGGTGCCCAGCGACACCGACACCTGCCCCTGGAACGTGCCGCTCGGCACGGAGAAGGTGATGTCGCCGACGAGGTCGTCGGCCGCCGCTGCGGCTGCCGCCTCGTCGGCGGCGCTCGCCGGGACCGCCTGCGGCGCGCTCGGTTCGGCGCCCGCCGACAACGGCACGAGGAGTGCGGTGAGGAGCACGGCGGCGACCGCGACCCAGGCGGAGCGCCGGGTCGCCGCGGCTCCGTCGCTGCGGGTGGTCAAGCGCACGATGCCTCCTGTTCGGGGTGGTGGGAGAGCGCGGGCGTCGGGGCGGTGCCGCGGAAGTGCCGGCGCAGCGTCCGCCGCCACGGCGCGTCGGGCAGGTCCAGGCGCAGCGCGGCCAGGCCGGTGGCGTACTTGGAGATGCGGACGGGCCTCAGCCCGCTCTGCCACAGCACGCGGTCGACCGGCGTGGCGGCGGAGGGGGACTTGGTCTCGACCACGGCGAGGCCGGGCAGGCGCAGCATCGAGTGCTCGTCCCGCCAGGTGAGGCCGGTGTCGACGGTGACCCGGCCGACGTCACCCGGCAGCAGCAGGGTGGCGCGGCGGTAGTCGGTGATCAGCACCGCGTCGAAGGAGCTGTCGGTGGTGGACCCGAGCGACTCGCGGGCGAGCGCCTCGTCGACGAAGGCGCGCCCGGGGTGCACGGTGCCGCAGTCCCGGGGGTGGTAGGGCAGCCGGTGCTTGGTGACGCTGCCCCGCGCGCCGCTGATCTTGACCTCCAGCCAGCACTGGGCGGAGTCGAGGTACGTGCGGGTGCGCACCTTGAAGCGCCGCCGCCGCCGGTAGGCCGCGCCGTGGAAGCTGGTCAGCAGCGGCGTGTCGAAGTACACCGACTCGTAGTGGAAGGTGCGCGCGCTGTCGACGTCCAGCACCCTGGTGCCCGCCGGCAGCCCGCCCAGCAGGCGGGGCAGCGCGTCCACCGGCACGAGGTACTTGCGGTCCACTCTCGTCTGCAGCGCGGCGCGGTCGATCAGCTCGGCGAGCCCGACGGGGGCCAGCCGCGACAGGGTCCGGGCGAGTGGGGTCGTGGTCGTGGTCATCGGCGTGCCCCGGATCGCGCCGGCGCGCCGGGCGCGGTGGTCGGGGCGCGTTCGGCCAGCGCGTACCGGACGTCCACCACGGTGGTCTCGTTGACCAGGTCGAGCCGCTGGACGGTGGCGACGTGCACCCGCGCGTCGAGCAGCTGCTCCAGGTGGGCGACGAGCGCGAGGTGGTCGGTGACGGCCGAGTCCAGCACCAGGACCTGGTGCCGGTAACGCCGGAACAGCCGCCGGTGGTCGCCCAGGAACATCGTGGCGAGGATGAGCGCCATCAGGCCCGCGTTGAGCCACGGGGTCGTGGTGTTCAGCGCGCCGAGGAGGCCCAGGGCGAGGGCGGAGAAGTAGTAGGCGACCTCGTGCTGGTCGAGCTCCGTCGAGCGCAGGCGGATGATCGACAGCACGCCGAACAGCGCCATTCCCAGTCCGAGCCCGGCGCCGACGTCGCTGGTGCTCAGCGCGCTCGCCACCGCCAGGACGCCGACGTTCACGCCCAGGTAGGCCACCACCAGGTCGCGTCGTCGGTGCCGCGGGAAGTAGAGCCCGAAGACGAGCAACACCACTGCGCAGATGTCGACCGCGAACAGGACGAGCTGTGACATCTCGTGCGTCCCTCCTGAGCCACTGCCGGGATTGGCGGGCACCGCCCGCTTCTTGGCGGGGGTCTGCGGGGACGGTCGCCGAAACTTTCGAGTCTTTAGGTAAACTTTCGGGAACTCTGGGGAAACGATAGGGTGCGGTAAGGGGTCACGTCAATGAACTGATGGCGTCACCCTGCGTATCAAAAGGTGGCCCTGTTGCTGGTAGGACTCGATCAAGGCGTCAGGTCGCCGCCTACCAGGGCTGGCTCCGGCTGTACGAGGTGCGCCGCGCTCCGCACGCGATGTTGCGAAACTTTCGGCTTGCTCAGCCGGTGAATGTCGCGGCGGCCCACGCCGCCAGTTCCGCGCGCGCCGCCTCCGGCGAACCGCCCGTGCCCGCGGTGACCAAGGCGAAGTGCAGTCCCGTGTCCGATGTGGACAGCAGCAGTCGGCGGGGGCCGGCCGGACCCGGTTCCGGGGCCGCCGAGATCGGTTCCGCGCCGGTGTGCGGCGGCGGGGCGGTGGTGGTGCCGAGGGGGCTGACCACGGCGGTGGCGCCCGCCACCGCCCGGGGGAACAGGCGGTCGACCAACCGGTCGTCCACGGTCAGCGCGGCGGAGCCCGCGTCGTCCAGGCGGACGGCGGAGAAGTGCTCGTCGTTCATCGCGTCGCCGTCGGTCTTCACCTTGGCGGGGTTGTCGTTCATCAGCTCGCGGTGGCGGTCGTAGTTGGCGTCCCAGTGCCACTGGCTGCCCGACAGGACCGGGCCGGACCCCGCGGCCGACTGCCACCAGCGGGCGCCCGGCAGGCGGGAGTCCAGGGCCTGGTGCACGGCCTTGAGGGCGGTCGACTCCTTGTCGGAGGTGTTGCCCTCCGCCGGGTGCCCGTACTCGGGGACGATGCCGGCGGTGCCCAGCGCGGCGGCCCGCGGCCACCCGGCCCCGCCACCACGACGCGGCCCCCGCGCGGGCGGGGCCGGCCGGCGGCGGGGCGGGGTCCCGGCTACCGCGACTGGAGCGCGTCCACCGCGACGGCCTGCGCGATCACCAGGCGGCGGTCGACGTGCGGGTCGGCGATCGTGATCAGGTAGTGGTCGCGGACCCACGTCTTCTTGTCCACGCTGAACACCGGCTGCCCGTTCCGGGTGAAGTCGAAGTGGAAGCGGAACGGGACCGGGATGTTGTTGACGAACGGCAGGAAGCCCCACACGCGGCGCAGGATCGCCAGGCCCGCGTTGCGCTCGCGCCCGGTGGCCGTCGGCGCGCCCGGCTGGTCCAGGTGCCAGGTGGAGTTCGTCAGGGACTTGCCGAAGTCCTTGCGGAACGAGCCGATGGACCGGCCGTCGCCGTCGGTCACGTCGTAGCCGCTGCCGAGGTCGATCACCTTGCGCGCCCGGAAGCCCGCGAGCACCTGCCCCTTGCCGGAGTCGGTGAAGATCGTCACCTGCTCCTTGAACGCCATCCGCTTCTGCTCGACGAACGCCACCAGGTGGCCCGGCTCGCCGCCGTTGTCGGCGAAGATCTCGTAGCGGTTCACCATCAAGGTGACCTTCTGGTGCATGTGCAGCACGTTCATGGCCTGTGGGTGCATCGTGGGTCCCCTGACTCCGGTGGTGACCGCAGTGTCTCACCCGACCGGGTGAAGATCGTCTCCGACCCGAGCCGGCCACCGCTCCGACGTGCGGGAAAGGCCGACCCGCCGCGCCGACGCCGGTCCGCTCTGACCGGGTCCGCGCAGCGGGTCGGGGTCGTCCCGCCTCGCCTCAGGGGGTGCGGCAGGAGACGGTCGGCGCGGCCCACTGGCCGTTGGCCATCACGGTGAAGCCGAACGTCGTGCTCGCGCCCGGCGCGAGGTTGCCGTTGCCGTTGGGCTTCATCGTCATCACGTTGCCGCTGGAGTCCCAGCTCGGCGTGCCGCTCCACGTGCTCGACACCTTCTGCGGCGCGGTCACCGTGACGGTGGCCGTCCAGCTGCTGATGGCCGACGAGCCGGCCCGGACGGTCACCTCGCCGTTGAAGCGGTCGCCCCACTGCTGGGTCGTCCGGTAGGTGGCGGTGCAGGCGCCACCCGGCTGCTGCGACGTGGTCGTGGTCGTCGTGGTGGTCGTGGGACCGCCGCCCGGCGTGTCGCTCGGTGCGACGGCGCGACCGGTCGACGGGGAGATCATGCCCGCGCACAGGCCCCGGCTCGCCAGGTTCGCGGCGATCTGGGGGATGGCGTTGACCGTCGTCTGGTAGCCGTCGTGCATCAGGATCACGCCGCCGTTCTGGAGCGTGGACGCCGCCTGCACGATCGCCGCGGTGCTCGCGCCGTTCCAGTCCTGCGAGTCGACGCTCCACAGCACCTCGGTGAGGCCGAACTGCGCCTGGACGGACTTGAGCGTGGCGTTGGTCTCGCCGTACGGCGGGCGGAACAGCTTCGGCGCCTCACCGGTGGCCTGCTGGAGGGCCTGCTGGGTCTGGGAGATCTCGGAGGTCATCTGCGCCTGGCTCAGCTGCGTCATGTGTGGGTGCGACCAGCTGTGGTTGCCGACCCAGCCCACCTGGCGCTGCGCCTGCACCAGCGCGGTGTTGCCGCCGACCTTGTTGCCCTGGTTGAAGAACGTCGCCCGCAGGTTGGCCGACCGCAACGCGTTGATCAGCTGGGTGGTGGTGCCGCCGGGGCCGTCGTCGTAGGTCAGGCCCACGTAGCCGTTGGGGCAGTTCTGGCCCGGCTGCGTGGTGGTGGTCGTGGTGGTGGTGGTCGGGTTGGTGCCGCCGCCCGCGTTGAGGGCGTTGAGGACCGAGGTGTAGGCGGCCTTCTTGTTGCCGCTGCCGTCGAAGAGCAGCGGGGTGCCGCTCGCGCGCCAGGAGTCGGTGTCGCGGATGCCCCACACCGTGATGCCCGTGCAGCGGGCCACGGCCAGGCACGCCTGCACGACACCCTGGTACTGCTGGGCCTGGGTCGAGCCGGAGCCCTCGATGTCCAGCTCGGTGATCTGCACGTCCACGCCCAGCGCGGCGAAGTTCTGCAGGGTGGTGTGGTAGTTCGACGGCACCGGGTTGCCGCTGTTGAAGTGCGCCTGGAAACCGACGCAGTCGATCGGCACCCCGCGCGACTTGAAGTCCTGCACCATCCGGTACACGCCCTGCGTCTTGGCGTGCGACCAGTTGTCGGTGTTGTAGTCGTTGTAGCACAGCTTCGCGCCCGGGTCCGCCGCCCGCGCCGCCCGGAACGCCGCCTCGATCCAGTCGTTGCCGGTGCGCTGCAGGTTCGAGTCACGACGCCCACCGGAACTACCGTCGGCGAACGCCTCGTTCACCACGTCCCAGGCGTAGATCTTGCCCCGGTAGTACGTCGCCACCTGCGTGACGTGGTTGAGCATCGCCTGCCGCAACGCCGAACCCGACATGTTCTGCATCCAGCCCGGCTGCTGCGAGTGCCACGCCAACGCGTGACCCCGCACCCGCTTGCCCTGGTTGCGCGCCTGGTTCACGATCCGGTCCGCGTTGCCGTAGCTGAACTGCCCCTGGCTCGGCTCGGTCGCGTCCATCTTCATCTCGTTCTCGGCCGTGACCATGTCGAACTCCCGGTTCAGGATGTTCACGTAGGTCGAGTCCGAGAGCTTGTTCGCCGCCACGGCCGTGCCGAAGTACCGGCCCTTCTCCGCGGCCGACGCGCCCAGCGTGGTGCCGGCGCTGGCGATGCTCGGCAGCACCACGGCCGTCGCGCCCAGCAGCCCGATGACGCCGGCCACGACCGCGACGCGGCGTGACCTCCCGCGGTCGGCCTGCCTGCCGGCGGCGGTGACAGCAGTTCTGGACATCACTTCCTCCAAGGTGTCGTCACACCACAGGGCGACTCGAAAGTTTCGGTCGGAAAGGGTGACGCTTTCGCAACGTAAGGGGCCTGCTTGAACTCGTCAAGAACTTGTAATCACCTATAGAGACGCCAAAATGCGGGCGTGGTGATCGGCCGACTCGCTTCAGCGGGTTACGAAAGTATCGGTGCCCCTCGTGCGAACGCCCGGTGGCCGTTGCCGGGCACCGGGCGCTCGGGGACACCGCCGGAGGACGCTGTCGGCGGCACTGCCGGCGGGCTACCCCCGGCCGCAGAGGGCGTGGTCGACCAGGGTCGAGGTCGGGTCGCCCACCGCGGGCGCCGTGCCCGGCGTCGGGATCAGCGAGTCGGTGTTGACCGAGACGACGACGGACCGGCGGCCGTCGTCGGTGACGCCGTTGCGCGTCATGAAGCCGGGGATGTCGCCGCCGTGCGACCAGTAGCCGCCGCACTCGTTCGGGATGAACATCAGGCCCAGGCCGTACCGCACGCCCGGCCACCCCTGCTCGAACCCGGTCGCGGGAACGGTGCGCTTCATCTCGGCCAGTTCGGCCGGGCGCAGCACCTCGCCGGTCATGAGGGCCTGGAGGAAGCGGTTGCCGTCGTCGGTGGTGCTGATCATGTCGCCCGCCGCGCCCCCCCACGACGGGTTGTAGTGGGTGACGTCGAGCGCGGGACCGTAGCGCGGGTCCTCCGGGTCGGCCTCCAGGCCCTTCTCCGGGAAGCGCTCGTACGCCGTGGCGTGCGGCTTCGGGATGGCCGGCGAGGTGCCCGGCAGGAAGGTGTCGCGCAGGCGCAGCGGGTCGAGGATGCGCTTCCGCACCTCCTGCTGCCAGGTGCGGCCCGTCACCTTCTCGATGATCATGCCCGCGACGGCGTAGCCGGTGTTGGAGTAGCGCCACTCCTCACCCGGCTGGAAGTCAGGCGCGACACCGGTGGCGAGGGCGACGGCCTCCGCCGCGGTGACGGTGCGGAAGCGCTCCGCCAGGAACTCGTCGCCCTTGAAGACGAACGGCAGCTGGAGGATGTAGTTGTGCAGACCGCTGGTGTGCTGGAGCAGTTGGCGCACGGTGATCCTGCCGCCGTCGTTGCCGTTGCCCCGCACGACGCCGGGCAGCCAGCGCTCGACCGTGTCGTCGAGCGACAGCCTGCCCTCGCCGACCAGTTGCAGCACGGTGGCGGCGACGTAGGTCTTGGTGAAGCTGCCGATGCGGAACTTCGCGTTCCACGGCACCGGTTTGCGCGTCCCGGTGTCGGCGACGCCGCTGCGCACCCGCACGTCGCCGCGTGGGGTGTCCACCTCCACCAGCACGCCCGGCGCGCCCTGGGCGAGCAGGGCGTCCGCGTCCCGCTGGAGCGGGGACGCGGTGCGGTGGTCGGCGTGCGCGGCGCCCGTGAGGGTCGCGGCCAGCGCGGCGGCCAGCAGGGGGGCGAGAAGTCGTTTCATGTCAATGGAAACTAGGCGTGCAGGACGCCCGTGTCGTCGCCCCGGAACGGCAACCCCGCTTACCCCCGTGGTGGTAGCGACGGATCAGCCCGCGGGATGGCGACGGCGCGGGGTGAGTGCCAATAGGGTGGCCCCGGGAGCGGTGCGGGTGACCTCGACAATTGCCCGGAGCGCGAATGCCGAATGGCCTCGCGTCTCGCTTGGTGAAATTGTTGGCGCAGGTCAAGGGCTTGCGTGACCGCGTGATAACCTGGCGTGGTCGGGCTGTTCGGGGCATTCCGCATTCGCTTTACACCACCGGTGCAAAGCGGGCAAGAGGCTGACCGGATCGCATTCCAGGCGCATTGGACGGAAATGGTGATGAGCGCCACTGCTCCCGTCACCGCCGCACTGCTCGGTCCCGCGCGGGCGTGGCGGGAGGGCACCGAGGTGGACCTGGGCACGGCGCGCAGGCGGGCCGTGTTCGCGGTGCTCGCGCTGCGCGCCGACCAGGTCGTGTCGCGCGACGAACTGGTCGACGCCGTCTGGGGCGACGCCCCGCCCGCGACGGCGGCGGCCAGCCTCCACACGTACGTGTCCGGCCTGCGCCGGGTGCTGGAGCCCGCGCGGTCCAAGCGCTCGGCGTCACGGGTGCTGGTGTCGGCCGGGTCGGGGTACTCGCTGAAGTTGGCCGAGGACGGGCTCGACGTGCACCGGTTCGAGCGGCACCGGGAGCGCGCGGCGGCGCTGGGCGCGCACGACCCGGCGGCGGCGCTGGCCGAGCTGGACCTGGCGCGGGCCCTGTGGCGGGGTGACGCGCTGTCCGGCGTGCCGGGGCCGTTCGCCGAGGCGCAGCGAACCCGGTTGCGCGAGCTGCGGCTGGCGGTCGCCGAGCGGCGCGCCGAGCTGGCCCTGGTGCTGGGGCGGCACGCCGACGTGGTCGCCGACCTGGCCGTGCTGGTGGACGAGCACCCGTTGCGCGAGGGGCTGCGGGCGCTGCTGATCACCGCCTTGCACCGCGGCGGCCGGTCGGGGGAGGCGCTGGAGGCGTTCCAGGACGCCCGGCGCGTGCTGGTGGAGCGGCTGGGCATCGAGCCGGGTGCGGCGCTGCGCGAGGCCCACCAGCGGGTGCTGGCCGACGAGGGCGCCGGCGCGAGGAGCGCGTTACCCGCGCCCGGTCCGGTCGCGGTCGCGGTCGGCGGCGGTCCGGCGATCCCGGGTCCGGCGGTCCGGGCACCGGGTGGCAAGGGCTTACCGGGCGGCCCACCGGACCCGGACCCCGCGATGCCCGCCGCAGGGGTGTTCGTCGGTCGGGACCTGGAGTTGGGTGTGCTGCGCCGCGCGCTGGCCGACGCGGCCGGGGGGCGCGGGCGGTCCGTGTGGGTGGAGGGCGAGCCGGGGATCGGCAGGTCGGCCCTGCTGGCGACGGGCCTGGCGGGCGCCCCCGACGCCGGTTTCCAGGTCGCCTGGGGCGCGGGTGACGAGGTCGCGCCGCGCACCCCGCTGCGGGTGGTGCTCCAGGCCCTGGGCGTCGCGGAGACCTCGCCCGACCCGAGGCGGGCGGAGCTGGCGCGGGCCTTGCGCGCCCCCGCCGTGGGCGACCCGGTGCCGGTGGTGGTGGACCGGCTGCTGGCGCTGGTGAACGAGCTGTGCGCGGAGGCCCCGCTGGCCGTCGTGGTGGACGACCTCCAGTGGGCGGACGAGGCCAGCGTGCTGATGTGGCACCGGATGCTGCGCGTGGCGCACCGGTTGCCGCTGCTGCTGGTCGCCGCGGTGCGGTCGGTGCCCCGGCGGGCCGACGTCGAGCAGGTGCGGCGGGCGGTGGTCGCGTCCGGCGGCCAGGTGGTGCGGCTGAGGCCGCTGTCCGCCGAGGCGGGCACGGCGCTGCTGGCGAACCTGGTGGGCGCGGTGCCGGGGGAGAGCCTGCGGCCGGTCGTGGAGTGCGCGGGCGGCAACCCCCTCTACACCAGGGACATGGTCGAGGCGCTGGTGCGCGACCATGCGATCGAGGTGCGCGACGGCGTCGCCGAGACCGGGGCCCCGCTGGACGACGACCCGCCGCGCTCGCTGGTCTCGGCGGTGGCGCGGCGGTTGGCGTTCCTGTCGCCAGGCACGACGGAGGTGCTGCGGTCGGCGGCCCTGCTGGGCACCGAGTTCGCCCTGGGCGACGCGGCGACCGCGCTGGGCCGCCCGTCCTCGGAGCTGATCGCCGCGGTGGAGGAGGCGACCGCCGCGGGCGTGCTGGACGACGCCGGCCCGAAGCTCGCGTTCCGGCACGCCGTGATCCGCGAGGCGCTCTACCACGGCACGCCGGCGGCGGTGCGGACCGCGCTGCACCGCCGGGTCGCGCAGGCGCTGGCCACGGCGGGCGCCCCGGTGGAGCTGGTGGTCGAGCAGTTGGCCGCCGCGCCCGGCGCGGTGGACCCGTGGGCGGTGGACTGGCTGGTGGACCGCGGCACGGCGCTGGGCAGGCGCGCGCCGGACACCGCGGTCCGCCTGCTGCGCGCCGTCGTGGGAGGACCGGCGCTCGCCGCCGAGCACCGGGAACGGCTCGCGGCCCTGCTGGCCCGGCTGGTGTTCTGGCTCGGCCGCGAGCCAGAGGCCGAGGCCCGGTACGTGCTGGCGCGCACCCGCGACCCGCACCGGGCCGCCGAGATGCGCTGGATGCTCGCCCACGTCGGGTACCGCCGCGGTCGCGCCGCCGAGGCGGTGGACGCGCTGCGTGCCGCCTCCGCCGACCCGGCCGTGCCGCCGGCGTGGCGGGCGCGGTTGGAGGCGTTGCTGGCGGCCGTGCTGCGGGAGGGGCTCGACGACGTGGCGGCGGCCGAGGAGGTGGCCCACCGGGCCGTGCGGCGCGGTGAGGAGGCGGGCGACGAGTTCGCCGTCGCGCACGCCCTCCAGGCGCTGTGGCAGGTCGACTCGGTGCGCCGCGACCACGCGGGCGCGCTGGCGCGCGTCGAGCGGGCGCTGGCGGTGATCGGCGGTCGACCGGACTTCACCGAGCTGCGCCTGGGCCTGCTGGACAACAAGGCGTTCTCGTTGCAGAACCTCGACCGGCTCGCCGAGGCGGACGAGGTGCTGGTCGCCGCGCGCGAACCGGTCGGCGGCACGGCCTCGCGCGACGTGCGGGTCACCACCGCCGTGCAGGACTACTGGTCGGGCCGGTGGGACGCCGCGGCCGAGGAGGGCGCGCGGGCGCTGGTGTCCGACGCCGGCACGTCGTTCGGCCTGCGCGAGCACGGCCCGGCCCTGCTGGTGCACGGGGTGGCGGCGCTCGTCGCGGCCCGGCGCGACCGGGTGGACGCCGCCGAGGCGCACCTGCTCGCCGCCGCCGCGCACCCGCTGGTGACGCCGTCGGACCGGGAGCACGCCGACTTCCTGCCGGCGGCGCGGGCGGTGCTGGCGGAGCGCGCGGGCCGGCCGGACGAGGCGCTCGCGGTGCTGGAGCCGGTGCTGGCGACCACCGCGCGGATGGTGCTGCGCCACCAGTGGTTGCCGCTCCTCACCAGGCTCGCGGTCGACCGGGGGCGGCGGGACCTGGCGGCACGCGCGCTGGCCGTCGCGGAGGAGGAAGCCGCCGCGGAACGCGAACCCGCGCGGGCCGCCGCCGCGCTGGTGTGGTGCCGGGGGCTCGTCGAGGGCGACCCGGCGCCCGTGCTGGAGGCGGTGGCCCGGTTCCGCGCGGTCGGCCGCCCGGTGGAGCTGGCCGGGGCGCTGGAGGACGCGGCCGTGCTGTCGGGCTCGGCGTCGGCACTCGCCGAGGCGGTGCGCGGTTACCGGGCCGTGGGCGCGGTGCACGACGCGCGGCGCGCGGACGTGCGGTGGCGCGCGGCCACGACGGGAACGGGAACGGCCGAGGGGACGGCGTGGTCCGGGTGACCGGCGCGGCGCGACAGGGGAGGGCCAGAGGTGGTCGACGGGATGACGGGCGCGGTGCGGGTCGAGCTGCTGGGGGCGGTGCGGGCCTGGGCCGGTGACCGGGAGGTGGCGCTGGGCTCGTCGCGCCCCCGTGCGGTGTTCGCGGTGCTCGCGCTGCGCGCCGGCGGGGTCACCCGGGACGAGCTGGTGTCCGCCGTGTGGGGCGAGGACGCGCCGGCCACCGCCGAGGGCAGCGTGCACACCTACGTGTCGGCGCTGCGCAAGGCCCTGGAACCGGACCGGCCGCGCGGCACGCCGTCACGCCTGCTGGTGTCGGCGGGCTCCGGCTACCGGCTGCTGGTGGACCCCGCCGACGTGGACGTGGCGCGGTTCGAGGCCCTGGCCGACGCGACCCGGCGGCGGCTGGCCGCCGGCGACCCGGGGGCGGCGCGGCGGGCCGCGGAGGAGGCGCTGGAGCTGTGGCGGGGCGACCCGCTGGCCGGCCTGGTCGGCCCGTTCGCCGAGGCGCAGCGGCGCAGGCTCGCCGAGGCCCGCACGGTGCTCCGCGAGCTGCGCGCCGAGGCCGCGCTGGCGGCGGGCGGGCACGCCGAGGTGGTGGCGGAGCTGGCGTCGCTGGTCGCCGACGAACCGCTGCGCGAACGCGCCCGGGAGCTGCTGATGCTCGCCCTGCACCGGTCGGGCCGCAGCGCCGAGGCGCTGGAGGTGTTCCGGGACGCGCGGCGCGTGCTGGTGACCGAGCTGGAGGTCGAGCCCGGCAAGCGCCTGCGCGCCGCGCACGAGCGCATCCTCACCGGCCGCGACCGGGACGGGGTGCCACCCGCGAGGCCGGCCCCGACCCCCGGACCGGGCGCCGAGCTCGTCGGCCGCCGCGCGGAGCTGGCCGCGGTGGGGCGGCTGGTGGACGACGTCACCGCCGGGCACGGCCGGGTGCTGTGGATCGAGGGCGAGATGGGCATCGGGAAGTCCGCGCTGCTCGGGACCGTGCTCGCCCGCGCCGGGCGCGCCGGGCACCAGGTCGCCCTCGCCGTCGCCGACGAGCTGGGCACCCGGTTCCCCCTGCGGCTCGCCCTGGACGCGCTCGCCGTGGAGGCGCGCTCGGCGGACCCGCGCCGGTCGGCCACCGCGCACGCGCTCGGCCGGGAACGGCCCGCGGGCTCCCTCTTCGGCGACGCCGACCCGGTGTTCGAGGCGGTGGACCGGCTGGTGGCGCTGGTGGAGCAGCTGTGCGCGGACGGCCCGCTGGTGTTCGCGCTCGACGACCTCCAGTGGGCCGACGAGGCGAGCGCCCGGGTGTGGCACCGGCTCACCGCGTTCACCCGGCGGCTGCCGCTGCTGCTGGTCGGCGCGGCCCGCCCGGTGCCGTACCGGGCGGAGATCGCCCGGCTGCGCCGGGACACCGAGTCGTGCGACGGCACCGTGCTCGACCTGGTCCCGCTCGCCGACGACGACGTGGCCGGGATGGTGGGCCGCCTGGTCGGCGCGGTGCCCGGACCGGGGCTGCGCCGGATCGCGGCCCGCGCCGGCGGCAACCCCCTGTACGTGCGGGAGGTCGCGGACGCCCTGGTGCGCGAGCAGGCCGTGGCGGTCGGCACGGGCGTCGCCGAGGTCGTCGACACCGCGTTCGACCGCGCCCCGCTGTCGCTGGTGTCCGCCGTGACCGGCCGGCTCGACTTCCTGTCCGACCCGACGCGCGAGGTGCTGCGCTGGTCGGCGCTGCTGGGCGGCGAGTTCGCCGTCGGCGACCTGTCGGTGGTGCTCGGCACGCCGGTGGTCGACCTGGCGGCCCGGCTGGAGGAGGCGCTGGCCGCCGGGGTGCTCAGCGACGGCGGGCCGCGCATGGCGTTCCGGCACCCGCTGATCCGGCAGGCGCTGTACGAGGGCACGCCCGCCGCACTGCGCACCGCGCTGCACCAGCAGGCCGCGCAGGCGCTCGCCGCGTCCGGCGCGGCGGTCGACCACGTCGCCGAGCAGCTGCTGGCCGCCGCGGGCGAGGTCGGCGCGTGGGCGCTGGACTGGCTCGTCGAGCAGGCGCCCGCCCTGGTCTACCGGGCGCCGCTGGTGGCCGTCGAACTGCTCCAGCGCTGCCTGCGCCTGTCGGTGGCGCGCGACGAGCGGGACGCGACGCTGATGGCGCACCTGGCGGGCGCGCTGTTCCGCATCAACCGGGACGCCGAGGCCGAGGAGCACGCCCGCCGCGCGCTGCCGTGCCTGCGCGATCCCGACCGGGTGGCCGAGGTGCGGTGGATGCTCGCCTACATGCCGTACCGGGGCGGGCGGGCCGAGGACGCGGTGGCCGCGTCGCGGGAGGCGCTGGCCGACCCGGTGCTGTCGGACCGCCGGAGGGCCCGGCTGCTGTCGCTGCTGGCGCTGGTGCAGCGGGCCGGCACCGGCGAGTCGGCCGACGCGGAGGTCAGCGCGCGGGAGGCCGTCGAGGCGGGGGAGCGGGCGGCGGACCCGTCCGCGATCGCGCAGGCGCTGGAGGTGCTGTGGCAGGTGGAGGCGGTGCGCCGGGACTACCCGCGCGCGGTGGCCCACCTGGACCGGGCGCTGGACGTCGTCGGCACCGACGTGAGCCTCACCGACCTGCGCCTGCTGCTGCTGGACAACCGGATCTTCACCCTCCAGTGCCTGGACCGGCTCGACGAGGCCGGGCGGAACCTGGAGCTGGCGTTCGAGGTGGCCGGGCGCACCACGCCGGTGGCGGGGCTGCACCTGGCGGCGGCCGTGCACCACTACTGGCTCGGCGGGTGGGACGAGGCGGTGGCCCGGCTGGACGGCGTGCTGGGCGACCCCGGGTTCACCGGATACGGCCTGCGGGAGGGCGGACCGGTGCTGCTGCACGGCGTGGCGGCGCTGATCGCCGCGCACCGCGACGACGGCGAGCGGCTGGCCGGGCACCTGGCGCAGGGCCTGACGCTGCCGCTGGTCACCGAGGCGTACCGGGAGAACTGCGACTTCCTGGTGGCGGCGCAGGCGATGGCGGCGGCGCGGGAGGGCGACGCGGCCGGCGCGGTGTCGGTGCTCGGGGCGATCCTGGACACCCGGTACGCGGACATGATGCTGCGGCACCAGTGGTTGCCCGAGCTGGTGCGGCTGGCGCTGGCGGCCGGCGACCGGTCCACGGCCGTGGCGGCGGCGCGGGCGTGCGAGGCCGAGGCGGAGCGCGAGGCGCTGGCGGCGCGCGCGGCCGCGGCGGCGCAGCGGTGCCGGGGCGTGCTGGCGGAGGACCCGGACGCGCTGGCGCCGGTGGTGCGGCACTACCGGTCGGTCGGCCGGGCGTTCGAGCTGGCGCAGACCCTGGAGGACCGCGCCGTCCTGCTGGCGCGCGCCGGTCGCGGCGCGGAGGCGGGGGACGCGCTGGCCGAGGCGGTCGCCCTCTACCGCGGGTTCGGCGCGGAGTGGGACGTCCGCCGGGCGACGGGCGGGGTCGCGGTGTCCCGCTGAACCGGGAGCGGGAGGACCCGGCGGCCCGGTCAGGGTCCGGCCGTCGGTTCCTCGTCGCGCGGGCCGTCGATGACGCCGTCGGCGGTCATCACCCACTGCGCCGGCCGCACCGGGTGCGGCGTGCGCACGCCGCGGGACCTCATGCCCCGCAGCGCCAGGTCCACCACGTGCCGGAGCGCGGCCCCGGTGCGCTCGGTCGACTTCTCCACGTCAGATCATCCCCTTCCGGAGGGCGTAGGCCACCGCGTGCGGCCTGTTGCGCAGGTTCAACCTGGTCGTGATCCCGTAGAACACGTTCTTGATCGTGCGTTCCGAGTAGCACAGCCGGCCGGCGATCTCGGCGGTGTCCAGCCCGTCGGCCATCAGCCGCAGCACGTCGGCCTCCCGCGAGGTCAGCTGGTTCGGCCCGCCCTCGGGCGCCACCACCTGCCGCTGGAGGCGCTCCACGTGCCGCATCAGCTCGGCGACCATCGCCGGCGGCATCGAGCCGCCCCCGGTCGCCGCCGCCAGCACGTTGCGCAGCACCACCTCGTCGGTCACCGCGGCCCGCTGGAGCACCGCCACCACCCGGCACTCCACGGCGGCGAGCACGTCGGTCTCGCCCACCTCGTCCACGATGAGCACGACCGGCGCGCCCACCTGGGCCGCCGCGCGCCGCAACCGGGACGCGATCTCCGCGGTGAGCCGGGGCGCGGCCACCACCGCCACCTCGGCCCGCGCGTGCTGCGCGCCGCCCAGGACCTCCACCTCCGGCCTCGACGCGAGGTAGGTCGTCAAACCGGTCATGCTCAGGTGATCCGTCGCCTGGACGGCGACCCGGACTCGCTCCACCGCTGCCTCCCGCAGTCTCGCCTTGCGATCCGAGTCTGGAGGGGGCGGCTTCACGCGCTCTCAACCGCGTCTACAAGGATTCTTCACGCGCGGCGGCGTCCGTCGAGAGCCGTGGAGAGCCGTGGTGGACGAACTCAACACCGCCGGACCCGCCCAGGTCAAGGGCGGTGCCGCTCCAGTGGTGGTGCAGCGACAGCAGCACGTCCGACGGGTCGTGCGCCGGGCGCCAGTCCGGGTAGTCGCGGCGGAACTTGCGGGTGTCGGTGAGCCACCACCGGACGTCGGCGAACCGGTGGTCCGGCGCGTAGTCGAACCGCACCTCCCGCCCGGTCAGGTACTCGTACCGCGCGATGAACTCCAGCACGGACGCGCCGCGCTCCCGCCCGCCGCCCGCGTGGTAGACCTCGCCGGGCCGCGGTGACAGGTAGAACTGCCAGAACATCTCCACCAGGTCCCGCGCGTCCAGCACGTCCCGCACCTGCTTGCCGCCGTGCCCGATGACCCGGAACGCCGCACCGCGCACCGCGCTGCGCACCAGGTGGGACAGGAACCCGTCCAGCTCGACGCCCGCGTGCCGGGCGCCCGCGAGGCTGCCGCACCGGAACACCCCGACGGCCATGCCCAGCCGCCTGCCGTACTCCTGCGCGGCCAGGTCGGCGGCGAGCTTCGACACCCCGAGGAACGTGCGGTCGACGCGGTCCAGCCGCAGCGACTCGTCGACGCCGTGCTCGTGGTACGGGTGCGCCGGGTCGACCTCCCACCGCGTCGCGGTCTCCACCAGCGGCAGCGCGTCCGGCGCCGCGCCGTACACCCGGCGGCTGGACACGACGACCACCACCGCGTCCGGGCACCACCGCCGCACGGCCTCCAGCGCGGTCACCGTGCCCAGGGCGTTCACCCCGAAGTCGACCAGCGGCGCGTCGGCGGCCCACTCCGCGCTGGGCTGACCGGCCGCGTGCACGACCAGCCGCACGTCCGAGCCGTACTCGCGCAGCACCGCGCCCAGCGCCTCCAGGTCGCGCACGTCCACCGCGTGGTGCCGGTGGTTCGACGGCGCCTCGACCGCCGCGCCCACCGCCGCCGCGCCCAGGAAGTCCCTCCTCATCATGTTGTCGATCCCGACGACCAGGTCGAACCGGTCGGCCAGCACCCGCACGGCCTCACCGCCGACCAACCCGGCCGAGCCGGTGACCACGACGACGTCCACGTCCGCTCCTCTCGTAGGTCTCACGGGCGGCGGAAGAACTCCACCTCGCCCAGCGCCACGTGCCCGCCCGGCGGGAGCCCGGCGGCCTGCTCCACCACCAGCCGCACCCGCACCACGTCGCTGATCGCCGTGTCGGTGCGCTGCGGCCCGGACCGGTCGCCCAGCGACAGCGGCACCGTGCGGTGCGTGCCGTCGACCGAGGTGACCACGGCGTCCACCGCCGTGGCCCGGCCCTGCCCGGCGAACGCCTCCGGCTGCACGCCGGCCCCGGTGTGCACGACGATCGACAGCAGCCGGAACGGCGAGGCGAACGTGAACTCCACGGCGTCGCCCACGGCGGGCGCGCCCCAGTACCGGTTCGACAGGCCGTCGACGGCGTCCGACGCCGGGTGGCCCGGCACCTCCGCGGTGGCCTTCGCGGTGCTCGGCGCGACGGCCACCGGCGTCGCCGTCCTGTCGCGCAGGTCGTCCAGCCACCGCGTGATCCACGGTTCGAGCAGCACCGCGGCCACCACCAGCGCGGCGGCCGCGAGCAGCGCGGCGAGCCGGCGCAGCAGGCGGGACGTGTCGCCGCCCCACCGCCGCCGGGTCCGGCGGGGACCGGCGGCCTCGCGCGCGGTGGTCCGCAGCGGCGCCGCGCAGCGCCGGCAGAACCGGCGGTCCGGCGGGTTGGCCGTGCCGCACCCCGGGCACGGCGGCCCGACCACGGCGTCCCGCGCGGAGGCGGTCGGCAGCGGCCGCCGGAGCACGGGCCGGCCGGGCGGCACCGGTTCCAGGGTGGGCGCCAGGGGTGACGCCCCCGGCTCCGGTTCCTCCACCCAGCCCAGGTAGGTGCCGCAGTTGCCGCAGAAGTCGTCCCCGTCCGGCACCGGTGCGCCGCACTGGGGGCAGTGCCTGGTCCCGATCCCCGTCGCCTCAGTCATCGCCCACCTCCACCACGCACGTCACGTGCACCGGCCGCACCGCGTCGACCAGCGCCTCCACCTCCGCCCGGTCCACGGGGCCGGACCGGCCGGGCCGCACCCGCACCACGACCGCGCCCACCGGCGGCGGCAGCTCGCCGTCCGGGTGTGGCGACCACACCGCGCCCGCCCCGTCGCGCACCTCGGCGCGCACCCCCAGGCACAGCTCCAGCCGGGTCACCAGGCCGCGCGCGGTGCCGCGCAGCCGGTGCAGCTCGACCGCCCGGGCCACCACCTCGCGGCGCAGCCCCCCCGGCCACGCCGGGTCGAGGTCGGCCGCCAGCCACGACGACAGCCACGCCAGGAAGTCGTCGGGCGCGAGGTCCGGGTCGAAGTACGCGGCCAGGTTGTCCAGGGTGGACAGGATCGGCGCCAGCACGGCGTCCAGCCCGGCGGTGAACCGCTGCGCCAGGTCGTCCGCCGCGTACAGGGCGGGCAGCGCCGCGCCCAGCGGGTGCCTGCCGGTCAGGCCGGGGAGGGCGGCGCGGCTCACGGTCCCGCCACCACTACCTGGTGCAGGTGCGAGAACACCAGCGCGTTGGGCGCCACCTCGACCCGGTCGGCGGGCGTGCCGCGCGCCCCGGTGATCGGGTTGGCCGGGAACAGCAGCACCTCCTCGACCACCCGCACCCCCGGCACCCGCTGGAGCACCGCGAACACCTCGCCGAACTGCACGGGCCGGCCGAACTCCCAGCCCGTGCCGTCGACACCGCCGCGCAGCGGGTTCAGGTGGCGGTGCAGCGCGTCCACCGCCTCCTCGCGCACCCGGGCCGCGTCGGCCGCGTCCACCGGGGACAGCCGCGCGACGACCGTGACGCCCTGGTAGCGCGGCGGTTCCACCACGATCCGGGTGCCGAGCAGGCGGCGCTCGTCGAGCGCGGCCGCCACCGCCCGCAGCACGTCCGGGGTGGGCACGAGCTGCTCGAACCGCAGCCGGTCGCCCCGGTCCGCCACCGCGTCGGGCACGACCAGCACCCGCGCGCCGCCGCCCTCGACCGGCAGGCACCGCACCCTGGCCAGCGACGGCGCGGCCCGCCGGGCGATGTGCTCGTGGTCCTCGGCGGTGACCGCCCGTTCCTGCACCCGCAACTGGTGCGGCGCGCGGAGCTTGGCCTCGGCGACCGTCTCGCCGTCCACCCCGCCGCGCGCCGCCTCCCGGTTCTCCACCGCCGCCACGTACGGCACGGAGCTGCGCAGCACCGTGATCGTCCCGCGCGCCACGTTGCCCGCCCGGCCGCCGCCCGTGCGGTAGCGCGGCACGTGCACCACGGCGCCCTTCGTGGGCACCGCCCCGTAGCGGCGCAGCGACCCGTCCGCCTCGCGCACCGCCGGCGGGAACGCCACCTCGCCGCGCGCCGCGTCCAGCACCACGTGCCGGTCGTCGGGCCCGGACAGCCCGAAGTGCTCCACCACCGCCCAGTCCTGCCAGCCCTCGCCCTCCGACACCCGCACCACCGGCGGTTCGCCGTCCAGCAGCACGGGCGCGCTCGGCAGCGCGAACCGCTGCCCCGGCACGCCCGCCGCCTCGCCCAGCGGCACGTCCACCTCGGTCTCGGCGTGCTCGGCGACCGTCGTGCCGCCGATCGTGAACGCCTCGGCCTGCCGCACGGTCGGCGACTCGGCGTAGAACGGCTGCTCCCGCACCGGTTCGACGGCCCGGCAGCGCAGCCAACCCGCCCGGTGGCCGGCGACGACCGACGCGGTGTGCCCGGCGGGCACGTGCAGCACGACCTCGCCCGGCCGGTTCAGGCCGCCGGTGGTGTCCTCGTCGGTCGCGCACGGGGCCCAGTCCTGGCCGTCCCACGCCTCCCACACCAGCGGCGGCTGCCGGGGGTCGACGCCGATGCCCTCGACCCGGCTGTCCAGCCGCAGCACCACGACGCAGCGCGGCACGGCGTTCGACAGGCCGAACAGGGTGGCGTCACCGGGTTCGGGCTTCGCCTGGAAGCACGGCACGTCCCGGCCCGCCTCCAGGTCCCGGGAGCGGTCGGCGTGCTCGCCCCCCGCCGTGCGCGTCACCAGGCGCTCCAGCGCGCACGGCACCACGGCCAGTTCCTCGGCGGTGGCGAACACCACCGGCTCGTCCTGCTCCAGCCGCGCCGTGGCGACCTCCGTGCCCACCGGCAGCAGCACGGTGTTGTCCTGCGGCGCGGACAGCCGGAACGTCACGTCCACGCGCGCCGCGGTCGGCGGGAACAGCGTGACGCCCAGCAGGTCCAGGAACGCCAGGTGGTTGCGCTCGGGCACCCGGTTCAGCCGGTACACGAGCTGGTCGACCATGTGCGCGAACGCCTCGATCAGCGTCACGCCCGGGTCGGACACGTTGTGGTCCGTCCACTCCGGACAGCTCTGCTGGACGTGGCGCTTGGCCTCGTCCACGAGTTGCTGGAAGCGGCGGTCGTCGAGGTTCGGTGCGGGCAGCGCCATGACTGCTACGCGCTCCCTTCGGCCGGGATGGTGTAGAACGGGAAGACCAGGTTGCGCTGGTCGTTGGTGGTGCGGACGGTGTAGCGCACCTCGATGTAGAGCGTGCCGACGTCGACCGAGTCGAAGGCCACGGCGACCTCGTCGACCTCGACGCGCGGCTCCCAGCGCTCCAGCGCGGCCCGCACCTCGCGGGCCACGTGCCCGGCGGTGGTGCCGTCGGCGGCGGCGAACACGTGCTCGTGGATGCCGCAGCCGAACTCCGGCCGCATCGGCCGCTCACCGGGCGCGGTGCCCAGGACCAGCCGGATCGCCTCGGCGATCTCCTGGTCGCGCTCCACCATGCCGATGCCGCCGGTGGGGCCGACCCGCAGCGGGAAGGCCCAGCCGCGCCCGACGAAGTCCACGGCTCAGCCCCCGATCCGCACGGTGAGCGCGCCCAGCAGCACGTTCGCCCCGCACGAGGTCCGGTCGCCGACGCGGGCCGCCGGCAGACCGCCGACCAGCACCGGCGGGCCGAGCGAGCCGGGCCCCGGGACGACGAGGTTCGCGGGCCCCAGCGCCGCGTGCGGCGGCACCGGGCACCCGTGCACGCCGCCCACGACCGCGGCGGGCCTGCCTTCGATCAGGACGGTGGCGACCCGGACCGCCGCCGGGGGCGGCGGCGGGCCGAGCGCGCCGCCGTGGCTCGTCTGGTCGCCCGACCGGGCTGCGGGAGGCATCTGCCGACCTCTTCTCGTGCGTCGTGCTCAGACGGGGAACGGGGGGTTGAGGTGCAGGACCGCGCCCTTGACCACGGCCGTGGCGCGGCCGACGACCTCGGTCTTCACGCCCTCGACGGCGACGTCCGCGCCGGTGAGCGCCAGGCCGGTCGTCGCCTCCACCGAGACGGTGTTGCCCTTGAGCACCAGGTCGCCGCGCTTGGCGTCGACGGTGATGCCCCGGCGGTCCAGGGTGATCGCGCCGAACACGTGCCGGCCGCCGCGGACCTCGACGGCGACCTGCCCGGTGAGCTCGTCGAGCCGGATCTCCAGCCGCTGGTCGCCGCTGGCGATCCGCACGCCCGACGCGGTCCTCCCGTCGAGCAGTTCGAGCCGGTTCCCGGTGCGCGACACCAGCGACCGCCGGTTGACGCGCCCGCTCGTCGGGTCGACCAGCGGCACGTCGTGCCGGGCGGGCCCGTCGACGCCGTTGTAGAGGCCGCCCAGCACGTACGGGCGGTCCAGGCTGCCCTGCTCGAAGCCCACCAGCACCTCGTCGTTGACCTCGGGGCTGAACACGCCGCCGCCGCGCACCCCGCCGAGCTGCACCGTGCGCACCCAGTCGGTGACGTAGGCGTCGTCCAGCCACGGGAACGTCAGCTTCACCCAGCCGCGCTCGCCGCCGGCCTCCCTGATGTCGGTCACGACGCCGGTCGCCAGCCCCGGCATGCGGATCGGCCGGGCGGTGGCGTTCGCGCCCATCGCCAGCCCGGCCAGCGACCGGTCCGGTGACGTGCTGACCGTGACGACGCTGCGGTAGCCGTGGTGGGGGTCCAGCTCGTGCCGCACGGACGTCGCCGTGTACTTGCCGTCGAACTCGGTCCCGGCGCCGCCCACCGCGACGGGCACGCCCGCGCGCAGCTTCGGCTCGCCCTCGGCGACCGCCTCGATCTCGGCGAAACCGGCGCTGACGGCCGCGGCCAGCGACCTCGCCACCGCCTTGGCCTCCGCGTCCGTGCCGTACGGGGTGTCGAACACCAGCGCTTTCGCCGCCGTGCCGAACGCCGCGGTGACCACCCCCGGCCGCAGGCCCGGCACCGCGGTCCGGCTCGCGATCGCCGGTGAGGTCCCCACCGCCGCCTTCTTGGTCCGCACGTTCCAGCCGCGGACCTCGACCTCGGCCACCTGGTCCGCGCTGGTCAGCGACGCGCGCAGCGACATCAGGTTGCGGCCGAGCTGGAGCACGAACGGGCTCGCGTCGGCCGACGTGCCCGGGCTCGGCGCACCGGACGCCGCCGCCGGCCGCACGAAGTCCAGCACCCCCCGCGCGTCGACCCGCACGACCGCGCCGTGCTCCTGGGCGAGCAGTTGCAGGAAGTCCCAGTCGGAGATGCCCGGCTGGCTGAGGTGCGGGTACGTGACGACGGGGACGTCGATCCGGCCGGGCCGCAACCCGGCCGCCCGCACCACCTCCCGCACCACCTGCCGGACCGTCGCGTTGGTGAACGCCGCCACCCGGCGTCCCCGGAACAGCCGGTGGGCCTTGTTCATCGCGCGGATGACGGTGAACGAGCCCGTCGAGTCCGCGTCCACCTCCAGCGCGGTGACCTCGCCGGTGAACAGCACCTCCGCCGCACCGCCCGACACCGTGGTCACCGACACCTCGACCTTCGTGCCGATCGTGATGCCGCCCTTCGCCAGCACCTCGTGGTGCGGGTCGCGGTAGGTGAGCACCGCGGCGTCGGGCAGACCCGCGTTCTCGTCCACCACGCAGCCCACCAGGTCGTTCTGCCACGACTCCGGCAGACCACCGGCCTTCACCGCGAACGACGCCGCGAATGACCTGCCGACCTGGCTCATCGGACCTCCTCCACCCCGGGCACCAGCAGCTCCGTGCCGGGCACCAGCACCATCGGGTCGTCGATGTCGTTGGCCTCGGCGATCACCCGCCACGCCGTCGCGTCGCCGTACTCGCGCCACGCCAGCTGCGGCAGGCTGTCCCCGGCCACCACGCGGTGCGCGCGGCGGGCCTCGCGCGACCCCGACGTCGGGTTCTGGCCGGGCGTGTCGACCCCGGCCTCCTCGATCGACAGCGCGCAGCGGGCGCGCAGCGGGGTGCCGTCCACGTCGAACAGCGAGTAGTCCACCGACAGGTTCGACAGCACCCCGTCGAACGACGTGGTCTTCGCCGTGCCCCACTCGAAGCGCACCCACGGGCTCGCCGGCTTCTTCTTCGCCAGGCTCGCCTTCGTCGGCACGCACGCCGTCAGCAGCTGCTGCACCCGGTTCTCCACCGAGGTGTCGTGCGTGGCCGTGGCGTCGAGGAACACCTCCACGGACAGCGTGCGCGGACCGCTGCCCACGAACTCCGGCAGCGACGTGGCGCCCGCCATGCGCGACGGCGTGCGCCGCCACTCGGTGTTCTTGGTCAGCGCGAGCGAGTTCGGGTTGAACTGGAACCGCACCGTCGCCAACCGGCCACCCGGCTTCGCGCCCGCCGTCGTCGGCGGCTCCATCACCACCAGCTGCGCGCGGGTCAGACTCGCTCCTGCCTTGGCCATCTCCCGGTCCTCCCAGTCCTCTCAGGACGCTTCGATGCCCTCGTGGGCGAATTCGAGGGTCTCCACGGCGGCCTGCGAGTCGCCGGGGTCGAACGACGGGCCCTGCCAGCGGACCGGGACGATGCCCTGCACCTGCCAGCTCGCGATCGGGGTCATGTCGGGGGTGAGGGCGACGATCTCGCCGTCCTTGCGCTCGACGCGCTTGATCACGTCGTTCAGCCACTTCACGACTTTCGCGCTGTCGGAGGTGACCGGTCGGGTCATGGTGATGTTCGACCACGTGATCCGCGAGGGGAGCTGGTGGGCGAACCCGTTGTTGCCGCCCTCGGTGAACTGCTCGACCTCCATCTGCGCGCCCATGCCGTCACAGGTGTGGAACGCGCCGAGGTCGTTGCCGGCTATCGAGAGCCGGAAGAACACGCTGGTGGCGAAGATCGTGTCGGACACGGGGGTTCCTCTCTCCTACCGGCGCAGGTCGTTCGACCGCCCGGCCCGTTCGCGCCCGTGCCGGAGTTCGGCGCGGAGCAGCCTGCCCACGGGGTCGACGAGTCGGCGGGCGAGCTCGTCGAGGTCCTTCCACGCGCGCGGCTCGTGGTCGGTGGCATCGGTCCGGGCACCTCTGCCGGTCGTGCCCGCGCTGGTCGTGGCGGTCGTTCCCGTGCTCGTGCTGGTCGTGCCTGCGTTCGTCGTGCCGGTGCCGCGCGTCCCCGGTCGCGGCGTCGGTCCGTCGGCGCGCTGGACGACCGGTGTGGCGGGGCTTCGCCGGGCGCCCGGTGGGCCGATGGCCGGCGGCCCGGCCGCCGGTGCCGCGTGGGCGGGCCGGGTCGGCAACCCGCTGCCCCGCGCGACACCCGGGACGCGGGGCTGACGGGGCGGCGCGGGCCGGACCGCCGGACCCGCCGCGCCGCCCGCCGCGCGCTGGACGGCCGGTGCCCTCTCGGGTTTCGAGTGCCGCAACGGGACGACCGGTCGAGCGGTGGGGGTGGGCGTCGGTGCCGTGGTGGGGCGGATCAGCGGGCGGTCGGCGATCAGGGGAGCGGTCCTGGAAGGGGGCCGGGGAGCGGTCCTGGGGGATGCCGCAGCCGGTGCCGGCGATGTCGGTGTTGTTCCCGGCAGGGGAACCGTCGGCGTCAGGCGAGCCACCCGGACCACCGGGACCGCCGGACGGGCCGGTTCCCCCGGCGGCACGGGTGTCCGCGCCGGTTCGGGAGTTCGCGCCGGTTCCGGGACGGCGCGGACCCGGTGCTCGTTCGTGGCCGGTGCGTCGATCCGGCGCTGGACGTACGGGCCGGTGGAGGCGGTGACGGGTTCACCGGACGCCGTGGGCGGCAACGCGGACAGGGGTGCGCCGATCCCGATCACCGGCCGCGCGGGTGCCGCTCCCGGTCGGGTGGTCCTGCGCCGGACGACCGGGTCCACGCTCCTCGCGCTCCTCGCGGTGGATGCCGACGAGTCCGACGCCATGATCACCGCGCCGGGCGGCAACCCGGTCGACGGCTCGCCCAGCAGGGGAGCGGTGAGCCCGGCACCCCTGGTGGGTCCGGCGGCGGTCGCCGAACCGCCGACCGCCGCCGGAGCACGCGCTGGTGGAGCACTCACCGGCGGAGCACCTGCCGACGAGGCGCCGGCACGCGGCGGAGCCGATCCGGGTCGATCGGCGGACCGCGTGCCGCGTGCACCGCGCTGCACGACCGGGAGCGACCGCAGTGGGGTGACCTCGCGCCGGGCGGCGATCAACGGACGTCCGACGGCCCTGATCCGCACGGCACGGGAGAGCCGGAGCGGTCCGGTCCCCAGCAGCGGTGCTGCGCCGGGACCGTTCCCCGCGCCGGAGTCGAGCGCTCGCCCGAACACCATCGCGGTCCGATCCGCCGGCGCGGGACCGGTGCCGGGGGTGGGCGTGGGCGCGGGTGCGGTGCCACCGGCGAGCCCGGGGCTCACGGACCTGTCCGGAAGCCCGGTGCCGTCCGCGATCCCAGCACCGCCCGGGATTCCGGCTCCACCGCCGTGTCCACCTCGATGCCCGGCGGGGGAGCCGGTCCGAGCGCGGCTCTTCCGGCTGACGAGGGCGCGGGCGACGGTGAGCGCCCGACCACCGATGCCGCCGGACGGAGGACCGCCGGACGGACGGCTGTCGGACGCGGACGCGGCCGAATCGGCAGCGGCGGCGGTGAAACCCGCACTGCTCCCAGGGCCCGCACCGCCCCCAGGGCCCGCACCGCCCCCAGGGCCCGCACCGCCGCCGACCAGCGCACCCCTGCCGAGCACCGCACGACCGGTGGCGTCGGCACCGCCCCCGCTGTCCCTGCTCCGGCTGCCCCTGCCGCCGATGTCACCGCGCGCGGCGACACTGCCGGCGCTGTCGACTCCACCGCTGTCGACTCCGCCGGTGTCGGCGTCGCCGATGTCAGCGCGCCGGAGCACCACGGGCAGTGCGTGCGTGGCCCAGTGCTCACCCGGCACACCGGTCGGTCGGGCGACACCGTGGAGGACCCCGGCGGGCGCGGTCGGGGTGACCGCGTGGCCCAGGTCGCCGCTCAGCGAGTGGTCCCGCCAGGAGGCCAGGCCGGAGCGGAAGCGCAGGCCGTCGGTGATGGCCATCGGGGCGCGCCGGAGCACGCCCTCCAGGCGCGGGGCCGCACGCCAGCCGCCGTCGGGTGTGGAGCGCCGCGCGGCCGGTGCGTTCGGCGCGGCCTGCCCCGCCGGTGGTGCGGCGCTGAGAAAACGGGACCAGAAGCCCATCGGGTCACCCCCCTTCGTTCACCCTCGTGTTGATCCGCGCGATCTCGGCCACCCAGCGCAGGCGTTCGTGGTGCTCCAGGTCGAGGATCTCCTCGCGCGGCCAGTGGAAGTGGTAGGCCACGTACGCGACCTCCTCGTGCAGCCGGTCGGCCGCGTACGTCACGATTCCCCCAGGCGACCACCGGCCAGGTCCACCTCGAACGCACTCCCGCACGACGGGCACGACACGCCGGCGCGCGTGTGCCCCTCGCTGTTGATCCGCCGGTAGAAGTCCTGGAGGAACGCGATGTCCGTGGCGTACATGCGTTCCACCACGCCCACGTTCACCTCGTCGACCTCGCCCAGCTCGGTGATGACCGTGCTGAGCAGCAGCACGCTCAGGTAGCCGGGGTTCTCCTTGACCCGCAGGTCGATCTGCGGCCTCAGCTCGTCCCGCGCGGTCGCCAGGCGCATCCGGCCGTGCCGGTGCACCCGGCCGTCCGCGTCCACGTACCCGCGCGGCAGCTCGAACTCGAACTCGGTGTGCGCCGCCGGAACCGCGGCGGTGTCGACGGCCGCGACCGGCGACTTCCTCACCTCGGCCAGCTCGTCCAGCGAGTCCAGGCCGATCACCCGGCGGCGCATCAGTCCTCCAGCGTGATGTCTTCGAAGGTGATGGTCACCTTCTCCGTCGCGGCGCTGGACTCGCCCGCCTTCAGCGACGGGCCCTCCCACCGGCTGACCCACCCGTTGACCAGGTTGAGCCGCCGCTCGGTCTCGCCCTTGCTGTTCATGATCTCGATCGTGATGTTCTGCCGCGCGGACTCGACGTCACCCTTGTTCAGGGTCTCCTTGAGCCACTTGGTGAACTCCTTGCTCTTGTCCATCCCCCGCGTGACGGTGATCTCGCCGCCCTTGCGGGCGCCCGGCTGCTTGCGCAGCAACGGCTTGCCCTGCGGGGTCACCTGCGAGATCTCGACCACGTCCTCCTCGACGGTCACACCGCTGACCTCCTGGAGCGACTCGACGACGTACGCGCCGAGCTGGAGGCCGAAGATGTGCGTGGAGAGGGCATCACCGTCTGCCATGGCTGCCGCCTTTCACAAGAGGACGAGGTCACTCGCTGACGAGGCTCGTGTTGTCGGAGAACTGGGCGAGCCGGAAGACCACGAACTCGGCGGGCTTGACCGGCGCCACGCCGATCTCGCACACGACCTGCCCGAGGTCGATCGACTCCTGCGGGTTGTTGTCCCGGTCGCACTTGACGTAGAACGCCTCGGCGGGGGTGCGGCCGAACAGCGCGCCCTGGCGCCACTGCTCGGTGAGGAACGCGGTGATGTTGCGCCGGATGCCCGCCCACAGCCGGTCGTCGTTCGGCTCGAACACCACCCACTGGGTGCCGATCAGGATCGACTCCTCCAGGAAGTTGAACAGCCGCCGCACGTTCAGGTAGCGCCACGCCGGGTCGGACGACAGCGTGCGCGCCCCCCAGATCCGGATGCCGCGACCGGGGAACGAGCGCAGGCAGTTCACGCCGACCGGGTTCAGCAGGTCCTGCTCCCCCTTGCTGAGGGCGGTCTCCAGGTCGACGGCCCCGCGGACGACCTCGTTCGCCGGGGCCTTGTGCACGCCGCGCTCGGCGTCGCTGCGCCCCCACACGCCCGCCACGTGCCCGGACGGCGGCACGAGCGCGTTGCGGCCGGTCGCCGGGTCGAACACGGTGATCCACGGGTAGTACAGCGCGGCGTACCGGGAATCGTGGTTGGCCTCGTCCTGCCGCCACGCGCGGACCCGCTGCGGCGACAGCCCGGGGGGCGCGTCCAGCACGGCGACCCGGTCACCCATCCGCTCGCAGTGCGCGATGACCGCGTTCTGCACGGTCTTCACGCCTTCCAGGTCGATCATGCCGCGCTGGTAGGCGCTCATCAGGTCGGGCACCGCGACCATGGTGACCTCGTCGACGTTCTCCAGGCCGCCGAAGCCGGTGCGCGCCTCCGGGTCTCCGACGTACTCGTTCGCGTCGACCTTCGCGGGCTTCGCCGGGTCGGCGGGTGGGGTGACGGCGGGCAGCACGACGGACTGCTTGTCCGGCCGGTTCAGCGCCGTGCCGGGCTGCTCGGTGACGGCGATGAGCTTGGAGCGCTCGGCCACCTGCGTCACGACGTAGTTCTTCAGGTTGCGGCGGGTGGACACGTCGAAGGTCTCCACCACCTTGTCGCCCTGGCGGACCACGAGCTTGAACCGGTCCTCGGGCGGGTTCTCGCCGTCGGCGTCGGCGACCTCGACGGTCACGTCCGGGCCCGCCGACGGCAGCGCGGTGATCCGCAGGCCACCCAGCGTCGCGGGCACCGGCGCCACCGGCTCCGCCTCCCGCGTGGTGCCCCCGACGCGCACCACGTACGCCGCGCCGCCCCCGTTGGCGAAGTAGCCGTACACCGCGTGCGGCAGGTAGGCGCCCTCGGTGAAGCCGCCGAAGTGCTGCACGTACTGGTTCCAGTTGGTCACCAGGGTCGGCTGGTGGAAGGGGCCGTGCTCGGCGAACCCGACGAAGGCGGCGACCGCGGTGCCGACGCCCTCGATCGGTCGCGCCCCGGTCTGGACCTCCTCCACGTACACGCCGGGGGAGAGGTACTGCGGCATGGTCGCTCCTCGTCTGTCGGGCGTTCTTCCGCTCTGGTGAGGACAAGCTTCGACGGGCGGCGCACCGGGCGGCAGGACCGCCGGACCCCGCCGGGGGCACTCCCGTTGCCTGAAGGGGCATCCCGGACAGCGGCGCGCCCCGGCGCCGAGCGGAGTCGGCGCCGGGGCGCGGTGGGGAGTGGGGAGGGCGATCAGTCCAGGTAGTCGGCGAGGTACATCGGGTGGTCGCGGAACAGCGCCGCCGCCACCCGCGTCACGGCTTCGGCCTCGGTCAGCTGCGCGTTCGCCGGCAACCTCCTGTTGAGGAAGTCGGTGATGCCCGCCCTCGTCTGCGGCGTCGCGGGCAGGGTGAACGAGAACGGCCCCAGGTCACCCGGCTGGGTGTCGCGCACGGGTGGCGCGTCACCGGGGTACATGTGCGCACCCCCGCCGCGGTAGTTGTTGTCCTGCATGAAGTCGACGTTCGAATCGCTGACCACGCCGATCGGCGCGGCGTCGCCGCCGAGGTCCTGGGAGACGAAGGCCGCCGCCCCGCCGCCCGACAGCACGTAGATGTTGTTCCGGTCCGGCGGGCCGACGGTCTCCTCGGCGAACCCCTCGGGCGCCAGGCCGACGCCTTGGCGGCGACCGCGCACCAGGCCGTCGTTGTGGATGCCCGCCCGGTACTGCTCCCGGGTGAGGTGGGCGTGGACCTGGACGCCCTGCGGCAGCGACGGCACGTTCTGGTAGCGCCGCATCACCCGCGAGTAGGGTTGCCCGGGAGCCTGGGCGGGCTGTCGGGCGTGCGCGGTGTCGTCGTCGGACAGGTCGTCGGGGACCGCCCCGGACCTGCCGGGGATGCCGATCGCCATCGGCGCGGTGGGCGTGCGGCTCGGTCCCGCAGAGGCCGGAGCGGGTGGAGCCTGCCCGGACGGTCGGTCGTACGAGGGATCGTCGGCCTGCCGCCTCAGGTGGTCGACCTCCCGGTCCTCGTTGTCCAGCAGGGGGGCCAAGGCGTTGATGAGGGCCCTCCGCCGGGTGGTCTGCTCCGGGTTGCGGTCGGCCGAGGTGCGGTTGTCCTGGTTCTGCGTCCACTCGCCCATCGCGACCCTCAGCTCGGCGATCAGGCGACCGCGAGTGGTGAAGTCGGTGTTGGGCAGGCGGAGGTAGGCGCGGACCCGGTTGACGATCGCCGGCCAGTGGGACATCGGGTTCCAGGTGGACGGCTCGTTCAGCACCGCGTTCACGTCGGGTGACACCCGCCAGGTCGCCGGTGAGCGTTGTACGGCCGGTTCGTCCCCGCCCCCACCGCCGTGATCACCGCCGTGGTCGTGGGACGCGTGGTCGTGGGGCGTGTGCCGCGGTTCGGGGGCCGGGGTGCTCAGCGCCTCGGTGGCGTTGGCCTCGGCGGCGCGCTCGAACCGGTCCGACGGGTCGCTCACCCGCAGGCCGTCGCCGTTGTCCGTGCCCGACACCGCGCCTTGGCGCTGCTGGATCACGTGCGTCAGCTCGTGGGCCAGGGTGTGCGGATCGCCGCCGCCCCGGCCGATCACGACGTGGTCGCCCGAGGTGTAGGCGCGGGCCCCGATCTCCTCCGCCGAACGGGCCGCCGTGGCGTCGGCGTGCACCCGCACGCCGGAGAAGTCCGCGCCCAGCCGTGCCTCCATGTCGGCGCGCGTGCCGGCGTCCAGGGGCGTGCCGGGCCGTCGCAGCACGTCGTGCACCGTCGACCGCTGCACCGGCGGCGGTTCGCCCGCCGCCCCGTCCTGCCGGAGCAGCTCGACCATCCGCGCGACCGCGGCGTTGCCCGCGGTGCGCTGGAGGTTCAGCAGCTCGTCGACCCGGGTGGCGGGCCGGTCCGCGCCCGGCAGGGGGACGTCGTGCCCCGTCCCGTGGCGGTGGTGGTGGTGTGCGTGGGTCACGTGCTCCTCCAGGGTCCTGTGCCGGTCCGGTCAGGGCCGGTCCTGCCACCACGGTCCGAACTCGTTCTCCAGCACGAGCCGGCCGAGCTTGCGGTACTCCCGCCGGATCGCCGTCACGACGTCCGCCATGGCGACCGGCCGGTCGGCGGCGGCGGCCAGGTAGGCGGCGGTCACCGCGCACGCCCGGATCGAGCCGCCCGCCAGTTCGAAGCGGTCGGCGCAGAACGCCAGGTCCAGGTCGCCGGCCCGGGGCATCGCGGTGCCCAGGCAGCGGTCCCACAGCGCGGTCCGCTGCTCCGCGTCGGGCACCGGGAAGTCCGCGACCACGTCGATCCGGCGGGTGAACGCCTCGTCCACGTTGGACCGCAGGTTGGTGGTCAGCACCGCGATCCCGTCGAAGGACTCCATGCGCTGGAGCAGGTACGCGGACTCCGTGTTGGCGTGCTTGTCGTGCGAGTCCTTGACCTCCGACCGCTTGCCGAACACCGCGTCCGCCTCGTCGAACAGCAGCACGCCGTGCACGCCGGCCGCCTCGGTGAAGATCCGCTCCAGGTTCTTCTCCGTCTCGCCGATGTACTTGTCCACCAGCGACGACAGGTCCACCACGTACAGGTCCATGCCGATCTCGGCGGCGACCACCTCGGCCGACATCGTCTTGCCGGTGCCCGACTCGCCCGCGAACAGCGCCACCACCCCGCGTCCGCGACCGCCGCCCGGCCGCATCCGCCACTGCCCCAGCACGCGGTCGCGGTGCCGCGCCCGCACCACCAGTTCGTCGAGCTGCGCGCGGGTGGGTGGGGGCAGCACGAGGTCGTCCCACGTGACGGCGGGCGTGATGCGGCGGGCCAGCCGCTCCAGCCCCGCGCCGTTCTGGGCGCGCACGCCCGCGCGGACGTGCCCCAGGCGCACCGGGCGGTCCTCCAGCACGGCCAGCCGCGTCGCGACCGCCACCGCCCGGGTCACCTCGTCGGCGCCCAGCCGGTACCCCGACAGCGCCGCCACCAGCGAGTCGTCCGCGGGCGCGCCGGTCGCCTCGGCCAGCGCCCCCGCCCACCGCCGGGCCCGCAGGTCGGGGTCGGGCGACGGCACGTCCACCGACACGACGGGCTCCGCCGTCCAGTGCGGGTCCCAGTGCCCCCGGCCGTGCAGCAGGAGGGGCACGTCGCCGGCGAGGGCGACGAGGTCGCGCACGACGCCCACGTGCCCGGGCACCAGTGCGTCCAGCGGCCCGAGCACCACGCCCGCACCCCGCAACCGGGCCTCCCGGACCGCCGCCGCGAGCAGGGGCGCTCCCGGGCCGGCCGCACCGGGGGATGCCGTCGCCGCCGCGTCGAGCACCACCGCGTCCCGCCCGGCGGCGGCCAGCGCGTCGCACGCCACCCGCCCGCCGTCACCGTCGCGCTCGCGCAGGTGGACCGTCGACAGCCCGGCCCGCAGCGCCCCGCCGAGCCGGTGGTCCGGGCCGGGGTCGGTGCTCGCCGGCACGACCCGGGCCACGCCGGCGAGCACCGGGTCCGGCTCGTCCGCGCCGAGCAGGTGCGCGACGACCCGGTCGGGCACCCGCAGCACCCGGGACAGGGCGGGCAGGCCACCGTCGGCGACCTCGACCAGGCCGCCCGCCACCAGCGGCGCGGACGGCGCGAACCGGAACCGGGCCGGGTCCGCCGGGGGCAGGCCGCACAGCTCCAGTGCCAGTCCGACCGCCGCGCGCCGCCGGGTGACGTCGTCGTTGAGGTAGGCGTAGAGCCGCTCGAACCGGGCGTCGACGTCCGGCGCGAGCGCGATCAGCAGGAACTCCACGTCCACCGGTGCCAGGTCGAACCGTCGGGCCAGCCGCAGCAGCCGGGGCTCGGCGCCGGGCGCCGGCGCGGCCGGCTCCGGGTCGTCCCCGGGCGGTGCGGCCGGTCGGCTCGGCGAGTCCAGGACGCGCCGCACGACCTCCGCCGTGAGGTACAGGCCGCGGTGCGGGTCGTGCGGCGCGGGATCGCCCTCCGCCCGCGCCGCCACCGCCCGGCGCACCCGCTGCTCGACGGCGCCCAGCCGCCCCCACAGGTACGCGAGGTCCGCCGCGTGCGCCCCGCCCCGGACCCGGCCTGCACTCGTCACCCCGGCGTCCACCACCCCGGCGGTCATCGGATCGGTCCCGCGTGGCGGCGGCGTTCGGCGGGCAGCGGCCGCGGTCGGGGCGCGGTGAACCCACCGCCGGTCGTCCCGCCGTCCCCCGGTCCGTCGTAGCGCAGCCTGCGGCCCTCCTCGGCGGAGGGACCGACCAGCACCAGGCCGTCGACGGCCGGCGCGGCCGGGGCGAGCGTGCCGACGACCGGCGCGGTCACCACCACGTTGATCGCGGGCCTCAGCTCACCGCCCAGCGCCGACCAGACATCGGTCGCCGCACGGCCCTCCGACACCGCCCCGCCCGCCTCGACGCCCACCGACAGGTCCAGCTCGGCCAACGAGCCGGTCAACCACTCCGCCCGGAACCGGTTGGTCGCCACCAGGCACGTCAGCGCCTGCGACAGCAGCCGGTGCCCGTCCTGCGACCGGTTCGTCCACGCCGTCACCAGGTACGACAACCGGAACCAGCGGGGCGGCCGGCGGTGGCCGACCAGGTGCTCGTCCTCGTGCACGGCCAGCGCGCCGGTCGAGCGCCGCGACAGGTCCTCGCGGATGTCGTAGAGGAACACGTTCACCGTCGGGGCGTTGCGCCGCGCCACCCAGTCCGTCGTGGGCGGGTCGAACGCCAGATCACCGCCGCCGCCCGGCACGTCGCCGGCCGCGAACAGCTTGCGCATCGCTTCGTCCACCTCGTGGATCACCTGGCACCTCCCTCGTCGTCGTCCCGGATCACCTGCGCCGCACCACGTCCGGCGGCTGGACGGACCCCGGCACCACCAGGAACGGCGTGGTCGCGGACCGGAAACCGGGTCCGGCGGCGGTGATCGTGCGCGGACCGGTCGAGTCCTTGTGGAGGATCAGCAGCTGGGCGGCGAACCCCCCGTCCGCGCGCGGCAGCGCGGGTGCGGCCGACGCGGTGATGCCGGGCGACCAGGACAGCCGCACGGGCACGCCGGGCGGGAAGTCCACGCCGCGCACGGACGTGACGAACCCCGGTTCCCCGATCGGCGGCACGGCCACGATCCTGGGCAGCAGCACGCGCACCGGCGCGCTCGCGGTGTTGTCGGCGGGGTCGGCGTCGGTGCCGGTGGTGCGCAGCACGCCGCGCGCGACCCCCTGGAGCGGCGCGTCCGGGGCCAGCACCACCTGCACGACCTGCGCCGCACCGGGCGCGAGGTCCGACAGCAGCGGGCAACCGGTCGCCGAGCAGCCGGGCGGCAGGACCGCGACCGGCACCCGCGCGGGCAGCGCGAAGTCCAGCCGCAGCCCGGTGGCCAGGCCGCCGCCGCCGTTGCGGACGGTGTACGTGACCGTCGCCCGCCCACCCACGTACGACGGGGCGGGCTGCACCACCACGGCCAGCGACGGCCCGGCGGCGGGCGGCGGCGCGGGAGCGGGCGGCGGCGCGGGCGGTGGCGGCGCGGGAGCCGGGTCGCGCACCGGGACGGCGGTCGTCGCGGCGTTGTCGGTGGGCAGCGCGTCGAGCACCGGGCCCGCGACCGACCACGTCAGTTCGTGCCGCCCGGCGACCACGCCCACCAGCTCCACCGACACCCGCACCACGTCCCCCGGGGCCAGCACACCGGGGTCGCAGCGCAACCCGACCACGTCGCACGTGCCGCGGTCCGGGCGCAGCGCGGCCAACCGCACCCCGCCGGGCACGGCGACGGTCAGCGCGCTCCCCGGCGACGTGGCCGGCCCGCGGTTGACCACCTCCACGTCCAGGCGGGCCGGGGCGCCGGTGTCCGCGTCCGGCAGACCCGCGGGTGCGAGCACGGCGAGGTCCACCGACTGCTGCCACGTGGGCTCCTTCTGCCGGCCGGGCAGGTCGGTGGTGATCCGCTCGACCGCGCCCGTGGCGACCGACACCAGCAGCAGCTCCTCCGGCGACCGCGCGTCACCCGTCCGCCGCGCGGTCAGCGCGACCCGCGACCCGTCCGGCGAGAACGTCACGTCGCGCGGCTGGAACGGCCCGTCGGACGTGCCCAGCGGTTCCGCGCAGGTGTCGCGCCCGCGCGGGAACAGCACGGTGCAGGCGTCGTCGCCGACCGACACCAGCAGCACGCCGTCGGCCTCCCGGTTGAACGCGAGCGTGCGGCCGTCCGGGCTGAACACCGAGCTGTCGTCGGTGACCTCGCAGTCGAAGCCGCACACCGCGGCGGAGACGTCGCGCTGCCCGTCCAGGCCGTCGGCGCGGGCCGTCCACACGTGGTTGTCCCGCACCTCCGCCGTCGGCCCGTCGAACACCCGGCCGCGGGTGAACGCGAGCGTGCGGCCGTCCGGGGACCACGCGGGCTGCGTGTCCTCCTGGTCTGCCTGCCCCGGCGGCGGCAGCAGGCGCCCCACCACCCCGCCGGTCGCGACCTCGACGACCACCACGCGGCTCGGGCCGCCCGCCGGGCGCACCCCTCCCGGCGTCCGGCGGGCGAAGGCGAGGAACCGGCCGTCCGGCGACCACGCGGCGTCGAACTCCCAGTCCGCCGCGCCCCGGTCGGCGACCGGCAGCCGTCGCGGGTCGCCGCCGTCGACGTCCACCAGCCAGATCCGCTGCACGCGCCCGCCGTCGCCGTCCTCGAAGCGGCTGAACGCGATCGTGCGCCCGTCGGGGGAGTAGGACTGCCGCTGCGTCCACGGGTCGAAGCCCGGGCGCGGTCGGAACAGCAGGTTCGGGTCGTCGGCCGCCCCCGGGTCCTCGCGCAGCACGGGCACGCCGAGGTCGCGCGGGTCCACGCCGTCGGGCCGCACGTCCTGGAGGCCCGCGGTGGAGCGGGTCGGCGCGGTGGTGCGGCCGACCACGAGGTGCTCGCCGGCCGGGTCCACCAGCCACGTGGGCGTGCCGACGACGCGGTCCTCGCCGAGCAGCAGGTCGGGCGGCGCGGTCACCGGCAGGCCGGGCGCGGTGTCGACGCGGTACACCTTCTCCACGTTCGGGTCGGCCGGGCACGAGCACACCTGGTCGAGGCTGAGGAACAGCAGGCGCGTGCCGTCGGGCAGCCACTCCGGCGACCGGCCGCGCCACTCCGCCTGGTCGCCGCCGAGCACCGGGCCGCCGTCCACCACCCGCAGTCGCGGCGCCCCGTCGCCCCGGTCGAGCGTGTAGGCGAGGCGACCGTCCACGGGGTTCCACGCGGGTTCGACGGCCGCGCCCACCGGTTCGTCGGTGACCCGGGTGAGCGAGCCGCCCGCCACCGGCCGCCGGTACAGCTCGGCGTCCCCGTCGGGGTCGGCGGAGAACGCGACCTGCGTGCCGTCCGGCGAGAACGACGGCGACGTCTCGTCGTACGGGGTGTCGGTGAGCCTGCTCAGGCCGGTGCCGTCGACGCCGACCCGCCACAGGTCCCGCTGCCCGCCCTCGGCGGAGTCGAACACCACCGACCGCAGGTCCGGCGACAACCGCGGCCGACCCGCGTCGCGCCCCTCGGTGAGGCGGCGCACCGCCCCGTCCGCGGTCCGTACGTACACCTGGGGCCTGCGCTCGTCGCGCAGGCTCGTGAACACCACGAGGCCGCCGCGCGCGGACGGCCGGTCGTCGTGGTGCGCGGGCCCGGTGCCCAGCAGCGGCTCACTGGCGCCCAGCCGGTCGGGCACGGGCGACGTCACCGCGCCGAGGCTCCGGTGCCCGGTGCCCGCGAAGGCGATCCGGCCCACCGCCGGCGCTTCCCCCTGGACCGCCGCCGACGTGGCGCTCTCCTGCGCCACGACCACGACCGCACCGCCCAGCAGCACCACCGCGGCCGTCACGGCCAGGTGCGTGCTTCGCAGCCATCCCACCACGTTCTCCACCTCCGTCAGTCAGCAGGATCGTCGCCACCGGCGCCCCGCCGGGCCGAGGTCCCGAGGGGCACACCCCCGGAACACCTCCGTCCCCAAAGGGCAACCGAGAGTCCAACCCCCAGGTCCGGTGAGTCCTACGTTCACGCCTGACGCCGTGAGCCCTGAACGAAGAACTCACGGCTCCCGAACGTTGGACTCTCGCGACCCGAACGTTGGACTCTCGGGTCAGATCAGGCCGTGGCGGAGGGCGAAACCGACGGCGTGCGCGCGGTTGCGGAGCTGGAGGCGCGTGGTCACCTCGTGCAGCACGTTCTTGACCGTCCGCTCGGAGAACGACGTCTTCGCCGCGATCTCGCCCGTGTCGAAGCCCTCGGCCACCAGCCGCAGCATGTCGGTCTCGCGCGGGGTCAGGGTGGACAGCGACGGCCCGTTCGGGTCGAGCACGCTGCGCTGCAACCGACCCACGTGGTCGAGCAGCCTGCCCAGCAGGTCGCCCGGCAGCACGGACTCGCCCCGCGCCAACGCGGCCACCACGCGCACCAGCCGGTCCTGGTCCGCCTCCGCGCGCCGCAGCACGCCCGCGACACCGCAGTCGATCGTGGTCTGCAACGAGTCGTGGTCGAAGCGCCCCACCACCAGGCCCGTGCGCGTCTCCTCCGCGTGCCGCAGGCGGCGCAGCAGCCGGGTCGCGGCGTCGTCGACCCGATCCACCACCACGAGGGCCACGACCGCGCGGGACTCCTCGTCCTGCCTCAGCACCTCCACCTCGGGACGCGGGCGCAACTGCTGGGTGATGCCCACCCGCAACACCGGGTCCTCCGCGTACACGGCCACCGGGATTCTGCTCATGCCACCCCTCCTGCGAGAACCGTCGTGCCGCCATCGTGGCGGCGGGGCGGGCGCGCGGGCAGCCGCACGGGCCGCAGGTGCACGGGATTGCCCGCACCGTGCCCTTTTCTCCCTGCCACGGCCGGATGACGTATCCCTACGTTCGCGGGGTGACCACAACGACCGAGTTCGGTCTCCCCACCGTGGCCGTCACGCCCGGTCAGGAGACCCGCACCACGATGACGGTGCGCAACGACAGCGACATCGTCGAGGCGTACGAGTTCGAGGTGGTGGGCGAGTGCGCCCCCTGGACCACCGTCGAACCGGGGCGGCTCTCGCTGTTCCCCGGCACGTCCGAGCAGGTCTCCCTGGTGCTGCGCCCACCGCGCTCACCCCTGGTGCGCGCGGGCGAGGTGCCGCTGGCGGTGCGCGTGCTGCCCGCCGAACGGCCCGGATCGGCGGTGGTGACCGAGACCACCGTCGTCGTCGAGCCGTTCGCCGCGCAGCACGCCCGGGTCGTGCCCCGGCGCCGGCGGGCCTGGCGCAGCGCCCGGTACCGCGTCGAGGTGCGCAACGAGGGCAACACGCCGGTGTCGGTGACCGTCGCCGTGCCGGAGAAGGACGACCACCTCCGGCACACCACGGCCACCACTCCGTCCACTGTGGAACCGGGCGGGCACGTCGACCTCGACCTGCGCGTGCGGGTGGCGAAGCTGCTGTGGTTCGGCAAGCCCGTCGTCTGGCCGGTGCGGCCCGAGGTCGTCGCGCTCGCCGCGGACGAGCGGCACGAGCACGACCTGTCGGCCGAACTGGTCCAGCTGCCGATCCTGGCCCGCTGGCTGCTGTCCCTGCTCGCGGCGCTGCTGGCGCTGCTGCTGCTGTGGCTGTTCCTGGTGCGCCCGGCGGTGCGCAGCGCGGCGCGCGAGGCCACCGACGAGCGGGCGAGGGAGATCGCGCAGGCCGGCGAGGCCCCGGTGCCGCCGGCGGACCAGCCCGCCGGTCAGGACCCGCAGGGCCAAGGCAGGCAGGGAGAAACCCAGGGCCAGGGGCAGGGCCAAGGCCAGGGGCAGGGGCAGGGCACGGGGTTCGGCCCCGGTCGGCAGAGCTCCGCCACCATCGAGGTGACCACCGCCCCCGGCCAGCAGACCACCGGCGCGTACGTCGTCCCGGACGGCCGGATGTTCCACATCAGCGACATCGTGCTGGCCAACCACCAGGGCGACGAGGGCGTGCTCACCATCGCGTTCGGCGAGCGCACCATCACCACCATCGCGCTGGAGACCTTCCGCAACCAGGACTACCACTGGGTGACGCCCATCGACATCCCGGCGAACGGCACCGTCACCGCCACGGTGACCTGCGCGCGACCGGGCACGCCGGCGAGTGGGCAGCAGGCGTCGGGCTGCGCCCAGCTGCTCAACGTCAGCGGCGTGCTGAGCGAGCTGCCCTGAGGGGAGCTCGACACTGAGGGGAGCTCGACACTGATGGGACCCCGACAGCGGGGAAGAGGGGGTGTGCCGGACTCCGGCGCACCCCCTCTTGCGTTCAGCGGGGGTGGCGGCGGTTCCACTCGTCGAGCAGGGCGTCGATCCACGCCCGCATCAGGTCGGCTGTCGCGTCGTCCCCCAGGTCGCGGTAGCGGGTCAGCTCGCCGCGCGCCGCCGTCAGCTCGGCGTTCAGGTCCGAGGCGGCGAGACCTTCCGGGCGGCTCACCGCCGGGGGGTTCGTTCGGCGTTGCGGGCGGCGATCCGGAACGCCTCGACGTACTTGGGCAGCTCGACGAGCGCGCGTTCCCACGTGCCCGCCGTCACCTGCTCGGCGAACACCGTGTCGACCGCGAACTGCGCCACGTCCGGTGCGACGTCCTCCCCGGGTGCCTCGCGCAACCGGCGCGACACCTCCAGCCGCCGCACCCGGGACCGGACGACGTCGAGGGTGCGCAGCAGTTCGGCGACGACCCGCTCGGCCTCGCCCGGCTCGACCACCAGCCACCCCTTGTCGGCCAGGTCGAGGAACAGGTCGCCCGCGAACCTCTCCCGCGTGGAACCGTCCGCCACGCGACCTCCGTCCCCGTCGGGTCGCACAGCCATCGCACCTCCGTACGGGCACCGGGGCCGCCGCCCCTTCCGGGAGCCCTCACCAGTTGTCGACCCGAGCCCACCACGTGCCGGGACGCGGGTACAGGCCACCGGCGCAGGTCTGCCCGTCCGTACCTGTCGCGATGCTGTCGATCGACCGCGAACCGCCTGTCGTGCTCGGCCGAAGGGGTGAAACAGGGCGGATTCTGAACCCTTGGCACCCACCGTGCGTGGCCATGCTGCGTGGGGACGATCAGGGGAGGCAACGGGGATGCCGATGGACGACGGCGTGCTGCGGGTGCGGTTGCTGGGCCCGGTCCGGGCCTGGCTCGGTGACGCGGAGCGCGGCCTGGGCGCCGCCCGGCAGCGCACGGTGTTCGCGCTGCTGGCGGGCCGGGCGAACCGGGTGGTGTCGCGCGAGGAGCTGGTCGACGGCGTCTGGGGGGACGCGGCGCCCGCCGGGGCGGTCGGCAGCCTGCACACGTACGTGTCCGGCCTGCGACGGGCGCTCGGACCGGCCAGGCACCTCCTGGTGTCACGACCGGCGGGCTACTCGCTGCGCCTGGCCGAGGACGCGCTGGACGTGGTGGCGTTCGAGCGCGGCCGGGTCGAGGGGCAGCGGTTGCTGGGGACGGGGGAGTGGGCGCGCGCCAGGGCCGTGCTGGACGACGTGCTCGGCCTGTGGCGCGGCGGCGCGTACGACGGGGTGACCGGGCCGTTCGCCGAGGCCGAGCGCCGGCGGCTCGGCGAGCTGCGGGTGGGCGCGCTGGAGGCGCGGGCGCGGGCCGCGCTGGAGCTGGGCGAGCACGCCGAGGTGGCGGCGGAGGCGGGCGCGCTGGTCCGCGAGCACCCGTGGCGGGAGTCGCTGCGCGAGCTGCTGATGCTGTCCCTGCACCGGGCCGGCCGGCACGCCGAGGCGCTGGACGCCTACCGGGAGGCGCGCCGCGCCCTGGTCGCGGACCAGGGCATCGAACCGGGTCCGGGGCTGCGCGAGCTGCACCGGGTGATCCTGGGCGGCGCGGACGCCCCGGCGACCCGGCCCGGTCCGCCGCCCGTCCCCCTCCTCGCCACCCCGCCGGAGCCGCGCCTCGTCGTGGTCCCGCCGCGGGTGGCGTCCGCGTCCGCCGACGCGTTCGTCGGCCGGCACGCCGAAACGGCGCTGCTGCGGTCCCTGGTGACCGACGTGCTCGACGGGCGCGGCGCGGCGGTGTGGCTGGAGGGCGAACCCGGCATCGGCAAGTCCGCACTCCTGGCGCGGTCCCTGGCCGACGCGGCCGACCGCGGCTGCCAGGTCGGCTGGGCCGCCGCCGACGAACTCGGCATGAGGTTCCCGCTGCACGTGCTCATGGAGTGCCTGGACGTCGCGCCCGCCTCGCCGGACGCGCACCCGGACGGCGGGTGGGGGCCCACCGACCCGGTGGCGGCGGCCGTGGACCGGCTCCTCGCGCTGGTGGACCGCACGTGCGCCCGCTCGCCCCTGGTGCTGGTGGTCGACGACCTCCAGTGGGCCGACGACGCGAGCGTGGTGCTCTGGCACCGGCTCGCGGCCGTCACCCACCAGCTCCCGCTGCTGCTGGTGGCCGCCCTGCGCCCCGACCCCGGCCGACCGGAGCTGGCCCGCGTGCGGCGCGGCGTGGAGGCGCGGCGGGGCCACGTGGCGGCGCTGGGACCGCTCGCGGCGGACGAGGCCGAGCAGCTGGTCGGCCACATCGTCGGCGCGCGCCCCGGCGCGGTGCTGCGCGGGCTCGTCGGGCGCGCCGCGGGCAACCCGCTCTACCTGCGGGAGGTCGCGCACGCCCTGGTGCGGCGCGACGCGGTCCGGGTCGTGGCCGGCGTCGCCGACGTGGACGCCGCCGCCGCGGACGAGGTGCCGCCGTCGCTGCTGTCCGCTGTCGGCCGCTCGCTCGACGTCCTCTCCGCCGAGGCCCGCGACGTGCTGCGGTCGGCGGCGCTGCTCGGCGTCGAGTTCCGGGTGCCCGAGCTGGCGGCGGTGACCGGCCGGCCGGTGCTCGACCTCGCGCACCCGCTCGACGAGGCCGTCGCCGCCGCCGTCGTCGTCGAGGCGGGCGAGCACCTGGCGTTCCGCCACCCGTACCTGCGGATGGCGCTGCACGACAGCCTGTCGACGCCCGTGCGCACGGCCCTGCACCGGCAGGCGGCCGAGGCGCTGGCGTCGGCGGGCGCCCCGGTGGAGCGCGTCGCCGAGCACCTCGTCGCCGAACCCGTCCCGGTCGACGCCTGGGTGCTGGCCTGGCTGGTGGCCCACCACGCGACCCTGGTCGAACGCACCCCGCGCGCCGCCGCCGACCTGCTGGCGCGGGCGGCGGACACCGAACCCGCCGACGTCCGGCAGCGCGCCACCGTCCTCACCGCGCTCGGCCGCGTGCGGTCACGCCTGGCGCGCGACCCGGTGGGCGCGGCGCTGCGCGCCCTGGCCGCCGACCCCGATCCCGCCGACCCCGATCCCGCCGACCCCGATCCCGCCGACCCCGCCGACGGGAACCCCGCCGACGAGCCCGGGCCGCACCCGACCGCGCCGACCCCGCGGCCGGGCCGCCCCGACCGCGCTCAGATGTCCCGGAACGTGCTGATGTCGGCCCCGAGCAGGTTCAGCCGCTCGGCCAGCTGCTCGTAGCCGCGGTTGATCACGTAGACGTTGCGCAGCACCGAGGTGCCCTTCGCGGCGAGCATGGCCAGCAGCACCACCACCGCCGGGCGCAGCGCGGGCGGGCAGATGACCTCCGCGCCCGACCAGTGCGTGGGACCCTCCACGTACACCCGGTGCGGGTCGAGCAGGGTCACCTTGGCGCCCAGCTTGGTCAGCTCGGTCAGGTACAGCGCCCGGTTCTCGTAGACCCAGTCGTGGATCAGCGTGGAGCCCTGCGCCGTCGCCGCGATCAGCGCGAAGAACGGCAGGTTGTCGATGTTCAGGCCGGGGAACGGCATGGGGTGGATCTTGTCGATCGGCGCTTTGAGCCGCGACGGCCGCACGGTGACGTCCACGAGCCTGGTGCGCCCGTTGGCCGCCGCGTACTCGGCCGACCGGTCGTGGTCGAGCCCCATCTCCTCCAGCAGCGCCAGCTCGATCTCCATGAACTCGATCGGCACGCGCCGCACGGTCACCTCCGACGAGGTGACGATCGCGGCGGAGATCAGGCTCATCGCCTCGATCGGGTCCTCGGACGGCGAGTAGTCGATGTCCCGGTCCACCTCGCCGACACCGTGCACGGTGAGGGTGGTGGTGCCGACGCCCTCGATCCGCACGCCCAGCTCGCCCAGGAAGAAGCACAGGTCCTGGACCATGTAGTTGGGGCTGGCGTTGCGGATGACGGTGACGCCGTCCCGCCGCGCGGCGGCCATCAGGGCGTTCTCGGTCACCGTGTCGCCGCGCTCGGTCAGCACGATCGGCCGCGTCGGTCCGACCCCGCGGTCGACCGCGACGTGGTACTGCCCCGCCACGGCCTTCACCTCCAGGCCGAGCGGGCGCAGCGCCACCAGGTGCGGCTCGACGGTGCGGGTGCCCAGCGCGCAGCCGCCCGCGTAGGGCAGCTCGAACGCGTCCTCGTGGTGGAGCAGGGGACCCAGCAGCATGATGATGCTGCGCGTGCGCCGGGCCGCCTCGACGTCGATGCCGGCCAGGTCGAGCTTCGCGGGCGGCACGATCTCCAGGTCGTTGTCCTCGTTCAGCCAGCGGGTCCGCACCCCGATGCTGTTCAGCACCTCCAGGATGCGGTTGACCTCCTCGATGCGGGCGACCTTGCGCAGGGTCGTGCGGCCCGCGTTGAGCAGCGACGCGCACAGCAGCGCCACGCCCGCGTTCTTGCTCGTCTTGACGCTGATGGAGCCGGAGAGCGTGCGACCGCCGGTGACCCGCAGGTGCGTCGGGGCGGCCTGCCCGAGCGTCACGATGCCCGAGTCGAGCGCCTCGCTGATCCGCGCGAGCATGTCCACGCTGAGGTTCTGGTGGCCGCGCTCGATCCGGTTGATCGCGCTCTGGCTGGTGGACAGCGCCTCCGCCAGTTGCGCCTGCGTCCACCCGCGGTGCCTGCGGGAGTCGCGGATCAGGCCGCCGATGCGCGCCAGGTAGGGCTTGGAACCGTCGTGGTCATCCGTCACAGGGCGGAACCGTATCTCATATATGAGATATGCCTGTGGTCAGGGTCGGCCGGCGGGCCGGGGGAGCAGGAAGTGCACCGCGAACGCCGCCGCCGTGGTGAGGACCGCCTGGTAGAGCATCGACAGCCGCGCGTCCGAGGCGACCGTGAACACGGCGTCCAGCTCGGTGGTGACCAGACCGGCCAGGGTGACCAGACCGGTGGCGTGCCAGCCGAAGAAGCCCGCCGTCCACGCGGTCAGCGGCCACCGGTTGCGGTCGGGGCGGCGCAGCAGCCAGACCGCCGAGGCGGCGGCCGCGGCGTTGACGGCGAGCGCCAACCCCACCAGCTCCACCGACACCCCGCTGAGCAGGGCGGACAGCGCGTGGAGCACCGCCAAGCCGAGAGTCGTCCAGGCACCCAGGCGCGTTCGGTCCACGCCCCGGATGCTAGATCAGGCGGCTCACCCGTCACCCGGCGCGGCGGCAGGGCCGCTCGCGTCCCGGTGGCCGACCACCCCGCGGCGCCGCTGCCGCCTGGCATGATCGCCGGCATGGCGAAGGAGTTGCAAGTCGTGGTCGACTGCCGCGATCCGGGCGCCCAGGCCGCCTTCTGGGCCGAGGTGCTCGGGTACGCGCTGGAGGACGCCGGCACCGGGGACGTGGAGGGCGACTGGGCCTCGATCGTCGCCCCCGACGGCCCGCGCGTGCTGTTCCAGCGGGTCCCGGAGCTGAAGTACGGCAAGAACCGCGTGCACCTGGACGTCCGGGCGGGCGGCCCACGCGGCACCCCGAAGGCCGTCCGCGTCCCCCTGGTCGACGCCGAGGTGGTCCGGCTCGTCGCGCTGGGCGCCACGCACATGCGCACCACCGACGAGCGCGACGACTACTTCGGCGTGCTGCGCGACCCGGAGGGCAACGAGTTCTGCGTCTGCTGACCCGCCGGGATCACGCCGGGAGGGCGGCCACGGCCTCGATCTCGACGAGCTGGTCGTCGTACCCCAGGACGGTGACGCCGAGCAGCGTGCTGGGCACGTCGTGGTCGCCGAACGCGGCGCGCACCACCTCCCACGCCGTCACCAGGTCGGCCTGCCGGGTGGAGGCGACGAGCACGCGCGTGCTGACGACGTCCTCGATCCCGGCCCCCGCGTCCTCCAGCGCGATCCGCATGTTCTCCACGGCCCGCGCGGCCTGACCGGCGTAGTCGCCCACCGCGACCGTGTTCCCGTCCTCGTCCAGCGGGCAGGCCCCGGCCAGGAACACCAGCCGCGCCCCGGCGGCCACCGCTGCCGCGTAGGCGTACTCGGCGACGTCGGACAACCGGGACGAACGGATCAAGCTGACGGCCTTGCCCACGGCACCCCTCCACGACGGACGCGACCGCGAAATCCTATGCCGCCCCGCGAGTCGTACGTCCAGGCCGCGCGAGTCGTGCGTTCCCGCCGCGCGAGTCGTACGTTCGCGCCCACCGAGTTCGACGTTCAGGACGCCGCGTACTCCGGCGCGCGGGCCGCCGAGCGGCGCTCGACCACGACCGACAGCGCGGCCACGGCCAGCCCGGCCAGGCTCAGCGCCACGCCGACCCACGCGGTCGAGGTGAAGCCCCAGCCCGCCGCGATGGCGAGCCCGCCGAGCCACGCGCCCGCGCCGTTGGCGAGGTTCAGCGCCGCGTGGTTCGACGACGAGGCGAGCGACGGCGCGTCCGGCGAGGCGTCCATCAGCCGCACCTGCAACGCCGCCGCGAGCACCTGCGTCACGTAGCCCAGCAGGAACACGAGGGTGAACGCGAGCACGGGCACGGTCGCGGTCAGCGCGAACGCCACCAGCACGGCGGCGGTCACGATCAGCCCGCCGAACACGCTGCCCATCACGGACCGGTCGATGAACCGCCCGCCCGTCATCGCGCCGAGCGTCATGCCCAGGCCGAAGGTCGCCAGCGCCCACGGCACGGCCGAGCCGGGCAGTCCGGTCACCTCGGTCGTGATCGGCGAGATGTAGGAGTAGACGGCGAACATGCCGCCGAACCCGATCATGCCGGTGACCAGCGCGAACCACACCTGCGGACGGCGGAACGCGCGCAGCTCGGCGGCCACGCCCGCGTCCCGCGCGGCCGGGATGCGGGGCAGCCACCTCGCCAGCGACAGCGTCGTGACCAGCGCGATCGCCGTCACCGCCCAGTACGCCACCCGCCAGCCGATCTGCTGCCCGGCGGCGGTGGCGACGGGCACGCCGACCAGGTTGGCCACGGTCAGGCCGACCATGATCCGGGCGACCGCGGTGCCCCGCCGCTCCGGTGGCACGAGCGTCGTGGCGACCACGGCCGCGATGCCGAAGAACGCGCCGTGCGGCAGGCCCGCCACGAACCGGGACACCATCAGCAGCGTGGTGTTCGGGGCCAGCGCCGACAGCCCGTTGCCGACCGCCAGGGCGATGGTCAGCGCGATCAGCAGGCCCTTGCGCGGCAGCTTCGCGGCCAGCCCCGCGATGAGCGGGGCCCCGACCACGACGCCCAGCGCGTACAGGCTGATCGCGTGGCCCGCGGTGGGGATGGAGATGTCGAACGTCTCCGCCACCTGCGGCAGCAGGCCCATCGTCGCGAACTCGGTGGTGCCGATGGCGAAGCCGCCCAGCGCCATCGCGCCCATCGCGGCGGTGGCGCCGCCCCGGCGGGTCGTCGACGGCTCCGCGGTCGTGGTCATGCGCATGCGCTCCTGTCACCGTGTCCCGCGTCGACGGTGACCGGACCTGATCAGAACTGATTAGCTACTGAAACGATTTTACCGGCCCGGGTGCCCCCGGCCCGCGTGCCGCTCCTCACAGGCGGTCCAGCGGGGCAGGTGGCCTGGGGGGCTGGTGGCCTAACGGGGCGGGTGGGCGTTGCGCAGCAGGTCGCGGAACTGGCCGGCGTCCCACTGCCCGGCCGGCGGCGAGTCCGGCCGCGCGCCGGTCGGGCCGGGCGTCGAGTCCGGCCAGCCGGTGTAGGTCGGATCGCACATCCGGTTGAAGTTCTCGTCACCGGTCGGGATCGGGATGCTCGCCCCGTCCGACACGCCCGGCGGCTTCAGCCACGCGTAGGCGTCGACGTCCGGCGCGGGCGACGCGGTCGGCGGCTCGCCCAGCCCCGCGCCGACCTGGTTGCACCAGTTCCCGATCCTCAGCCGCCGGTCGAGCCGCCCGCCGTCGACGTAGGTGTCGACGTTCAGCTCCCACCCCGGCCCGGTCGGCCGCGAGGGCCCGCCCCAGCCGTTGCGGGAGGTGTCGACCACGACGCCCGCGCCCGCGCGGAACCCGGCCGCGACCAGGTGCCGCCGCACGGCGTCCGCGTAGGACAGCTCGTCGATGAACGGGTTCCAGTCCACCCACCTGCTCTGGAGGATCGGCTGGCCCGCGATGGTGGACTTGGTGATGTGCTCCTCGCGCAGCACCGAGTAGTTCGCCGTGTTCGCGACGAACCCGTGCACGTCCGCGGTCGTGCTGCCCGCGGTGTTCGCCGCCTTCAGCAGCAGGGCGGTGAACGGCTCGCGGTAGTACGACCAGCCCAACGACCCGTGGTGGCCGATGTCGAGGTAGGAGTACGTGGTGCCGATCGCGCCGAGCCGCGCCAGCGCGTAGCCGACCGCGCCCACGTATGCGCCGTTCGCCTTCACCTCCTCGCAGCGCGGCGTCGCGTCGGCCTCCGGCAGCACGTGCGTCACCAGGAACGGCAGCGAGTTCGGCTCGACCACGACGACGACCCGCAGGCCCGCGTACGCGGGGTCGGCCAGGACGTCGACGATCGGGTCGACGAACTCGGCGCGGTAGCGCGGCAGCTCGTCCGCGGCCAGCTCGCCGTTCGTCGACAGCCACCCGCAGTCGCGGCCCGGCGCGTTGCGGAGGACGAGCTGGACGAGGTCCGCGCCCTGGCGCAGCGCCTCGTCGAGGTGGTCGCGCAGGCCCATCCGGCCGTGCCCGCCGTGGACGGACGCGACGCCGTCCAGCCACACGGCGGTCGGTTCACCGGCGACGGCGCCGCCACCGGGTTCGGCGGCGGCGCGGGCGGACCACTGGGGGTCCACGTACGGGCGCGCCCCGGCATACGGGTTGTCGACGCGGCCGACGGCCTGGGCCGGCGGGCTCCAGACCAGGGCGGCGGCGAGGGTGACCAGGGCGGCAGCGAGCCGCGCCAGTGGTGTCATCGGACGGACCTCCGGGCATCGCGACAGCGTGACGGAGGCGGTGTGCCACCACGGTACCGCCGGCGCGGTGCGCGGATCAGCGCCGAACGGACGCCGATCGCGGAGGCGGTGCGGGTCAGTTCTTCCAGACGATGGGGTCGTCCACGTAGGCGTCGCCGCCCTTGTCGAAGCTCGCCCCGGTGACCGCCGAGCCCTCGCGGGCCGCCGAGAGCACGCACGTCTCGTACTTCGCGCCGGCGGTCGTGAAGTCGCGCGCGGCGGTCTCCGACTCGCACTTGTCCGTGTCGCCGCTGATGATCACGCCGGTGCCCTTGCCGTCCGCGCCGAGGCCGCGCAGGCTCACCGAGCTGTACGACAGGTCCGTCCCGCCCACGTTCTCCACCGACACGCGGATGTAGAACGGCGTGATGCCCTTGGCCTTGTCGCCGAACTTCGCCAGGTCCGCGTTGTCGCCCTGCTCGATCGCCGTGACCGTGACGGCGATGGTGCCGTTCTTGTCCGTGCCGTACTTGAAGGGCACGACGGCCCGGTCGCCGACCGCCAGCTCCGTGCCGGGCGCGGTCACGTCGCCGGCCGGGACGTCCTTCGCGGAGGCCGAGGTGGGTGCGGCCGACGACGAGGTGGTCTCCTCGGTCGCGCTGCCCGTCGTGGCACCACCCGTCGGCGCGGACACCGGCGTGCCGTCCGTGTCGCCGCCGCAGGCCGACAGCAGCAGGGCGGACGCGCAGGCGGCGGTGAGCAGGGTGGTGCGGACGTGCGTCAAGGCAACTCCCAAGGGTAGAACGGCACCCGAGGCTAACGCCGATCGGAGCAGTCCCGCGTCGGTCGTTCGCACCACAGGGGCTCAGAGGTCGTCGACGCCGATCAGGCCGTCCTGGATCGCCCGCGCGACCAGCGCCGCCTTGGTCGGCGCCTCCCGTCCAATCAGGGCGTACTTGATCCGGATGCGCTCCAGGTGCGAGTTGACCGTGCTCAGCGAGATGCCCAGGCGCTGCGCCACGAAGTCCTTCGACTCGGACTGGAACCACTCGACGAGCACCTCGACCTCGCGCGCCGACAGCGCGGGCCGGTGGTCGGACCGGTCGCCCGCGAGCGCCCCCGCCAGCGACGGCGGTGTGTACGGCCTGCCCGCCGCCGCCGCGCGGGTCGCCTGCACCAGGTGGTCCGCGCCCTCGGCCTTGGTCAGGTAGCACAACGCGCCCAGCTCCAGGCACTGGAGCGCGATCTCGTCGTCGGCGCGCATCGAGTACACGACCACCCGCCGCCCCGCCTCCACGAGCCGCCGCAGGTCGCCCAGCGCCGGCGTCGGACCGCCCAGGTGCAGGTCGAGGATCACCACGTCGGCCCGCGCGCCCTCGCCCAGCCACGCCGCCCGCACGTCCTCGCCGGCCGCGACCACGGTGATCGGTGGAGTGCCCGACGACAGCCAGTAGGCGACCCCCGCGCGCACCGCCGGGTGGTCGTCCACGACGACCGCGGTCAGCTCGTCCGCCATCTGGCCTCCATCCGCGCCTGCCCACCGTACGTACCCCGTTCGACCTCGACCCGGCCCGTCGCGGTTCCCCCGTCGGCCGTCGATCCCGCCACGCCGTCGGTGATGACCGCCACCCGCACCTCGGTCCCGGTCCGCAGCAGGCTCACCCGGGCCCGTTCCCGCGCCCCCGACAACGCCACCGCGACCGGTCCGGTCAGCTCCCGCCGCACGTCCGTCGGCACCGGCACCGGCGCGCCGCTGACCGCCAGCGACACGGCCAGTCCCCGCCGCTCGGCGACGTGCACGCACGCCCTCACCTCGTGCACCAGCGGGTCGGGCACGTCGTCGTTCTCCGCGAACAGCCGGCGCAGCTGGGTGGCGGCGAGCGCGCACCGCGACCGCGTCTCCTCGGCGCGCGGATCGAGGACGCCGTCCGCCAGGTCCGCGAGCAGCGGCACGGTGGCGCCGAGCTGCCCGGCGAACCCGGCGCGCAGGTCCTCCTCCCACCGCCGGGCCAGGGCGGTGCGGGTCTCGGCGCGCTCCCGCTCGGCGGCGGCCTCGGCGGCCTGGCGGGCCGTGCGCACCAGGGCCCGGGTGAGCAGGAGCACACCGAGCTGGAAGCTGGTGACGCCCAGGACGACCACGCCCGCGCCGCCGATCTCCTCCCGGTCCGGCGTCCCGGCCAGCGCGAACTGCGCCACGTCGAGCGCGGTGTGCGCGCCCAGCGCGGCGAGCAGCAGCGGGACGCGGTCGACCAGCAGCACCAGCAGGTGCCAGCCGACGAGGCCGTACGACCAGTGCGCGTCGAGGAAGTGGCCGTCCGGCGGCAGCGCGGCCGTGGCCACGACCGAGGCGGCGAGCACGGCCGCGGTGCCGAGCGCCACCACCGGCCACGGCAGCGGCCGGCGGGGCAGCACCCAGAACGCGCACACCACCGCGACCAGCCCCAGCACGACGAACGAGATCACGGCGCCAGGCCCGTGCGGGTGGCTCACCAGCGGCAGGACCCCCAGGCTGACCTGCACGACCGCCGTCACGACCAGCAGCACCCGCCGCAGGGTCGCGATCCCGTCGGGGCCGGTCTCAGTCACGCGACCACGTCAACCGCACCGTCGTGCCGCCCGCGCCGGACACGACCTCCGCGTGCCCGCCGACCGCCGCCACCCGTTCGACCACCGAACCGCGGATGCCGCGCCGGTGCTCGGACACCGCCGCCACGTCGAACCCGCGCCCCGCGTCGCGCACCACCACCTCGACACCGCCGCCGACCGGCAGCACGGTGACCGAGGCCTCGGTCACCCCGGCGTGCCGCTCGACGTTGACCAGGGTCTCGCGCACCGCCCGGACCAGCGCCAACGCCACCGCGGGCGGCACCAGCACGGTCTCCAGGACGGCCTCGACCCGCAACGGCGAACGCTCCACGACGGCCCGCACGGCCGCCCCCACGTCCACCACGCTCTCCCGGGGCGCCCCGCTCGCGCTCCCACTCAACAGCTCCAGGTCGCGCCGCGCGTACCCCGCGACCGCCGCCGGGTCCGCGCCACCCACCGCGACCACCAGGAACGTCGCCGACGCCGTGTCGTGCAGCAGCGCCAGGTACTCCCGCTCCTGCCGCCGCCGCTCCACCGCGACCGCCTCGGCCCGCTCCGACGCCGCCCGCCGGGCCCGCAACCCGTCCACCCGGCGCGTGGACCGGCGCAGCAGCACGAACGCGCCCCGGGCCAACGCGCACTCGACCACGACCCGCAGCACGGCGGTGCCGCTCCACCCGACCGCCGACCCGTGCACGACCAGCAGCAGGGCCGTGGCCGGCACCGTGACCCGGGCCGACCACTCCCACTGCAACGTCACGGCGGTGGTGGTCAGCACGTTCAGCGCCCACTGCTCGCTACCCCCGACCACCCCGTGCGCCGCGCACACCGCCACCACCCGCACCAGGGCCGGCACGAACGCCACCCGGGGCCCCGCGAAGTCCGCCACCACCCCGAGCAGCACCAGCCCGAGCACGGCGAGCGCGATCCACACCCCGCCGTCCGGCACCGACAGCACGCCGAACGCGCTGAGCAGGGCGACCCCGACCCCGCGCACCGGCCCGGCGAACCGCGCGACGGCGGACAGGAACCACTCCTCCACCGGCCCGCGCACGCACCGACCCTAAGCCGGCCCCACCGGTGCGGCAGGACACCCCCACACCCCGCCCGGCCCCTCCCCGGCCCACCACGCACCCGGCGAGTCCAACGTTCAGGTCCCGTGAGTTCTACGTTCGTGCCGGCATGGCCGTCGTGAGCGCACGACTCCCGGGGACCCCTGACTTTCGTCGGGGGTGGTGCGGGTCGATCGGCAGATGTCCGCGCTCCCGACCGGTTCGTAGCGTTCCCCGGGTGAAATACCTGATCACCGCCCTGGTGCTGGTCCTGGCCGCACCCGTCCCCGCGGCGCACGCCGACCCGGCCACCGACTTCGAGGACTACCTGGAACGCGCCGCGCGCAGCACCGGCCTGCCCGGCTTGGCCGCCGTCGTGACGCACCGCGACCGCGTCGTGCTCGCCACCGGCTTCGGGCACGACTCGGACGGGAACCCGGTCACCGCCGACACGCCGATGCGGATCGCGTCGGTCAGCAAGTCGTTCACCGCGATGGCGGTCATGACGCTCGTCGAGGACGGCCGGATCGCGCTCGACGAGCCGGTCGCCGCGCGGCTGCCCGGCTTCACGATGGCCGATCCGCGCCACGAGCGGATCACCGCGCGGCACCTGCTCAACCAGACGTCCGGCCTCTCCGACACCACCGTCGACACCGAGGCGCTGCGGGACGCGACGTCGCTCGCCGACTACGCGTCCCGGCTGCGCGCCGACTCGCTGGCGGACGACCCGGGCACCCGCTACCGGTACTGCAACGTGAACTACGACCTGGCCGCGCGCCTGGTGGAGGTGGCGAGCGGCCGGCGGTTCCGCGACTACCTGCGCGAGGCGGTGTTCGCGCCGCTCGGCATGTCCCGCAGCGCGGTGTCGGACGACGAACTGCGCCCCGCCGACGGCTACAACTCGCTGTTCGGCGCGTGGGTGCCGAGGCCGGAGATGCCCGGGTTCCACGACGACAGCGGCGCGGGCGGCGTCATCACGACGGCCGCCGACCTGGGCCGGTGGCTGGTGTCCCAGAACGGGTACGGGACGCGGCTCGTGTCCGCCGAGGGGCTGCGCACGATGCACACGCCGTCCACTGTGGACGAGTACGCGATGGGCTGGGCGCCCGACGACGCCGGCCGGCTCACCCACTCGGGCAACCTGTTCACCTACAACGCCGTGCAGGCGATCGTGCCGGGCACCGGTCACGGCTTCGCGGTGCTGACCAACGGCGCGGGCGTGCAGGACGACACCTACCCGGTCCTGGAGGGCCTGGCGGCGATCGCCGAGGGCGGGCGGCCCGAGGACCCGGGTGGCGGTCGGCAGGCGTTCGAGCTGGTGCTGGGACTCGTCGTGGCGGCCTCGGCGGTACTGGCCGTGGTGGGTGTGCGGCGGGCCCGGCGGTGGGCGGAGCGGCGCGCGGGGGCCGCGCGGTGGCGTGCGGTGGCGCGGTTGTTGCCCGTGCTGCTGCCGGTCGCGGTGTTCGCGGCCTACCCGTACTCGATCGAGGTGGTCTCGTCAGGCCGCACGGTGACCTGGGAGCAGCTGACGTACTTCGCGGCCCCGTTGACGATCGCCCTGGGCGTCGCGGCCCTGTCCGGGCTGGTCGTGGCGTTCGCCCGGGTGGTGCGGCTGCGGTCGGTACAGTCCGCCCGGTGAGGAGCGGCCAGGTGGGGAACGGCCCGGTGGGGAACGGCGTGGCCCTGGCGGTGCTGGCGGCGGTCGGCGTGCTCAACGGGCTGGACACCGACGCGTTGCCCCTCTGGCGGCAGCTGCTGTTCATCGCCCTGGCCGTCGCCTCCTACCTGCACGGCCGCCACCTGCCCACCCGGTGCGGCGGCGCGGTCCTGGGCTCGGCGGCGGCGGTGGGGGTGGCCGTCGGGGTCGTGGCGATCCCGGAGGGCATGGGCGTGCTGGCGAGCCTCGCCGTGTTCGTGGTGCTGCCGAGGCTCGTCGGCCTGTTCCGCCGCCAGCAGGCCGAGCTGATCACCGCGGGCCGGGAGCGCATCGCGCAGCTCGAACGCGCGCAGGAGTTGGTCGCCGAGCAGGCCGGGCTGCGGGAGCGCGCCCGGATCGCCACCGACATGCACGACTCGCTCGGCCACGAGCTGGCGCTGATCGCGCTGCGGGCGGGCGCGCTGGAGCTGACCGCCGACACGGACCGGGTCCGCCGGTCGGCGGCCGAGCTGCGCGCGTCGGCCGTCCACGCCACCGACCGGCTGCGGCACACGCTCGGCGTCCTGCGTGAGGGCGCCACCCCGGTCGGCACGCCGGACGAGCCGGTGGAGGACCTGGTCGGGCGCGCGGCCGACGCGGGCCTCCCGGTCGTGCTGACCCGCACCGGGTCGCCCGCCCTGCCGCCGCTGGTGGACCGCGCCGTGCACCGGGTGGTGCAGGAGGCGCTGACCAACGCGGCCCGCCACGCGCCGGGCCGACCGGTGTCGGTGCGGGTGGACCGGTGCGCGGACGAGGTGCTGGTGACCGTGTCGAACCCCGTGAGCGGCCCAGGGGGGAACGGCGCGGTCGGGAACGGCGCGGTCGGGAACGGCGGCACGGGGTTGGCCGGCCTGGCCGAGCGCGTCCGGGTGCTGGGCGGCGGACTGGTGGTCCGGCGGGACCCGGACTTCACCGTGGCGGCCCGCCTGCCGTTCGAGTCCGCTGTGGAGGAGGACGCGTGATCCGGGTGCTGCTGGCGGACGACGAGGCGCTGGTCCGCGCGGGCGTGCGGGCGATCCTCGACACCGACCCCGGCATCGAGGTGGTGGCCGAGGCCGGTGACGGCCACGAGGCCGTGGCCCTCGCGCGGGCGCACCGGCCGGACGTCGTGCTGCTGGACATCCGGATGCCGCGCCAGGACGGGCTGGCGGCGGCCCGCGAGCTGCGCCGCACCCTGCCCGGCGTGGCGGTGGTCGTGCTGACCACGTTCGACGAGGACGAGTACGTGGCCGCGGCGCTGGACGACGGCGCGGACGGGTTCCTGCTCAAGGCGTCCGACCCGCGCGAGCTGCTGATCGGCGTGCGGGCGGTGGCCGAGGGCGGTGCGTACCTGTCGCCCCGGATCGCCCGGCGCGTCGTCGCGGACCTGCGCGGCGGCCGGGCGGGCCGCCGGGCCAGGGAACGCGTGGCGGCGCTGACGCCGAGGGAGCGCGACGTGCTCGCCCTGGTGGGGGAGGGCCGGTCCAACCAGGAGGTCGCCCGGCGGCTCAACCTGGCCGAGGGCACCGTGAAGGCGCACGTCAGCGCGATCCTGAACACCCTGGACGTGGCCAACCGCGTGCAGGCCGCGATCCTCGCCCACGAGGCCGGGCTGACCGGCTGAGCACCCGACCGGTCGAGCGCCGGGCCGACCGGCCGAGCGCCGCGCTCAGGCCGGTTCCGCCGGGTACCGGTCCAGGTGGCGGTCCAAGGCGCCCGCCGCGCGGACCTGCCGCTGGGCGCGCACGCCGGGCACGGCGTGCCCGGCGTGCCGGCGATGAGTGCCGTGTTCACCGCCCTGCCGGGGTGGGCGCAGGCGGTGGGCCAGGCGTTCCCGCTGTACTGGTTCGGCCTCGGCCTGCGGTCGGCCCCGCTGCCGGACGCGGCGGTGGCGGCCGGGGTCGGCGGCCGGTGTGGACCGCCGTGGACCGCTGTGGCGCTCGGGCTGTGGGCCGTGGTCGGGTTCGCCCTGGCGCCGCCGCTGCTCCGCCGGACGATCCGGCGCGAACCGGGTGCGCCGGTCCCCAGGAGGCCGGTCAGCTGAACAGCGTGGCCAGGTCGCCGCGCTGCAACGCCTGGAGCACCCGCCCGGCCTGGGTGCCGGGACCCGCCGGCACGGCCACGCGCACCACGCCGGTCTGGTCGGCGGGCTGCTCGGCCGCCGCACCGGGCAGCAGCCTCGGCCACTCGGGCCGGCCGGTCCGCGCCGTCTCCAGGTTCGTCGCCACGAGGTCGCGCAGTGCGTTCGGGTTCTCGTCGGGCACGCACACCACCTCGACCGCCTCGCCCGCCGGCGTCGCGCGGACCCCGGCGGCGAGCGGCAACCCCGCCTTCGGGCCGGTGATCACCGCCGCCACCACGTCGCCCAGGCACCGGGCCAGCTCACCGGTCATCGGGTCGTCGGCCAGGGTGCGGTCGCCCGGGTCGGCGACCCACCGCAGCGCCTCGCCGCCGGTGCCGTGCCGGACCGCGCCCGGCTCGACGCGGACCCGCTGGAACCCGCTCACCACACCGGTCTTCGCCAGCGGGCCGCGCGGCACGACCTCGCCGTCACCGGCGGTGGTCCACGTGCCGGACCGGTCGCGCTCGCCGCCGAGCGCGGTCAGCTTCCCCTCCACGGCGGCCACGTCCACGTCGAGCCGCAGCACCGCCGCCCACGTCGGGGGTTCGCCCACGCGCAGCGCCGACGTGGCCGCCGAGGCGTCGAAGCCGACGACCTCCGCGACCTTCCCCGCCCGCGAGGCGAGGTCCGAGTAGCCGTAGCCGGCCAGCCCGCCGAACCGCTGACCGTCCGCGGCGACCAGCGCGCGCACCGCGGCCACGTCGCCGTACTCGACGTACGCGGTCGACCCGTCGGCGGCCCGCACGCCCGCCAGCGCGCCGAGCAGACCGGTGACGGGTGGCTGCTCGGGCACGTCCGCCTCCGCCGCGCACCCGGCCAGCGCGCACCCGGCCAGCACCGCCACTACCACGCCCGAACGCCTGTTCACCGCTGGGATGGTAGGGCCGCGGACCGTTCCGCACGGTCGTTTCCGGACAACACCCGGACGAAGGCGGTCGGCACCGGCGCACCGCGCCGCCGGCCGAGCACTGTGGGTCGACTCGGCGTGCGCGCGACGCCGTGCGGCGCGAGCCAGCACGTCGACCCGCCCGCCGACCACCTCGACCACAGGCTCGACCGCGGCGGGCACAGGGTCATCCGGTCGGGGTCATCCGGCGGGGATCTCCACCGCGATCTCCTCGCCCAACCGGTAACCGGCCTCCAGTTCCAGCTCGTCACCGCTCCAGAACCGGCCGGGGTCGTACCAGTTGGCGCGGCGGCCGGCGGGCAGCAGGCCCATCGCCTCGTAGGTCACCGCGACCACCTCGGCGCAGTAGGCCGTTTCCAGGGTGGCCTCCGACGAGCGGCGCGGGTTCGGCAGCCGGCCCCGCAGCCACCGCGTCGCCAGGCGCGCCGTGGACGGGAACGGCGTGCCGTTCAGCCGGGCCACGGTCCTGAGCACGGCGTCGTCCTGCTCGCTGGTCGTCGGCAGGTCGAGTTGCCGCAGCCACGCCCGCTGCCCGTACCGGCGCGCCCACACGAGCACGGCCTCGCGCAGGTCGTGCAGCTGCACGCCCCGGTGGTGCGTGCCGGTCCACACGTCCGGCAGCGAGCGGCCCAGCTCGGCGTGCCACATCAGCGGCGGCAGGTCCTCCACCGCCACGGTCATGCCCACGTGGTTCACGGGGCTGTTCGTCGTCACCCGGATCGCGCGGTCGGCGGCCGAACTGCCGCGGAACAGCCACACGTCGCCCGTGCGGGTCAGCTCGACCGCCTCGTCCAGACCGATCTTCGTCCCAGCCATCCCGGTAGCCTAGGCAGATGCGCTGGTGGAAGCTGCTCGGACTGGCCGGTGTCGCGGGCGTCGCCGCGACGGGTGCGGTGATCGCCCGCGCGGAGCGCAAGCGCCGCGCCTACACACCCGAGGAGATCAGGGAACGCCTGCACGCCCGGATCGCCGAAGCGCCCCCCAACCCCTGAGGCGCGCGGCGCCGCGGCGACGGCAACCCGGGAGTTGCCCGGGCGTGCGAACGGGTCTGGGGTGGACCGCATGCGATCCCTGCTCGCGGCCCCGCTGTGCGCGCTCCTCGTCGCACCGCCGGCGCACCCCCACGCCCACCCGGTCCCCGACCTGGACGGGGCCACCATCCCGCAGCTGGTGAGCCGCATGGACGAGGGCACCCTGACCTCGGTCGACCTGACCCGCGCCTACCTGCGGCGCATCGGGACGGTGGACCGCCTGGTCCGGTCCGTGCTGGTGGTGAACCCCGGCGCGCTGCGCCAGGCGGCGGAGAGCGACCGCCGCCGGGCCGCCGGGCGCGCGAAGGGGCTGATGGACGGCATCCCCGTGCTGCTCAAGGACAACATCGACACCCGCGCGATGGGGAGCACCGCCGGTTCGCGGGCGCTGCACGTGCCGCCCCGCGACGACGCCGCGCTCGTGACCCGGCTGCGCGAGGCCGGCGCGGTGGTGCTGGGCAAGACCAACCTGTCGGAGTGGGCGAACTTCCGGTCCACCCGGTCGACGTCGGGCTGGTCGGGCGTCGGCGGTCAGACGAACAGCCCGTACGTGCTGGACCGCAACCCGTGCGGGTCGTCGTCGGGGGCGGCCGCGGCGGTGGCCGCGTCGCTGGCGCAGGTCGCCGTCGGCACCGAGACCGACGGGTCGATCGTGTGCCCGGCCGGGCAGAACGGCGTGGTCGGCCTGAAGCCCACGCTGGGGCTGGTCAGCGCGGACGGCATCGTGCCGGTCTCGTCGCGGCAGGACACCGCCGGACCGCTGGCGCGGCACGTCGTGGACGCCGCCGTCCTGATGTCCGCGCTCTCCGGCGTCGACCACGTGGCCGCGCTGTCGTCCGCGGGGCTGCGCGGCGCGCGGGTGGGCGTGTGGCGCAAGGCGGGCCGCAACGCGGAGGTCGACCGCGTGGTGCGGTCGGCCGTGGACGCGCTGCGCACCGCCGGCGCCACCGTCGTCGAGGTCGACCTGCCCCACCAGGACGAGATCGAGGCCGCCGAGTTCCCGGCGCTGCTCACCGAGTTCAAGCACGACCTGGAGCGGTACCTCGGGACCCGGCCGGGCGTGCCGGGGACGCTGCGCGAGCTGATCGCGTTCAACGAGGCCGACCCGGTCGAGCTGAGCAGGTTCGGCCAGGAGCTGTTCCTCGAAGCCGTCAACGCCCCGCCGCCGACCGACCCGGTGTACCGGGAGCAGCGCCGCACCGCCACCGCCCTGGCCCGCCGCTCGATCGACGAGACCCTGGCGGCGCACCGGCTCGACGTGATCATGGCCCCGGCCAACGGTCCCGCGTGGAAGACGGGGTACGGCGCGGGTGACGCCTTCGAGATCGGCTCGTCCACCCCGGCGGCGGTGGCGGGCTACCCGAACGCCACCGTCCCGGCGGGCTTCGCGGGTCCGCTGCCGATCGGCGTCTCGTTCATGGCCGGTCACCGCGCCGACGCCGCGGTGCTGGGCTTCGCCGCCGCGTTCGAGCGGTCGACGCGCGCCCGCGGCGCCCCGACCTACCTGCCGACCACGCCGTAGGAGCGGCTACCTGGACTCGACCCGGCCGAGCGCGCCGGGCCCGGTCGTCAGCGCGTCGCACGCCCGCTGCCACGCGGGGTCGCCGGGGTGCAGCTCGCTGCGCAGGTAGGCCGCGGTGAGCCGCTGGACCGCGGCCACCCGCGCGGGGTTCTCGTCCGTGGTCTCGGCGACGTCGTACCCGGAGACGCCGCCGAGCCCGTGCCCCGCGCCGAACAGGGTGAGCAGCGCCTTGCGGCCGGGGGAGAGGTGGTACGGGTCGGTGTGCCACTCCGGGCCCCGGACCGTCAGGTGGGCGGAGGGGTCCTCGTCGCCGGCGACCACGAGCGCGGGCTTGCCCATCGTGGAGAAGTCGGTGGTGGCGAAGAACGGGTAGCGCTCCGCCGTGGACTCGGTCAGGGCGTCACCGCCCCGGCCGGGCGCGGCGAGCAGCACGCCCGCCGTGATGCGGGGGTCGGCCAGGTCCACCTCGGCGCCGTCGACCGGGTCGGTGAGCCGCGCGCCCAGCAGCAGGCTCGCGGTGTGCCCGCCCATCGAGTGCCCGGCCACCGCGACCCTGCTCCGGTCCAGGCGCCCGAGGAGCTGCGGGACGGCGGCCTCCACCTCGTCGAGCCGGTCGAGGACGCGCGTCATGTCCTCGGCGCGCGACCGCCAGAACAGCGGGGCCTCCGGGTGGTCCCCCAGGTCCAGCGTCCGCGAACTCAGGTGGGTCGGCTGGATGACGGCGAACCCGCTCGCCGCCCAGTGGTGGGCGAGTGGTGCGTAGCCGTTCAGCGAGGACAGGTGGTTCGAGGGTCCGTGGCCGTGCGAGAGCAGGACGACCGGCAGCTCGTCCCCGGTCACCGGTGCGGAGACGCGCAGTTGCAGGTCCACGGCCCGGTCGGGGGTCGGCAGCGTCACCGGGGCGACCGAGAGCACGGGGGTGGGAGTTCGGCTCATGGTGTTCCTTCCGCGAGCGCCCGCCTTAAGCGGAGCGTTGTTCCGCAAATATACGGAGCGCTGTTCCGCTTTGTCAATCGCCGCGTCCCCGCCCGCCGGGGATGCGCGGCCCCGCCTCCGGTGGGAGGTTGGGGGCATGGTCGTCGTGGTGCTGGGAACCGGGTTGTTGGGCGCCGGCATGGCACGCAGCCTGCTGCGCGCAGGGCTGGACGTGGTCGTGTGGAACCGCAGCCCCGAGAGGGCGCGGGCGCTGGCCTCCGACGGCGCCACCGTCGTCGAGGACGCCGGTGAGGCGGTGACCGGCGCGGACGTCGTGATCACCGTGCTGTTCGACCTGTCCGCGACCGCCGAGGTGATGGTGGACGCGTTGCCCCGCCTGCGCGACGACGCGGTGTGGGTGCAGTGCGGCACGGTCGGCGTCGAGGGCGCCGAGCGGCTGGCCGAACTCGCCGCCACCAAGGGCGTCGGCTTCGTCGACGCGCCCGTGCTCGGCACCCGCGAACCCGCCGAGCGGGGAACGCTGACCGTGCTGGCGGCCGGGTCGCCTGACGCGCGGGACGCGGTGGCGCCCGTGTTCGAGGCCATCGGCTCGCGCACGGTGTGGGTCGGCGACCACCCGGGCGACGGCCAGCGGCTCAAGCTCGTGGCCAACTCCTGGGTCCTGTCGATCACCGCCGCCGCGGCGCAGGCGGTCGCCCTCGCGCGCGGCCTGGGCCTGGACCCCGCGGCGTTCCTCGACGCCATCCGGGGCGGCGCCGTGGACAGCGCCTACGCGCACGTCAAGGGCAAGGCGATGATCGACGGCGTGTTCGAGCCACCGTCGTTCGGCCTCGACGGCGCGTTGAAGGACGCGGGGCTCATCGCCGACGCGCTGGCGTCGGCCGGCGTCGACGACCGGCTCATGCGGCTGCTCCGGGAGTACTACGCCGCCGCTGCCGGCGACGAGGACGAGGACATGGCCGCGGTCGTCCGGGCGTTCGACGCCCGAACGCCCTGATCCCCGATGTTCGGGACTACCGTCGTACCGGGTACCAGCAGGGAGGAGCGCGGGTCCGAGGAGGCTGTTGGTGGGAACCGGTGGGGTGGTCGCGGCCGTGGCGGTGGCCGGTGCGGTGGCGGCGGGCGCGAGCGGGCTCGCGGCCCCCGCCGACCCGGACCAGGTGTGGCGCGACAACGGGCTGCGCGTCGTGGACCGGGCGACCCGGCAGGACGCCGACTGCGCGGCGCACTCGTTCGGGCAGGTCCAGGAGCTGCTGACGGCGACGCCGTGCGTCGTGCTCGACCGGGTGCTGTTCACCCTGACCGACGACGAGGGCGGCACGATCCTGGTGTCCGTCGCGTGGGTCGAGTTCGACGACCGGGCGAAGGCGCGCGAGTTCAAGCGCGTCGAGGACGTCCACGGGACCGGCGACATCCGCCCGCTGCCCGGCGCGCTGCTGCGCGTGGACGACGTGCCGTTCACCGCGCTGAACTACGACTCCGACACGCTCGACGGCACCACCGTCGTGGTCGCCGAGACCGAGCTGCTGACGGGCGGCTTCACCGCCGACTACCTCGACGGGATCGCCGCCCTCGCCGTGGACACCCCGCGCCCGGCCTAGGCCGCGCAGGTGGCGAGGGCCCGCTCCAGCGCGCCCCGCTCGGCCGCCGTCACGCTCAGCCCGTACTCGGCCTTCACCGTGACGTAGACCCGCCCGTACTGGCAGGCGAACGCGCCGTTCGGCGGCATCCACTCGTCCGGCGTCTGGTCGCCCTTCGACTGGTTGACCCCGCCCTGCACGGCGAGCAGGTTGCGCAGGTCGTTCGCCGCCGCCACCCGCCGCTCCCGGGGCCACGCCGCCGCGCCGCTGCGCCACATCTCGGCCAGCGGCACCACGTGATCGATCTGGATCTTCGACACGGTCGTCACGGTGTCACCGGTGTAGGGGTCGAGCAGCGAGCCGGACTCGACCGCGCACCGGCCCTCCTTGCGCCGCACGTCGGTCAGGTCGCGGGCCAGGACCTGGCTGCGCTGGTCGCAGCCGTCGCCGTCCACGTCCTCCCACGGCCGCCCGAACACGCACCCCGCGCCGTTGTCGCAGTCCCGCGCGTAACCGCTCATCCGGCCGGGCTCGGCCACGGCCAGCCGCGCCAGCAGGGTCTGCGCGGTCGGGCCGTCGACGGTGCCCTCGGGCACCCGGTCCACCGTGGTGCCACCACCGGCCGCGGGCAGCGAGCCCACGACGTCGCACCCGGTCAGCAGCAGGAGCAGTGCGGCCAAGACCGCCGTGGTCCGCCTGAGCATCGCCCGTCCTCCAGTCGTCGTGCCCGGCCCCTACCCGTGGCCGCGTTCCGGGAAACCCGCTGCGACCTGCGGCGGAGGCACGTGCCGCCGGGTGGCGGTACCCGGCGGCAGGACCCTGCGGCACTTGGCCCAGCGGTCGGCGGGCCGTGCTCGTCGCCGGCCGACTCGCCCGCCGGACCCGACACCCGGACAGGTGACTCCGAGTGTGTGAAACCGAACGCACTTGTTTGAGGGACGTCCGTACGGGTTACCCCGGATCGCGTCGGTCACCACGGCGCGGTTGTCGGCCTTCGGGGGTGCTCAAGTGGACTGGGAGTTCGACGAGAACGAGATCCGCGCCCTGCACGCGTACGTCACCCAGGTGACGCGCGCACTGGGGCTTCGGGGTGATTCCTTCTTCGCGCAGGCAGGCAGCGCCTACCTGGCGCTCGACGGCCGGCTGCCGGGCTTCCCGGACCGCGACGTCGCCCTCCTCTGGGACGAGGCGCGCGGCTGGGCCGTGGCGGTCGAGAGCGACAGCGCCGAGCCGCCGTTCGTCCTGTCCCGCCTGCGCGGCCCGGTGCGCCCGGACCCGGCCGCCGTGGCCCGCTGGGTGGACGGCCTGGCCCTGACCACCGACGAGGACCTCCTCGCCGCCAGCTGACCCCCGCGAGAGTCCAACGCTCAGGCCCCGAGAGTTCTTCACTCGCGAGTCAACAAATCGAAGGTCCTGGACGTAGAACTTGGCCGGCCTGAGCGTCGGACTCTCGCGACCCGGGTGTTGGACTCTCGGGTCAGCGGGGCAGTTCGCCCAGGTATGCCTGGGTCTCGTCGAGCAGGGCGCGCACGCCCTGGATGAAGCTGCCCTTGCTGTGCAACGCCCGGTGCAGCTGCTCGACCTCCTCGGCCGACGCGCTGGTGAACATCAGCGTCTCCGTCATCTCCAGCCTCCGGTTCACCGAACCGACGGCACTGCGCCACCGGTGCAGGAGGTCGATCAGCTCGGCGTCCCGACGCGGGCTCAACGCCCCCGACGAGAACGCCGAGTCGACCGCCGACTGGATCAACCGCGGGTAGAGCCGCCTGCCGGGTCTGGTCGCGGCGCCGAACTCCCCGCCGTCGAGCGTCTCCCGGTTGCGGGCCATCTCCAGCCTGATCGACCCGATGGCCTGCTCGCGCTGCTCGCGCTGCGCCGCCCACCGCTCGGCGAAGATGCCGGTGATGCCCGCGAGCAGCGCCAGCGAGTTCACGGCGGGCTCCCACCGCTCCCCGGGCGGCGACACGACCAGCCACGACACGCCCAGCACCATCGCCACCGCGAGCGCGCCGAACGTGAGCGCGGTGATGACGACCCTGGTCATCGGCGGCTCAGTGCTCCCAGATGTCGCGGGCACGACTGCCCGACCCGGACGTCGCCGGTTCGTCCGGCCCGCCGGGCGCGAGCAGCAGCAGGTCCATGCCGAACCCCTGCGCCGAGCGCGGCACCGGGAAGTCGGAGTGCGTGCCGACGACCTTGCGCATCCCGGCTGCCCCCACCACCCCGTCCAACGCCTTCCGCGCGTACTTGCGGGTCAGGTACAGGCGGATGGTGTCCTGGTCCGGGAACGGCACGCGCGTGCGGTCGGGCAGCATCATCATGATGTCGCCGCCCGTCCCGTTCTGGTACACGACCTTCACCTTCAACGCCCGGTCGCCCTCGACCGCGCCCCGGAACCGCACCGCGTCCAGCGTGATCGTCAGGTCCGTGTTGTGCATCAACGCGCTGGTCGCGAACTCGCGGTAGGCGCGGCTGCGCGCGTACTCCTCGACCGCGTCCTGGGCGAGTTCGTCGGACAGCGCGTCGGTGGTGGCGACCTCCAGCAGGAACAGGTCCTGCGGCCGGACCAGCCCGGTGAGGCCCGCGAGCAGTTCGGCGTCGTGGTCGAAGTTCGCCATCGTGTTGCCCAGCAGGGAGTACAGCACGGGCTCGTCGCCGACCATCCGGTGCACGAGGTCGCGGAACTCGGCCAGGTTCTCCGGGATCGAGAAGTCCAGCTGCACCGGCACCACCCGGTGCCCGCGCACGCGCAGCCCGTGGGTGGCCTGCTGGGTGCCCAGCCGCAGCATCTCCGAGCTCATGTCGACCGGCACGTACAGCAGGTCCGGGTTGTGGTCGAGCAGGTGGTCCAGCACGAGCCGGTCCTTGTGGCCGGTGCCGACGCCGAAGCTCACGTGGTGGAAGCCCGAGCCGACCTTGCCGCGCACCCGGCTCCACCGGCGCGTGAACGAGTCCAGGCTCTGCTTCATCACCAGGTAGAACGGATCGGCGCAGGCGTGCGCCCAGGCGATCGTGGGCCCGATGCCCCAGTAGGCGTAACCCGACGTGATCTGCTTGCCGTCGCCGGTCGTGGACGGCTTGCCGAGCAGGTCGCTGGTCAACGCCGCCAGCTTGTCCCGCTGGTCCTCGCCGACCAGCACCAGCGACCACGCGAAGTCCGATTCGTCGATGGCCTTGGCGAGGTCGCCGACCAGTCGCCCCTCGCTCGCCGTCACTCGGCCTCCCTCGCGTCGCCCACCGGCAGCCTACCGATCACCACCGACGCCGGCCGGGGAAACGCCGTGGCACCCGGTCACCGCGAGGTCCGCCGGTCCGCCGCGGAGGCGTCCCGCGCTCCCGGCCGTCCCCACGGCGAAAAAGTGGGGTCGCAGGCTCCTCGCCTACGACCCCGTGGGTGGGAGACCTCCGGGCGTCACCCGCTGACCGGCCGGAGGTCTCGGCCGGACGCCGTGAGGTGTTCCCAGGTGCGGCCGCGCTGGCTGGACGGGGCCGAACCGTCCGCCGTGCACACCGGGTAGACCAGACCGTAGGGGGTTGGCTGGTCGAACTCGTCGCCGCTGACGACATCGACCAGATCACGCACGTGTGCCATCACGACCTCCCGACCGACGCAGTGTGGGTGCCCATGTCGCGCTCCTCGTCGAACGAACAGGGTGGGGGAGCAACGGATACCCGACCGTCAGGGCGAATATGCTCGAAACGCTGCTGCAACAGAGTGAATCGTCACGAAGTTCCCGCTTCACGGGCACGAACCGGAGCCGCCGGGCGCGGTGGTGACCGCGCCCGGCGGCGCGTCCCGGACCCCCAGCCGCCGCACCGGCTCCTCTCTGTCCACATAGGACTGACCCGGTGCGGGGGTCGAGGGAGGGGGAGGTCGAGCGGCTGGTTGAAACCGGTCATGCCGGTCGTGCCCGCGGTGCGGTCGGACAGGGCGCCGGTGGGGGACACGGCGAAGTGCTGGATGTCCTGGCCCGACGAGCAGCGCACCACGAGCAGCCCGCCGGCACCCACTCGCGCCGCGGGCAGCCGCGACGGGTGCACCTTCGGCACGGCGGCGCTCGGCAGGCGCTCCGCCCGGTTGCCCCCAGCCGGGTGATCTCGCCCGACCGGTCCGCCCGCGCGCCGCGCTGCGGAGCCCCGAAGGGCCGACAGGTGTAGCCGATCGGCTAGTTGTCGTCGTGTGACCAGGCACTTACGGTCGGTTGACGCCCTGGTCGACGAAGCCCTGTGGAGGTCCTCGGTGTCGAGGAAACGAGTCTGCGCCGCGGTCGGCGCCCTGCTGCTGGCCGGCGCCGCGCTGGCCACCACCCCCGTCACCGCCGGCGCCGCGGACGACCGGCCCACCGCCGTCGTGTCGCTCGGCGACAGCGCCATGTCCGGCGAGGGGGCCGGGTCCTACGAGTCCGGCACCGAGGGCCAGAACGGCAACTGGTGCCACCGCTCCACCCAGGCCATGGTCCACAAGACGCAGCTCGCCTCGCGGACGTTCAACCTCGCCTGCTCCGGGGCGGACTCGGCGAACGTGTCGCTGGCCGACACCGTGCACTACACCGAGGGCTCCCAGGCGCGTCGGCTGATCGACCTCGCCCGCCAGTTCCGCGTCACCACCGTGGTCGTGCAGGTCGGCGCCAACGACGACGTGCGGTTCGCCGACACCATGGTCGACTGCGTCGCCGCCTGGGTGAACCCGTTCGGCGCGAGCTGCCGCTCGAAGCTGGAGCGCGAGTGGCCCGGCCGGCTCGCCGCGATGGCGCCGAAGGTGGAGCGGGCGCTGGCCGACGTGCGCACCGCCATGACCACCGCCGGCTACGCCCACTCCTCCTACGACCTGATCCTCACCTCGTACGCCTCGCCGGTGACGGAGAAGATGGACAAGGTCCTGCACGGCCCGCAGGGCTGCCCGCTGCGGCTCGCGGACGCCCAGTACGGCCGCACGGTCGCCGTGCCGCAGTTCAACGAGGCGCTGCGCGGCGTGGCCGCCCGGTCCGGCGTGAAGTTCCTGGACTTCTCCCGCGCCACCGAGAACCGCGAGGCGTGCAGCAAGGGCGGCACGACGAGCGGCGAGTGGCAGCGGCGGCTCACCGTCGACCCGCACGCGCTCGTCACCGGCGGCCTCGACGCCATCGGCCTCCACCTCGCCCAGCAGTCGTTCCACCCGAACGCCGCCGCGCACGCCCAGCTCGGCCGCTGCATCACCGAGTTCGTCACCGGCGGCGCCGGTTCGGCGCGCTGCCTGGAAGGGGCGGACGGCAACCTGCACGCCGTCGCCTGACCGGTAGGCGCCGGCATCCACCAGCGGAAACCGCCTTCCCGCCCACGGGCCGGAAGGCGGTTTCCGCTTTCCGTGCAACCCCGTCCGGGGTGCGGGCGTCCTGTGGGTAAGTTGGCCCGACCGGATAGTGGGGATCTGCTGTGGGGGGACCGGTGTCTCGCAAGAACGCATTCGCCCGCGCGGGAGGGCCGGCGGCGGCCGTGCTGACCGCCGCGCTGGCCACCGCCTGCACGTCGACGGGCGGCGCGCCGCTCGACCCCGGTCTCGCGCCGCGCGACACCGTGCAGACCACGGCCAAGCCGACCAGGCAGGACCTGTCGAACGAGGTCAGCCTGACCGGCAAGGTCACCATGAACCCGGTCTTCGGCATCGTGGCCCCGGTCGCGGGGCAGGTGCGCTACCTGACCCTGCCCGAGGTGACCGGCACGCCGACCAAGCCCACCCGGTTCGCCACCGTGTGGCTCGACGGCAAGCCCACCAACGTGGACGTGCCCGCCGGCGCGGTGTTCGGCGGGCGGCTCGTGGACGACCGCGCCACGGTGACGGCGGGCATGCCGATCGCGTCGGCCAAGCACGGCGGCTACGGCATCGTCGCCGACATCAGCGGCGAGCAGGCGTACCGGATCTCCGACGCCGCGCGGGGCGTCGTGCAGGCGCAGATCAAGAACGGCCCGGGCCCGTTCCCGTGCGCGCTGCTCGGCACGATCGCCGCGCTGCCCGGCGGCACCGTGCCCGCCGAACCGCCCGCGCCGCCGCAGGAGCAGGGGACGAAGCCCGGCGAGACCGCCGTGCCCGGCCCACCGCAGCGGCAGGAGCAGCCGCCGGACACCCCGTCGTCCGAGCCCACCGGCCTGCGACTGGTGTGCACCGCGCCCGCCGACGTCACGCTCATCAACGGTGCCGCCGCCACCCTCGAACTCGTCACGGCCACCGCGGCGGACGCGCTCGTCGTGCCGGTCGAGGCGGTCGCGGGCGGCCAGGGCAAGGGCAAGGTCGACGTGGTCGGCGCGGACGGCCGCCGGGAGACCAGGGACGTCGAACTCGGCCTGACCGACGGCAAGGTCGTCGAGGTCAGGTCCGGGCTCACCGGCGACGAGACGCTGGCCGTGCCCGGGCCGAACCTGCCGCCGGCCGAGCCGGCCCAGGGCAACCCCGAAGCGGGCGACAGGTGATCCCGACGCCGCCGCAGCCGCTGATCCGGCTCACCGGCCTCACGAAGACGTTGAAGGGCCAGGAGGAGCCGCGCGCCATCCTGGCGGGCGTCGACCTGACCGTGCACGCGGGCGACAGCATCGCCATCCTCGGCCGCTCCGGCTCCGGCAAGAGCACCCTGCTCAGCCTGATCGGGCTGTTCGACCGCGCCGACGGCGGCCAGTACCTGTTGGGGGAGCGGGACATCACGCGCCTGCCCGAGCGTAAGGCCGCCGCGCTGCGCAGCGCCGAGTTCGGGTTCGTGTTCCAGCGCTTCTTCCTGCTCAAGCACCTGACGGCGGCGCAGAACGTCGCCATGGCCCTGGTCAACGGGCAGGGCTGGCTGCCGCGCCGCAAGCGCAGGGCCAAGGTCATGGCAGCCCTGGAGCGCGTCGGCGTCGCGCACCTGGCCAAGCACAAGCCGCCCCGGCTGTCCGGCGGCGAGCAGCAGCGCGTCGCCATCGCGCGGGCGCTGGTGCGCGAACCGCGCGTGCTGCTCGCCGACGAGCCCACCGGCGCCCTGGACACCGACACCGGCAACCTCGTCGTGGAGGTGCTGCGCTCCACCACCGAGCAGGGGTGCGGGCTGGTGCTCGTGACGCACGACCACGACCACGCCGCCAAGATGGGCCGCGTGTTCCACCTGTCCGACGGCCTGCTGCACCAGGGCTCGGCCTCGGCGCGGGTGGTCGTGTGATCGGGCTGTCCGGCCGGCTGCGGTCCTCGCTCGTCATCGGCGGGCAGGGGATCAGGGCCCGCAAGATGCGCACGTTCCTGTCCATGGTCAGCCTGTTCCTCGGCGTGCTCGCCGTCGTGGTGGTGCAGGCGGGCGCGGAGATCGCCAACCGCGCGCTGCTCGCGGACGTCGAGCTGTCCACGGGCAAGGACGGCACCCGGCAGATGTACCTGTCGCCCGAGGGGCCCGCCGTGCCCGTGGCGCTGGAGGTGCTGGCGGGGCGCACCGACGCGGTCGCGATGACCAGCGTGCAGGCGTTCATCGGCGAACCCGGCGTGAAGCCGATCAACGAGGGCGGCGGGCCGGTCGACGGACCGTCCTGGGGCGGTGGCGAGAGGACGTGCGACGCGTCCGGCTGCTACGTGGTCGACGACGGCTCCGCGGACACGCCGCCCGGCCAGGCCATCGAGCTGGAACTGGTGGGCCTGACCGGCGACGTCCGGCAGTTCCGGCCGTTCCGCACCGTGCAGGGGGAGTGGCTGGAGTTCGGCGGTGCTCCGTCGATGGCGCCCCGGCTCGTGCTGAACGAGGCGGCGGCGGAGGCGTTCACCCGGTACCGCGTGCCGGCCGAGCTGCACGTCCCGGGCGCCGCCCACAACCCGACCCCGGTGTTCACCGGTGTGGTCGCGAACGGCGACGACCGGCCCGTGGCGTACGTGCGGTCCGACGAGCTGCTGAACTGGCTGCCCGTGGACAGCGTCACCGGGTCCCGCTTCGGTCCGGGGCTCCAGGTGCTGATGTCGCCGACGTCCACCGGGGCGGAGCACGTGCTGCGGGCCAGGCTCGTCGCGGCGGGCGCGCCGGTGGGCGACCTGCACGTCAACACGATCGAGGTGCTGGAGCGGATGTCCACGGAGCTGGCGCTGATGCGCTGGATCTTCCTGGGCATGGCGGCGCTCGTGCTGCTGATCGGCGTGGCGGGCATCCTCAACGTCGGGTTGGCGACCGTGGGCGAGCGGGTCGAGGAGTTCGCCCTGCGCCGCGCCGTGGGCACGCCCCGGTTGCTGCTGGCCGGGATCGTGCTGGCGGAGACCCTGCTGACGGGCCTGCTGACGGCGGCCCTGGCCATCGGCGCGGGCGTGCTCGGCCTGAAGGTGGCGCTGACCCTGTTCGGGTCCCGCTTCCCGTCGCTGGAGGGCGTCGACTTCCCGTGGCAGGCGGGCGTGGCGGGCGTGGTCGCGGGGTTGGTGGCCGGTGTGCTGGGCGGGCTGATCCCCGCGCTGCGGGCGGCCCGCATCCCGATCGCGACGGTGATGCGGGCCTGACGGCACCCGATCCGGGCGACACCGATCCCGGCAACGCTCGATCCCGGCGGCAGGGTCAGCCGGGCGTCACGGCCCGCCACGGGGCGACGCCCAGTCGGCCCGTGCTGCCGAGGTCGATGTTGTTCGGCCCCTCCTCGTCGGCGAGGGCGAACACCTCGGCGGCGATGTCCGAGGCCGCCGTGATGCGCAGGTGCGTGCCGACCGCCGGCGGCGCGGTGGTGTCGTCGTAGGTGTTGCGCCACAGCACGGCGGTGGTCGCGTACTCGCCCGGGTGGATGGTGACGGGCTGCGGCATCGCGTCGAAGGACTCGACGCTGGAGATGCCGAACGAGCCCCGGCCGACCACGACCGGGAGCACGGCGCCGGTGTCGTCGAGCACCTCGATCGCCGGGTAGCCGTCCAGGGTCAGCGGCTGGGTGCCGCAGTTGGTGGCCCGGATGCCGAGGGTGCGCAGGCCCATCGCGGCGTCCTGCTCGCCCAGCGAGTAGCGCAGCAGGCCCGCGGTGCACGGGGCATCCGACGACGAGGTGCGCGATGACGGGGTGCCCGACGAGGGGTCGGCCGGCGAGGGGCTGGCCGGCGGCGAGGCCGGCCGGTCCACCGAGGGCGTCGTCGGTGTCTTCGGGGCCGGGATCTCCGGCGGCGGAGTGGTGCACGACGTGAGCAACACCAGCAGCGCGGCGACAATGATGCGGGGCACGTCCCGATAGTGGCACAGGAATGGGAGTTGCCGGGCCGCGCATTCCCCGGCTAAGCTCGTCCCGTGACTGCCGGGTCGGCCTTGAGCCACGAGCGAGAGAGTCACCCGGCCGCGGAGTGACCGCCGGGTGGGCCCGCGGCCCGCCCCGTTTCCCCTTGGGTTTCCACGTCTTCGCACGTGACGCACCCGCCTCTTCATCGCGTCGTCGGCGCACTCACGTCCCCGACGCACTCCGCGTCCCCGACGCGCCACCACGGGCGCAGTGCTGCCCGCGGATCTCCGCACAACCTCCACGGAAAATCGCGGGAACATTCACCCGCGATTCTGCCGTCATGCCCGAAAAACGTCCTCAGGGGAGCGCACGAATGGATTTCAACCAACAGGTCATCGACGAGTTCCGCGCGAACGGGGGCCGCGTCGGCGGTCCTTTCGAAGGGGGCAGGCTCGTCCTGCTCACCACCACGGGGGCGCGCACCGGCGCCCGCCACACGACGCCCGTCGGCTACCTGCCCGACGGTGACCGCATCCTCGTCATCGCCTCGGCGGGCGGGTCGCCGCGCCACCCCGACTGGTTCCGCAACCTGCGCGCGAACCCCGTCGTGCAGGTCGAGGACGGGGTGTTCACCTACGACGCGAAGGCCACCGTGCTGGAGGGCGCGGAGCGCGACGCCGTCTGGGCCCGCGCGGTCGAGGCGGACCCGGGGTGGGCGCGCTACCAGGAGCAGACGAGCCGGGTCATCCCGGTGGTGGCGCTGGAGCAGGTGGCCGGCGGCCCGCCGAACGCGTCGAGCATGGGAGAGGCGCTGAAGCTGCTGCACGACGCGTTCCGGCGCGAGCTGCGGACGATCCGCCGCGAGGTGGCGGAGAGCGGCGGCACGCTGGGCGCGCAGCTGAAGGTCAACTGCCTGACCGCGTGCCAGGGCCTGAGGTTCCACCACACGTCCGAGGACAACGGCGTGTTCCCGGCGCTGGAGCAGCGCTTCCCGGAGCTGGACCCGGTCCTCGCCCGGCTGCGCGAGGAGCACGTCCACCTGGCGGCCCTGCTCGCCGAGCTCCAGGCGACGCTGGAGCGCGGCGACGTGGCGACCCTGCGGCGGGACGTCGACCGGCTGGTGGCCGACCTGGAGGCGCACCTGGACTACGAGGAGGAGCAGCTGGTGCCGCTCCTCGACGTCTGAGCCACCCCACGCCGGCCCGGGCGGGTCCCGGGCCGGCCGGCTCCGTCAGAGCGCGCGGGTGCGCAGCACCACGAGCGAGACGCCCAGCAGCGCCGCCGCGACGAGCGCGAACAGGCCGAACTCGACGAACTGGAACGGCCAGAACCGGTCACCGGGGTGGACCAGCGACGCCGGGCGCGCGATCCCGTGCTCGTCCATGCACGCGGCGAACGCGGGATCCCCCCACTCGCCCGGCCGCAGCTCGCAGTCCCCGTAGGCGATGGCCATCACGTCCACCGGGTTCCGCAGGTACTCGCCCGACGTGCTCAGCACGCCGTGGTCGAGGGCCCACCGACCGGGGTCCCCGGACAACCAGGTGTGCGTGCGCTGCCACGAGTCCGGGCTCACCACCGGCGCGGCGTAGTGCTCGCGCAGGTACGAGCGGACCGCGTGCAGCGCGGCCACCGTCCCGGCGAACGCCACCGCCATCGCCGGGAGGGTCCGCCGCAGCAGCAGGCCGGCCGTCGCGCCCAGCGCCACCGCGAACAGCGCGTACCCGGTCAGCGCCACCGGCTGCGACTCGAAGTGGTTGGGGTGCAACCGCTCCCACGCCCACACCGTGTCGCCCTGCCACGCGGCCGACCCCCAGTTCAGCAGGCCCAGCAGCAGTGCGACGGCCGACGTCGCGCCCAGCGCGACGAGCACCCGGGAGCCGAACCACCGGCCGCGCCCGACGGACTGGCCGAGCGCCAGCAGGTGCGTGCGCTGCTCCCACTCGCGGGCGAACAGCGGTGCACCGAGGAAGGCACCCGCCAGTGCGGCGAACCCGACCGCCGCCATCCGCGCGTTGCTGTCCGCGCTGCTGAACCAGTTCATCGTCTCCCAGTACGCGGGCTCCGCCGCGCACCGCTCGACGACGCCCCGAAGGCAGTCGCGCAACCCGGCGTCCGCCAGCCGCGACGTGGCCGTGTACCGCCACACCAGCAGGAACGCGCCGACGCACGCGGCGTACGCGGCGAGGCCGAGCAGCGCGGCCCGCTGCTGCCGCCAGGCGACCCAGATCACGCCGCCTCCCCGGACCGCAGGTACGCGACGACCAGCTCGGTCAAGCCCGGTGGCGTCGCGGCGAGGTCGAGGTCGCCCGCGACCCGCAGCACGGCGGTCACCTGGCGTTCCCCCGCACGGGCCGAGACGACCTCGTGCGCGCCGAAGTCGTGGTCGCGCGGTGCGACCACGACCCGGTGCCCCGCCACCAGCTCGTCCACCTCGCCCGCCAGCCGCACCGCACCCCGGTCGAGCAGCAGCAGGTGGTCGCAGACGTCCTCCAGTTCGCCGACGGCGTGGGAGGAGAGCACGACGGTGAGGCCGGTCTCGGCGACCGCGAGCATCAGCGCCCGCGCCGTCACCTCGCGCGCCACCGGGTCCATCTCGGCCATCGGCTCGTCCAGCAGCAGCACGTCCGGCCGCCTGCCCAGGGCCAGCACCAGCGCGAGCCGGGCGCGGTGGCCGCCGGAGAGGCTGTGCACCTTGGCCGTCGGCGGCAACCCCGCCTCGGCCACCAGCCGCTCGGCGTACGCCCGGTCCCACGACGGGTTGGCGGCCTGCCCGAACCTCAGCGTCTCGGCGACCGTGAACGACCGGTACAGCGGCTTGTCCTGCGCGACGAACGCGACCTGGCCGCGTGTGCCCACGGTGCCCCCGGTCGGCTCCTGCAACCCGGCGACCACCCGCAGCAGCGTGCTCTTGCCCGCGCCGTTGGCCCCGACGAGCGCGGTGACCGTGCCGCGGGCGAGCGCGAACGAGCAGTCGCGCACCGCCCACCCGCGCCGGTACCGCACTCCCAGGCCGTTCGCGCGCACGGCGAACTCGACGTCCAACGCATACCCCTCAGTGGTGTCAGAAGCTTTCGTCCAACGTGGACCGGAAGAGCGCCTCCACGTCCTCCCGGCCCATCCCGAGCCCCCGGGCCCGGTCCAGCCACCCCAGCAGCTCGCCGCGCAGCGGCGAGTCCTCCGCCACGCCCGGCGTGGCCAGCGAGCGGCGCACGAAGGTGCCGAGCCCCGGTCGGGGCTCCACGAGTCCCTCGCGTTCCAGCTCGCGGTACGCCTTGAGCACGGTGTTGGGGTTGATCCCGGTCTGCGCCACCACCTCCTTGGCGGTCGGCAGGCGGTCGCCGGGGCCGAGGTCGCCCAGCCGCAGCGCCTGCTTCACCTGCTGCACCAGTTGGAGGTAGGTGGGCATCCCCGACCGCCGTTCGACGCGGAACTCGATCAACCTCCACCCTTCCACTAAGTAATTAGTGGAATGACTGTGGCGCACGTCGTGACGGGTTGTCAAACGGCCCCGCCGGCGGAAGGCGGGGCCGTGGGAGGCGGGAGGGATGTCAGGCGCGGGTGAGGCCCACGTAGACGCCGCGGACGCGGTAACGGCGTCGGACGTCGGGGGTCCCGAACGCACGACTCGCGCGTCGCGAACGCACGACTCGCGCGTCCTGGCTTTACGACTCGCGCGCCCTGAACGCACGACTCGCGCGAGTCGTAAGGCCAGGCACCGCGAGTCGTGCGTTCGTGACCGCTGTGTCGTGCGTTCAGGACCCGTGCGTCATGAGGGCGGGCTTGTGCCGGGCGCTAGGGTCCCGGCATGTCGCGTGGCGCTGTGGCCGTGGTGGCGGTCGTGCTCCTGCTCGCCGGCTGCGGCGCGCCCGCCGCGGGTGGGCCCCTGCCGACCCTGGCCTCGTTGCCCGACCCGACCACCGGCGCGAGTTCCGCGTCCGTCCCGGTGACGACGACGGTCGCGCCCACCACCACCACCACCGAGCCCGAACCGGCCACGGCGGGCAACCCGGCCGGCAACGCGGTCGTGCCGCCCGAGGCCGCCGCCGTCGACACCGCGGAGCCCACCCGCGTGATCGGCACCGGCACGCCGGCGAGCTGCACGTCCGACGCCGTCGTGGCGGCGGTCGCGGCCGGGGGCGTCATCACGTTCGACTGCGGCCCCGCCCCGGTCACCATCGACATGACCGCCACCGCGAAGGTGCGCAACGACACCGGTCCCCGGACCGTGCTCGACGGCGGCGGACTGGTCACGCTCAGCGGTTCCGGCAGACACCGGATCGTCTACCAGAACACGTGCGACCGCGCGCAGGGCATCACCACGTCGCACTGCCAGGACCAGGACCACCCGCACCTGGTCATCCAGAACATCACGCTCGCCGACGGAGACTCGACCGGTGACTCGACCGGCGGCGACAGCGGTGGCGGCGGTGGCGGCGCGGTGTTCGTGCGCGGCGGACGCGTGAAGGTCGTCAACACCACGTTCCGCGACAACCGCTGCGATCCCGCCGGCCCCGACCTCGGCGGCGCCGGGATGCGCGTGCTCAGCCAGTTCCGCGGCGCCCCGGTCTACGTCGTGTCCAGCACGTTCGAAGGCGGCAGGTGCGCCAACGGCGGCGCGCTCAGCGGCATCGGTGTCTCGTGGGTCGTGCTGAACAGCGTCCTGCGCGGCAACTCCGCCATCGGCCACGGTGCGAACCCGGCCCGCGCGGGCACACCGGGCGGCGGCAGCGGCGGCGCGATCTACGCGGACGGCAACGAGTTCACCGTGCGCATCGCGGGCAGCGTCGTGGAGGACAACGAGGCGGCCGAGGGCGGCGGTGCGGTGTTCTTCGTCAGCAACGACCGCACCGGCACGCTGCGCGTCGAGGGGTCCGTGCTGCGCCGCAACCCGAGTGCCGGGTTCGAGACCCCCGGCTACAAGGGGATCTTCTTCCTCGGCGCGGCCACGCCGTCGGTCAGCGGCTCGACGATCCAGTAGCGGCCCGGCCCGGCGACCGGCCGGGAAGGGCCGGAAGGTGTGCGGCGATCGGGGACCGCGCCGGAAGAACTCCCGTCGATCGTCGGATTGTGAGCGGCCCGTTCGCCGTTCACGATGAGCGCGCCGGCAGAGGGGCCGGCTGGAAGTCCCTGCGAACTCGACGTCCGGCCACCCTGCGAGCTCGACCCCGGCCGGGCGCGGGAAGGAACACCGTGCGCACTGGTACGAGAAAGGCGCTCGCCCTGGTCGTGGGCGTCGCCGCCACCCTGGCCGCCGCGGGTCAGGCGCTCGCCGCACCGCCGCCGCCCGACGGGGGCGGCCTCACGCCCCAGGTCGTCGGCGGCACCCGGGCCGCCCAGGGCGAGTTCCCCTGGATGGTCCGCCTGTCGATGGGCTGCGGCGGCTCGATGCTGACCGACCAGCTCGTGCTCACCGCCGCGCACTGCGTCACCCGCACCGGCAACAACACCTCGATCACCGCCACCTACGGCTCGGTCGACCTCCAGAGCAGCAGCCGGATCACCCGCACGTCCACCTACGTGCACCGCTCGCCCACCTACAACACCTCCACCGGTGGCGACTGGGCGATCATCAAGCTGGCCGCCCCGATCACCGGAGCCTCCCTGCTGCCGATCGCCACCACGAACGCCTACAACACCGGCGTGTTCACCGTGGCCGGCTGGGGCGCGACCAGCGAGGGCGGCGGCCAGTCCCGCTACCTGCTCAAGGCGAACGTCGACTACATCGACGACACCACCTGCAAGAACTCCGACCCGTACTACTCCGACCTGATCCCGGCGGCCGAGCTGTGCGCCGGCCTGCCGCAGGGCGGCGTGGACACCTGCCAGGGCGACTCGGGCGGCCCCATGTTCCGGCGTGACAACGCGGGCGCGTGGGTGCAGGTCGGCATCGTCAGCCACGGCAACGGGTGCGCGCGACCGGACAACCCGGGCGTCTACACCGAGGTCAGCACGTTCGCGGCGGCCATCAACCAGGCCAAGGCCGACCTCGGCGGCGGCACCAACCCGCCGATCGGCAAGGTCTTCGAGAACACCGCCGACGTGAACATCCCGGACGCCGGCGCGGCCGTCTACAGCGACGTCACGGTCAGCGGTGTCGCGGGCAACGCGCCGGCCGCGCTCGCGGTGGGCGTGAACATCGTGCACAGCTACAGCGGTGACGTGGTGGTCGACCTGGTCGCGCCGGACGGCTCCACCTACCGGCTGAAGAACTCCAGCGGTTCCAGCACGCCGAACGTGAGCACCACGTACACCGTGAACGCGTCCTCCGAGGTCGCCAGCGGCACGTGGCGGCTCAAGGTGCAGGACGTCTACCGCGCGGACACGGGCTACATCAACTCGTGGAAGCTGACGTTCTGACCGGTCGGGGGTGACCGGGTCGGTGGCGGTCGGGAGGCCCGCCCGCCACCGACACGCTCGGTCACCGATTCCGACGAATGGCCGTCGGCCCCGCAACGGTTGCCCATCCGCCCGCGATGTACCCACCGATCGCACGGTGAGGGGTGGAAGCCGGATGGAACGCAAAGCGGAGGTAGAGGACCGGTTACGGCGACTGGCCGTGGGGTTCGCCGGGTACGCGGACGCCTATGACCGGTCGACACCGGCCACCAGCGCCCAGTCCAGGGCGCACCGCGACGCGATCGCGCTGCGCCGGGCCGCCGGCGGCGTCGAGGCGGCGCTCGACGACCTGGGGTTCGTCACCGCGCTGCACCGCACCCTGGTCGCCTGGAAGATCGGCACGCGGGGTTCGCGCCTGGTGTCCCCGCCGGAGTTCTTCGAGGCCCTCCAGGCGGCCAAGCCCGGCATCGTCGCCCTGGAGCGGTACGCCATCGACGACCGCGACGCCCCCGAGGACGTCGCCGACCGCGTCTGGCGGGTGATCGAAGGGCTCGGCGTGGTGGTCAACAAGTCGAAGCTGGTGGCGGGCACCAAGACGCTGCACCACGTGCTGCCGGACCTCGTCGTGCCGATGGACCGCGACTGGACCGGTTCGTTCTTCCGGCTGCACGCCCCTGATTGGCAGTACAACCAGCAGCGCACCTACCGCTGGGTGCACGACCGGTTCGCCGCGCTCGCCCGCCGGGTGAACCCGCAGCAGCACGTGACGGGACGCGGGTGGCGGACCAGCCGCACGAAGGTGCTCGACAACGCGATGATCGCGTTCTGCCGGCGGGACGGGCGCGACCCGGTGCCCCCCGACGCGCCGGTGCGCGCGGTGTCGTTCTCGGTCGACGGGCCGCCGCCCACCCGCGGCGAGGTGTTGTCGCCCCCCGAACCCGGGCACCCGCACGCCGAACGGGTGCGCGTGCTGCTGGAGGCCGCGCGCGGCGCGATCGCCGGGCAGGGCTTCACACCCGAGCCGGGCAAGGCTGTCTCGCTCGACCTGGTGGTCAGGGTCGGTCCGGGCGCGCACCCCGCGGACGCGCCCGACGCGCTCGGCGGCGTCGGCGCGGTGCTCCAGGACAGGGCGGGTCGCGGCGGGCCGCCGCACCTGGCCGACCTCTCCTCGGTGTGGCTGTTCCGCCACGGCCACCAGCTCAAGCAGGTGTCCTACCGCGAGGTCGAGGGCGCGGACACCGGGTACACCGTGAGTGTGCGGGTCATCGACGCCTGACCGGTTTGTCGGGTGCATGCCGAAGTGAATTCGGAATGCGTTTGCCGGTGACCAGGGGTGACGTCCGGCGTGTCCGTGCGGGTGGCGTACCGCGTAGTTGTTCGCGGATGACGATTCCAGTCACCGTGTCACGGCGGTTGCGACCCGGTCACGCTCCGCCGTCCTGTTTCCGGCGTGCCCCGGCGTCCGGGAGGACGTTCCGCGAGGCGCACGAGACGAGCCCTCCGGTCGTCGACATCACCGCCGTGTCCAACGCGGGCGCGGGGACCGGCCGGGGGTTCGCCCGCGCCACGCGTCCCGGGCGAGCAACCAGCAGCCGACCAGCAGGAGCGCGCCGTGGGCGATCCGGACCGGCGGCGGCGTGAAGAACTGCGGCAGGAACAGCACGAACCCGAGCGCGTAGGGGAGTGCCGTCCACGTCCGCCGCTCCACGGCGGTCAGCACCCCGCCGACCGCGAGCGCCGTGAGGCCGACGGCGAAGAGCGCGATGGCGGCGGGCTGGAAGCGGATCGCGTCCACCACCTCCAGCCACCTCGGGTCGGGTTCCCGGGCGGCCCACCGGCCGACGGCGTGCAGCCCGAAGGTCTCCGCGCCGTAGTACGCGCTCGTCGGCACCACCCCGACCGCCGTCGCGACCGCCGCCCGCGACCACCTCGCCGCCGGGTCGCGCCCGACGAGCAGGGCCAGCCCGACGAGCAGGAAGGCGCCGACCGCGAACAGGTGCGCCACCACCCAGGCGCCCGTGCCCATCACCCGCAGGCCCTCGACCGTCGTCTCGTCCGAGTACGGCCGCACCACCGGGTACAGCAGGAACAGGACCCCGGCGATCCCGAAACCCCCGGTCACGACCCACCGTTCGGCCGTCCTCAACCCGTCCACCACGCCTCCGAGAGCACTGTTCGTTTTAGAGAGCGCCGCTCTCTCGCGGGTCATGCTGCACTCGATCGGGGGTCGCAGTCAAGAGCAGTGCTCTCTTTTGTTGTCGCCGCTCTCGGGATGGGTGATCATGGACCACATGACCGGCACACCGAGGCAGCGGGCGCGCGCCCAGGCGATCGAGGACATCAAGCGGATCGCCCGCGACCAAGTGGCGCGCGAGGGAGGCGCCGCGCTGTCGCTCCGGGCGATCGCCCGGGAACTCGGCATCGTCTCGTCGGCGGTGTACCGGTACGTGCCGAGCCGCGACGAGCTGCTGACCATGCTGATCGTCGACGCCTACAACTCGCTGGGCGACGCGGTGGAGGCCGCCGAAGCCCGGGTGGACCGGGCGGACCGGCGCGGCCGGTGGACGGCGATCGGCACGGCGGTGCGCGAGTGGGCCGTCGCGCGGCCCGCGGAGTACGCGCTGCTCTACGGCAGCCCCGTCCCCGGCTACGAGGCGCCCCCGGAGCGCACCGGCGCGCCCGGCACCCGCGTGTCGATGCTCCTGCTGGCCCTGGTCGAGGAGACGAGCGGGCACGCGGGCCGCTCGAAGACCATCCCCGGACCGCTCGGCGCGGACTTCGCGCACCTGCGCCACGACCTGGACCTGACCGCGAGCGACGACCTGCTCGCCCGGGCCTTCCTCGCGTGGTCGTCCCTGTTCGGCCTGATCGGCTTCGAGCTGTTCGGCCAGTTCAACGGCAGCATCACCGCTCCCGCCGCCCACTTCGAGCACCAACTGGGCCGCCTGGCCGACCTCCTGCAACTCTGAGGCGGACACCCCGAAACGGCGACGCGCCACCCGCGCGCGCCGCTACCGTGGTCCGATGCTGCTGCAGTCCGCGATCATCGCGGTGGGGGCGGTCTACGTGATCGCGGGCATGATCAGCCGGCGGGTGCAGCCCCGCAACCGGATCGGGGTCCTCCTCGTCCTGGTCGGCGCGTCCTGGTGGCTGGACTACACGACGGTCGTCACCGATCCGCTCCCGCTCGTCCTGGTGGCGAAGGTCTGGCCCGCCGTCCTCGGGCACGCGGTGGTCGCGTTCCCCACCGGCAGGCTGCGCACCGTTCCCCGACGGCTCGTGGTCGCCGCCGGGTACGCCGAGGCGGCGGCGCTGACCGCCGGCCTCCACCACTGGGCGGACTTCGCGTGGGCGCAGGCGCTACTGGACCTGGAGGTGCCGACCACCGCCGTCATCGGGTTCGCCATGCTCGCCCTCCAGGTCCACCGCTGGACGGTGAGCAGCCTGGCGCAGCGCCGCACCCTCACCGCCGTGCTCGGCGCGAGCGTCGTGGCGGTCGTCGTCTTCGCGATGTGGGAACCGGTCGAGCGCGCGGGCCTGAACCCGCCGGTCGCGGCGTTGACGCTCGCGCTCAGCGGCATCCCCGTCGCCTACCTGGCGGGCCTGCTGCGGCGGCACGTGGACCGCGGCGGCGTGGCCGACCTGGTGGTGCGGCTCAGCGGCGACAGCAGGCCGGCCGGCGTGCAGGAGGCGTTGGCGTCCGCCCTGAACGACCCGGGCCTGCGGGTCGCCTACTGGGTGGCCGCGCAGGAGCGGTACGTCGACGCCGACGGCCGGCCGGTCGCGCCGGACACCGCGCACACCAGGGTCGACCGCGGCGGCACACCGGTCGCCGTCGTGCTGCACGACGTCGGTCTGGACGTCGAGCTGGTCGACGCCGCGTGCGCCGCGGTCGGCCTGGCGCTGGAGAACGAACGGCTCACCGCCGAGCTGCGCGCGAAGGTGCGGCAGCTGGCCGACTCGCGCGCGCGGCTCGTCAAGGCGGGCGAGGACGAGCGGCGCCGGCTGGAGCGCGACCTGCACGACGGCGTGCAGCAGCGGCTGCTCAGCGCGGCCATGACGCTCGGCCTGGCCGAGACCGTGCCGCCGGACCGGGGCCGGGTGCTGGCCGCCGAGGCCAAGCAGGCGGTCCTCGCCACGATCGACGACGTGCGCGCGGTGTGCCACGGCATCCACCCGCCGGTGCTGACCGAGCGGGGCCTGCACGGCGCGGTGCGCGAGCTGGCCGCGTCGGCCGAGCCGCGGGCGGAACTGGTGCTGGACCTGCCGGACGACGTGCCGCCGCAGGTCGAGACGACGGCCTACTACGTGGTGGCCGAGGCGCTGGCGAACGTCGCCAAGCACGCCGAGGCGTCCCGCACGACGGTGGCGATCACCGCGGGCGGCGGCCGGCTGGTGGTGCTGGTGGAGGACGACGGGCGGGGCGGGGCGGACCCGGGCGGGGGCACGGGACTGCGCGGCCTCGGCGACCGGGTCGAGGCGAACGGGGGGACGATGCGGGTGGTCAGCGACGTGGGCGGCGGCACGAGTGTGCGGGTGGAGCTGCCGTGCGGGTCGTGATCGCGGAGGACTCGACGCTGCTGCGCGAGGGCCTGACGCGGCTGCTCGCCGAGGCGGGCCTGGACGTGGTGGCGGCCGTGGAGGACGCGTCGGCGCTGCTGGCCGAGGTGGACCGGCACCGGCCGGACGTGGCCGTGGTGGACATCCGGATGCCGCCGACGCACACCGACGAGGGCCTGCGCGCCGCCCTGGTGCTGCGCCGCCAGTACCCGACGACGGGCGTGCTCGTGCTGTCCCAGTACGTCCGGGTCAGCTACGCCGCCGAGCTGCTGGACGCGGGCGCGGACGGCGTCGGCTACCTGCTCAAGGACCGGGTGTCGGACCTCGCCGAGTTTACCGGCGCGGTCCGCCGCGTCGGCTCGGGCGGCTCGGCGTTCGACCCGGAGGTGGTCAGCAGGCTGCTGGCGCGCAGGCGCGACGACAACGACGACCGGTTGACCGACCGGGAGCGCGCGGTGCTGGCGCTGATGGCGGAGGGCCGCACCAACCAGGCCATCGCGCGGCGGCTGTTCATCGCCGAGCGGACCGTGGAGAAGCACTGCACCGGCATCTTCGCCAAGCTGGACCTGACTGCGAGCCCGCACGACCACCGGCGCGTGCTCGCCGTGCTGAGGTACCTCAACGCGTGACGTGGTGCGGGAAACCGCACCACGGGGTGGGGGTGGCACGATTCCGCGCCGCCCCGCCACCCGCGAGGCTCCGGTCATGCTGACAGAAGAAGCGCCGTCGCGACCCCGCGCGGGCTACCGCACGGACCTGATCACGGTGCTGCTGGGGACGTGGTTCTCCGGCGGGCTGTTCCTCGACGCGTGGGCGCACTCGAACGTGCCCGAGCTGGAGACGTTCTTCACGCCGTGGCACGCGGTGTTCTACTCCGGGTTCGCGGCGACCGGCGCGTGGATCTGCTGGGTGGTCTGGCGCAACCACCAGTCCGGCGCCCGCGGCCTCCGGGCCGTCCCGGTGGGGTACGGCCCCGCCGTGGTGGCGCTGCCGATCTTCGCCGTCTGCGGGGCGGGCGACTACCTGTGGCACACGTTCCTCGGCATCGAGCAGGGCATCGACATCCTGTTCAGCCCGACGCACCTGGGCCTCATCACCTCCATGATCATGATCCTGACGACGCCGCTGCGCACCGCGTGGGCCGACCGGGACGTGGTCGCGCCGACGTTCGCCCGGTTCCTGCCCGCCGCGCTCTCGCTGGCGTTCACCGCGTCGCTCGTGCTGCTGTTCGCCCAGTACGCCGACGCCACGGTCTACTCCGCCGAGCGGATCGTGGAAGCGTTCTCGTTCGACCAGGCCGACGGCGGTTCCGGGCCGGCCAACCGGCTCGCCGCGTCGATCGTGGTCACCAACCTGGTCCTGGTGCTGCCGCTGCTGCTCGCGGCACGCCGGTTCCGGCTCCCCTTCGGCACGGCCACGCTGCTGTCCGTCGTGATCGTGCTGCTCGCCACCGCGGTCGCGAACTACGAGAACCTGAGCACCGCCATCGGCTTCGTGCTGGCGGGCCTCGTGATCGACGTGCTGGCGGTGCGGCTGCGGCCCGCCGAGGACCGGCTCGCGCACTACCGGGCCTTCGGCGCGCTGGCCTCGTTCACCACGTGGGCGCTGTACTTCGCGGTCGCCTCGATCGACCAGGGCGCGGTGCCGACCGTCACCGAGATGTGGACCGGGGCGCCGGTCGTGGCCGCGCTGCACGGCCTGCTCATGGCCGTCGTGCTCGTCCCGACGCGGCGTTGACCGGGCGGGGGGCGGGACCGGCCGCCCTGGTCCTCGCGCTTGCGCTCACGCTCGCCACCACCACCCCGGCGCACGCCCACGCCGGCGGCCTCACCCCGCAGGACCACCTGAGCCGGGTGACCGCGATCGACCCGCCGCTACCCGGCGTCACGGCCCGCACCGTCAACCACGGCACGCAGCTTGAGGTCCGCAACGACGGCGGCGCACCGGTCGTCGTCGCCGGCCACGAGGTGCGGCCGGGGGAGGTCCACCGCTTCCGCGACGAGCGCACCACCGCGCCGGCGTGGGAGGTCCCGATCGGCGCGTCCGTCATCCGCGGCCGGGTCGACACCGTTCCCGGCCCGAACCCGGTGTGGTGGCTGCTGGGTTGCCTCGCCCTGGCCGTCGCCGGCTGGGCGCTGGGCCGGCGGCGGCACCTGCTCGCGGTGGGCGTGGTCGTGGTGACCGGCGCGCACGCGTGGCACGCCGTCGGCTCGACCCTCGCGGTCACCGGCGGGTCGTTCGCGCCGCTGCTGCTCGGCGCGAGCGGCGTGGGACTGGTGGCGTGGCCGCTGGCGGTCCTCGCCGTCGTGGCGGCGGCGCGGCGCAGACCGGCCGCCGCGTTCGCGTCCGCCGTGGTCGGCGCGATGCTCGTGGTGGCGGGCATCCCCGACGTCGACAGCTTCCGCTTCTCCCAGCTGCCGTTCGCCGGTCCGGCCGACCTCGACCGGCTGCTGGTGGCGCTGGTGCTCGGCGGCGGCCTCGGGCTCGCCGCGGGCGGGTTCGACCACATGAGAAGGGAAACGCCCCGGTGATCCGCGTCCTGCTGCTCTCCCTGCTCCTCCTCGCCGGGTGCGCCCCCGAGCCGGCGGTGCCGCCCGCCGGACCGCTGGTGCTGCGGCTGTCCGCCGACCGGGCGTCGCCGCAGCGCGTGGAGGCGGCGCGCGGGCAGGTCGTGCGCCTGACCGTCACCAGCGACGAGCCGGTGGACGTGCACGTGCACGGCGTCGACGTGCTCGCGAAGGCCGACCGGGAGAAGGCGGCCGAGCTGGAGTTCACCGTGGACGAACCCGGCACGTACGACGTGGAGGCCCACCCCGACACGCTGCTGGTGCGGCTGGTGGTGCGGTGACCGCCCTCGCCCACGGCGTCGGCGCGCGGCACGACCTGCCGCTGCCCCTGGACCTGGTGCTCCAGGGCGCGGCGGTGGCGCTGCTCGCCTCCTTCCTCGCGCTCGGTCTGCTGTGGACGGAACCGAGGTTCACGCCGGCCGGACCGGGACCGGGGCGCGACCGGTGGCCGGTCGGGGCGGCGGTGGCGGTCGGGCTGGTGCTGGTGCCGGGACCGGCGTGGCCCCACCTGGTGTTCGTGCTGCTCTGGGTCGGCGTGCCGGTGCTGTCGGTGCTGCTGGGGCCGGTGTGGCGGGTGCTCAACCCGCTGCGGCTGGTCATCCCCGTGTCCCGCGGCCGGCCCTACCCCGAACGGCTCGGGCACTGGCCCGCCGCGCTCGGCCTGCTCGCCTTCACCTGGGTCGAGCTGGTCGAACCGGGCGCCCTGCCGTGGTTCCTGGTCGCGTACGCGGCGGTGAACCTCGCGGGCGGGTTCGCGTTCGGCCGCACGTGGTTCGAGCGCGCCGACGGGTTCGAGGTGTTCTCCACGCTGGTCGGCAGGCTGTCACCGTTGCGCGGCAACCCCTTCCGGGCGCTCGCCGCCACCCCCGTGCGGCCGGGGCTGGTGGCCGTGGTCGCGGTGCTGCTCGGCTCGACCGCGTTCGACAGCGTCGGCTCGACCCCGGCGTGGGAGCGGCTCGGCGTGCCCGACGCGGCGGGGCTCGTGGCGACCACCGCCCTCGTCGCGGGCAGCTACCTGCTCGCCTGCCGGGCGTTCGGCGGGGAGCTGGCGCACTCGCTCGTGCCGATCGTCGCCGGGTACGTGGTGGCGCACTACGCGTCGTTGCTCGTCGTGGAGGGCCAGCGGGCGGTCGCCCTGCTCGTCGGCGCGGACGGCTTCACCCCGTCCACCGCCCTCGCGGCACCGACCCTGGTGGCGTCGGTGCAGGTGGGTGCGGTGCTGGCCGGGCACCTGCTGGCCGTCGTGTCCGCGCACGACCGGGCACTGCGGCTGCTGCCGGAGCGGCGGCACCTCACCGGGCAGGTGCCGCTGCTCGTGCTGATGGTCGGCTACACGGCGGGCGGGCTCGCGCTGCTGTTCGCGGGCTGAGCGCCCGACGGGCACCGGTCGCCACCCTGCGTCGCGGCCGGTGTCCCCCTTTCGGATTAGTTCACTAGTGCAGCACGCAGTCTTGGGCCGCATTCGTGCGGACCAGTGTCCCTCGTCCGAGTGGTCCGAACCGATGGTGTCACCTGGAGGTTTGGTATTCGGGGGCACAAGGATGAATCACCTTGTCGGGACTGTAATTGGATCACTACGTTTCGTAGCGTGGAATTCGCGGGTTTGTGGAATGCGGTTCGAAACGTGAGAGGGCGCGCATGAACATCTACCTCACAGGTCTGCTGTGGGTGGGTGGTGCGGTCGTCGTCACGGCGTTGCTCGCCTTCCTCATCCGCAAGTACGGCAAGGGCGACGACGACATCCGCGACGCCAACAACGAGGCGTCCGGCGGGGTCTTCACGATCGTCGCCGGCCTGCACGCCGTGCTGGTCGCCTTCATCCTCATCGCCCTGTTCGACACCGTGGCGGACGCCGAGACCGCCTCCTACACCGAGGCGGACGGCCTGGTCGCCGCCACCTGGGCGGGCGAGGCCATCTCACCGGAGGTCGGCGACGAGGTCCGGTCCCTCTCGCGCGCCTACTCGATCACCGTCATCAACGACGAGTGGCCCGCGATGCGCGAGGGCGAGGAGTCGTCCGACACCGGCTGGGACCAGCTCGACCGGCTGCGCAAGGTGGTGGCCGAAGCCCCCGCCGAGGACTCGTGGCGCGCCGACCGCAAGACCGAGGCCGCCAACCAGCTGTGGCACGTCTACCAGGCCAGGCAGGAGCGCCTCGACGCGGCGAGCGGAGGGGTCAGCGCGGTCATGTGGTTCGTGCTCGGCATCGGCACGGTGCTCGCCGTCTTCCTGCCCCTGTTGTTCGGCAGCGCCCGGACGATGCGCACGCACATCATCATCACCTGCACCCTGGCGGCCACCCTCACGCTGCTGCTGTACGCGACCTACCAGCTCCAGAACCCGTTCGCCGGCGGCGCGGACGTGACCCCGGAGGCGTTCCAGGCCGCTGTGGCGCGATTCGGATGATCGAGCTCCTCGCCCAGGTCGCCTGCACCACCCTCCAGGTGGAGGCGAACCGCGGCCCGTCCTCGGTGTTCGAAGTCCGCTTCCCCGAGGGCACCGCGACGAACCTGGGCGCGCTCGACCGGCGGGTCAACGCGATCGGCTACTCCCACGCGCAGAACCTCGTGTACGGCGTGGACGACGACGGCCGGCTGATCGCGCTCGACCGCACCGGCCGCCTCGTCGGCACCCCCTCGCACGCCTCGCCCCTGCTGCGGCACGCGGTGGCGGGCGCCGTGGTCGGCGAGCGGCTGGTGGTGCGCATCGGGCACGCGCTGTTCTCCGTGGGCATCGCGCCCGGCCCGTCCTTCGGCAGGGTCGTGCACGAGGCCGTGATGTGGCCCCCCACCGCCGCCACGGTCGACGACTTCGACCTCAACGCCGCCGACGGCCTCCTCTACGGGGTGGCGACCAACTGGTACGGCCACGGCGTGGTGGTCACGATCGACCCGGACAGCGGCCGGGTGCGCAAGGTTCCCGGCGTCGGCGCGCTGCCCGGCGGCCACGGCTACGGTGCCGTGACGCTGAGCCCCGACGGCTCCCTCTACGCCACGAACAACCGGCACGACGGCCACAGCGTCCTCTACCGGGTGGCCCTGGACGGCTCGGGCGTGGTCACCGAGATCTCCTCCCGGCAGACGTTGCGGACCATCGACTCGTCCGGCTGCCTGTTCGTGCCGCCGCCCGTGGTGGACCCTCCCGAACCGACCCCCGAGCCCACGCCGGAACCGACCCCCGAACCGACCCCCGAACCGACGCCTCAGCCGACCCCGGAACCGACTCCCGGCCCGACCCCGGAACCGACCACGACCGCGCCGCAGGTGCCGCCGGCACCGCCGGTGGTGCCGCCCGTCGTGCCCGAGCCCGTCGTGCCACCACGCCCCGCCACCGCCACGACGCCGCTGACACCCGCGCCGAGCACCACCGCCCCGCAGCGCACGACGCCCGCGCCCGGACCCACGCCCCCGTCGCCCACCACCAGTATCCGGATGCCCGACCGGCAGGGCGGCGCGTTGGCGGCGGAGGACAACACGGTCCGCGACCAGCGCCGGTGGGGCATGGTCGCGCTGCTCCTGATCGTGGGCATGGGCGCGGTCGCCGGCCACGCGGCCCGCAGGCACTAGGCGGCCCGCCGAACGCGCCCGCCGCCCCGTTCGTCCGGCCGCGGCCGTCCTCCGAAGGTGTGACACGACCGCAGACCATCGGCCGACGATCAGCCACCGCCCGCCGCCCTACCGTCGATCGCGCAACCGATCCGCGGAGGGGGAGATGGGCGGACGCATCACCGCACTCGACGTGCTGCGCGGGGTGGCGATCCTGGGCACCTTCGGCACGAACGTGTGGGTCTTCACCCACCCGCAGGGGGCTTCGGGCTTCCTGGCGGACTTCGGCTCGGGGCTCGGCGACGACTGGGGCGACACCGTCGACTCGCTGCTCCGCATGCTCGCCAACGGCAAGTTCCTCGGGCTGCTGTCGATCATGTTCGGCATCGGCCTGGCGATCCAGCACGCGTCCGCCGTGCGGCGCGGGCAGCGGTGGCCCGGCTGGTACCTGTGGCGGTCGGCCCTGCTGCTGTTCGAGGGGCTGCTGCACTACGTGCTGGTCTTCGAGTTCGACGTGCTCATGTTCTACGCGGTCGTCTCGGTGCTGGTGGCGTTCCTGGTGGGACGGAGCTCCCGCGCGCAGACCGGGTGGATGGTCGCGATGGGGTTGCTGAACCTCGCGGTCGTCGGCCTGATCACGGTCGCACTGCTGTCCGGCGGCACGACGACCGGCGACCCCGGCTTCGTGGTGACGACGGACAGCTGGTGGGGCGGCGTCCAGGACCGCGTGACGTACTTCGCGGTCTTCCGCGCGGAAGGGGTCCTGGTGCTGCCGCTGAGCGCCGTGCTGTTCCTGGCGGGGGCGCGGCTGTTCACGGCGGGCGCGCTGGAGGACTCGGCCCGCGGCGCGCGCCTCCAGCGGCGCCTGGTGGTGTGGGGCCTGGGCGTCGGCGTGCCGCTGAACGTCGCCACCACCCTCGCGGGGCCGGACTGGTTCGCCGTGGACCGCTACGTGTGCGCGCCACTGGTGGCGTTCGGCCTGCTCGGCGGCATCACCGCGCTGGTCAACCGGATGCGCGCCGAACCGGGCGCGTTGCGCGGTGGCCTGACGGCGGTGGGCAGGTCGGCCCTGACCTGCTACGTCGGCCAGAACGTGATCGCGTCCGCGCTCTGCTACCAGTGGGGGCTCGGCCTGGCGCGGCGGTGGGGCCACCTGGGCGCGCCGTTCACCGCAGGCGTGTGGGTGCTGGTCTCGGCGTTGTTGGTGGCGGGGGCGTCCTGGTGGATGCGCCGCTTCCCGCGCGGCCCCGTGGAAGCGCTGTGGGACCTGGCCTACCGCGCACCGCAACGGCGCGTCGGGCGGGCCCGGCGGGTCGGGCGGTGAGCGGCCCGCCGCCGACGTCGAGCCGCGCGTGCGCGGGGACCCGCAGCCGCATCGGGAAGCGCAACCCAGGAGAACCGCCGCGCTGTTAGGGTCGGCCGTCGACCTGGGGAGGTTGCCGTGGGGGATGTGTCCGATCAGTGGGCGGCGGTGCGCGAGGTCCTGCCCGTCGTCACGGCGAGGTTCGCGGACCTGGTCGAGGCGCACGACCCGGCCGCGCCCGCCACGGCGGAGTGGACGGTCGCCGACACGGCCGCGCACGTCGTCACCATCGCCTCGCTCTACACCACGCTGCTCGCGCCGGAGCCCGAGGTGGCCGACCCGGTCATCGCCGCCCGCATCCCCACCGTCACCGTGGACACGGTCGCCGACATCAACACCCTGGTGCTGGGGCGCTTCCACGAGCGGAACCCGGCGGCCCTGGCCGCCACCCTCCGGTCTTCGGTCGCCACCGTCCTCGACCTGACCACCCGGACGGACCCGGAGCGGACCGTGCCGTGGCTCGGCGCGTCCCGGGTCCCGGTCGGCGGCGTGCTCGCCCACCTGGTCAACGAGATGCTGATCCACGGCTGGGACATCGCCCGCGCGGTCGGCGCGCCGTGGCCCATCCCGGCCCGCGAAGCCGCGCCGTTCTTCGACCTGTTCATCGTCGGCATGATCCGCAACGACGTCGGCAGCCTGTTCGACGGCGCACCGTCGAACGACCGCCGCATCGCCGTCGCCTTCCGCTCCCGCCACACGAAGCCGGTGACGCTCGTCCTGCACCGGGGCCGGGTCTCGGTCGAGGAACCGGGCGGGCCGGTCGACGTGCGCCTGGGCTTCGACCCGGCCGCGCTGCACCTCGTGCTGTTCGGTCGGGTCAGCCGCACCCGCGCCGCGCTCACCGGCAAGCTGCGCGTCACCGGACGGCGGCCGTGGCTGCTGTTCGAGTTCCTGCGCGCCGTCCGGATGCCGACCAACGCCGCGCCGCTGTCCGAGGACTAGCGGCCCGGACCGCCCGCCGGCGCCGACCGCCCGGGCGCGCGGTCCGGGTCACGACATCCCTCGGCGAGGAGGTTCAAGACCTGACCCCCTGGGTACGGGCAGGCTGGTGCCCACCAGAGGAGAAGGGACGTCCGATGCGCATCACCACCGTCATCCTGGACAGCGCCGACCCGGCGAAGCTGGCCGAGTTCTACCGGTCGGCACTCGGCTGGGAGCCGAGCTACTCCGATGACACGTACGTCTTCCTGGGCACCAAGGACGCCGCCCGGCTCGGCTTCCAGAAGGTCGAGGGGTACCGGGGACCGTCCTGGCCGGAGGAGCGCGTGCACGCCCACGTCGACTTCGAGGTGCCCGACGTGGCCGACGCGGTCGCCACGTTCGTCTCGCTCGGCGCCACCAAGCCCGACCACCAGCCCGGTGGGGACGACTGGACGGTGCTGCTCGACCCCGAGGGGCACCCGTTCTGCGTGATGCCGGGCTGAGCCCCACGCGGCGAAGCACGACGCGACAGCCCCCGCCGGGAGACCCGGCGGGGGCTGTCGTCGAGCGGAGGTCGAACGGCGGTCGGGCGAACCGTCACGCCGAAGCGATCACGGGTAGTCGACCACGTACCGCTGCTGCGTGGCGGTGTTCGCCGGCCCGCCGACGCCGTTCACGACGTTGTCGATCGTGCCCACACCGCCGAGCGACACCGTCACCAGGTCGTGCAACCGCACGCCCGGCCGGTTGGGCACCTCGAAGCCGTTCGCCGTCCGGATGCTCGGGTCGGCCTGGTTGAACGAGTACACCCCCATGCCCCAGCCCTCGTGGGTCGTGACGTGGTCGGCCACCTTGTACCCGGCCCAGCCCAGCTGCGAGCCGTTCATCCACGCGGCCTGGTTCGGCGGGTCGTACGGCAGCTCGTTCTGGTAGAAGTACGTGCGGCCGCCGTTCCCGTTCCACACCGTGTTGTACTGCTGGTAGTGCTCGACGAACAACCCGTACGCCGTCACGTTGTCGCCGTTGACGACGACGCCGTTGCGGCCGGTGTTGGCGGTCCAGCCGGTGGGACCGGTGCCGTGGTCGGCACGCCACACCCACGTGTGGTCGATGATCACGTCGTCGCTGTTGACCTCCAGCGACACCGTCGCCTTGCCCGCCTGGGGCCCGCCGACGCGCAGGTACACGTCGTGCATCGAGGTCGGGTTGGCGGCGTGCGAGGCCGACGAGTTCGCCGGGCCGAGCTGGAGCAGCACGGGGGAGTTCTGCACGCCGGCGTCGACGAGGAAGCCGGCGAGCTTCACGCCATCCACATCGGACACCGCCATGGCCGCCCTGCCGGTGTCGGGGGACAGGGTCGCGAGACCCAGGCCCAGCACCACGGTGTTCGGGCGGGTGACGTTGATGGTGTCGTTCAGGCGGTGCACGCCGGGCGTCAGCAGCAGGTGCTTGCCCTGCGCCAGCGCCGCGTTCGTCGTCGCGACGGGCGTGCCCGGCTTGACGATGAAGAAGTCGGCCAGCGAGATGGACTGGCCGGCGGGCGCGCCGTTCTCCCAGCTGGTGCCGCGCGAGTTGTGCCGCAGCGCCGGGACGAACACCTTGTACTCGCCGTTCTCGAAGTGCAGGAACGGCTTCTCGCGCACGACCGGCGTGGTGTCGACCGTGGTGTGCGAGGGGTTCGGGAAGTGCTGCGCGGGCGCGCCCTGCGAGCCGACGAAAACCATGTTCCACACCGAGCCGTTCCAGCCGCCCGCGAGGTTGCTGTTGCGGGTCAGGAACTGCTGCTGCGAACCGGACACCGCGACGCCGTCGATCTTGCTGTCCACGATGAGACCGCCGGACGCCCAGCCGTCACCGCCGTTCCACAGCTGGACCTGGCCGCTGAGGTGCATGCGCCGGTACGACGCCGCCTGCGACACGGCCCACCGCTCGATCTGGCCGGCCGGCAGGTTGACGAACATGTTCTCGGCCTGGCGCCAGAAGTTCTGCGTCGCGTTGCCGAGGTTGTTCGGGTTGTCGCCCTGCTGCAACCAGTCCGCCTCGACGCGCACGTGGCCGTTGAGCCGCACGTCGTCCGGGCGCAGGCCGAGACCCGCCACCTGGGTGTAGAAGCGCAGGTTCACGTCGGCGTCGTAGACACCGGGCTTGTAGAGCACGGCGTACCGCTCGGAACCGAACTGGTTGGTCTTCATCTGGGCGGCGATCTGGTCCAACCGGGACTGCATGGCGGCACGGTCGTAACCGGGACCGTAGACCAGCACGTTCGGGCCGAAGTCCGGGTTGCGCGGGTCGGTCGGCGGGATGACGATCCCGCCGGTGGTCTCGGTGTTCACCGACAGCTCCCACAGCGAGTAGCCGTAGCCGGTCGCGCGCGCCGTGCCGTGCACCCGGACGTAGCGGCCGGAGCCCGCCACGGTCAGGTTCTGCACGCCGCCGGTGCCGGTCGTGGTGGAGTAGACGGTGTTCCAGGTGGACGCGTTGTCCGACAACTGGACCTGGAACGACCGGCCGTAGGCCGCTTCCCAGGTCAGCGACACGCGGCAGACCTGCTGCACGGAGCCGAGGTCCACCTGGAGCCACTGGGGGTCGGCGAACGCGCTGGACCAGCGCGTGCCGGTGTTCCCGTCGACAGCGGCGGTGGCAGGGGTACCGCCGTTCTCGGTGGACGACGCCGTGGCCGGGCGGTTCAGCGCGGCGTTGGTCGTGCCGCACTCGGCGGCGCTCGCGGAGGTGCTGGCGATGACGGGGCTGAGCACCGCGGCGAGCCCGAGGGCGAGCGCGGCGGTCAGGACCCGTGAACGGGTGCGGGGACGTGGATAGCTCATGGTCCTACCTGACTGAGGCAAGGGGGCAGATGGCCCGGAGCTGTGGCCTCCGTGGCACCGGAGGCGCTGGGAGAGCGCTCTCTCGGAGGGTAACGCCCGTGTTGCGAAGACGTCAACGACGGCTCAGGCGGAGCCCCGCACCACCAGCGACGGCTCGAAGATGACCGATCTCGGGCGCTGGTCCGGGTCGTCCACCTGGCCCAGCAGCATGCGGGCCATCTCGGCGGCCATGTCCTCCACCGGTTGGCGCACCGTCGTGAGCTGCGGTCGGCACGCGAGCGCCGGGCCGCTGTCGTCGAAACCGATGAGCGCCACGTCCTGCGGCACGCGTTTCCCGTGCTGCTGAAGGATGTTCAGCGCTCCCTGCGCCATCAGGTCATTGGCCGCGAACACCCCGTCGACCCCCGGGTGCTCGGCGAGCAGCCGCTCCATCGCGACCTCACCGCTCGCGGCCGTGAAACCGCCCTCGGCGATCGGGACGTACGGAAAACCGTGACGCGCCATCGCGTCCCGGAACCCGGTCAACCTGTTCTGCGATGCCGGGACGTCGAGCGGTCCCGTGATGGTGGCGACCTGCGTGCAGCCCAGTTCCACCAGCAGGTCGGCGGCGAGCTTCGCGCCGGCCTGGTGGTCGAGGTCGACGTAGCTGATCGGCACCGGGCGCGCGGGCCGCGCGAACAGCACGGCCGGGACCTTCGCCTCCGCCAGGCGCGCGGGCAGCGGGTCCTCGGCGTGCGTGGACACGAGCAGCGCGCCGTCGGCGCTGCCCTGCCGCAGGAACGCGAGCACGTCCTCGCGCGCGCGGTCGGTGTCGGCGACCATCAGCACGGGGTGCACGCCGCGCGTGCGCAGGAACCCGACCACGCCGCTGGCCACCCGGCCGAAGAAGGGGTCGGCGAACACGCGCGAGGCGAACGCGTCCTCCTCGCCCTGCTCGCCCGCGCCGGACACGACGAGCGCGATCGTGCCGGTCCGCTTGGTCACCAGGGACCTGGCCGCGCGGTTGGGCGCGTACCCGGTCTGGTCGACGGCGGCGCGCACGACCTCCTGGATCTTGCGGTCGACGTTGCGCGTGCCGTTGATGACGCGTGACACCGTCGCCCGGGACACGCCGGCGACCCGCGCCACGTCTTCCAACGTCGGCGGAGCCGTCTGCGGTCTGCTCATACCCCCATTCTGCCACGCTCGGAGAGCGCTCTCCGCACCACGAGAGCCCACCCCAGGCCCCGCGAGTCGTACGTTCAGGTCCCGCGAGTCGTACGTTCAGGTCCCGCGAGTCGAACCTCCAGGTCCGGCGAGTCGTACGTTCAGGACTCCCGAGTTCTTCACTCCCGAGTAGAGGACCCGTGGGTCTCGAACGTTCGACTTACGCGACCTGAACGTACGACTCGCGGGTCTCGAACGTACGACTCGCGCGACCTGGGGGTTGGGCTCTCGGGACCTGGGGGTTGGACTCTCGCGGTTCGAGGTGGTCAGGCGATGTCGGCGGTTCGGGTGGTGGGTTTGCGGGGGTCGGCCGCGCCCTCCAGGAGGGCGGCCACGGGGAGGGTGGCGGCGCCCACGGCCACCGCGTCCGGCCCGAAGTGGCCCACGGTGAGGGTGGTCTGGTCGTACGGGTGGCGGAGGGCGTGGGCACGGGTCGCCGCCACGATCGCGTCCAACTGGTGCGCGCCCAGGGCCAGGCCGGCCCACCCACCCAGCACGATGCGCTCCGGGTTGAACAGGTTCACCAGGTTCGCGATCCCGGCCCCCAGGTAGCCCGCCGTCTCCTCCAGCACGCGCGCCGCCGTCTTCGAGTGCGCCGCCGCCGCGATCAACGCCGCCACGGCCGACTGCTCGTCGTCACCGGCGAGGAGGTCGGGCGCGGAACGGCCGCGCGCCTTCCGGTACCGGTCGAGGATGCCCTCCGCGCCGACGTACGCCTCCAGGCACCCGAGGGCGCCGCACCGGCAGGGCCGACCGCCGTACACGATCGTGGTGTGACCCCACTCGCCCGCGGAACTGGTCGCACCCCGGTACACGTCGCCGTCCGCCACCACGGCCGCGCCGACGCCGGAGCCGATGAGGGCTATCACGACGTGCCGGGCACCCCGTCCCGCGCCGAACCACATCTCGGCCTGGCCCTGGGTCTTGGCCCCGTTCTCCACGTACAGCGGCCACGTGCCGCCGGCCGACCGGATCAGCTCCTCCAGTCGCACGGCGTCCCAGCCGATGGTCGGCGCGTGCACCACGGCGGTGGTGCCCTGCTCGACCGTCCCGGGAACGCCGATCCCCACGCCGAGCACGGTCGACGCGGGCACACCGGCCGCGGCGACCACGTCCCGGACCGACGACGCGATGAGCGAGGCGACCGCGCCGGGGGAGCCCACCGACAGGGCGTGGTCGGCCGCGCCGAGCTGCCGCAGGCCCAGGTCGAACAGCTCGACCTTGACCCCGGTCTCCCCGACGTCGACGCCCACCACGTGCCCGAACGCGGGGTTGACGCGCAGCAGCACGCGCGGCCGGCCGCCGTCGGAGTCGACCGATCCGGCCTCGACCACCAGCCCGTCCTCGACCAGTTCGGCGGTCACGTTGGACACCGTCGCGGCGGACAGCCCGGACAGGCCGGACAGCTCGTACCTGCTCAGGGGCCCGTCGAAGAACAGCGTCGACAACAGCGTCGAACGGTTCTGCCGACGCAGGTCGCGGACGGTGGTGCGCTTCGGAGCCACCCGTCGGACCTTAGTTTGCGACTTAAAATTAGACTAAGTTTGTAACCTGTTCGTTATTGACGTGACTTGGCTCACCGGGGTTGAGTTCTCCAACGACACCGGGACGCACGCAGCGCCCCACACCGCGATGGCACCGCGGTCCGCACCAACCCGAGCGCTCGCCCTTCCCCGCCCCGACAAGGAGAACCCATGCGACTCAGGCGAACGTCCGCCCTCGCCGTCGCGGCAGCCCTGCTGTTCTCGGCCGCCTGTTCGGCCACGAACCCCGGCACGAACAGCAGCAACACCGAAGGCGTGCTGAACGTCGGCATGCCGAACGGCCCGCAGACCGAGAACAACAACCCGTTCCTCAACTCGTCGGCGGCCAGTTCGCTCGGCTACCGCAGGCTCCTGTTCGAGCCGCTGGCGATGGTCAACGAGGTGAACCCCACGGAGAAGCCCAAGCCGTGGCTGGCCACCGAGTGGACGTGGGCCGACAACTACACCAAGCTCAGCCTGACCATCCGCGACGGCGTGACCTGGTCCGACGGCAAGCCGCTGACCGCCGAGGACGTGGCGTTCACCTTCCAGCTGCTCAAGGCCAACCCCGGCCTGAACATCGACTCGGTGCCCTACGACCAGGTGTCGTCCTCCGGCACCAAGGTCGACGTGGTCTTCCCCCGGTCGCAGTTCGTGAACCAGAAGAAGATCCTCGAACAGCTCATCGTGCCCAAGCACATCTGGTCGACGATCGCGAGCCCCACCACCGAGACGGTCAAGACCCCCGTCGGCAGCGGCCCGTACACGCTGAAGTCGTTCACGCCGCAGACCGTCACGCTGGCCGTGCGCGACTCGTACTGGCAGGAGCTGCCGAAGGTCAAGGAGGTCCGCTACACCTCCTACAGCGACAACAACGCGCAGACCACCGCCCTCGCGACCGGCGCGGCCGAGTGGAGCTTCGTGTTCATCCCGAACTACGAGGCCGTCTACACCTCGAAGGACCCCGAGCACTACAAGCTCTGGTTCCCGCCGGTGCTGGGCATCCACGGCCTGTGGTTCAACACGAAGGTCACGCCGTGGGACAACCCGGCCCTGCGCCGCGCGGTCAACATGGTGATCAACCGCGACGACATCTTCACCCAGGGCGAGGCCGGGTACTTCTACCCGAAGGTCGACCACATCACGGGCATCCCGCTGCCCGCCGGCGCCTCGTACATCGCGCCCGAGTTCAAGGACAAGACCGTCAAGGTCGACGTCGAGGGCGCGAAGAAGGAGCTGACCGCCGCGGGCTTCACCTTCGACGGCGACAAGCTCAAGGACCCGTCGGGCCAGCCCGTCACGCTGAAGATGACCGTGCCCTCGGGCTGGTCGGACTACGTGACGAACCTGGAGATCATCAAGGACAACGTCTCGCAGATCGGCATCGAGGCGACCGTCGACCTGCCGAACGCCGACGCGTGGACCAAGGCGCTCGACACCGGTGACTTTCAGGCCGCGCTGCACTGGACCAACAACGGCCCGACGCCGTACGACATCTACGAGAACATCATGAACGGCGCGCTCTACAAGCCGATCGGCGAGGGCGGCATCAACGGCAACTACGGCCGTTACGAGAACCCCGAGGCCACCGCGGCGCTGAACGACTTCGCCAACGCCCCGGACGAGGCCACCCGCACCGCGGCGATGCACAAGCTCCAGCAGATCCACGTCCGCGACATGCCGGTCGCCATCACCTCCGCGGCCAACGCGGGCGGCCAGTACAGCACCAAGAACTGGATCGGCTGGCCGGACGAGGCCAACCCGTACGCGCCCGCCCAGCCCACGCTGGAGAACGCGCTCGACGTGGTCATGCACCTGAAGCCGGCCGCATGACGACGAGCACTTCCCCGTCGGCCTCCGGGACCACCGCAGAGGTGGTCCTGGAGGCCGACGGCCTGACCAAGCACTTCCCGGTCCGCAAGCGCGGGCGAGAGCTGCTGTCCAGGGCGGTGCGCTCCGTGCGCGCGGTCGAGGACGTGACGCTCAGGCTGCACCGCGGCCGGGTCACCGCGCTGGTCGGCGAGTCCGGTTCGGGCAAGTCGACGGTGGCCCGCCTGCTGGCGCAGCTCTACCCCCGGACCTCCGGTGCGATCCGGCTGCACGGCGAGCCGGTCGACACCAAGGGCGGCAAGCGCTTCCGGGCGTACAGCAAGCGCGTCCAGATGATCTTCCAGGACCCGTTCGCGTCGCTGAACCCCGTGCACACCGTGCGCTACCACCTCACCCGGGCGCTGAAGATCCACGGGAACGCGGGCACGAACGCCGCCGAGCAGGAGCAGGCGCTGGTCGACCTGCTCACCCGGGTGCAGCTCACCCCGCCCGAGCGGTACATCGACAAGTTCCCGCACGAGCTGTCCGGCGGCCAGCGCCAGCGCGTCGCGATCGCGCGCGCCCTCGGCGCCGACCCCGAGGTGCTGCTGGCCGACGAGCCGGTGTCGATGCTGGACGTCTCCATCCGGCTCGGCGTGCTGAACCTGCTGCGCGACCTCAAGGAGCGCCTGCACCTCGCCATCCTCTACATCACCCACGACATCGCCTCGGCGCGCTACTTCGCCGACGAGACGTTCGTGATGTACGCGGGCGGCATCGTCGAGGGCGGCGACAGCGAGACCGTCACGCAGCGGCCCGCGCACCCGTACACGCAGCTGCTCATCGACTCCGCGCCCGACCCCGACCGCCCCGCCGCCGAGGTCAAGGACGGCGGCACGGGCGAGCCCCCGTCGCTGATCACGCCGCCGTCCGGCTGCCGGTTCCACCCGCGCTGCCCGCACGCCATGAAGGTGTGCCCGGAGAAGGCGCCGCCGCGGTTCGCCATCGGCGACGACGGCGCCGCGGCCGGTGCGGCCGGTGCGGTCGGCGACGGGGCGCACTTCGCCGCGTGCTGGCTCTACGGCGACCTGTCCGACGCCGACCGGGTGAAGCTGCGGCGGGAGGACGGGCGGTGAGCTACCTCCTCAAGCGGATCGCGTTCTACCTGTTCACCGCGTGGGCCGCGATCACCATCAACTTCTTCATCCCGCGCGTCATCCCCGGCGACCCGGTGCAGGCGCTGATCACCCGCTCGCGCGGCCAGATGACCAGCGAGGCCGTGCAGTCGCTCTACGTGCTCTTCGGGCTGGACAAGGACGAGAGCCTGCTGGAGCAGTACTTCACCTACCTCGGCCAGCTGCTGTCCGGCGACCTGGGCCTGTCGTTCACCTACTTCCCGTCGCCGGTGTCGCAGGTCATCGGCGACGGCCTGCCGTGGACGCTCGGCCTGGTCGGCATCACCACCGTGCTCGGGTTCGTCATCGGCACGGCGCTGGGCACGGGCATCGGCTGGCGGCGCGGCTCGTGGGCCGACGCGCTGATCCCGATCACCACGTTCGTGTCGTCCATCCCGTACTTCTGGCTGGGCCTCATCGCGATCGCGCTGCTCACCGGGCCGGACAGCTTCTTCCCGGCCTCCGGCGCGTACGACAACGGCCTCGTGCCCAACCCGGACCCGGAGTTCATCGGCAGCGTCATCCGGCACGGCATCCTGCCCGCGTTCACCATCCTGATCTCGTCGATGGCGGGCTGGATCCTGAGCATGCGCAACATGATGGTCACGGTGGCCTCCGAGGACTACGTGACCGTCGCGCACGCCAAGGGCCTCACCGACCGCCGCGTGATGCTGTCCTACGCGGCCCGCAACGCGCTGCTGCCCAACGTTTCCGGGTTCGCGCTGTCGCTGGGCTTCATCGTCGGCGGCACGCTGCTGGTGGAGATCGTGTTCTCCTACCCCGGCCTCGGCCTCCAGCTGTTCCAGGCCGTCGGCGCCAAGGACTACCCGCTCATGCAGGGCATCTTCCTCATCATCACGCTGTCCGTGCTGCTGGCGAACTTCCTCGCCGACGTGGCCTACCTCGCGCTCGACCCGCGCACCCGACGGGAGGGCTGAGCAGTGACCGTCGTTCCCTCCACCGCGGCGTCGACCCCGGCCGCGGCGCCGGTGAAGCGCCGCAGGCTGCGGTTCGTGGCCAACCCCAAGGCCACCGTCGGCCTGGTCCTGCTGGGCTTCTTCGCCCTGATCGCGCTGATCGGGCCGTGGATCGCCCCCTACGACCCGTCGGCGCGCAGCAGCGACCTGCTCCAGCCGCCGTCGGCGGCCCACTGGTTCGGCACCACCCACCTCGGCCAGGACATCTTCAGCCAGGTCGTCGTGGGCACCCAGAGCGTCATCGTCGTCGGCTTCGTGGCGGGCATCGTGGCCACCGTGCTGTCGGTGCTGGTCGGCGTCACCTCCGGCTACCTCGGCGGGGCGGGCAGCGAGGTGCTGTCCGCGCTGTCCAACGTGTTCCTGGTGCTCCCGGCACTGCCACTGATGATCATCATCACGTCCACGCTGCCGGAGACCGGCACGCTCACCATCGCGCTGCTCATCGGCTTCACGTCCTGGGCGTGGGGCGCGCGGGTGCTGCGGGCCCAGACGCTGTCGCTGCGCGGCCGCGACTACGTGGAGGCCGCGCGCGCCACCGGCGAGAAGACGTGGCGGATCATCCTGTTCGAGATCCTGCCCAACCTCACCGCGGTCATCGCCTCCGGCTTCGTCGGCACGGTCATCTTCGCCGTGACGCTGGAGATCACGCTGGCGTTCATCGGCGTCGGCGCGGGCAGCGGCTGGAACTGGGGCACCGTCCTGTACTGGGCGCAGAGCCAGCAGGCGCTCGGCCAGGGCGCGTGGTGGTGGTTCGTCCCCGCGGGCCTCGCCATCGCGCTGCTGGGCACCGCGCTGTCGCTGGTCAACTTCGGCATCGACGAGTTCGTCAGCCCGCGCCTGCGCGGCGGCGGCAAGACCAGCGTCAAGACCGCGGACGGCCACACCGTGCGGATGCGCGTCGGCTTCACGCCGGTGCTGGCGTCCACACCGGTCGGGAAGACCCCGCCGAAGGTCGGGGCCGGGGCCAACGGGAAGGCGGAGTCGTGAGCGACGCAGTGCTGGAGGTCCGCGGCCTCAACGTGGACTACGGCCTGGGGGACGAGGCCGTGCACGCCGTCCGGGACGTCGACCTCACCCTGCACCGGGGCGAGGTGCTCGGCCTGGCGGGGGAGAGCGGCAGCGGCAAGTCCACCCTGGCCTACGGCCTGACCAGGCTCCTGCCGCCGCCCGGCGTGATCTCCGGTGGCGAGGTGCTGTACCACCGCGACGGCGGCGAGCCCGTGGACGTGCTGCGCATGTCGCACGCCGAGCTGCGCGCGTTCCGCTGGGCGGAGACCGCGATCGTGTTCCAGGGCGCGATGAACTCGCTCAACCCGGTGCACCGCGTCTCCACCCAGCTCACCGACGTGATCAAGGCGCACGACCCGCGCAGCACCCCCGCGGCCCGGCTGGCCCGCGCGCGTGAGCTGCTCGGCCTCGTCGGCATCGCCGGCGACCGGCTCGACAGCTACCCGCACCAGCTCTCCGGCGGCATGCGCCAGCGCGTCATGATCGGCATGGCGCTCGCGCTGGAGCCGAAGGTCGTCATCATGGACGAGCCGACCACCGCGCTGGACGTGGTGGTGCAGCGGCAGATCCTGCGCCAGCTCGTCGAGCTGCGCGAGCGGCTGGGCTTCTCGGTCGTCTTCATCACGCACGACCTGTCGCTGCTGGTCGAGTTCTCCGACCGGATCGCGATCATGTACGGGGGGCGGATCGTCGAGGAGGCGACCTCCGGCGAGCTGTACCGCAACCCGAAGCACCCGTACAGCCACGGGCTGCTGAACTCGTTCCCGGCCCTGCGCGGGCCGAAGCGCGAGCTGACCGGGATTCCCGGTTCGCCACCGGACCTGCGCGGCATGCCCCCGGGCTGCTCGTTCCACCCCCGCTGCCCGCACGCGATGGAGCGCTGCGGCGTGGAGGTGCCGGTGCTCGGCGTGCCCCACGACCACGTGGGACCCGACCGCACGGTGGCCTGCTGGCTGCACCCCGTTCACGACAACGGGTCCTGAACCAGGTCCACGACACCTGGCTCCGACCTCCTGAGGAGATCCATGGACACCACGGCGCCGACCGTCGGGCTCGACCCCGCGATCGACACCCTGCCCGCCTCGTTCCGCTGGGGCGTGGCGACTTCCGCCTACCAGATCGAGGGCGCCCACGACGAGGACGGCCGCACGCCGTCCATCTGGGACACCTACTGCGCAGTGCCCGGCATGGTGCCGAACTTCGAGAACGGCGACGTCGCCTGCGACCACTACCACCGGATGCCCGAGGACGTGGAGCTGATCCGCTCCCTCGGCGTGGACACCTACCGGTTCTCCGTGGCGTGGCCGCGCGTGCAGCCGGGCGGCACGGGCCCGGTCAACGCCAAGGGCCTCGCGTTCTACGACCGGCTCGTGGACGAGCTGCTCGGCAAGGGCGTCGACCCGTGGGTGACGCTCTACCACTGGGACCTGCCGCAGGAGCTGGAGGACGCGGGCGGCTGGCCGCACCGCGACACCGCCTACCGGTTCGCCGACTACTCGATGCTGGTGTTCGACGCGCTCCAGGACCGCGTCCGCACCTGGACCACGCTCAACGAGCCGTGGTGCACGGCCATGCTCGGCTACTACGAGGGCCGCCAGGCGCCCGGCAGGCAGGACTTCGGCGCGGCCATCCACGCCGTGCACCACCTGCTGCTCGGCCACGGCCTGGCCACCCAGCGGATGCGCGAGGCGGCGACGCGGCCGACCGAGTTCGGCATCACGCTGAACATGAGCCACGCCTCCCCGGAGACCGACAGCGAGCCGGACCGCGCCGCGGCCCGCCGCGCCGACGGCCTGTCCCGCCGCATCTACCTCGACCCGTTGGTCAAGGGGCACTACCCGGCGGACGTGGTGGAGGACCTGGCGGCGCGCGGCGTCACCATCCCCGTGCAGGACGGCGACCTCGACGTCATCCGGCAGCCGATCGACGTGCTGGGCGTGAACTACTACTCCAGCGCGAAGCACTCCGGCACCGACGAGAACGGGAACACCGCGGACGCGGACGGCCTGCCGGTCGGCCGCGAGGTCCGGTTCGGCGCGCCGGTGACCGCCATGGACTGGGAGATCGTCCCGGAGGGCTTCACGAACCTCCTGGTGCAGATCGCCGAGGACTACCCGGGCGTGCCGATGGTCATCACGGAGAACGGTGCGGCGTTCGACGACGCGCCGGACGAGTCCGGGTTCGTGCGGGACGACGACCGCACGGCCTACCTGGACTCGCACATCGCGGCCGTCGCCAAGGCCCGCGAGCTGGGTGCCGACGTCCGCGGCTACTTCGCGTGGTCGCTGATGGACAACTTCGAGTGGTCCTACGGCTACGAGAAGCGCTTCGGCCTGGTGCACGTGGACTACGACACCCAGGTCCGCACGCCCAAGAGCAGCGCCCTCTGGTACCGGGACACCATCCGCCGGGTCAAGGGCGGCTGACCGGGACCGCTCGGACGCGCACGCGGCCGGCGGCCGGGGACCCACGTTCCCCGCCCACCGGCCGTTCCGGCGGTCAGCCCAGGTCGGCAACGGTCGGCAACGGGGAGAGCGCTCTCTCGCCCTTGCTCGAAGTGTCGCGAACCCAACGCGGAACAGTCGATGCGCACGCTGTCGACCCCCGCTGGGCGGCACCCTGCTCCATCTGCGCACCTGGACGGCGGCGGGGACCGCACGCGAGCGTGACCCGTTGGGCCGTTCGGATCCCGGTGACGAGCCGGCGCGGCGGAGCGCTACGGCCTGACCACGCACGACGCCCGGACGGCGGATGGCCTCCACCCGACCGTGCCGGAACCCTTGTCGACCATGGACGTCTTCCCCTCCGCTCCGCGGGCGCACCGCAACCCGGTGCTCGTCGCGCGCAAGATGGCACTGGTCAAGGCGGCCCACATGGCGAAGCTCACGGAGTTCGCCCAGCGCATCGCCACCGAGCGCAAGGTCGACGTCCCGCTGTTCGACCCCGCCAGCGGCGGGACCGGGTCGAAGGTGCTGCTGCTCCTGGAGTCACCCGATCCGGGGGCCGTCCGGTCCGGCATCAACTCGCTGGACAACGACGACCCGACCGCCGCCAACGGTTTCACCGCGGTGGCCGAGTCCGGGCTTTCCCGCAAGGTCTGCCTCGCTTGGAACGTGGTGCCCTGGCACCTCGCCGGCCGCTCGCCCACCCCCGCCGAGCTGCGCGGCGCCGTCCCGTACCTGGTGGACCTCCTGCGGCTGCTGCCGGACCTCAAGGCGGTCGTCGTGCTGGGCCGCCCGGCGGGCACCGGGTGGACGCTGTCCGGTCGCGGCCACAAGCTGAAGGTGTTCAACGCGCCCCACCCGTCACCGCTGACCATCAACCGCGACCGCGCGGGCAAGTGGCCCCAACTGGTGGACGCCTTCCGGCAGGCGGCGGCGGCGAGCGCCTGAGCCACCCGGCCGGGCGCGCCGCGCGACGTCCTGTCGTGCGGGACCCGCCGCACCTTCCTAGCCTGGACCCATGACGACGCAGCCTGCGGTCCGCCACCCGCTCGCCGGCCTGGCCGTTTTCGCCGTCGCGGTCGCGGCGGCGGCCGTGGTCGGCTCACTCGCCGCGACGTCGTCCGCGGAGCGCTACCAGCAGCTGGACACCCCCTCCTGGGCGCCGCCCCCCTGGCTGTTCGGTCCCGTGTGGACGGCTCTGTACGTCATGATCGCGGTGTCCGGCTGGCTGTTCTGGAAACGGCACGGCGTGCGCTGGGAACTGGGCCTGTTCGCCGCCCAGCTCGTGCTCAACGCCGCGTGGACGCCCCTGTTCTTCGCCGCCCAGCGGTACACCCTGGCGCTCGTCGACATCATCGCCCTGCTGGTCGTGATCGTCGCCCTGATCGTCGCGTTCGGCCGCCGCCACCGCCCCGCCGCGCTGCTGCTCGTGCCCTACCTGGCGTGGGTCGGCTTCGCGACCGCCCTGAACGCCGCCATCGTCAGCCTCAACTGACCCCCGCCCGAGAGTCCAACCCCCAGGCTTGGACTCTCGGGGGCAGGTGCGGGTGGCCTGGGTGTTCAGGTGGGCGGCGGTGCCCAGGATGGCCGGGAGGATGCCGGCCACCGACTCCCAGGACGGCGTCGTGGCCGGGTTCCGGCTGCTCTGCGCGCAGGGCGTGACGTCCTCGACACCCGCCCACTCCACCCACGAGTGCCGTCGAGCGCAGGACTTCACCCCCGAATCCCGCTCACCGCCAAATCAAGGACCGAACCTGTCCGCATTCCTCTCTAGCGTTGGCCGTGACACCGAATCGGAAGGCGGACCACCATGAGCACCACCGCGATCGCGTCGAGCGAGCTGACCGACCTGCTGGCGGTCCTGGCCAGGGCCCGGGGCTTCCTCCGCCACACCGTCCGGGGCCTGACCGACGAGCAGGCGCGCCTCACGCCCACCGCCAGCCAGCTGTCCCTGGGAGGGCTGGTCAAGCACGTCCGCACCGTCGAGGAGAGCTGGCTGCGGTTCGCCGTGGGCGGCGCCGAGTTGATGGAGAGCGTCGAGGCCGACTGGGAGAACGGCTTCCGCATGCTGCCGCACGAGACCCTGGACGGCCTGCTGGCGGACTACGCGGAGACCGCCGCCACGACCGAGCGCACCCTGGCGGGGCTGGACCTGGACACTGCCCACCCGCTTCCCGTGGCCCCGTGGTTCGAGGCCGGCGCGTCGTGGTCGGTCCGCACCGTCGTGCTGCACATGATCGCCGAGACCTCCCAGCACTCGGGTCACGCCGACATCATCCGCGAGACCATCGACGGCCAGAAGACGATGGGCTGACCCCGCGAGTCGTGCGTTCAAGCCGGGCGTGTCGTGCGTTCAGGACCCGCGTGTTCTTCACTCGCGGGTAAGAACACGCGGGGCCTGAACTTACGACTCGCGGGGCCTGAACTTACGACTCGTGGGGGCTGGGGTTACGACTCGCGGGTCAGAGGCGGCAGAGGCGGCGGATCGCGTCGGCGTGCGAGGGGTACGCCGGGGCGAGGACGTCGGCCGCGCCGAACGTGACCACGTCGTCGGTGTAGGGCGGCACCACCACCGTGCCCACCAGGGACCAGGGCCCGGCCGGTTCGGACGCCTGCCACACGCCCGCGGGCACCACGACCTGCGGGCGTTCACCGGCGGCCAGGTCCGACCCCAGCACGGGCGTGGTCACCTCGCCGTCCGGGTGCAGCAGGAGCATGCGCAGTGCCGAACCCGCGTGGTGGGCGTAGACCTCCAGGTGGTCCAGCCGGTGCACGCCGGAGAACTCGCCCTCCCGCAGCAGGTAGTGGATCGCCGACGCCTCCGCCGAGCGCCACGACTGGCCGAACCAACCGCCCTCCACGGGCAGCTCGGCCAGGCCCAGCAGCGCGATCACCTCGTCAGCGGTCACCGGCGCGCTCCGCCCCCAGATCGGTTCCCAGGTCGGCCTCGACGGACCCGTGCACCACCACCATCCCCTTGCCCAACCGCTTCGCCGTGTACATCGCCGCGTCCGCGCTGCCCAGCAGGTCGTCGGCGGTCAACGACGGGTCGAACGCCTCGCGGTGCGACACCCCCACCGACGCGCGCACCACGTGCGTGCCGGACGCCGTGGCGTGCGGCGCCCCCAGCGCGTCCAGCACCCGCTGCCCGATCTCCTCCGGCGCCTGCGGGTAGCCGTCGACCAGCACGCCGAACTCGTCGCCGCCCAGCCGCGCCACCACGTCCTGCGACCGCACGCACGCCTGCAACCGCGCCGCCACGACCCGCAGCACGGCGTCGCCCTCGGCGTGCCCGAAGTTGTCGTTGACGTCCTTGAAGCCGTCCACGTCGATGAACAGCACCACCACCGGCGACGTCCCGGCCAGCGCCGCGTCCAGCCGCTCCCGGAACAGCGCCCGGTTCGCCACCCCGGTCAACGGGTCGTGGTACGCCTGGTGCCGCAGCCGCTCCCGGCTCTCCCGCAGCTGGTCCAGCAGCTTCACGTTGTCGATCAGGGTCAGCAGCTGCCGGGCGATCACCAGCAGCACCACGCCCAGGCCCACGTAGATCTCGAACGGGTTCAGCCGCACGCCCGTCGCCGTGCCGACCACGATGAACAGGCCGGTGACGAGCATCGGCAGGTACGGCACGAGCAGGTGCAGCAGCTCGCCCGCCCGCAGCCGCGTCGCGCCGGTGCGCTCCCGGGCCGTCCCGCCGGGCGCGATCGAGCCGAGGAAGAACAGTGCCGGGCACACCATGAACCCGATGTCCGCGGCCGTCGGGATGGCCGTGGCGCCCTTGCTGACCAGGTAGGCGAACACCCACCCGGACCCGGACTGCGCCAGGCCCGCCAGCGCGATGAACAGCACCGGCAGCTGCCGCACCGACCGGTGCGTCCACGACGACACCAGCAGCACCACGAGCATCACCAGGTACAGCGCCGGGTGCGCCACCACGGTCGCGAAGCCGGGACCGGACGTGGCCCACGCGCGGACCATCGACTCCAGCAGCGACACCCACGTGAGCACGAACAGCGAGCCGACCACGATCAGCCCGTCCAGCACGACCACGAACCGGCTGCGGTGGCCGGGCAGCGTGCCGGAGCCGCCGTGCGCCAGCACCAGGACCGCGCACAGCCCCAGCACGGGCACCAGCATGAACCCGATCGGCGCCAGCGTCGTCGAGGGCAGCGCCACGCCGAGCACCACCTGGCCCCAGATCCACACGCACAGGCCGACCGCCAGGCTCGCCATCGAGGCGGCCATCCACAGCCGCCAGCGCCGCGCCACCCCGCGCCGCCGCCGCGCCGCGCGCCAGTACGACACCATCGCGGCGACCGAGAAGACGAGCTGGGTGAACTTGTCGACGGCGACGGAGGCGGGCCGGTCCAGCGCGCCCGAGACGACCAGGCAGACGATCGCGAACACCAGGGCGCACACGGCCGTCGCGACGACGCCGAACCGCCTCAGGGTCATGGACCTCGCCTCGATGCCGGGACCGGACTCGACCTGGTGGACCGAGCCACTCTAGTAAGAGTGGTGACGCTGTGTCGATCTGGGGTGGCGTTTCGTCACCCTGCGCGTGTCCTGCCGCGTGCCCGCACCCGACCCTCTAAGGTTCGAACTGGTGTTCGTCGTTCGAGGGGACCAGCGGTGCGCGTGTTCGGAGTCGACCCGGGCCTGACCCGGTGCGGGTTCGGGGTGGTCGACGGCGGCCCCGGCCGCACGGTGCGCCCGGTGGCCGTGGACGTCGTGCGCACGCCCGCGGACGCCGACCTCGCCGTGCGCCTGCTCCAGCTCTCCGACGCCGTCGAGCGGTGGCTCGACACCTACCGGCCGCAGGTGGTGGCCGTCGAGCGGGTGTTCAGCCAGCACAACGTGCGCACCGCGATGGGCACCGCCCAGGCGGGCGGGGTGGTGGCGCTGTCGGCCGCGCGCCGGGGCCTGCCCGTGGTGTTCCACACGCCCAGCGAGGTGAAGGCCGCCGTCACCGGCTCGGGCCGCGCGGACAAGGCGCAGGTGACCGCGATGGTGACGAAGCTGCTCGGCCTCAAGGTCGCGCCCAGGCCCGCGGACGCCGCCGACGCGCTGGCGCTGGCCATCTGCCACCTGTGGCGCGCGCCCATGCGGTCGCGGCTGGAGGAGGCTCAGGCGAGGGCGGCGGAACTCGCCCGGACCCACCGCGCGAAACTGGCCCAGGCAGTCGCCAAGACCGGAGGTAAGACCGAGTGATCTCGTCGCTGCGCGGCCAGGTGCAGTCCATCGGGCTCGACCACGTGGTCGTCGAGGTCGGGGGTGTCGGCTTCGCCGTGCAGGCCACTCCCGCCACGCTCGCGACCCTGCGGCGCGGCGAGGAGGCCTCGCTGGCCACCTCGCTCGTGGTGCGCGAGGACTCGCTGACCCTGTTCGGGTTCGCCGACGCCGAGGCGCGCGAGCTGTTCGGCCTGCTCCAGACGGTGTCCGGGATCGGGCCACGGCTCGCCCTGGCGACGCTGGCCGTGCTGGAGCCGGACAAGCTGCGCGCCGCGCTGGCCGAGGGCAACATCACCGTGCTCACGCAGGTTCCCGGCATCGGCCGCAAGGGCGCCGAGCGGCTGATCATCGAGCTGCGCGACAAGGTCGGCCAACTGGCGACGACGCCCACCGCGGCGAGCGACGCGGGCGTGGTCCGCACCCAGGTCACCGAGGCCCTGCTGGGCCTGGGCTTCCCGGCCAAGCAGGCGGAGGCCGCGGTGGACGCCGTGCTGGCCGCCGACGGCGCGCTGGGCACCTCCGACGTGCTCCGCCGCGCCCTGACCGCGCTGGGCCGCAAGCGATGACCACCTTCGGACCGGACGACTTCGCGGACCCCGCCGATTTCACCCGGTCGGACGATCTCGCCGACCCCGGCGAGCGCGACACCCTCGACCCGCTGCCCGACCCGACCGAGCGGGACGTCGAGTCGACGCTGCGCCCCAGGGACCTGCACGAGTTCGTCGGCCAGCCGAAGGTTCGCGAACAGCTCGAACTCGTGTTGCACGGCGCGATGCGGCGCGGCGCGCCCCCCGACCACGTCCTGCTGTCCGGCCCGCCCGGCCTGGGCAAGACCAGCCTCGCCATGATCATCGCGGCCGAGCTGGGCGCGTCCCTGCGCATCACCTCCGGCCCCGCCCTGGAGCGCGCGGGCGACCTCGCGGCGATGCTGTCGAACCTGGTCGAGGGCGACGTGCTGTTCATCGACGAGATCCACCGGATGGCCCGCCCCGCCGAGGAGATGCTCTACCTCGCCATGGAGGACTTCCGGGTGGACGTCGTCGTCGGCAAGGGGCCGGGCGCGACCAGCATCCCGCTCGACATCGCCCCGTTCACGCTGGTCGGGGCCACCACCCGGTCCGGCGCCCTCACCGGGCCGCTGCGCGACCGGTTCGGCTTCACCGGGCACATGGAGTTCTACACGCCCGACGAGCTGGAGCTGATCGTCCGCCGCTCGGCCGGCATCCTCGGCGTCGACCTGCGCGAGGACGGCGGCCGGGAGATCGCCGGGCGCTCCCGCGGCACGCCCCGCATCGCCAACCGCCTGCTCCGGCGGGTCCGGGACTACGCGGAGGTGCGCGCGGACGGCGCCGTCACCCTCAAGGTCGCCCGGGACGCGCTGGCCGTGTACGACGTGGACGAGCTGGGGCTGGACCGGCTGGACCGGGCGGTGCTCGGCGCGCTGGTCCGGTCGTTCGGCGGCGGCCCGGTCGGCGTCTCCACGCTGGCCGTCGCGGTGGGGGAGGAGCCGACCACCGTCGAGGAGGTCTGCGAGCCGTACCTGGTGCGCGCCGGGATGCTCGCGCGCACCCCGCGCGGCCGGGTCGCGACCGCCACGGCGTGGCTGCACCTGGGCCTCACGCCGCCGCCCCAGGCGCCGGGTGAGGCCACCCGGTCGCTGTTCGACGACGCCTCCGGGTGATCAGGATTACTGACCTGGCACAATCGGGAACGGCACCCCAGAAATCCGGACGTTCCGGGCGCTGACTCGCGCCCGGAGCAGTCCGGTCGATCGGAGAATGATGGACCTGTCCTCCTTGATGTTCCCGCTGCTGCTCGTGCTGCTCGCGGTGCCGCTGTTCCTCAGCGCCCGCAAGCAGAAGAGGGCGGTCGCGGAGCAGCAGGCGCTGATGAACTCCCTGGAGCCGGGCGACCGGGTCATGACCACCTCCGGGTTGTTCGCGACCGTCGTCGACGCCAGTGACGACTCCAGCATCGACCTGGAGATCGCCGACGGCGTGGTCACGACCTGGCTGCGCCAGGCCATCCGCGAGAAGGTCGTCGCGGACACCGAGAGCGACGCCGTCGTGGACGACGTGACCGACGTGGACGCCACCGCCGACGAGCCCGCGGCGGACCGCGTCACGGTCGCCGAGCCGGTGGAGCACAACACCAAGAAGTAGGCGGCACCCCGCAAGCCCCCCCGCGCCTGGAGCCGGCAACTGTGAACGTGCCGACTCCAGGCAGTGACGCGCAGCTCACACAATCAGGGGTACGCTGCGCCATCGCTGACCTTGTCAACTATCAGGAGACGGACGGACCGTGGCACCTCCGGCCGGGCAAATCCGCCCCGCGAAGTACCTGGGCGCATTTGTCCTCATCGTGGTCGCGCTGTACTCCCTGGTGTTCTTCACCGGGAACGGCAAGGCGACCCCCAAGCTCGGCATCGACCTGCAGGGTGGCACCCGTGTCACGCTGACCGCCCGGGCTCCTGATGGCCAAACGCCGACCGACGAGGCGCTCAACCAGGCGCGCACGCTCATCGAGACGCGCGTCAACGGCCTCGGTGTCTCCGGCGCCGAGGTCGTCCGCGACGGCACCAACCTGGTGATCACGGTCCCCGGGTCGGACAGCGAGGGCGCCAAGCGCCTCGGCCAGACGGCGAAGCTGAACTTCCGCAAGGTGGTCGGCTCGCCGCTGCCCAACGCGCCGGCCCCGGAGCCGTCCACCACCGGCAGCGCGCCGCCCAGCACCTCCGGGTCGGCCGCGCCCTCCACGACGGGCAGCGCCCCGGCGTCGGAGACCGCGGGTTCCGCGCCGGCGACGACCACCGCCCAGGGCCGCCCGGCCCCGATGGTGGAGGGCCAGCCGGCGGACCCGAACGCGCAGCCGACGGACCCCAACGCGCCTACGGACCCCAACGCGCAGCCGACGGACCCCAACGCGCCCACCGAGCCGCAGGTCGACTGCCGCGCGGTGTTCGCGGGCCAGTACTCCGAGGACCCGACCAAGGCCATCGAGGAGTCCCGGACCTGCCGGCAGGACCCGCAGCTGACCACGCTGGACGCGCAGACCGTCCAGCAGGCGCTCACCGCGTTCACCTGCCCCACGATCGACCCGCTGATCGGCAACGACGACCCGTCGCTGCCGCTGCTGACCTGCGACCAGGACCGCACCGAGAAGTACGTGCTGGCCCCGGTGAACCCGCCGAACGACGGCAGCGTCAAGGACGACGACTACAGCCTCTACTCGCGGCTGACCGGTGAGGACGTCTCCAACGCCGTCTCCGGCGTCAACCCGCAGGGCGCGGGCTTCGTCGTCGACCTGACGTTCAAGTCCTCCGGCGGCGACAAGTGGGGCAAGTTCACCTCGGCGAACGTCTCGCAGCAGGTCGCGGTCGTCCTGGACAGCCAGGTCGTGTCCGCGCCGAACATCAACGAGCCGATCCTGGGCGGCAACACCCAGATCAGCGGCCAGTTCAACCAGGCGGAGGCGAACAGCCTCGCCAACGTGCTGAAGTACGGCTCGCTGCCGCTGTCGTTCGAGCCCTCCGAGGCCGAGACGGTGTCCGCGACGCTGGGCCTGGCCTCGCTGAAGGCCGGTCTGATCGCGGGCGGCATCGGCCTCGCGCTGGTGTTCGTCTACTGCCTGATCTACTACCGCCTGCTGGGCGTGCTGACGATCCTGTCGCTGATCCTGTCGGCCGTGGTCATCTACGCGGTGCTGGTCCTCCTCGGCCGCTGGATCGGGTTCACCCTCGACCTCGCCGGCATCGCCGGGTTCATCGTCGCCATCGGTATCACCGCGGACTCGTTCGTGGTGTTCTTCGAACGGCTCAAGGACGAGGTGCGGGAGGGCCGGTCGTTCCGGTCCGGCGTGCCCCGCGCGTGGGTCCGCTCCCGCCGCACGATCCTCTCGGCGGACGCGGTGAGCTTCCTCGCCTCGGCGATCCTCTACGTGATCGCCGTCGGCCAGGTGAAGGGCTTCGCGTTCACGCTGGGCATGTCGACCGTCCTCGACCTGATCGTGGTCTTCCTGGTCACGCACCCGCTCGTGGCGATGGTCTCCAAGTCGAAGAAGCTGTCCAACCCGAAGCTGTCCGGTCTGGGCGAGGCCGTCCAGGCGGCCGTCGCGGACCGCGCGGCCAAGGGCACTGCCGTGAAGGGGGCCTGACGTGGCCGAGGGCAAGAAGCTCGGGATCTTCAAGCGGCTCTACGTCGGCAACGGCGCCTTCGACATCGTCGGCAAGCGCAAGCGCTGGTACGCGATCTTCGGCGCGGTCCTGCTGGCCTGCATCCTGCTGATCGTGCTCAAGGGCTTCAACCTGGGCATCGACTTCACCGGTGGCACGCGCATCCAGATGCCCGCGCAGAGCGCGTCCGGCACCATCACGACGGACGCGGTCAAGGAGAGCTTCCAGCGGGCGATCGACAAGGAGGCGACCTCCGCCCAGACGGTCGGCACCGGCGACTCGGCGACCGTCCAGGTCCGCTCCGAGACGCTGAGCGCCGACGAGATCGCCACCGTCAAGGCGGCGCTGAACGACGACCTCAAGCCCGAGGGCGGGATCGGCACCATCAGCGACAGCGCCGTCTCCGCGTCCTGGGGCGGTGAGATCACCACCCAGGCGCTGATCGCGCTGGGCGTGTTCTTCCTGGCCGTGGCGATCTTCCTGGCGCTGTACTTCGAGCTGGCCATGGCGGTCGCCGCCCTGGTCGCGGTGGCGCACGACGTGGTGATCACGGCGGGCATCTACTCGCTGATCGGCTTCGAGGTCTCGCCCGCCACGGTGGTCGGCCTGCTCACCATCCTCGGCTTCTCGCTGTACGACACGGTGGTGGTGTTCGACAAGGTCAAGGAGAACACCCGGGGCATCCTGGGCCTGACCCGCCGCACCTACGGCGAGGCGGCCAACCTGGCCGTCAACCAGACCCTGATGCGGTCGATCAACACCTCGCTGATCGCGCTGCTGCCGGTGCTCGGCCTGCTCGCCATCGGCGTCGGCCTGCTCGGCGTCGGCACGCTGAAGGACCTGGCGCTCGTGCAGCTCGTCGGCATCGCCATCGGCGCGCTGTCGTCCATCTACATCGCCACGCCGATCGCGGTGGACATCAAGATGCGCGATCCGAAGTACAAGGCGCAGGCCGCCCGGGTGAAGGCCCGTCGCGACAACCTCGCCCGCAAGGCGAGCGGCGAGGCCGTCACCGGCGGCAGCGTGGCCGACACCGGCGTCGTGGAGTCCACGGACGACGAGTCGCTGGCCGCCGAGCTGCGCAAGGAGAAGGCGATGGCCGCCGCGGCGGGCGCGCCGTCCCGCACGGCCAGGTCGTCCGACGCCCGTCGCCGCCCGACCGGCAAGAAGCACCGTTGAAGCTCGACCGAGCCCTGGGGCTCCTGCGTGAGGTCCCGGACTTCCCCCTGCCGGGGGTCGTCTTCCGGGACCTCACGCCGGTCCTCGCCGACCCGGACGCCCTGCGCGCCGTGGTCGACGCCCTCCAGGACCGGATCCACCCGGACACCCAGCTGGTGGCCGCCGTCGAGTCGCGCGGCTTCCTGCTGGGCGCCGCCCTCGGCTACGGCTGGCGCTACGGCGTCGTGCCGCTGCGCAAGCCGGGCAAGCTGCCCTCCGTCACCCACCGCGTGTCGTACGCGCTGGAGTACGGCGAGGCGACCCTCGAACTGCCCGCCGGGTCCATCACGCCGGGGCAGCACGTCGTGGTGGTCGACGACGTGCTGGCGACCGGCGGCACGGCCGTGGCGGCGTGCGAGCTGGTCGAGAAGGCCGGCGGGGTGGTGACGGGGGTGTCCGTGGTGCTGGAGATCCCCGGGCTGGGCGGCCGGGAACGGCTCGCCGGGCACCGGGTCGACGCCCTGCTCACCGTCTAGCTCCTCCACGAAGGTTCCGGCCAGGCCCGGGTGACGGTCGACCGCCACCCGGGCCTGGCTGTTCGCCGTCGGGGGCCGGGGAACCGCCCGCCGTGCGCGGCCGGTTCGACGCGGTGACCGCCGGTGACCGTGTTCCTGTCGGTCCCCGCCGGCAAGATGAAAGCAGGGGCCCCCTGGCGGGGACGGTTGCGCAAGCTTGCCCGGATCGTGACTGGGAGCGTGTCCACGCAGGTCGGCAAGGTGTGCGTCCGACCTGTCGGGCCGAATCACAGCTGCTGCTCACCGTGTGAACCGCGCCGTTCGTCGGTTCGCCGCGCGGCCGATTCGCCATGCGGAGTTATCCTCGGTTCCTAGACCCGAGGAGCGTGGTTGAGCCAGGACACCGAACCCGCGCAGTCGGCGGAGCCCGTGCCCGCGGCGGCACGGCCGCCGTCGGCCACCAGGCGCGTGCGAGCCCGACTGGCACGGCGCATCACCGCCCAGCGCGCCGCGCCGGTCAAGCAGGTGCTCGAACCGCTGGCGGCCGTGCACCGCGACCTGCACCCGAAGGCCGACCTGGCGCTGCTCCAGCACGCCTACGACGTCGCCGAGGAGAAGCACCGGCCGCAGCGGCGGAAGTCCGGCGACCCCTACATCACCCACCCGCTGGCGGTGGCGACGATCCTCGCCGAACTGGGCATGGACACGACCACGCTGGTCGCCGCCCTGCTGCACGACACGGTCGAGGACACCGACTACTCGCTGGACCAGCTGCGCGTCGACTTCGGCACCGAGGTCGCGCTGCTCGTGGACGGCGTGACCAAGCTCGACAAGGTCAAGCTGGGCGCGGCGGCCGAGGCGGAGACCATCCGCAAGATGGTCATCGCCATGGCCAAGGACCCGCGCGTCCTGGTCATCAAGCTCGCCGACCGGCTGCACAACATGCGCACCATGCGCTTCCTGCCGCCGGAGAAGCAGGCCCGCAAGGCCCGCGAGACCCTGGAGGTGCTGGCCCCGCTGGCCCACCGGCTCGGCATGGCGACGGTGAAGTGGGAACTGGAGGACCTGGCGTTCGCCATCCTCCAGCCGAAGAAGTACGACGAGATCGTGCGCCTGGTCGCCAACCGCGCGCCGTCCCGCGACACCTACCTCAGCGGCGTGATCAACGAGCTGTCGTCGCAGCTGGAGGGCGCCCGCATCACGGCCAAGGTCGAGGGCAGGCCGAAGCACTACTACTCGATCAACCAGAAGATGATCGTCCGGGGCCGCGACTTCGACGACATCCACGACCTGGTGGGCGTGCGCATCCAGGTCGACGAGGTGCGCGACTGCTACGCCGCGATGGGCGTGGTGCACGCGCTGTGGCAGCCGATGCCCGGCCGGTTCAAGGACTACATCGCCCAGCCCCGGTTCGGCGTCTACCAGTCGCTGCACACGACCGTGATCGGCCCGGACGGCAAGCCGCTGGAGGTGCAGATCCGCACCTACGACATGCACCGCACCGCCGAGTACGGCATCGCGGCGCACTGGCGGTACAAGGAGACGCGCGGCACGCACAGCGGCAAGGGCGTCGAGGTCGACGAGATGGCCTGGATGCGCCAGCTGCTCGACTGGCAGCGCGAGGCCGCCGACCCCGGCGAGTTCCTGGAGTCGCTGCGCTTCGACCTCGCCGCGCGCGAGATCTTCGTGTTCACCCCCAAGGGGGATGTCGTCACGCTGCCGACCGGTTCCACCCCGGTCGACTTCGCGTACGCCGTGCACACCGAGGTCGGTCACCGCTGCATCGGCGCCCGGGTCAACGGCCGCCTCGTCGCCCTCGAGCGGAAGCTGGAGAACGGCGAGGTCATCGAGATCTTCACCTCGAAGGCCGAGGGAGCGGGCCCGTCCCGCGACTGGCTGTCGTTCGCCGCCTCCCCGCGCGCCAAGGCCAAGATCAAGCAGTGGTTCGCGAAGGAGCGCAAGGAAGAGGCCATCGAGGTCGGCAAGGACGCCATCGCCAAGGAGGTCCGCCGCGTCGGGCTGCCGCTCCAGCGACTCGTCTCGGCCGACTCCATGGGCGCCCTGTCGAAGGAGCTGCACTACCCGGACGTGTCCGCGCTGTACGCGGCGGTCGGCGAGGGCCACACCTCCGCCCGGCACGTCGTGCAGCGGCTCGTGGCCCAGCTGGGCGGCGTCGACCACGCCGAGGAGGAGCTGGCCGACCGCTCCACCCCGTCCACGGTCGCCCGCCGCAGGGTCACCGGCGACGCGGGCGTCATCGTCAAGGACGCGTCCGACGTGTGGGTCAAGCTGGCCCGCTGCTGCACGCCCGTGCCCGGTGACGACATCCTCGGCTTCGTCACCCGAGGTGGTGGCGTGTCGGTGCACCGCACGGACTGCACGAACGCCGACGAGCTGCTCCAGACCCCGGAGCGGCTGCTGGACGTCGAGTGGGCGCCGTCGTCCTCCTCGGTGTTCCTGGTCGCCATCCAGGTGGAGGCCCTCGACCGGCACCGCCTGCTGTCGGACGTGACGAAGGTGCTGGCCGACGAGAAGGTCAACATCCTGTCGGCGTCCGTGACGACGTCGCGCGACCGGGTCGCGGTGTCGCGGTTCTCGTTCGAGATGGGCGACCCGAAGCACCTGGGCCACGTGCTCAAGGCGGTCCGCTCGGTGGAGGGCGTCTACGACGTCTACCGCGTGACGTCCGCTTCCTGACGGGCTAACGGGCCGGGTCCTCCTGGCGATGTCGATGGCAGCAGTGCCGCTGCCACATCGTCGTGAGGACCCATGCCCTTACCCTGGTCGAAGCGCTACAAGGTCAAGTGCCGCGACGGGTCCGTCAAGTACGTCCACCGCGACGTCGACGACGCCTTCCCGCTGGAGCTACGGGAGTCGGGGAAGCGGACGGCCGCCGGGCTGGACGTCCTGCAACAGGTGTCCGGCAACCTGGAGCGCTCGCACGTCGAGCAGATCAAGGCGGCGTTGTTCAGCCTGAACCAGGCGAACGACACCATGATGGTCAACTTCCGCGCGCTCTACACGGTCTACCAGACCGATCCGTGCGCGAACGCCGGGTACCTGGCCGCGGGGACGCAGGCGCTGATGGCCGAGCACCAGCGCACGAAGGACCTGGTGATCCGCCTCGACGCGCTCCTCAAGATGGCCCAGACCGACCAGCAGGTCGTCGGCGAAGTCCTCAAGGTGATCACGGGGCTGCCGGGCTTCGCCGACGAGGCCGCGCGCGTGGCCATCCGGACGAATCGCCAGGCCGCGCACGAGTGGTTGGAAACGGCGCCCGCGCCGGGAGAGGTGGAGAATTGACCGCCAGGGTGGTGTGCCTCGCCAGCGCTAAGGGCGGTTCCGGGAAGACGATGCTGACCGCGAGCCTGGCCGCCTTCGTGGGCCGGCTCGGCAAGCGGGTGCTGGTCGTGGACACAGATGCGGCGACCAACGGCCTCACGCTGCTCTACCTGTCCCAGGTCGTCGCGACGCGCCACGAAGCCCCTGAGCGGGCGGGCCTGTTCGACGTCGAGCACCCGGTCAGCCCGGAGAGGTCGGTGGTGAGCGTCGGGCAGGGGGTCGACCTGCTGCCCGCGTCGTTCGTCGGCGCGAACTCCGAGGACGTGTCGGTGAGCGCGTACGAGCGGCGGCTCAGCGCCGCCCTCGACTTCGCCCGCGAACAGTACGACCTGGTGCTGCTGGACGCCCAGGCAGGAGCCGACGAGTACGCGCGGCACGCGCTCCGACCGGACGTGTCGGACCGGGTGCTCATCGTCAGCGAGTACGACCCGATGTCGGCGGCCGGGGTCGAGCGGCTGAAGGCGTTGCTGGGGGAGAGCGTCGCGTACTCGCGGACCTGGATCGTGCTGAACAAGATGCTGCCGGAATTCGCGAAGTCGTTCAGCGAGTTCTTGGAGATCGTCCGCTATGCGCCGCCGATCCCGTGGGACGCCGACGTGGTGCGGGCTTATGCGCGGCGGAGGCTGGCGTTGGACTTCGAGTTCGGCAACGAACACACCGTCGCGGTGATGCGCGTGCTGCGGACCGTCCTGCACGACGAGTTGGCGGCAGACTTGGACGCGTGGGCCGAGAAGCAGGCCGACGTGCTGCGACAACCCGTTGAGGTCACGGTCGGCAAGTTGCGGGAGGAACTGCGGGAGGCCAACGCCGCTGTCGAGCGCAGGGGGCGCAAGAACATCGTTGTCTGGATGTCCGGTCTGCTGGTCACGTTGCCGGCCGGCGCCCTGATGTTGGCCGGGGTGTTCCGCGACAATTCCCTCTGGTATTTCGGTACTTCGCTGTTCTTTCTCTTCGTCCTTTTCGCCCTGGGTGTGGAAGAACGGCGTTCGAGGAGGGCTGTCGGCGAGTTGGCCGAACGACGGTTCGCGCTGCGCCAGCGGCTCTCGGAGTACGAGGACGTGGCGAGTCTCGGCCTGGCCGACCTCGTCCGTCGTCGCCCGTAAGCGGCCGGTCGGCGCGCCTGGTCGTCCGACCCGCGCGGATGCGGGCGCGCCCGTCCGGCGCGTCAGCGGAACGTCATCGGCCGGTGGGACCATCCGCCGTGTCGGCCCCCACAGCCGACGGGGAAGACGCGAGGGCCCCGCACCCCTCTCCCGGGTACGGGGCCCCCGCGTGTCCGAAGCGGTCCGCCGGTCCTGCGCGGTCCGGTCCGTCAGGCGACGCTGACCGACTCGAACTTCACTTCCTTGTTCGGCTTGCCGCCACCGGGCGACGGGTCGAACGAACCGTCGTGGCCCGCGCGGGCGACCTCGTCGATCAGCTTCAGGCCCGCCTCGTCGATGCTGCCGAAGACCGAGTAGTCCGGCGAGAGCTGCGCGTCGCCGTAGACGATGAAGAACTGGCTGCCGTTCGTGCCCTTCTGGGTCGCCTCGTCCGTCCCGGCGTTCGCCATCGCCAGGTAGCCGCGGCCGTAGGTCAGCTCGGGCCACGTCTCGTTGTCGAACGCGTAGCCGGGGCCGCCGGAACCGGTGCCCGTCGGGTCGCCGCACTGGAGCATCTGGAGGCCCTGGGTGCCGATGCGGTGGCACGTGCTGCCGTCGTAGTAGCCCTGCTTGGCCAGGTTGACGAAGCTGTTCACGGCGCACGGCGCGAGCGCGCGGTCCAGCGTGAGGTTCAGGTCGCCGACGTTCGACTTGATGGTGGCCTGCACGGTGCCGGAGGCGGCGATGCCGGTGCCCTCGGGGGCCTTCGTGCCCTCCTTCGAGGCGGGCTCCGTCGACGGCCGGTACTCGCAGCTCGCGGGGTCCGCGAGGGGGGTGGGCCGGGTCGGGAGCGCCTTGACCTCGGTGGGGATGGTGATGGGGGCGGGCGCGTCGGAGCTGGCCGCGGCCGCGTCGTCGCCGCCGCCGCCGAAGTCGGCCGTGGCGAGGAAGTAGACACCGCCCGCGACCACGACGACCGCCACGACGGTACCCACGACGGCGAACATCCGGCGCCGCTTCGCGCGCTCCGCCCGGCGGACGAGCTGGCGTTCCAGCTTCCGCTTGGCCTGCTCGCGGCGCTGCACGTTGGTCGGCACCTCGCACCCTCCCTGGTCTCTGCGTCGACGGCGACGATCGGTGAGCAGTCTAGGGGGCACGTATATAGCCGGCGTGTGGCGGATAGGCTGGTGGCGGGGTCCGCAGTGATCCGTTGTCGATCCGTTGCCGTCGAGAGGTGCTCCCGTGCTCGTGATCGGGTTCCCGACCGGGGCCCTCCAGGCCAACTGCTTCCTGCTGGCCACGGGTGCGGGCGGGCCGTGCGTGGTGGTCGACCCCGGCCAGGAGGCCGAGGAGCCGATCGCCGACGCGCTGCGCGAGCACCGGCTGTCGCCCGTCGCCGTGCTGCTCACCCACGGGCACTTCGACCACTCGTTCTCCGTGGCGCCCGTCTGCGACGGCAACGACGTGCCCGCCTGGGTGCACCCCCGCGACCGCGAGATGCTGTCGGACCCGCTCAAGGGCATCAGCGCCGAGTCGCGGGCGTTCTTCGGCGGGAACCTGGAGATGCGCGAGCCGCGCGAGGTGCGCGAGCTGACCGACGGGGCGGAGCTGGACCTGGCCGGCCTGAAGCTCACCGTCGACCACACACCGGGCCATACCGGCGGGTCGGTGATGTTCCGCGCCGGCACCGGGGAGGGCGGACGGCTCGTGCTGTCCGGCGACACCCTCTTCGCCGGCTCCATCGGGCGCACCGACCTGCCGGGCGGGGACCACCGCGAGATGCTGACGTCGTTGCGCACGAAGGTGCTGACGCTGGCGGACGACACGGTGGTGCTGCCCGGCCACGGGCCCACGACGACCATCGGCCGCGAGCGCGCGAGCAACCCGTTCCTGCTGGGACTGGGTTCCCCCGACGCGCCGGCCGCACCGCACCGAGGACTGTAGAGACACCGTGACGAGCTCCCCCGCTACTCCTTCCCCCGCTACTCCTTTCTCCGCGCCCAAGGGCGTGCCCGACTACTTCCCGCCGGCCTCCGCGTCGTTCCTGGCGGTCCGCGACACGCTCGTCGACTCCGCCCGGCGCGCCGGCTACGGCTACGTCGAGCTGCCCGTCTTCGAGGACACCGCGCTGTTCGCGCGCGGCGTCGGCGAGTCGACCGACGTGGTCAGCAAGGAGATGTACACCTTCACCGACCGCGGCGGCCGGTCCATCACGTTGCGGCCCGAGGGCACGGCGGGCGTGATGCGCGCCGTCATCGAGCACGGCCTGGACCGCGGGCAGCTGCCCGTGAAGCTCGCCTACGCGGGCCAGTTCTTCCGCGCCGAGCAGCCGCAGGCGGGCCGCTACCGGCAGTTCCACCAGGTCGGGATCGAGGCGGTCGGCGTGGACGACCCGGCGCTGGACGCCGAGGTCATCGCGGTCGCCGACGCCGGGTTCCGCGCCCTGGGGCTCACCGGTTTCCGGTTGGAGCTGACCTCGCTGGGCGACTCGACGTGCCGCCCGCAGTACCGGGAGAAGCTCCAGGCGTTCCTGGCGGCGCTGCCCCTGGACGACGACACCCGCCGCCGCGCGGAGATCAACCCGCTGCGCGTGCTCGACGACAAGCGGCCCGAGGTGCGCGAGCTGGTCGCCGACGCGCCGCTGATGGTGGACAACCTGTCGGCCGGGTCGCTGGCCCACTACGAGGCCGTCAAGGGCTACCTGAACGACCTGGGCGTGAAGTTCACCGAGAACCCGCGGATGGTGCGCGGCCTCGACTACTACACGAAGACGACGTTCGAGTTCGTGCACGACGGGCTGGGCGCGCAGTCCGGCATCGGCGGCGGCGGGCGCTACGACGGCCTGATGGAGCAGCTGGGCGGGCAGCCGCTGTCCGGCGTCGGCTTCGGCCTGGGTGTGGACCGCGCGCTGCTGGCGTGCCAGGTCGAGGGCGTCGTGCCGGGCGACCCGGCGCGCTGCGACGTGTACGGCGTGCCGCTGGGCGAGGTGGCGAAGTCCCGCCTGGTCGCCCTGTCCGCGCCGCTGCGCGAGGCGGGCGTGCGCTTCGACCTGGCGTACGGCGGCAAGGGGCTCAAGGGCGCGATGAAGGGCGCCGACCGCTCGGGTGCCCGGTTCGCCCTCGTGCTCGGCGAGCGCGACATCGAGGCCGGTGTCGTGCAGCTCAAGGAGTTGGCGACGGGCGACCAGCGCTCCGTGCCGCTGGTGGACGCCGTGATCTCGGTGGTGGAGGCGTTGGGCCGGTGAGCGAGAGCATCCCCCTCGACCTGCTGGACCCGAAGACGGTGCGCAAGCGCGCCTGGACGGTCACGATCGGCGCGCTCGTCGTCGCCGCCGCGTTCGGCGGGTTGATGGGGCTGCTCGCGGGCCGCACCGCCGGCCTGGTCACGGCCGCGATCTTCTTCGTGCCGCTCGCGCTGCTGGCCGTGGCCGAGGCCCGGCGGCACGTGCGGCTGGACGGCACGGTGCTGTCGGTCCGGGCGTTCGGCACCCGCTCGGTGGACCTGCGCACCGCGGACCGGCTCGACCTGCTGGTCACCGACGTGCGCGGGGCGCGCACCGTGGGCCTCTTCGCGCGCGGCGGCGGCAAGGCCATCAACCTGGCCCTCGCCATCTACGCGGGAACGGGTGGCAAGGAGCAGGGGATCCTGCCGCTGCGCACGCTGGCGAACGTCCTCGCGGGTCGGGGCGACCCGCCGGGGCTCGTCTTCTCCGAGCTGCTGGTCGCCCAGTTGCGCGCCGAGGCCCGCGGCCTCGCCTACGGGGACCGGCCGCTCTACAAGCTCGCCGCGCTCGCCCCGGGCGGCCGGCTGGCGCAGAAGCTCAACCCGGACGCCATCTCCCGGTTCGTGTCGACGCTGAGCGACTAGGAAGGCAGGTCCGGCGGGTACCGGCTGAGCGGCGACGACGACTCGGCGGGGGCCCCGGACCGCGCTCAAGGCCGTGCGCGTCGCAGCGGCACGTCCGCCGCGGTTCACACGCCCAGCACCACGGGGCGCGCCGGCGGACCGCCCGCGATCAGCGCGGCCGGCGGCGTGACGAGGTCGCGCGAGCGTCTCACCGGGCTCGACCCCGCCGCCGGGAGCCGCCCACACGACGCCGTCGCCGGTCCTGTGGCGGCCGAGCAGGACGCGGTCGTCCGGGTCGAGCACGATCGCGCGGATCGAGTGGCGCGGTTCCACCGGAACGGCCTGGCCGGACTGAGCCTCGTCGTTCGTCCGGTGCGCCCGGATCACCATGCCCATCACCCACTCGGCCGCCGCTCGTCCGGCGGGTTGCCGGCACACTGGATCGTGCACCACCCGGAAGGGGAGTACTCCCTAGAACGTCGATGTCGTCAACACGGCAGAGGAACAACAGGTCGACCCCGGCGTCGACCAGCCTCGCCCGGTGTCGGCGGTGGCCTCGCGGCCGCGGAGGAGACCTTTCGCACCGTCCACGACGACCATGTCGTCCCGGGAGAACATCGGACCAGGACCACCAGGGCTTTCGAGTCCTGTCTGAGAAACCTCCGCCGGGCAGGTTGCTCAGCTCAAACCAGTCGTCGGACTGGTCGAGCTGACGCCTGCGCGCCTCGCTCGACCGGAGTGAGGGACGCGAGGTGTCCGTTGGACTTGTCTTCTCTCGGTATCGGTGTCGCCCTGGCTGCGGCGATACCCGCCCTGGCCGTCGTCGTGGTCAGCCTGATCGCCCTGCGCGGGACGGCGCCGGCCCAGCGGCCGGAGATCATCCGGGCTTTGGCGGAGCTGATCGGCGCTGCCCGACGCGAGCGGAGACCACCGAGGCGCGGCCGGGCCGCCGATGCGGTCGAAGCGGGCGTTCCCGATGAGCCGTCGTGACCGGTCAGTCGTCCGGCAGGCCCCACGTGCCCTTGGGCGGGGACGGGGACAGGGTGGCCGTCGCGTCCGTCGTCGGCGGCAGGCCGCCGATGAAGCGGGTCAACGAGGCGTCGTGCTCGACCCGGCCAGGGAACGGGTCGCCGGCCGTGCGGCGGGTCAGGGCGGCCACCGGCAGCTCGGTGTGCGAGGCCACCAGGACGAAGTTGCCGAAGCGCCTGCCGCGGAACACGGTCGGTTCGGCCAGGACGCACACGTGCGGGAACACGGCGCGCACGGTGGCCGCCTGGGCGCGGGCGAAGGTGAGCGGGCCGCCGTCGCCGATGTTGGCCGCGTAGACGCCGCCCGCGCGCAGCGCCCGCGACGCCTGGCGCACGAACTCGACCGACGTGAGGTGGGCCGGGGTGCGCGCGCCGGCGAAGACGTCGGTGACGATCAGGTCGAAGGTGTCCTCGGGCGCCCGGACCAGCACGGCCCGCGCGTCGCCGGTGCGGATGCGGATGCGCCAGTTCCGGTCCAGCGGGAGGACGCCGCGCACCAGGTCGACCAGCGCCGCGTCGATCTCCACGACCTGCTGGGTGGAGCGGGGGCGGGTCGTGGCGATGTAGCGGGGGAGGGTGAGGGCCCCGCCGCCCAGGTGCACGGCCCGGATCGGGTCGCCCTCGGGGGCCACCAGGTCGGCGACGTGGCCGAGGCGGCGCAGGTACTCGAACTCCAGGTGCGTCGGGTCGTCCAGGTCGACGTGCGACTGCGGGGTGCCGTTGAGGCGCAGCACCCAGGCGCGGGGGACGTCCTGGTCGGGGACGAGTTCCGCGATGCCCGAGTCCACCTCCCTCGTGATGGTCGCATCGGTCTTCCGCAGTCGTCCCACACCGGACAACCTAGTCGCCGCCGTCCGGTTAGGGTGACGCCCGTGCAGATCGCCGCTGACGTCCTGACCGCGCTCGTCGCGGCAATCCACCTCTACATCGTGGTGCTGGAGATGTTCCTGTGGAACACCCCGCGCGGCCGCGCGGCGTTCGGGACCACGGAGGAGTTCGCCGCCGCCTCGAAGGTGCTGGCGGCCAACCAGGGCCTCTACAACGGGTTCCTCGCCGCCGGCCTGGTCTTCGCGATCGTGGCCGGCGGGTCGGTCGGTTTCGCGTTCGCCGTGTTCTTCCTGGTCTGCGTCGTCGTCGCCGGGGTGTACGGCGCGGCGACGGTCAGTCGTCGAATCCTGTTCGTGCAGTCCGTGCCCGCCGCGGTCGCTCTGCTGCTCGTGCTGCTCGCTCGCTAGCGGTCACCCGGGCCGGCCGTCGCCAGGGGCCCTTCGCGGGGTCGTAGCCGGTGCGCAGGTCGCCCGTCACCCGCGCGCTCCAGGCCGCGGTCCCGGTGGGCCCGTCGTCCTCCGGGTCGTCCTGCGGCTCGTCCCCGGGTTCGTCCCGGGGGTCGGGCGTCGCGGCGGTGGCGGGCACCTCCTCGCGGCCCGCCACCCACGCGGCCAGGGCGGTGGTGATCGGGACGGCCGCCACCAGGCCGATGCTGCCCACCAGGGTCCGCACGACCTCCTGCGCCACCTCCTGCGCGGTCAGGATCTCGCCCAGGGTGCGGCCCGACAGCGAGAACGCCAGCAGCAGCGGCAGCGCCGCGCCCGCGTACGCCATGACCAGGGTGTTCACCACGGACGACAGGTGGTCGCGGCCGATCCGCGACCCCGCCGCGTACAGGTCGCGGAACCCCAGCGACGGGTTGGCCCGCCGCAGCTCCCACACCGCGCTGGTCTGCGTCACGGTGACGTCGTCCAGCACGCCCAGCGCGCCGATGACCGTCCCGGCCAGCAGCAGGCCGCGGGTGTCGATGCCGTGCCCCAGCACGGCCACCAGGTTCCCGGTCTCCTGGTCGAGGCCGGTGAGCTTGCCGAACGCGGAGAACGCCACGCCGAGCAGGCAGATCAGCGCGAGGCTCACCAGCGTGCCCAGCACGGCGGTGGACGTGCGCGCGGACACCCCGTGCGTCAGGTACAGCACCACGAACATGATCAGCCCCGCGCCGACCACGGCCACGGTCAGCGGGTTCTCGCCGGCCAGGATCGCGGGCAGCACGAACACCACCAGCACCACGAAGCTCAACGCCAGCGCGCCCAGCGCGGCCAGCCCGCGCCACCGCCCCAGCAGCAGCACGGCCGCCACGAACAGCACGGCCAGCAGCAGCAGCGGCGTGCCCCGCTGGAAGTCGACGAGCTGGTAGGACGCGCTGTCGTCGGGGTCACCGCCGCCGAACGACAGCACCACCTGGTCGCCGACCGCGAACTCCGGCGTCGTCGGCTGGTCGGGCACGGGCACCCGGACGTCGCGGCCGGCCGCCGCGCCGTCGGTCATCCGCACGGACACCAGCACGCACCCGGTCGCGCCGGGCTGACCGGTGTCCGGTCCGCAGCCGCCGCCGACCACCGCGGTGACCTCGCCGAGCACCGGCACCTGCGTGATGCCGGCCTCCGCGCCGGTGCGCTGGTCGTGCCCGAACGGGTAGAGCAGGAACGTGCCCACGACGGTCGCCAGCACGAGCGGCAGCAGCAGGACCAGCAGCAACCGCCGCACCTGGTGGGACGCGGGGCCGGTGGGCCGCCCGTGGCCGTGGCCGTGCGCGGCGATCAGGTCCTTGGCTTGCACGGCTCACATACTGCCCGATCGACCCGCGGTGTCCGTCATGCGGACAGCCGGTCGTGGCGACCGCCCGAGCCCGGGAGCCGCGTCATCCCAGCGGGTCGGTGAACCGGAAGTGCCGGGCGACCGCCTCCCCGCAGGCTTCGAGGGCCTGCCGCAGCCGCTGGTCCGGTGTTCCGGTGACCAACCGCCACGGCACGCCCCGCGCCGCCAGGCCCTCCTGGAACAGCCCGGTCATCCACGCGCGCAGGTGCTCGCCGTCCCGCCACCCGTCCTGCTCGAACGGCACGCCGACGTGGTCGGTCAGCAGGTACAGGGCGGGGCGGCGGGCGTCCGGCGCGATGTCGTCGCGGGCCGCGCCGAGGTAGCGGTGACCCCAGACCGTGGCCGCCCACGCGTCGTTGTCGCACACCACGACCGGCCCGGTGGAGGCGGCGCGGACCAACTCCTCCTGCCTCTCGGCCACGTCCTGGAAGTCACCGACCGTCCACACCAGACGATCGGCGGACGCGGCCGGGTCGAACGCCCGCGCGGCGGCCAGCTTGTGCTCGGTGTGGAGTCGGCCGTACTCGGGTACCCAGGGCGCGTCGAGGTGCGCCGCGAGTTGTCGCGACAGCGTCGTCGTGCCGGTGCTCTCGGCTCCGAGCACCACGATCCGGGCGCACAGGCCCGCCCGGGTGGCGGGCGCCAGGTGCGCCCAGTTCGCCCGCGGGTCCGCCCGGATCGCGGTGCCGGACACCGGGTGCGCCCCCCGGTCCGGGTCGACCGGCACGTGCCGGGCGCCGAGCCGCTCGGCCATCTCATCGCCGTAGCGCTCGCTGGAGAACACCGCGTCCACGGCGGCCGACGCCGGGTCGCCGTCCAGGATCGCCCGGCGCGCGAGCACCGCCCGCGCGACGCCCATGTGCAGCTCCCACACCTCGTCGCTGTCGAAGTCCATCTCGTGGTCGTCGACGTCGCCGAGGACGACCAGGCCGGGCGTCCCGGCGTGCTCGGCGCGCAGCCACGCCACCCGGTCGGCGACCGGGATCGACTCGACGTGCGACGCCAGCACGGTCACCGTGGTGCGCGCGCTGCGCGCGGCGGCGGTGCGGACGAGGTGGTGGTGCCCCGCGTGCGGGGGGTAGAACTTGCCGAGCACCAGCGCGTGGTCGAAGTCCGTCACGCCGCGACCCGCTCGTCCTCGCGCAGCGCCTTCGTCCAGTTGCGCAGGCCCAGCACGCACAGGGCCATGAAGCCGACGTAGAGGATCGCGGTCAGCCACAGGTCCTTGTAGGCGTACAACGGGACGTAGACGACGTCCGCCGCGATCCACAGCCACCAGCACTCGACCTTCTTGCGGGTCTGGCCCCAGGTGGCGAGCAGGGAGAGCACGGTGGTGATCGAGTCCGCCCACGGCACGGTCGAGGGGGTGAACGACGTGAGCACCCACACCAGCAGCAGGGTCCCCGCCGCGCCCGCCGCCGCGAGCCACCACCACTGGGCGCGCGTGGTCCGGCCGACCGGCAGGGCGGTGCGCTCCGCGCCACCGCGCAACCACGCCCACCAGCCGTAGAGCGCGAGTGCGATGTAGACGACCTGGAGACCGGAGTCCGCGTACAGGCCGCTGGTCGCGAACAGCACCAGGAAGGCGAGGTTGTTGAGGATGCCGATCGGCCAGTTGAGCGGGTTCTGACGGGCGACCAGCCACACGCACAGCGCGCCCGTGACGAAGCCGGCCACCTCGCCCCAGCTCGTGGTGACGCCCGCGAAGGTGACGGCCGGGGTGGTGAACGGCCACAGGATCAGGTCCAGCAGGGACAAGGCGACTCCATTTGACCATGATTCGAACACGTGTTCGAATGGGGCTATGCGATGCGACGGGCAGGAGGACGGGGCGGACCGGCAGCAGGTTCCACCGGGGTTGCCGGGACTGGTCCGCAGCGTACGAACCCCCGATCCCGACGACGTCTCGTCCCACGGGGTGCGCGCCGAATCCGCCCTCGCCCACTGCCTGGCGGGCGACACGCCCGTGCTGCTGGCCGACGGGCGCACCGAGCCGATCGCCGAGCTGGCCGCGGGCCAGGAGGTGTTCGGCACGCGGGACGGCAGGTTCGTCGTCACGCGGGTGCGCGCGCACTGGAAGACCAGCAGGCCCGCGTACCGGGTGACGCTGGGCGACGGCACGCAGGTCGTGGCCGGCGGGGACCACCGGTTCCTCACCGACGAGGGCTGGAGGCACGTCACGCCCGGTCGGTACGACGACGTCGACGAGCGCCCCTTCCTGGTGAAGGGCGCCCGCCTGGTCGGCACGGGCCGGTTCGCCGCGCCGCCCGCGCACGTGCGGGACTACCGCGACGGCTACCTGTGGGGTGTCGTGCGCGGGGGCCTGCCCAGCGACCCGGACGTGCTGGCGCGGGCCCGCGAGTTCTCGGCGGGCGACGTGCCGCGCGACCGCGACCTGGTCGAGTGGCCCACCGCGCCCGGCGACGGGTGGTCCAAGGGCTTCCTGGCCGGGCTGTTCGACTCGCGGGGCAGCTCGACCGGCGGCGAGCTGGTGGTGTCCAGTTCGGACAGCGCCGTGTTCGAGGCGGCCGCGCTCGCGCTGACCCGGCTGGCGGTGCCGCACGCGGTCGAGGTGCGCGGGCTGCGCGTCGTCGGCGGGCTGGCCGGGCGGCTGCGGTTCCTGCACCTGGTCGAACCGGCCATCACGCGCGGCAACGCCGTGGAGGGCATGGCGGTGCCCGTGACGTCGCAGCTGGCCGTGGTGGCGGTGGAGTCGCTGGGCGTGACGCGGACGCTGTACGACATCACCACCGGCACCGGCGACTTCGTGGCCAACGGCCTGGTCAGCCACAACTGCTCCGCCCCGCCCGCACCCGCCCCGCCCGCGACCCCACCGGCATCCCCGTCGAGAGTCCAACCCCCCAGGCCGCGAGAGTCCAACGCCCAGGACCTCTGAGTTCTTCACTCGCGAGTAAACAACTCTCGGCCCCTGGGCGTTGCACTCTCGGCTCCTGGACGTTGGACTCTCGCGGCCTGAGGGTTGGACTCTCGGGGCTGGTCGGGCGGGGTCAGAGGGAGCGGGGGAAGCGCAGCACGCGGTCCGGGTCGTAGCGCCGCGCCACCGCGCGCAGCCGGGGCAGGTTGTGCCGGTACGCGGTTTGCGCCCAGTCCCGCTGGAGCGGGTCGAGGTAGTTGACGTACGTGCCGGTGCCGACGAGCGGTGCGAGGGCGCGTTGCACGTCGTCGACCTCGCCGGTGACTTCGGCGGGCGGGCGGTCGCCCACGGTGCCGAACACCTCGATCGACGTGACCGAGCCCCGGTGCGGGTAGGCCGTGCCGCGCGGCCCCACCCGGTCGATCGCGCCGCCGAGCGCGGCGACGATGAGCAGCGTGCCGCCCTTGCCGTCCAGGGTGCCCGCGACGGCGGCCGGGTCGGCCCACGGCCGGTCCGCGATCCGCGAGGACGCCCGGAAGGCGTTGCGGGGTGGGTGGCCGCCGGTCATGATCCCGATCGCGGTGGGGAGGTCGACCTCGGCGTCCTCCAGCGGCGGCCTGGCGCCGACCGCGTCGAGGAGGCGGGCGACCTCGGCCCGCAGCGCCGACACCGGACCGACCCGGCACCCGGTGAGGTCGACCGAGCCGTCCGGCAGCACCACGCAGGTGCTCGACAACTCGTCCGGCACGGCGGTGCTCCACGGCTGCCACGCGCCGAGCACGTCGGCGGCGGACCCGGCCGGGAAGCGCACGCGGAACACCGTCAGCGCCGGCGGGGCGGGGACGGTGTCGAACTCGAACGACGTGACGACGCCGAAGTTCCCGCCGCCACCGCCGCGCAGCGCCCAGAACAGGTCGGGCTCGCTCGCCCCGGACGCGGTGAGCAGGTGGCCGTCCGGGGTGACGACCCGCGCCGACCGCAGCCGGTCGCACGTCAACCCGTACGCGCGGTGGAGCCAGCCGAGGCCGCCGCCCAGGGTGAGGCCCGCGATGCCGACCGACGGGCAGTTGCCCAGCGGCAGGCACCGGCCGGCCGCGCCGAGGGCGGCGTAGACGTCGCGCAGCCGGGCGCCCGCGCCGACGACGGTCGTGCCGTCCGGGCGCACCTCGACCCCGGACATCGGCGCGAGGTCGACCACGAGCCCCTCGTCCGGTGTGGAGTAGGCGGCGTAGCCGTGGCCACCGCCGCGCGCGGCCACCCGGAGGCGGGACCGCCGGGCCTCGTCCAGGCAGTGCCGCACGTCGTCCGGGTGCGCGCAGCGGGCGATCGCGGCGGGCCGGTGGTGGTCGAACAGGCTGTTGAACGGCAGGCGGGCCGTGTCATAGCCGGCGTCGCCGGGCAGCAGCAGCCCGCCGGCGAGCCGGGCCCGTAATCGCGCCCACCGCGGTGGCGGCCCACCGGTCCCGCCCGCCACCGCCCCGATCGCACCCGTCCCCGCCCACCGCAGCACTGCCCGTCGTGAAGTGACCACCGTCCCATCCTGTCATCGTACGGCGTACGGTACGTTGTACTGCATGAGTGCCGTGCCGAGCAGTGGAGCGGGTTTCACGCCGACCGACGAGGACGTCGCGGGCGTGCTCGCGTGGTTCGAGGAGTGGGACGCCCTGGCCGTGGCCAAGGACGTCGAGGGCATGGCGGACAAGGCGCTGTTCCCGGTCAACGCGGTGACCGACGGGGCGGCGCGGTCGTGGGACCGCGCGCGGTTCCTGACCGACATGGCCGCCTCGCTGGGGGAGGGGGACGTGCGGATGGAGTCGGTGCGCACGCCCCACTTCGTCAACGCCGACCTCGTGTTCGTCATCACCGACGCGACCATCACCGCGGGGGAGTTCTCGCAGGTCGTGCGGTACGGCGACCTGCTGGTCAAGGTCGACGGGAGGTGGCTGTTCCAGACGATGGTCCAGGGCGGCTGGTAGTCCCGGAGGGGGCTCCGCGTCATTAACAATCAGTCTTGACTGTTTGTTAGTGGCGCGGAACACTCTGCCGCATGGCCCCCGAGACCAGGCAGCGGCAGGCCGACCGCAGCCGGGAGACCCGCCGCAAGCTCATGGAGGCGACGGTCGCCTGCCTCGTCGAGCTGGGCTGGTCGGGCACGACGACGACGGTGGTGGCCGAGCGCGCGGGCGTCTCCCGCGGCGCCCAGCTGCACCACTTCCGCACCCGCGGCGAGCTGGTCGCCGCCGCGGTCGAGCACCTGGGCGCGGAGAGCGTCCTGCACCTCAAGGAACGCGCGCGCACCGTGCACGGCAGCGTCGTCGCGGTGGTCGAGCTGATCGCCGACTTCTACGCGAGCGACCTGTTCACCGCCGCCCTCGAACTGTGGGTCGCCGCCCGCACCGACCCCGACCTCAGGACGGTGGTCGTGCCGCTGGAGGCCCGCATCGGGCGCGAGACGCACCGGCTGGCCGTCGAGCTGCTGAACGCCGACGAGGCGAAGCCCGGCGTGCGCGAGGCCGTGCAGATCACCCTGGACCTGGTGCGCGGCCTGGCGCTCGCGAACCAGCTCACCGACGACGGGAACCGGCGCCGGCGGATCGTCCGGCACTGGGCGCGGATGCTGGAGGCGGCGTTGGAAGGGGACGGGCTGTGATCACCGGAGTGCTGGACGACCTGCGCGCGGAGAGCGGGGTGCTGGACGACCTGGTCGCGGACGCCGACTGGTCGCTGCCCACGCCCGCCGCCGGCTGGACGATCGCCCACCAGATCAGCCACCTGCGCTGGACGGACCGGATCGCCGCGCTCGCCGCGCGCGACCCGGACGCGTTCGCCGAGGCGCTGGAGTCGGCCACGGCCGACCTGGTCGACGAGGGCGCGCGGGAACCCGTGACGCTCGACGAGTGGCGGGCGAGCCGCGAGGAGCTGGCCGCCGCGCTGCTCGCCGTGCCCCAGGGCGCCAAGGTGCCGTGGTTCGGGCCGCCGATGAGCCCGACGTCCATGGCCACCGCCCGGCTGATGGAGACGTGGGCGCACGGCCAGGACGTGGCCGACGCGCTCGGCGTGGTCCGCGAACCCACCCGGCGGCTCCGGCACGTCGCGCACATCGCGCTCCGGGCGTTCGGCTACGCCTTCCTGGTCAACGGCCTGCCCGTGCCGGAGGAGCCGGTGCGCGTCGAGCTGACCGGACCGGGCGGCGAGCCGTGGGCGTGGGGCCCCGAGGAGGCCGCGGACCGGATCACCGGTCCCGCGCTGGACTTCTGCCTGCTCGCCACGCAGCGCCGCCACCGCGACGACCTCGCGGTCACCGCCACCGGTCCGACGGCGAGCGCGTGGCTGCCCATCGCGCAGGCGTTCGCCGGTCCGCCCGGACCGGGCCGGGAGCGGTCGTGATCCGCGTCGGCAACGCCTCGGGCTTCTACGGCGACCGGTTCTCCGCCGTGCGCGAGATGCTGCGCGGCGGCCGGCTCGACGTGCTGACCGGCGACTACCTCGCCGAGCTGACCATGCTGATCCTCGGCCGCGACCGCGCGAAGGACCCCGCGCTGGGCTACGCCCGCACGTTCCTGCGCCAGTTGGAGGACAACCTCGGCGAGGCGCTGGAGCGCGGCGTGAAGATCGTCTCCAACGCCGGGGGGCTGAACCCCGAGGGCCTGGCGGCGGCGATCGACGGGCTCGGGACCGGAGCGAAGGTCGCGCACGTGACCGGCGACGACGTGCGGTCCGAGTTCCCCGACGCGCTGACCGCCAACGCCTACCTCGGCGCGTGGGGCATCGCCGAGGCGCTGAAGGCGGGCGCGGACGTCGTCGTCACCGGGCGCGTCACCGACGCCTCGCTGGTCGTCGGCCCCGCCGCCGCGCACTTCGGCTGGGACCGCGACGACTGGGACCGGCTGGCCGGCGCCACCGTCGCCGGGCACGTCCTGGAGTGCGGCGCCCAGGCCACCGGCGGCAACTACCCGTTCTTCACCGAGATCGACGCCACCCGGCCCGGGTTCCCCATCGCGGAGGTCGAGGCCGACGGGTCGGTGCTGATCACCAAGCACGACGGCACGGGCGGCGCGGTCACCGTCGACACGGTCACCGCCCAGTTGCTCTACGAGATCGGCGATCCCGCCTACCCCGGCCCGGACGTGGTCAGCCACTTCGACACGATCCGGCTCGACCCGCACGAGCGGGGCGTGCGGATCTCCGGCGTCCGGGGCTCGCCGCCGCCGGACACGCTCAAGGTGTGCCTCAACACCCTCGGCGGGTTCCGCAACTCCACCACGTTCGTGCTGACCGGACTGGACGTCGAGGCCAAGGCCGGCCTGGTGCGGCGGCAGCTGGAGGACGCGATCGGCGCGGACGGCCTGACGTGGGCGCTGGCGCGCACCGAGCACGTTGACGCCGACACCGAGGAGGCCGCGAGCGCGCTGCTGCACGTCACGGTCAAGACCGCGGACCCCAAGCGGGCCAAGGCGTTCTCCCGCGCGGGCGTCGAGCTGGCCCTGGCGTCCTACCCCGGGTTCCACGTCACCGCGCCGCCCGGAGACGGCACCCCGTTCGGCGTGTACCGGGCCGCGTACGTGCCGCGCGACGCCGTGCCGCACCGGGTCGTGCTGCCCGGCGGGGAGGTGGTCGAGGTATGAGCGCCCCCCGCAGGAGGGTCCCCCTGGGCTCGATCGCCGGCGCGCGGTCGGGCGACAAGGGCGGCGACGCCAACCTCGGCGTGTGGGTGCGCACCGATGCGCGGTACGAGTGGCTGCGCGCCGAGCTGACGGTGGCCCGCCTCAAGGAGCTGCTGCCCGAGGCGGGCGAGGTCGTCCGGTACGAGCTGCCGAACCTGCGCGCGCTGAACTTCGTGCTGCGCGGCCTGCTCGGCGACGGCGTCGCCTCCTCCACCCGGTTCGACCCGCAGGCCAAGGCGCTGGGCGAGTGGCTGCGCTCCCGGCACGTGGACGTCCCCGAGGAGCTGCTGTGAGCACGGGAGAGCTGTTCGACACGCCGGAGCGGCGGGACCTGCGCGCGACCGTGCGGCGGTTCACCGAGCGGGAGGTCGTGCCGCACCTGGACGAGTGGGAGCGCGCGGGCGAGCTGCCGCGTTCGCTGCACCGCGCGGCGGCGTCGATCGGGTTGCTGGGCGTCGGCTTCCCCGAGTCCGTCGGCGGCGCGGGCGACCTGCTCGACACCGTCGTGGTCACCGAGGAGCTGATCCAGGCGGGCGGCTCGTCCGGCCTGGTGGCGGGGCTGCTCACGCACGGCATCGCGGTGCCGCACATCGTGGACGCGGGCGACCGGGCGCAGGTCGACCGGTTCGCCCGGCCGGCCCTGGCGGGCGAGCTGATCGGGTCACTGGCCATCACCGAACCCGGTGGCGGGTCGGACGTGGCCGCGCTGCGCACCACCGCGCGCCGCGACGGCGACCACTACGTCGTCAACGGCGCGAAGGCGTTCATCACCTCCGGGACGCGGGCGGACTTCGTGACCACGGCCGTGCGCACCGGCGGGCCGGGCTTCCAGGGCATCAGCCTCCTCGTGGTGGAGCGCGGCACGCCGGGCTTCGGCGTGGACCGGCGGCTGGAGAAGATGGGCTGGCACTGCTCCGACACCGCAGACCTGTCCTTCGTGGACGCCCGCGTGCCGGTGGCGAACCTCGTGGGCGGGGAGAACGCCGGGTTCGGGCTGGTCATGCGGCAGTTCCAGGCGGAGCGGATCTCGCTGGCCGTGCAGGCGTACGCGACGGCGCAGCGCGCGCTGGACCTCGCGGTGGCGCACGTCCGGCAGCGGGAGACGTTCGGCAAGCCGCTGATCGCGCGGCAGGTCGTGGCGCACCGGCTCGTGGAGATGGCGCAGCGCGTCGACCTCGCCCGCACCTACACCCGCGAGGTGGCGGTGCGGGCGGCGCGGGGCGAGGAGGTCGTGGCGCAGGTGTGCTTCGCGAAGAACGCGGCCGTCGAGGCGTGCTCGTTCGTCGTGGACGCCGCCGTCCAGCTGCACGGCGGCGCCGGCTACCTGCGCGACGCGGAGGTGGAGCGGCACTACCGGGACGCGCGCGTCCTCGGCATCGGGGGCGGCGCGACCGAGGTGATGACCGAGCTGGCGGCCAGGCGATTGGGGTACACGGCATGACGACGTTGCGCACGGCGGTGGACACCCGGTCGCCGGACTACGCCGAGAACAGGGAGGCGTTGCTGGCCAAGCTGGCCGAGCTGGACGCCGAACAGGCCAAGGCCCTCGCGGGCGGCGGGCCGAAGTACACCGAGCGGCACCACCGGCGCGGCAAGCTGCTGGCGCGCGAGCGCGTCGAGCTGCTCGTCGACCCGGACAGCCCGTTCCTGGAGCTGTCGCCGCTGGCCGCCTGGGGCACCGACTACCCGGTGGGCGCGAGCGTGGTGACGGGCATCGGCGTGGTCGAAGGCGTCGAGTGCGTGATCGTGGCCAACGACCCCACCGTGCGCGGCGGCGCGAGCAACCCGTGGACGCTGCGCAAGACGTTCCGCGCCAACGACATCGCGCTGCAGAACCGCCTGCCGCTGATCGGGCTGGTCGAGTCCGGCGGGGCCGACCTGCCCAGCCAGAGCGAGATCTTCATCCCCGGCGGGCGGGCGTTCCGCGACCTGACCCGGCTGTCGGCGGCGGGCATCCCGACGATCAGCGCCGTGTTCGGCAACGCCACGGCGGGCGGCGCGTACGTGCCGGGCATGTCCGACTACGTGATCATGGTCAAGGACCGCTCGAAGGTGTTCCTCGGCGGGCCGCCGCTGGTGAAGATGGCTACCGGCGAGGAGTCCGACGACGAGTCGCTGGGCGGCGCGCGGATGCACGGCACCACGTCCGGGCTGGCGGACTTCGTGGCCGCCGACGAGGTCGACGCGATCCGGCTGACCCGGCGCGTGGTGGCCCGGTTGAACCGGCGCAAGCTCGGGCCCGCGCCGAAACCCGCCGAGCCGCCGCTGTTCGACGAGGAGGAGCTGCTCGGGCTCGTGCCGACGGACCTGCGCGTGCCGTTCGACCCGCGCGAGGTGATCGCCCGGCTGGTGGACGGCTCGCGGTTCGACGAGTTCAAGCCCGACTACGGCGCCGCCCTCGTGACGGGCTGGGCGGACCTGCACGGCTACCCGGTCGGGGTGCTGGCCAACGCGCGCGGCGTGCTGTTCAGCGAGGAGGCGCAGAAGGCGGCGCAGTTCATCCAGCTCGCCAACAGCGGCGACACGCCGTTGCTGTTCCTCCAGAACACCACCGGCTACATGGTCGGCGCCCGGTACGAGCAGGGCGGCATCATCAAGCACGGCGCGATGATGATCAACGCCGTGTCGAACAGCCGCGTGCCGCACCTGACCGTGGTGATGGGCGCGTCCTACGGCGCGGGCAACTACGGCATGTGCGGCCGGGCCTACGACCCGAGGTTCCTGTTCACCTGGCCCAACGCCAAGTCGGCCGTGATGGGGCCCGCGCAGCTCGCGGGCGTGCTGTCGATCGTGGCGCGGCAGGCGGCGGCGGCGAAGGGGCAGGAGTACGCCGAGGAGCACGACGCGGCCATGCGGCGGATGGTCGAGGGGCAGATCGAGCAGCAGTCCCTGGCGGCGTTCCTGTCCGGCCGGCTCTACGACGACGGCGTGATCGACCCGCGCGACACCCGCACGGTGCTCGGGCTGTGCCTGTCGGCGATCCACAGTGGACCGATCAGGGGCGCCGAGGGCTACGGCGTCTTCCGGATGTGAGGACGGGATGATCCGCAGGCTGTTGATCGCGAACCGGGGCGAGGTCGCGCGCCGCGTGATCCGGACGTGCCGCGAACTGGGCGTGTCGCCCGTCGCCGTGTTCTCCGACCCCGACGCCCGCGCCCCCCACGTGCGCGAGGCCGACGCGTCCGTGCGCCTGCCCGGCGCGTCGCCGACCGAGACCTACCTGCGCGCCGACCTGCTGGTGGCCGCCGCGCTCGCGTCGGGCGCGGACGCGGTGCACCCCGGTTACGGGTTCCTGTCCGAGAACGCGTCGTTCGCCCGCGCCGTGCTGGACGCCGGGCTCACCTGGGTCGGCCCCGACCCCGGCGTGATCGAGGCGATGGGCTCGAAGGTCGCCGCGAAGGAGCGGATGGCCGCCGCCGGCGTCCCGGTGCTGCCCGAGCTGGACCCGGAGACCGCCACCGGGTTCCCGCTCCTGGTCAAGGCGTCCGCCGGCGGTGGCGGTCGCGGGATGCGGGTGGTGCGGTCGCGCGACCGGCTGGCCGGGGCGGTGGCCGCCGCCCGGCGCGAGGCGGAGTCGGCGTTCGGCGACGGCACGGTGTTCTGCGAACCCCTGCTGGAGCACGCGCGGCACGTCGAGGTGCAGGTGCTCGCCGACGCGCACGGCACGGTGTGGGCGCTGGGGGAGCGGGAGTGCTCCATCCAGCGGCGGCACCAGAAGATCGTCGAGGAGACGCCGAGCCCGGCCGTCACCGCCGAGGCGCGCGAGCGGCTGTTCGCCGCCGCCACCCGGGCCGCCGAGGCCATCGGGTACGTCGGCGCGGGCACCGTCGAGTTCCTCTACACCGACGACGGCGACTTCCACTTCCTGGAGGTCAACACCCGCCTCCAGGTGGAGCACCCGGTCACCGAGGAGGTGTTCGGCGTCGACCTGGTGGCCTGGCAGCTCGCCATCGCCGAGGGCGCCCGGCTGCCCGCCGAACCGCCGTCCCCGGACGGCCACGCGGTCGAGGTCCGCCTCTACGCCGAGGACCCGGCGCACGACTGGCGGCCCGCGAGCGGCGTGCTGCACCGCTTCGCCGTGCCCGGCGGGGTCCGGGTGGACAGCGGCGTCGAGGACGGCAGCGAGGTCGGCGTGCACTACGACCCGATGCTGGCCAAGGTCGTCGCGTGGGCCCCGACCCGGCACGCCGCGGTGCGCAAGCTGGCCGCCGCGCTGGAGCGGGCCGAGCTGCACGGGCTGGTCACCAACCGCGACCTGCTCGTCCGGGTGCTGCGGCACCCGGAGTTCGAGGCGGGCGTGACGCACACCGGGTTCCTCGACCAGCACCGCCTCACCGAACCCCCGGTGACCGACGTGCGGCCCGCCGCGCTGGCCGCCGCCCTCGCGCTGGCCGAGCGCCGGCGGGACGCCCTGCCGCTGACCGGCGCCCCCCTGGGGTGGCGCAACCTCGCCTCCCAGCCGCAGCGGGCGGTGTTCGAGCACGGCGACGAGGTGGTCGAGGTCGACTACCGGCACACCCGCGCGGGCGTGGAGACCGGGGTCGAGGGCCTGACCGTGGTGTCGGCGGCACGCGACGCGGTGGTGGTCGAGCGCGGCGGCGTGCGCACGGCGTACCCGGTCGCGGTCTACGACGACCGGGTGGAGGTGGGCCCGGTGTCGCTGCGACGGCGCCCCCGCTTCCCCGAGCCGGAGGCGGCGGTGGCCGAGGGGGCGACCGTCGCGCCCATGCCCGGCACGGTCGTCCGGGTCGCGGTCGAGGCGGGGCAGCGGGTCGAGGCCGGCGCGGAGCTGTTCGTGCTGGAGGCCATGAAGATGGAGCACCGGGTGCTCGCCGCGTCCGGGGGAACGGTCACCGAGGTCCTGACCGAGGCGGGCCGGCAGGTCGACGCGGGCGACGTGCTCGCCGTCGTGGGCGAGGACCCGCTTGCCGGGTCGAGTGGAGGTTCCGGGCGATGACGACGAACTTCACCGAGAGCGCGGAGCGGCGCGCGCTGCGCGCGGCCGTCGCGGACCTGGCGGGGAAGTACGGCCACGAGTACTTCACCGCCAAGGCGAGGGCGGGGGAGAAGACCGACGAGCTGTGGGCCGAGGCGGGCCGGCTCGGCTACCTCGGCGTCGCCGTGCCCGAGGAGTACGGCGGTGGCGGTGGCGGCATCGGCGACCTGGCCGCGGTGTGCGAGGAGCTGGCCGCCGCCGGGTGCCCGCTGCTGCTGACCGTGGTCTCGCCCGCCATCTGCGCCACGGTCATCGCCCGCTTCGGCACCGACGCGCAGAAGCGGCGCTGGCTGCCCGGGTTCGCCGACGGCACCACCAAGATGGCGTTCGCCATCACCGAGCCGGACGCGGGCTCCAACTCGCACCGGCTCACCACCTCCGTCCGCCGCGACGGCGACGAGTGGGTCCTCGGCGGCGGCAAGTACTACATCTCCGGCGTCGACGAGGTGGGCCACGTGCTCGTCGTGGCACGCCACGTCGACGCGACCGGCAACCGCCTGCTCCCCTCCCTGGTGATCGTGCCGACGGACGCGCCCGGCTTCACCTACCGGCACATCCCGATGGAGGTCGTGTCACCGGAGAAGCAGTTCACGTGCTTCTTCGACGACGTCCGGTTGCCCCTCGACGCGCTGGTGGGCACCGAGGACGCGGGGCTGGCGCAGCTGTTCGCCGGTCTGAACCCCGAGCGGATCATGGCGGCGTCGTTCGCCACCGGCATGGCCCGCCGCGCACTGGACCAGGCGGCCGACTACGCCCGCACCAGGACCGTGTGGGACGCGCCGATCGGCGCGCACCAGGGCATCGCGCACCCGCTGGCGCAGTGCGCGATCCAGGTCGAGCTGGCGAGGTTGATGACCCAGAAGGCCGCGGCGCTCTACGACGCCGGGGAGGACCGGGCCGCGGGCGAAGCGGCCAACATGGCCAAGTACGCGGCGGGGGAGGCGGTGGCGGGGGCGGTGGACCAGGCCATCCAGGTGCACGGCGGCAACGGGCTGTCGTCCGAGTACGGACTGGGCGCCCTGCTGGCCGCGTCCCGGTTGTCCCGCATCGCCCCGGTCAGCCGGGAGATGATCCTGAACTTCGTGGCGCAGCACACGCTGCGGTTGCCGCGCTCCTACTAGGTCAGGTCCATTCCCAGCGCAGGCCGACGACGCCGGGACCGAAGTCGAGCGCGACCGCGTACGCGTAGCCCCAGGTGTCCACCGGGGTTTCGCGTATGTCGGTTGGTTCTCCACCGTTCAAGCCGGTGGTGAACTGTTCACAGCGCGCGGGTCGGCAGCGCGAGTCGTAGCGGACCTCCAGGACGTACTCGCGCACCGGCAGGCGGAACCGGCGGGAGTGGGTGTTGTCGTAGGTCGGGTGGTGCGGGGCCACGTGGATCAGCTCGTACTCCACGGCGGTCCGCTCGCCCCGGCGCAGCGGGCGGTCGAACAGCAGTTCGGCGACCATCAGGCCGTTGCGGGGGTCCGCGGACACCCGTCCCAGCCGGCACGACCGCAGCGTGCCGATCACCGGCAGGGGGTCACCGGGCAGCCGGGTGTCGTAGCCGAGCAGCACCCGGTCGACGCCCGCGCGCTCGGCGCGCAGCACCTGCCGCGACCGCACCCGGCGGGTGCTGCCGTCCATCGCGAGCTCCACCTGGTCGCGCAGGCTGAGCCGCGTCAGGTCCTGGTCGGTGCTCGTGTCGACGTCGGCGAGCAGTTCGGCGATCGAGGCGTGGTCGTGCTCGCCGACCCAGCCCTCGGGACCCGCGACCCGGGTCCGCGGTCGGGCCTTGCCGCGCGGGCGCGGCGGGCCGAGCAGGGTGCTCAGGCCGCCCTCGCCGACCTCCAGGATCTCCTCCAGGTGGCCGACCGCGGTGAGCGAGTCCGGTCGCTCGGGCCGTCTCCGGCCCGACTGCCAGTAGCTCAGCGCGGCGATGCTGACCGCCACGCCGCGACCCCGCAGCTTGTGCTGGAGGCGTTCCAGGCTGAGCCCTTTCGCCCGGATCGCCGCTCGCAAAGCGTCCGCGAAGGGGTCGTCCCCCGCGTCGTCCCGTCGGGGATCGCGCACCCGCGATTCCTGTCCGACGACTGGCGTTGGCATCTTCGCTCCGTTCTCCTGTGGACAAGGCGAGCGACGTTATCGCGGGAAATAGCCGGCGCGGTACAGCCGATCGGGTTTCCCGGAGTGAATTCAAGCGAATCGGACGGCGAAATCCGATCGGCGGTCGAATGCTTGAATTCTCATTAACAGCAGTGGTGTGAAGGTGCTGGTCGGGCGATCGTCGCACCGCGCTGGGACGTCTGGTCCCGTCCGGGCGGCCCGACGGCGCACAGCCCTGGGGACGTGGGGTGATGTGGAGCACACCGGCGTCGGTGAAGGGCCGCCGGGAACCGGGACGGCGGCCGGTTGTCGCAAGTTCCGGTCCGGGTTGCGCAGAATCGGTCGTCGGTGCAGGTCAAGGGCTTCCGGCACGTTCCGGGAGCGCGGTCCGGTTCGTTCGGCGCCGCGGAAAGGGGTTCCCGGAGACCGCGCGGTTGCGGAGAAGGACTTCCTCGCGACCGCCGCGCGGGCCCTCCACGGGCCTTTCCGCGACAACCGCGACGATATTTTCTCCACAGCGTTGAATGGCTTCTCAATCACGTCCGGGAGTCGCCCGGTGCCCACGATGTGGGACACGCGGTGAACAGGCGGTGGACGGGCGGCGGACCGCGCGGCGGACCGCCGGCACCGAACCGCCGGCGTCGGCGGGCTCCCGTGGCGGGCCCGCGTTCGGCAGACTCGACCACCCGGCGCGCGATCCGCGCCGGTCCCTCCTCACCCTGCAGGGGAACCTCCATGCGCACGCTCCTACCGGGTCTCGCCACCACCGCCCTGACCGCCGTCCTGACCACCGCCGTCCTCACCGCGCCCGCCCAGGCCGAGGCCGCCGTCCTGCACGCGGGTTCGCCGACCGCCGTGCCCGGCAGCTACATCGTGAAGACCAAGAGCGGCCGAGCCGACGTCGCGACCCGCCTCGGCGACCGAGTCACGCGCCCGCTCGACGCGTTCGGCGGCTTCACCGCCACCCTCACCCCGCGCCAAGCCCGCCGGCTCGCCGCCGACCCGGCCGTCGAGTACGTCGAGCAGGACCAGGTCGTGCACGCCAACGCGACCCAGACCAACGCGCCGTGGGGCCTGGACCGCATCGACCAGCGCCCCCTGCCGCTGAGCACCACCTACAGCTGGACCACGGTCGGCGCGGGCGTCACCGCCTACGTGATCGACACCGGCATCCGCACCACGCACCGCGAGTTCGCGGGCCGCGCGTCCCACTGCTACGACGCCGTCGACAACGACTCCGTCGCCCAGGACGACAACGGCCACGGCACGCACGTCGCGGGCACCATCGCTGGCAGCACGTACGGCGTGGCCAAGGGCGTCCGGGTGTGCGGCGTCCGGGTCCTGGGCGCCAACGGCAGCGGCACCATCGCGGGCGTCATCGCGGGCGTGAACTGGGTGACGCAGAACGCCGTGCGCCCCGCCGTGGCGAACTTCAGCCTCGGCGGCGGGGCGTCCACCGCCCTGGACGACGCGGTGCGCCGCATGGTCGCGGCGGGCATCACCGCCTCGGTCACCGCCGGTGGCAGCAACACCACCGTCGCCAACACCTCGCCCGCCCGCGTCGTCGAGGCCCTCACCTCCGGCGCCACCAACCAGGCCGACGCGCGGGCGCCGTTCTCCAACTACGGCGCCGGCGTCGACCTGTACGCGCCGGGCGTCGGCATCACCTCGGCGTGGCACACCGGCGACACCGCCGTGAACACGCTGAGCGGCACGTCGATGGCGACCGGCTTCGTCAGCGGCGTCGTCGCCCGCCACCTCCAGGGCGCGCCGACCGCGACACCCGCCCAGGTGCACGCGGAGATCGTGCGCGAGGCCACGCCGCTGCCGTGGGGCGGGCGCCTGCTGCACTGGTCACCCGCGCGCTGACCGCCCCGGACGGGGTCAGCCGGGCAGGTCGGCGGGGGCGAGGTCGTGGCGCATCACGATCTCGCCCCCGTCCACCTCGCCGGTCTCGGTGAAGCCGAACGCCCGGTAGAGGCCCGTCGCGACCGCGTTGCCGGGCACCACGCCGAGCACCAGCCGGGAGCGGCCCTCGGCGCGCGCCACGTCGGCGATCGCGGCCAGCCCCTTGCGGCCCAGCCCGCGCCCCTGCGCGCGGCGGTCGATCATGAAGCGGACGACGTGCAGCACCTCGGGCCCGTCGCGTTCGAGCAGCGTGAAGCCGACCAGGTCGTCACCGCTGAACAGCGCCAGCGGTTCGAGCTTCGGGCGGTGGACCCACGCGTCCGCGATGGACCTGACGTTGCTCGCGACGAACGCGCGCTGGTCCTCGTGCAGCTCCAGGCCGATCACCGACGGGTAGTTCCGCTCGTCCACCGCTTCCAGGCGCATGGCCGGGGACCGTAGCGCCGAGCCGCGCAAGAGTCGTTCGAATTGTGGGAAGACGCAGGTGGGGCGGATTGTTGACGCTCCCGCGAAACCGTCAATTGTTCACACTTCCGGGTTAACGGTTCAGTTGCTTACGTTGTGACGGTCAGCGAGGGCGAGGTGGCCCACCGTCATCGTCCCTGGTCCCTGCAAGAACCGGGGCGACGCGGAGCCACCACCGAAGAACGGACAACGCATGCGACAGTCACGACAGGCCCGGTTCCTGGCCGGTGTCGGGGCGACGGCGCTCGCCGTCACCGCGACCTCCCTGTTGGCCGCCCCGGCCCAGGCCGCCGAGGGTGAGATCCGTGCGGCGGACGCCGCCGTCAAGGTGCAGGACCACTTCATCGTCAAGCTGAAGGACGGCTCCGCCGCGTCCGCGGACAGCCTGGCGAAGCAGTACGGCGGCCAGGTCGACACCGTCTTCAGCAAGTCGCTCAACGGCTTCACCGTCTCCCTGCCGGAGAAGGCGGCCAAGCGGCTCGCGGCCAACCCGGCCGTCGAGTACGTCGAGCAGGACCAGGTCTTCACCACCCAGGCGACGCAGTCCAACGCGCCGTGGGGCCTGGACCGCATCGACCAGCGCAACCGGCCGCTGAGCACCACCTACAACTACACCTCCACCGGCTCGGGCGTGAACGCCTACGTCATCGACACCGGCGTGCGCATCTCGCACAGCGACTTCGGCGGTCGGGCCCGCAACGGCTACGACGCGGTGGAGAACGACAGCGTCGCCCAGGACGGCAACGGCCACGGCACGCACGTCGCGGGCACCATCGCCGGCAACACCTACGGCGTGGCCAAGGGCGCGACGATCTACGCCGTCCGCGTGCTCAACAACCAGGGCTCCGGCACCACCGCCGACGTGGTCGAGGGCATCGACTGGGTGACCAACAACCACGTCAAGCCGGCCGTCGCGAACATGTCGCTCGGCGGCGGCGTCTCCTCCGCGATCGACACGGCCGTGAGCCGCTCGATCTCGGCGGGCGTCACCTACGCCGTCGCGGCGGGCAACAGCAACGCCAACGCGTCGTCCTTCTCCCCGGCCCGAGTGGCCGCCGCCATCACCGTCGGCGCGACCACCAACACCGACGCCCGCGCCAGCTACTCGAACTACGGCTCGGTCGTGGACATCTTCGCGCCGGGCTCGTCGATCACCTCGGCGTGGCACACCAGCAACACCGCCACCAACACCATCTCCGGCACGTCGATGGCCACCCCGCACGTCGCGGGCGCCGCGGCGCGCTACCTCCAGGGCAACCGCTCGGCCACCCCGGCCCAGGTCGCCAGCTACCTGGTCGGCCAGGCCACCACGGGCGTCGTCACCAGCCCGGGCACCGGTTCCCCGAACCGCCTGCTCTACCTGGCGCCCAGCGCCTGATCCCGGCAGTCACCCGACCAGGGCCGCCTCCCCACCGCGGGGAGGCGGCCCTGGCCGCGTCCGGCGACCTCGGCCCGGCGGCGCCTAGCCCTCCTCGGTCGAGGTGATGGTCAGCGGCCGCACGGGCCTGCCGTCCCCCTCGCCCAACCCGCTGCCCGGCACGACACCCGCCGAGGCCACGACGTCCACCACGTCCATGCCCTTCGCCACCCGGCCCACGATCGGGTACTCCGGGGCGAGTTCGCTGTCCCGGTGGACGATGAAGAACTGGCTTCCGTTGGTGCCCGGCGCGCTCGCGTTCGCCATCGCCACCACGCCCCGCCGGTACTCGCCCGGCACGGCGGCCGGGTCGTCGAACGCGTAGCCGGGCGTGCCCTGCCCGGTGCCGGTGGCGTCACCGCACTGGAGCACGAACAGCCCGACCGTGGTGAGCCGGTGGCACGAGGTGCCGTCGAAGAACCCCTGGTCCGCGAGGGAGCGGAAGCTGTGCACCGAGCACGGCGCGCTCGCCGCGTCGAGCTCCAGCTCCAGCTCGCCGCCGTCGGTGCCCACGGTGAGCCGCACCGAGCCGGTGGCCTCCGCGTCGGGCGACGGCCGCGTCGCCTTCCCGGCGGGCGACTGGCCGCGCACGACGTACTCGCAGGCCACGGTGGGCGCGGCGGGCGGGGCGGGGGTCTCGGTGGTGGCGGGGACGGGTCCGGCCACCGGGCGACCGGGCACCGACGCGGTGCACGAGGTCACCAGGAGGGGCGCGGCGAGCAGGGCGAGGACGATCCGGCGGCGGGGCACCGTGGGATCGTAGAACCCCGCCCCCGCGGATCGCGGCTCCGCTCGACATCCGTCCACCACCCCCGGTCCACCCCGCTCACCGGGGTGGCCCCCGCCGTCGCGGGCGTGACACGGGGAAACCTGCCGGCGGTGGCCCCCGGGTCGTTGGCTAGCCTTGACGACCAGCAGTTGGTCGAGCTACCCCGAGGAGAGCAGCACCCGTGATGCGCACGCACGAGGCCGGGACGCTCCGCGCCGAGCACGCCGGGCAGTCCGTCACCCTGACCGGGTGGGTGGCCCGCAGGCGCGATCACGGCGGAGTGATCTTCATCGACCTCCGGGACGCCTCCGGCGTGGCCCAGGTCGTGTTCCGCGAGGGCGAGATGGCCGAGCGCGCCCACCGGCTGCGCTCCGAGTTCGTCGTCAAGGTCGTCGGCGAGGTCTCCCGCCGCCCCGAGGGCAGCGAGAACCCCGACCTGCCCACCGGCGACGTCGAGGTCTACGCCTCCTCGCTGGAGGTGCTGAACGAGGCCGCGCCGCTGCCGTTCCAGCTCGACGACCACCTGGAGGTCGGCGAGGAGGCCCGCCTCCGCCACCGCTACCTGGACCTGCGCCGCAGCGGCCCGGCCAAGGCGATGCGGCTGCGCAGCGAGGCCAACCGGATCGCCCGCGAGGTGCTGCACGAGGAGCAGTTCGTCGAGGTCGAGACGCCGACCCTGACGCGCTCCACGCCCGAGGGCGCCCGCGACTTCCTGGTGCCCGCGCGCCTGCGCCCCGGCTCCTGGTACGCGCTGCCGCAGTCCCCGCAGCTGTTCAAGCAGCTGCTGATGGTCGGCGGCCTGGAGCGGTACTACCAGATCGCCCGCTGCTACCGGGACGAGGACTTCCGCGCCGACCGGCAGCCGGAGTTCACGCAGCTCGACATCGAGATGAGCTTCGTCGAGCAGGACGACGTGATCGCGCTCGGCGAGAAGGTCGTCTCCGCGCTGTGGAAGGGCCTGGCCGGCCACGAGATCGCGCAGCCGTTCCGCCGCATCTCCTACGCCGAGGCGATGGCCAAGTACGGCACGGACAAGCCGGACCTGCGCTTCGGCCTGGAGCTGACCGAGCTGACCGACTACTTCAAGGACACCCCGTTCCGGGTGTTCCAGGCCGCCTACGTGGGCGCGGTCGTCATGCCCGGCGGCGCGTCGCAGCCCCGCCGCACGCTCGACGCGTGGCAGGAGTGGGCCAAGCAGCGCGGCGCCCGCGGCCTGGCGTACGTGCTGGTCAACGAGGACGGCACGCTCGGCGGCCCGGTCGCCAAGAACCTGTCCGACGCGGAGCGCGACGGCCTGGCCAAGGCCGTCGGCGCGAACCCCGGCGACTGCGTGTTCTTCGGCGCGGGCGACCCGGACGGCGCGCGCGCCCTGCTCGGCGCGGCCCGCGTGGAGATCGCGAACCGGGTCGGCCTGATCGAGGAGGGCTCCTGGTCCTTCGTGTGGGTCGTGGACTTCCCGATGTTCGAGGCGGTCGACAAGATCGGCGACGACGTCGCGGTCGGCAGCGGCACGTGGACCGCCCTGCACCACGCGTTCACCTCGCCCACCCCGGAGTGGGTCGACCGCTTCGAGGAGGACCCGGGCAACGCCCTGGCCTACGCCTACGACATCGTCTGCAACGGCAACGAGATCGGCGGCGGGTCCATCCGCATCCACCGCGCCGACGTGCAGCAGCGGGCGTTCCAGGTCATGGGCATCACCCCGGAGGAGGCGCAGGAGAAGTTCGGCTTCCTGCTCGACGCGTTCAAGTACGGCGCCCCGCCGCACGGCGGCATCGCGTTCGGCTGGGACCGGATCGCCATGCTGCTCGGCGGCTACGACTCGATCCGCGAGGTCATCGCCTTCCCCAAGAGCGGCGGCGGCTACGACCCGCTGACCGCGGCCCCCGCGCCCATCACCGCGCAGCAGCGCAAGGAGGCGGGCGTGGACGCCAAGCCCGCCGAGAAGAACGCCGAGAAGAACGCCGTCGACAAGACCGAGAAGAACGCGTAGCCAGAGGTGCTGCACCTGCGGGCGGTCAGCCCGGTCGAGCGCACCGACGACGTGCTCGACACCCTGACGCGGCACCCCGGCGTCACGCACGTGGTGCTGCTCAGGGGCGCGGCCGTCCAGCCCGCGGGCGACGTGGTCGAGGCCGACGTCGCACGGGAGGCCACCGACGAGGTGGTGGCCTCCCTGTGCTCGCTCGGCGTCGACCGCGACGGCGGGGTGACGCTGGAGGTCATCGACACCGCGCTGTCGGACTCGGCCGACCGGGCCGAGGAGTCCGTGCCGGGTGACGGCGCGGACGCCGTGGTGTGGGAGGAACTGCTCTCCCGCACCGGCGAGGAGTCCAAGCTCAACGCCACCTTCCAGGCGTTCCTGACCATCGCGTGCCTGCTCGCGGCGGTCGCCGTGGTCACCGACTCGCCGGTCACCCTGGTCGGCGCGATGGTCGTGGGACCGGAGTTCGGCCCGTTGGCGGCCATCGCGGTCGGCCTGGTGCTGCGGCGCTGGGACCTGGTGCGGCGCGCCGGGCTGGCGCTGGCCGTCGGCTTCCCCCTCGCCATGCTGGTCACCGCGTTCGGCGCGTGGCTCGGGTCGTTCACCGAGCTGTTCGACCCCGACCTGGCCCTGGCCGGCCACCAGGTGGACTTCGTGTTCGAGGTAGGCCCGTTCTCCCTGATCGTCGCGCTGCTGGCGGGCGCGGCGGGCATGCTGTCCATGACGTCCGCCAAGTCGGCGGCGCTCGTCGGCGTGTTCATCTCGGTCACCACCGTGCCCGCGGCCGGGTTCGCCGCGGTCGCCGCGGTTCTCGGTGAGTGGGACATATGCCTCCGATCGGTTGCACAGTTGGCGGTCAACCTGGTCGGCGTGGTCGTGGCCGCGGCGCTCGTCCTGACCGTGCGCCACCGGCGCGGGCACGTCCGTGACCTGGGCAGACCACTGGCGCGGGGCTGATCCGGTCACGTTTCGCCGTACCGTGGCGCCCGGTGGGCGGCGCCCATTACCGTCACGGTGCCCGGACGGGTTCTGTCAGCCCGGGTGCCACCGGGAGTAGGGTCGGAGGCAATGAGCGTGGACATCACCGCCGGCCCGCAGGACGTCGACGACGCCGCCCCTTCCGAGCTGGACGACGCGGTGGCGGCGGCGGAGTCCGTGTTGAGCGGGCGGTTCGGAGCGCCGGTCCGGCTGGCCGATCCCGAGGACCTCGGGGGAGCGGGCCGGTCCGTGGTGGCGCGCGTCCGCGTGGCCCACACGCCCTTCTCGCTGCCCCGCACGCTGGTGCTCAAGCGCTACCCGCAACCGGTGGCCGACCGCGACCCGTTCGCGCACGAGGTCGTGAGCCACAAGCTGCTCACCGCCCTGCCGTCCGAGGAGCGGCTGACGCCCGAACTGGTCGCCCAGGACAACGCCAAGCGGCTCGTCGTGCTGGAGGACCTGGGCAAGGCGCCGCGCCTGGCGGAGAAGCTGCTCGGCCCCGACGCGCGGGCCGCCGAGCGCGGGCTCCTGTCGTGGGCGCACGCCATGGGCAGGCTGCACGCCACCACCGCGGGCCGCGACGCCGACTTCGACGCGCTGATGCGCCGCCAGGGCAGCCAGTGCTGCGCCGACCCCATCGTGGTCGACGTGCACACCGCCCTCGACGGCCTGCCGGCCCTGCTGTCCCGCGCGCTGGGGGTCGACACGCCCGAGTCCGTGCGCGGGTTCGCGCAGGCCGCGGTGCGCGGGTTCACCACGTCCCGCCGCCGCGCGTTCAGCCCGTCCACGTCGTGCCCGGACAACCACCTGGTGACCAGCAAGGGCGTGCGGTTCCTCGACTTCGAGGGCGGCTGCGTGCGCGACATCGTGTTCGACGCGGCGTGCCTGCGGGTGCCGTTCCCGTCGTGCTGGTGCGCCTACGGGCTGCCCGCCGGCATGTCGGAGGCGATGCTCGCGGCGTGGCGGGCCGAGGTGTCCTCGGTGTGGCCCGACCTGGACGACGACGCGGTGTTCCTGCCGAGGCTGCTGGAGGCGCAGCTGCTCTGGGTGTGGCTGGGCACGTGGCGCGGCCTGCCGGGGCTCGACTCGGCGCTGCCGTCCGGGCACCGGCCGCTGGACTCGCCGCCGCGCACCGCGGTGCTGACCACGCGCTGGGCGCGGCTGCGGGCCGACGCGCTCGCGCTGGGCGCCGCGCACGTCGCCGCGCACGCCGACGAGGTGGTGTCCGCGCTCGTCTCCCGCTACGGGGCGCAGGCCGCGGAACTGCCGCTGTACCCCGCGTTCCGGTAGCGTTCCGCCGCCCGTACCCCGGGTGTCACGTCGTCGCGGGATCGTCGTCGCGTGGGCGGAACGGTGCGCGGCCTGGTGGTCCTGGGCGACTCGACGACGGTGGGCGTGGGCGACCCCGTGCCCGGTGGGTGGCGCGGCGTGGGCCCGCTGCTCGCGGCGGCCTTCCCGGACGCGCGGTACCTGAACACGTCGGTGACCGGCGCGCGGGCGGGCACGGTCCGGCGCGAGCAGCTGGGGCGGGCGCTGGCGGCGCGACCGGACGCCGCCGTGCTGGTGGTGGGCATGAACGACGTCCTGCGGTCCGACTTCGACCCGGTGGCGCTGCACGCCGACCTGGACGCGGTGGTGGGCGCGCTCGTCGCGGCGGGCGCGGTGGTGGTGACGGTGCGGTTCCACGACCACGGCCGCGTGTTCCGGCTGCCCGGCCCGCTGCGGCGGGCGCTGCGGGCGCGGGTCGGCGAGCTGAACGCGGTGCTGGACGCCGTGGTGCGGCGGCACGGCGCGGGGTGCGTCGACCTGGACCGGCTGGAGGGCGCGTACGAGCCGGGGACGTGGGCCGTGGACCGCCTGCACCCCTCCGAGCTGGGGCACCGGCGGCTGGCGGCGGCGTTCGCGGCGCGGCTGGCCGAGGCGGGGTGCGAGGTGCCGGGCGCGGTGTCGCCGGTGTGCACGGGCGGCATCACCGTGACGCCGCTGCACCACGCGGGGTGGCTGGTGTTCAAGGGCGTGCCGTGGCTGTGGCGGCGGGGCCGCGACCTCGTGCCGCACGCGGCGGCGATCCTGTACCGCTCGTGGACCGGCAGGGAGGCGGTGGCGGCACCACCCGGTGCGCTGCCACCGCCCCTGACCGCCGAGGGTCAGCTCAACCGGTAGACCGTCGAGCCGCCCGCGGTGGTCGCCTCGTAGTTGTCCGCGACCCACGTGGCGATGTCGCCCCCGCCGCCCCCGCCGCCGCGGCCACCGAGGACGAAGTAGCCGATCCGACCCTCCTCGACGTACCGCCGGAACTCCTCCAGCGTCGGCGCGGGGTCGCCGCCGCTCCAACCGCCGATGCCGATGACGGCCTTGCCGGAGGCCAGGGACAGGCTCGCCGCGCCCTGCGCGCCCACCGTCGCCGCGGCCCACGTGCCGGTGGTGGCCCTGAGCAACTCGGTCAGCTCCGCGTCGTCCGCGCCCCCCACGTCCACGCCACCCATGCCGCCCATGCCGCCACCGGCGTACTCGGCAGGACCGGACACCGGGATCGAGCCGGAGTGCGGCGTGGCGGCCGTGGCGACGCCGAACGACGCGGTGGCCAGCACCGACGTCACCACCGCGAGCGCGGCGAGCCGGCGCACGCCCATCACGATCGCGGTGGACACCAGCACGGTCAGCGCCGCCACCACCCAGCGCAGGGCCGGCACCCAGTCCGGGTAGCGGTCGAGCAGCGCGAAACCCCAGAAACCGCACGCGGCGACCACCAGGGCGAGGGAGGCCCGCACGGGCGGGTGCGCCCGGCCCCGCCACAGCTCGCGGCCGGCGATGGCGACGATCGCGGCGACGCCCGGCGCGACGGCCACCGTGTAGTACGGGTGCGTGATGCCGCTCATGAAGCTGAACACGACGCCGTTGACCAGGACCCACAGGCCCCACAGGACGAGCGCGGCGCGGGTGCGGTCGGTGCGCGGCGCGCGGCGGGTGAACCACAGGCCGGCGAGCAGGCCGACGACCGCCGCCGGCAGCAGCCACGAGATCTCCCCGCCCATGGAGGCGCCGAACAGCCGGTCGATGCCGGTGGCCCCGCCGAACCCGACGTTGCCGCCGCCCATGCCGCCGCCACCGCCGCCGCCGAAGATGCGGCCCAGGCCGTTGTAGCCCACGGCCAGCTCCCACAGCGAGTCGTTGGTCGAACCGCCGATGTACGGCCGGGCGTCGGTCGGCCACAGCTCCACCAGCAGGACGAACCAGCCGGCCGACACCGCGACCGCGGCGCCCGCGCCGAGCAGGTGCAGGAACCGCTTGGGCAGCGACGTCGGCGCGGCCAGCAGGTAGGCGGCGGTGAACGCGGGCAGCACCAGGAACGCCTGGCCCATCTTCGCCAGGAACGCGAAGCCGACCGCGACGCCCGCCAGCGCCAGCCACCAGCCCGACGCCTTCTCCAGCGCCCGCACCGTGCAGTAAGCGCTCGCCACCATCAGCAGCACCAGCAGCGCGTCCGGCAGGTTGAAGCGGAACACCAGCACGGCCACCGGTGTCACGGCGAGCGCCGCGCCCGCCAGCAGCCCGGCCACCGGGCCGTTGGTGCGCTTCACCGCGGCGTGCAGCAACCACACGGCCAGCACGCCCTCGACGGCCTGCGGCGCGAGGACGGTCCAGCTGGAGAAGCCGAACAGCCTGGCGGCCAGCCCGCTGACCCACAGCGCGGCGGGCGGCTTGTCCACCGTGATCACGCCCCCGGCGTCGAGCCCGCCGAACAGCCACGCGGTCCAGCTCTGCGCACCGGCCTGGGTGGCGGCGGCGTAGTAGCCGTTGCCCCAGCCGGTGTCGGTGAGGTTCCACAGGTAGAGCACCGCCGTGCCGACGAGCAGCACGACCAGCGCGGGCCGGGTCCGGTCGCGCTTCGGCGCGGGCGCCGGGCGGGCCGTCGCGGGCGCGGGCAGGGTGGCGGTCATCGGGTGTTCTCCAGGGTCGGGTCGGGGGTGGTCGGCCGGTCGTCGGCCGTGGTGCCTGCCGGGGTGTCGCGGCCGCGGCGGGCGCGGAACACCCAGTTGCGCAGCAGCAGGAACCGCAGCACGGTGGCGAGCAGGTTCGCCCCGACGACGGCGGCCAGGTCGGCCGCCCCGCCGGGCGGCGTGAACCGGTGCAGCACGGCGAGCGCGCCGCTGGTCAGCGCGAGGCCCAGGCCGAAGACGACCAGCCCCTCGAACTGGTGCCTGCCCGCGCCGCGGCTGCCGCGCACGCCGAACGTGAAGCGGCGGTTGGCGGCGGTGTTGGCGACGGCGGTGACCAGCAGTGCCACCAGGTTCGCGCCCTGCGCGCCCAACCCGCCGCGCAGCAGCACGAACAGCAGCAGGTAGGCGAGCGTGCTGACCGCGCCGACGGCGGCGAACCGCACGAGTTGCCTCACCAGTCCGGCGGGCACGCCCGGCGCGTGCGGCTCCAACGGCCGCCTCCCCAGCTGCGCGCTCAGCTCGCCGATCGGGATGCGGCCGGTGACCAGGCCCCGGCCGACGCGGGCCACGCCCCGGAGGTCGGCGATCGCCGTCGAGACGATGTCGACCCGGCTGTCGGGGTCGTCCACCCAGTCGACCGGCACCTCGTGGATGCGGGCGCCCGCCCGTTCGGCGAGCACCAGCAGTTCGGTGTCGAAGAACCAGCCGGTGTCCTCGACGTGCGGCAGGAGCCGCCGGGCGACGTCGGCGCGGATCGCCTTGAACCCGCACTGCGCGTCGGTGAACCGGGTGGCGAGCGCGCCGCGCAGGATCAGGTTGTAGCAGCGGGAGACGAACTCGCGCTTCGGGCCGCGCACGACCCGCGCGCCGCGCGCCAGGCGGCTGCCGATGGCGAGGTCGGAGTGACCGGAGATCAGCGACGCCGTGAGCGGCGCCAGCGCGGCCAGGTCCGTGGACAGGTCCACGTCCATGTAGGCCAGCACGGCGGCGTCCGACGCCGACCACACCGCCTTGAGCGCCCGACCGCGGCCCTTCTCGGCCAGGTGCACGGCGGTGACCCCGGGCAGTTCGCGGGCCAGCCCGTCGGCGACGTCCGCGGTGCCGTCCGTGCTCGCGTTGTCGGCGATCGTGATCCGGAAGGAGTAGGGGAAGGTCCGGACGAGGTCGGCGTGCAGCTCGCGCACGCACGGCGCGAGGTCGCGTTCCTCGTTGTGGACGGGGACGACCACGTCGAGCACCGTGGTGGTCGTGAGCGTCGCGAAGGTCATGGCGCCACCGTCGTGCGCCTGGCTGGGTGCTCCGTGTGTCATCCCTGTGCCCCGCCTGTGAGCGCCGGACCGGTGAGGTCGTAGACGGTCACGCCGTCCACCTCGGTCGCCTCGAAGGTCTCCTCGACCCACTCGGCGATCCGCCGGGACGCGTCGCTGCCGCTCGGCGCGGGCATGCCCGCGCCGCCGAGGAAGTAGCGCACCCGCCCCTCCGCGACGAGCTGCCGGAACCGCTCCGGCGTGGGGGAGGGGTCGGTGCCGTTGAACCCGCCGACCGCCATCACCGGCACGCCGCTGCCCAGCTGGTACCCGGCCGCGCTGTTCGACCCGACGGCCGCGGCGGCCCACGTGAAGCCCTCGCCGCCGTCGCGCAGCAGCGCCACCAGCTCCTCGCCGGGCTCGGAAGCGTTCAGCAGGCCACCCGCGCCGCCCGCCGACGTGCCGCGCCCGCCGCTGAACAGGACCTGGCCGCCGCCACCGGGACCGGTCCGCGCCGGACCCGCGCTCGGGATCGCCCCGGAGTGCGGCGTGGCCGCCGTGGCCGCGGAGTAGGCACCGGGTCCGAGCAGCGCGGCGACCAGCGCGACCGGCACCACCACGGCGGCGGGCACGACCGCCGCCAGGAACAGGCCGACGGCTCCCAGCAGGCCCAGCACCAGGACCACCGCGGCGAACGCCGCCGACCAGTCGAGCAGCAGCAGGTAGCACTGGAGCGCCGTCACCGCGAGCGCGCCGGACAGCGCCGCCGCGGCCACCGGGTCCCGCCGCCGGCGCCACAGCGCCACCGCGCCGATGCCGGTGACCGCGCCGATCGCCGGCGCCAGCGCCACCGTGTAGTAGGAGTGGATGATGCCGTTCATGAAGCTGAACACGACGGCGGTGACCACCAGCCACCCGCCCCACAGGGCGAGTCCGACGCGTTCGGCCCTCCGCCCGGCCCACCACCCGGCGACCAGCAGCACCACCGAGGTCGGCAGCAGCCACGCGATCTGACCGCCCATCTCCGCGCCCAGCAACCTGCTCCACCCGGTCGAGCCCCAGCCGCCACCGCCGCCGACGCTGCCCACCTCGTCACCGGTGAGCCGGCCCAGGCCGTTGTAGCCGAGCGCCAGTTCCAGCACGCTGTTCCGCTGCGAACCGCCGACGTAGGGCCGTGCCGACGCGGGCACCAGCTCCACCACGAGCACCCACCAGCCGCCCGCCGCGACCACCGCCCCGAGCGCGACGACCAGGTGCCACGCCCTGCGCGGCAGCGACGCCGGTGCGAACGCCAGGTACACCAGGCCGAACGCGGGCAGCACCAGGAACGCCTGGAGCATCTTGGCCAGGAACGCGAACCCGACCGCCGCCCCCGCGAGCGCCAGCCACCCCGGCCGCGCCCCCTCGGTGGCGCGCACCGCGCAGTAGGCCCCGGCCACGAGCAGCAGCACCAGCAGGGCGTCCGGGTTGTTGAAGCGGAACATCAGCACCGCGACCGGCGTCAGCGCCAGCACCGCGCCCGCGACCAGCCCGGCCGCCTCACCCGCCGTGCGCCTCACCGCGGCGTGCAGGAGCCCGACGCTCGCCACGCCCATGAGGGCCTGCGGCACGAGGATGCTCCACGCGTTCACGCCGAACAGCCGCGCGGACAACCCCATCACCCAGGTGGCGGCGGGCGTCTTGTCGACGGTGATGGAGCCGCCCGGGTCGGTGGCACCGAAGAACCACGCCTTCCAGCTCTCCGCGCCGGCCTGGGCGGCGGCCGAGTAGTAGGCGTTGGCCCAACCGGAGTCGCCCAGGCGCCACAGGTACAGCACCGCGGTCCCGGCCGGCAACAGCAACAGGGGTAGTCGCGCTCGCATGCCCCGACCCTGACCCCGAACCCTGGGCCGCCCCTGTACCCACCCTGTGAACCCCCTGTGCCCGCGAGTCGTAAACCCGCCCCGCGCGAGTCGTGCGTTCACCCCGCGCGAGTCGTACGTTCGGGACCACCGAGTTCCACGTTTGGGCATATCGGCCGGGCGACTCGAACGTAGAACGCCCCGGACCTGAACGTACGACTCGCCGGGGCCGGACTTACGACTCGCGCGGGGTGGGTTTACGACTCGCGGGTCAGCGGGGGAGGCGGGCTGTGAAGGTGGTGCGGCCGGGGCGGCTGTCCACGCGGACGGCGCCGCCGTGGGCGGCCACCACGGCGGCCACGATGGACAGGCCCAGGCCGGTGCTGCCCGCCGCACGGGAGCGCGAGGTGTCACCGCGGGTGAAGCGCTCGAAGATCTCGGGCTGGAGGTCGTACGGGATTCCGGGGCCGTCGTCGGTCACCGCCACCTCGACGTGCTCGCCCACAGCGGACAGTCGTGTCACGACGGTCGTGCCCGGCGGGGTGTGCGCGCGGGCGTTGGACAGCAGGTTCGCCAGCACCTGGCGCAGCTTGTGCTCGTCACCGGTCACCGTCAACGCCTCGGACGGCACCTGCAACCGCCACTCGTGCTCCGGCCCGGCGATCCGGGCGTCGCTCACCGAGTCCACGACGATCCGCGACAGGTCCACCGGGTCGTGCCCCAGCGGCCGACCGGCGTCCAGCCGGGCCAGCAGCAGCAGGTCCTCCACCAGCGACGTCATCCGCACCGCCTCGGACTCCACGCGGCGCATGGCGTGCCCGATCTCCGGCGGCACGGCCTCCTTCGTGCGGCGGGTCAGCTCCGCGTACCCCCGGATCGCCGCCAACGGCGTGCGCAGCTCGTGGCTCGCGTCCGCGACGAACTGCCGCACGCGCGTCTCGCTGGCGTGCCGCGACTCCAGCGCGCCGCCGACGTGCCCGAGCAGCCTGTTCAGCGCCAGGCCGACCTTGCCGACCTCGGTGTCCGGGTTCGTGTCCTCCTCGGGCACGCGCTCGGCCAGCGCCACCTCGCCCTGGTGCAGCGGCAGCCCGGCGACGCGCGTGGCCGTGTCGGCGACCCGGTCCAGTGGCCGCAACGCCCGCCGCACCACGAACGTCCCGGCCAGGCCCGCCGCCAGCAACCCGGCCAGCGACACCCCGCCGAGGATGAGCCCGAGCCGCAGCACGGTGCTGTCCACGGCGTCCGTCGGCAGTCCGGTGTAGACGGTCTGACCGCCGGGCAGGGCGACCGCGACCACCCGGAAGTCGCCGTCCTCCAGCGACACGGTCCGCGGCGGCGCGCCCGCGGCCACCGACTCGACGGGGGTGGCCCGGTCACCCGTCAGGGCCACGGGTTGGCCGGAGGAGTCGACCAGCGTGCCCTGGAGGACGTCGCCCGTGCCTTTGATGATCACGATGGTCCCGACGCCGAAGCCCGGGCCCTCCAGCGGGCCGTCGGGGCGGCGACCCGGTCCCGGCGGCCCCAGCGTCCGGACCACGCGGTCGGCGGTGCCGTACAGCTGCTCGTCGAGCTTGTCGAGCTGGAAGTCGCGCAACGCGAACCCGCTGACCACGCCGATCACCGCGCACACGCAGGTCAGCAGGACCAGCTGCCCCGCCACGAGCCGCGTGCGCAGCGACCACGTCCTAGGGCGCAGGCTTGAGGACATACCCGGCACCCCGCATGGTGTGGATCATCGGCGCCCTGCCGACGTCGATCTTCTTGCGCAGGTAGGAGATGTAGAGCTCGACGATGTTCGCCTGGCCGCCGAAGTCGTAGTTCCACACCCGGTCCAGGATCTGCGCCTTGGACAGCACCCGCCTGGGGTTGCGCATCAGGAACCGCAGCAGCTCGAACTCGGTGGCGGTCAGGTCGATCGACGTGCCGTCGCGGCGCACCTCGCGGGTGTCCTCGTCCAGCACCAGGTCGCCGACGACCAGCTCGCCGCCCGCGGTCGACCCGGTGACGCCGGTGCGGCGCAGCAGGCCGCGCAGCCGCAGCACGACCTCCTCCAGGCTGAACGGCTTGGTGACGTAGTCGTCGCCGCCCGCCGTGAGCCCGGCGATGCGGTCCTCCACCGCGTCCTTCGCGGTGAGGAACAGCACCGGCAGGGCCGGGAGGTCCGCGCGCAGTCGGCGCAGCACCTCCAGGCCGTCGAAGTCGGGCAGCATCACGTCCAGCACGACCACGTCCGGTCGGAACTCGCGCGCGACGCGCACGGCGGACGTGCCGTCCAGCGCGGTGCGCACCTCCCACTTCTCCATCCGCAGGGCCATGGACATGAGTTCGGCCAGGGTGGACTCGTCGTCCACCACCAGGACCCGCACCGGACTCCCGTCCGGGCGGCGGAGTTCGGGGGAGGTCACCGCACGCATGCTCCGATCGTCGGTCAGGCCCTTGAGCCCTCGCTGTGCCGATCCTGTGTACCAGCTGTGAACGCCCCCGGCCCGCCGCCGGTGTCGCGCCCACAGGCACCGCCCAACGGCCGCACAGCCCGCGCACAGGCTCGCCCGGCACCGTGGCCCCATGACTACCGAAACCGAGAACACGACCTGGGGTGACGAGCCGCCGCGGGCCGCCGCTCCCGGACCGAGCTGGAACGGCCGCAAGACGCTCGTCGCGGTCGCCGTCGCCGCGGGCATCGCCGCCGCGGGCGGCGGGGTCATCTACGCGGCGGGCAACTCGGAGGCCGCCCAGCAGGGGATGGGTGGCCCGCGCGGCGCGTACGGGATGCGCGGCGGTCCCGGCTTCACGACCACGGGCGGCCCGTTCGGGGACGCCCAGCACGGCGAGTTCCAGACCGGCGAGGTCACCGGGGTCTCCGACTCGTCCATCACGGTCACGAGCGCCGACGGGTTCACCAAGACCTACCGGGTCGACGACGACACGCAGGTCAACGGCGGCCAGGGCGACCTGGCCGACATCGCGGCCGGCGACGAGGTGACCCTGGTGGCGACGGACTCGGCGGTCGACACGATCATCGAGGGCGACGTGGTGCGCGGTGGCGACGGTCGGCAGGGCCGGCCAGGACAGGACCGGTCGGGCCAGGGCAGGCCGGAACAGGACAGGCCGCCGGCCGACGGGCAGGACACCCCGCCGACCCGGTAGAAACTACGGTATGACGCGATTGGCGCTCTCGGCGTTGCTGGCGGCCCTGGCCCTGTTCGGTGCCGCGCCCCCGGCGTGGGCGCACACCGAGCTGGTGTCCAGCGACCCGGCGAACGGCTCGGCACCGGCTCAGCGGCCCACGCAGCTCACGCTGACGTTCACCGAACCGGTGCCCGCCGAGAGCGCCACCATCACCATCACCGGCCCGGACGGCAGCGCCTGGCCGATGGGGGAGGTGGCGGCCCAGGGGGCGACGCTGACCGTCCCGTTGAAGGACTCCGGCTCGCCGGCCGGGCAGTACGCGGTGAGCTGGCTGGTGCAGTCGCTGGACGGCGACTTCGTTGACGGCACGTTCGCCTTCACCCTCCCGGCGCCGGCCCAGCCGCCGGCCGCCACGAGCACCGCGAGCGGGGTGCCCGGCACGACCGCGCCCTCCGCCCCGGCGGCGACCACCACCGCCCCGCCCGCCTCGACCACCGGCCAGGTCACGCCGACCACGGCCGGGGAGACCGGTGGGCCGACCGGCGCGACGCGGTCGGCCGTCCCGGTGGCCGGGGACGACGGTGACGGCGGCGGCGTCCCGGTGTGGGTGTGGATCGCGCTGGCCGTGATCCTGGTCGGCCTGGGCATCGCCATCGCCGTCGGTCGCCGGAAGGGCGGGGAGGGGGCTCGCGGCGCAGGGGACCCCGTGCCGCCCGCCGGTCCGGCGGGTGCCGCGGGTGCGGCCCCGACGCAGGTGCTCCCCGCCGCCGGGACGCCCACCGAGCAGCTCGTGGACCCGACCGCGCCCACCGAGCAGCTGCCGGCCCAGAACCCCGGTCCGGCCCAGAACCCCGATCCGGCCCGGAACCCCGATCCGGCCCGGAACCCGGACCGACCCACCCAGCGGTTGACGGGCGAGGCGCCCGACGACCGTCCCGGGCCGACCGGCAACGCGACCGGCAAGCCGTGAGCACCGGGCGCGGGTTCGTCGACCGCGTGCGGGACGAGGCGCTGAAGGCCTCCCCGGACGGGACCTCTGCCGAGGCGTGGCGGTGCGCGACGCAGCCGGCCCCCACGCGTTCGACAACGCCCTGTTCGGGGTAAGGCTCACGGGTGCACAGCTCAAGGACCACCCGGAGCGCTCGGTGAGCTGCTTCACGCCGCCGGCCGACCCCTGCCCGCCCATCGCCGTGGAGGTGATCGCGTGACGAAGCCGTTGCCGGACGTCATCGCGCCGGGGCTGGACGTGCTGTTCTGCGGCATCAACCCCGGCCTGATGTCGGGTGCCAAGGGGCAGCACTTCGCGCGGCCGGGCAACCGCTTCTGGCCTGCCCTGCACCTGTCGGGCTTCACGCCGCGCCGGTTCGCGCCGTCCGAGCAGCACGAGCTGGTCGAGCACGGCCTGGGCATCACCAACCTGGTCGACCGGCCCACGGCGAAGGCCGACGAGCTGTCAGCCGAGGAGCTCCGCGCCGGCGGGTTGGCGTTGACGGCGCTGGCCGAGCGGTGTGCGCCGAGGGTGGTGGCGGTCGTGGGCGTGACGGCCTACCGGGCCGCGTTCGACCGCAGGAAGGCGGTCGTGGGCCCGCAGGACGAGCCGATCGGGCCGGCGCGGCTGTGGGTGCTGCCGAACCCGAGCGGGCTCAACGCGCACTACCGGCTGGCCGACCTGGTCGAGGTGTTCGGGCGGTTGCGCTCAGAGGTGGCGCAGGCCGGCTAGCACGCGTTCCAGCAGCGCCAGGTCCGGGCCGCCGGGCGCGGCCGCGTTGTCGTGCACCGCCACCACGCCCATCGAGATCAGGTCGCCGAGCACCACCCGCGCCACGCCGAGCGGCACGGTCAGCAGCGCCGACACCTCGGCCACCGAGCGCGGCCGGGTCGCGCACACCTCCACGATGGACCGCTGTTCCGCGGTGGACTCGCGCATGGCGATGGCGACGCCGTCCTCCTCCAGCGACACCAGCGTCTCCAGCCGCAGGTCGTGGTGGGAGGACGTGCGCCCGCCCGTCCACGCGTAGGGGCGGACCAGCGGTCCGGAGAACTCCTCGACCGGTTCCGGCTCGCGCGGCGAGGGCCGGGGCGTCGTCGGAGTGGGCGTGCTGCGGGCCAGGGGGATCGACGGCCGCGTGTGGTCGTCCGTCCCGTCCGCCTCGTCCGCCCTGTCGGGCTCGTCCGGTCCGTCGAGGGAGCGCCGCAGCGCCGCCGAGCCGAACCGCGCCCCGGTGGCCCCCACCTCGCCGCGCAGCGACCGCCGCCGCCTCGGCTGCTTGGGCACGTCGACGTCCTGCCCGTCCACGCCGCGCCGCAGCGCGGGCGAACCGAACCTGGCACCGGTGGTGCCGATCTCGCCGCGCGGGGACCGGCGGCGCTTGCGCTCCCCGCCGCCGGTAGGCTCCGGGTCCGAGCTGGCTGTGCTCACATCGCGGGAACGGTAGCCCTCCAGGCGGCCGGCGCGTGTCGATCGTGTTGCGAGTCCGTGCAATTCTCGTTAACCGGTGCACGTGAGGGCGCACGCGTGCCCTGGGGGATGATGGGACCATGCGCATCCGCGAGGTCGAGATCTCCGACGACATGATCAGGTTGGGTCAGTTCCTCAAGCTGGCGGACCTGGCGGACAACGGTGCGCACGCCCGTGACCTGGTCGAATCCGGTGAGGTCACGGTGAACGGCCGGGTCGAGAACCGTCGCGGCGCGCAGCTCGGGGACGGCGACGTGGTGGCCGTGGGCGGCGAGAAGGTCCGCCTCGTGACCAACCGGTAGGTCGGGCCGACCGTCGCGGCCGTGCTGTTCCGCCCCATCCCGGTGGGGGTTCCCGGACGGGGTGAACCGACGCTCACTCGCGTCCCGCGGCAGGGGTGCCCGACCGGGGGAATGGCGCACGCGCATCCCTCACGCGGGTGATCGCATGATCCTGTGGCGCGCGAAGTGGTGTCCGTCACCCTTGATCGTCCGCCCGGGTGGGAATTACTTCCCGGTTGTCACCGGAAGTGGGGAAGCCGTTGCGCCGAATAGCTGCTTCCGCTCTGTGAATGGGTGATCGCCAACCGCCACGATGCGGTCCCGGTACGTGGTCGGAAGGCCCTTTTCGGACACATTCCGGTTGCTGTGCGGAGGTCGGCGGAGAGCCCCTGTAACAGAACGGGGCCGTGTGGCGATGGTGGTGGCCGCTCGCGGCCCGGAAGGGCGCCGGCCACTGTGGACCATGACGGTACCCCGTTCCGGCAAGCCTTTTCCCGAACGGTGGGCGGTAACCCGAAGTTACGCTGTGACACTGCTGAGTGTGCGCCGTGTGTCGCACCGTGGAATGAGCAATCGGCCCACGCTCACCGTGTGTGTAACGTGCGCCGGAGTCAAGACGAATCACGGTTTGCCGAGGCGAAAAATCGCCGAGCGCACATTTGCCGTACACCACACGCGGGTCCGTCGGGGATGCCCTGCGAGCGTGCACGTCCGAACCGGCCCAACCCGGGGAGTACCACGATGAGCGAGCAGGTCCAGCCCACGCGACCGAGACCGGTCGTGCGGGTCGGCACCACCACGAACCGCACCACCCATCCCACCGTCAGCGATTGGGAGCCCGCCTACCGCTACGGCGTGATCGCCGCCGACGTCCTGTGCACCGTGCTGGTCGTCGTGCTGGCGGGCGCCGTGCTGTCCCACTACCACGCCACCTTCGCCCCGCTCCCGCTGATCGCCCTGGAGGCGGTCACGATCGCGGTCGTCGTCGGCTCGCTGTTCCTCAACCGGGTCTGGAACACCACCGTGCTGGGCCAGGGCGCGGAGGAGTTCCGCCGCCTGGGCCGCGGCCTGTTCGGCTCCGTCGTCGCGCTGGGGCTGGGTGCGCTCGCGGCCGGGCTGCCCGGCGCCCGCCTGTGGGTGTTCCTCGTCGGACCGGCGATCGCGCTGGTGGCGTTCCCGGTCCGCTACGCCCTGCGCCGCCCGCTGCACCGCGCCCGCGGCGAGGGCCGCTGCCTGCTGCCGGTGCTCGCCGCGGGCAACGTCGACACCGTCAAGGACCTGATTTCGCGCACCCGCCGCGCGCCCCACCTGGGCTGGCGCGTGGACGCCGTGTGCACAGTGGACGGCCGCGCCGAGATCGGCGTCGAACTGGAGGGCACCCCCGTCGTCGGCCGGTTCTCCGAACTGGCCGAGCAGGTCCGCCGCGGCGGCTACCGCGTCGTCGCGGTCACCTCGGACGCCTACTGGACGCCCCGCCGGCTCCAGCAGCTGGCCTGGGACCTGGAGGGCACCGGCACCGAGATGGTCGTCGCACCGGCCCTGATGGACTTCGCCGGTCCGCGCCTGCACGTCACCGGCGTGCTCGGCATGCCGCTGCTGCGGGTCTCCGAGCCGTCGTTCACCGGCGTCCGCCGGATGGTCAAGGCCACCGTGGACAAGATCGGCGCGTTCCTGCTGCTGGCGCTGCTCGCGCCGGTGCTGCTGGCCGTCGCCGTGGCGATCATGGTCGACACCCGCGGCCCGGTGCTCTACAAGCAGCGCCGCGTCGGCAAGGACGGCGAGCACTTCACGATCCTGAAGTTCCGCACGATGATCACCGACGCCGACGCCCTGCGCGCCAAGCTCCAGTCGGTCAACGAGGGCGCGGGCGTGCTGTTCAAGATGAGGCGCGACCCCCGCGTCACCGCGGTCGGCCGCGTCCTGCGGCGGTACTCGGTGGACGAGCTGCCGCAGCTGTTCAACGTGCTCACCGGCTCGATGTCCCTGGTCGGCCCCCGGCCGCCGCTGCCCGAGGAGAGCGCCAGGTACGGCCCCGACATGCGCCGCCGGCTGCTGGTCAAGCCGGGCCTGACGGGTCTGTGGCAGGTCTCCGGCCGCAGCGACCTGTCGTGGGAGGAGTCGGTGCGGCTCGACCTGCGCTACGTGGAGGACTGGTCGCTCGCCCTGGACGCGGTGATCCTGTGGAAGACCTTCCGCGCCGTCTTCGGCGGTCAGGGAGCCTACTGAGATGGTGGCCGAGGGAATGGCCGAGGAAATGGGGAACGAGATGGACCAGCCGATCGGCATCGCCGTCATCGGCGCCGGCTACTGGGGCCCGAACCTGGTGCGCAACGCCCAGGCCACCGCGGGCTTCGCGCTGCGCTACCTGTGCGACCTGGACACCGAGCGCGCCCGCCGGGTGCTGGGCGACTACTCGACGGTCCGGGTGTCGGGTTCGCTCGACGACGTGCTGGCCGACCCGGCGGTCGACGCGGTGGCCATCGCCACCCCCGCGGCCACCCACCTGCCCGTCGCCCTGGCCGCGCTGCGCGCCGGCAAGCACGTGCTGGTGGAGAAGCCACTGGCGGCGAGCTACGCCGAGGGCCTGGAACTGGTCCGCGAGGCCGAGGACCGGGGCCTGACCCTGATGCTCGACCACACCTTCGTCTACACGCCGGCCGTTCGACACCTGCGGCACCTGGTGCGCAGCGGCGAGATCGGCACCGTGCAGTACCTCGACTCGGTGCGCATCAACCTCGGCCTCGTGCAGCCCGACGTGGACGTGTTCTGGGACCTCGCGCCGCACGACCTGTCGATCTTCGACGCGATCCTGCCGGAGGACGTGCGCGTCACCCGCGTCTCGGCGCACGGCTCGGACCCGATCGGCGCCGGCCGCGCGTGCGTCGGCCACCTCACGCTGGAGCTGTCCGACGGCGTGCTGGCCCACGTGCACGTGAACTGGCTGTCGCCCACCAAGATCCGCACCATGATCGTCGGCGGCTCCCGCCGCACCATCGTCTGGGACGACCTCAACGCCGTGCAGCGCGTCTCCGTGCACGACCGGGGCGCGGACCGCATCGAGAGCGACGAGGACCGCCGCCAGGCGATCATCTCCTACCGCCGGGGCGACACCGTCGCGCCCGCGCTGCCGGAGAAGGAGGCGCTGCGCGGCGTCATGGCCGAGTTCGCGGCCTCGATCGCGGAGAAGCGCGCCCCGCTCACCGACGGCTGGTCCGGCCTGCGGGTGCTGGCCACCCTCGAAGCGGCCTCCGCCAGCCTCGCCGCCGGCGGCGAGTTCGTCGCCGTCGACCGGACCACCGGCCGCCTCGCGGCCGTCTGACCACCCGTCACAGAACCCGGAAGGAACAAGCACCATGTCGGAAGCGGCTCAGCCGATCAGCGGGCAGCGGGCCCTCGTCACCGGAGGGGCGGGCACCATCGGCTCCGCGGTGGTCGACCAGTTGCTCGCCGCCGGGGCCGCCGAGGTGGTCGTGCTCGACAACTTCGTCCGCGGTCGCCGGGAGAACCTGGCCGACGCCACCGCCACCGCGGGCGACCGGCTCACCGTCGTCGACGGCGACATCAACGACCGCGACCTGGTCGGCCGGCTGAGCCAGGGCACCGACCTGGTGTTCCACCTCGCCGCCATCCGCATCACGCAGTGCGCGGAGGAGCCCCGACTGGCGCTGGAGGCACTGGTCGACGGCACGTTCACGGTGATCGAGGCCGCCGCCGCGGCGGGCGTGAAGAAGGTGATCGCCTCCTCGTCCGCGTCGGTCTACGGCCTGGCCGAGCAGTTCCCGACCACCGAGCGGCACCACCCGTACAACAACGACACGTTCTACGGCGCGGCCAAGGCGTTCAACGAGGGCATGCTGCGCAGCTTCAAGGCCATGTACGGCCTGGACTACGTGGCGCTGCGCTACTTCAACGTCTACGGCCCGCGCATGGACGCCCACGGCAAGTACACCGAGGTGCTGATCCGCTGGATGGAGCGCATCGCGGGCGGCGAGCCGCCGCTGATCTTCGGCGACGGCGCGCAGACCATGGACTTCGTCCACGTGCACGACATCGCCCGCGCGAACGTGCTCGCCGCCAAGGCGCCCGTCACCGACACCGTCTACAACATCGCGAGCGCCCAGGAGACCAGCCTCAAGGAGTTGGCGCAGGCGCTGCTGGCCGCGATGGACTCCGACCTGCCCCTGGAGCACGGCCCGGAGCGTGCGGTCAACGGCGTCACGCGCCGCCTGGCCGACATCTCCGCCGCCGCCCGCGACCTGGGCTGGAAGCCGGAGATCGGCCTCGTCGACGGCCTGCGCGGGCTGGTCCGCTGGTGGGTCGACCTCGGTGACGAGGCCGCCGAGGCGGTCCGGTGATCCCCGTCATGAAGCCCTGGCTCGGCCAGGAGGAGGCGGACGCCGCGGCGGCGGCCGTGCTCTCCGGCTGGGTCGCGCAGGGCCCGAAGGTGGCCGCGTTCGAGGACGCGTTCGCCCGCCGGGTAGCCGTGCTGCACGCCGTCGCGGTGTCCTCGTGCACCACAGGGCTGCACGTGGCGCTGCACCTGCTCGACATCGGTCCCGGCGACGAGGTCGTCGTGCCGTCGCTGTCGTTCATCGCCACCGCGAACGCGGTCCGCTACTGCGGCGGCACGCCGGTGTTCGCCGACGTGGAGGAGGAGACCGGCAACCTGTCGGCGGCCACCGTCGGGCGGGTGCTCACCGGGCGCACCAAGGCCGTGATCCTGGTGCACCAGGCGGGAGTGCCCGCGGACGTGGAGGCGCTGCGCGCCCTGTGCGACCCGCGTGGCATCACCGTGGTCGAGGACGCGGCCTGCGCGGCCGGGTCCACCTACCGCGGCGTGCCGGTCGGCGCGGACGCGGCGTTGGCCGCCTGGTCCTTCCACCCGCGCAAGCTGATCACCACCGGCGAGGGCGGCATGCTCACCACGAACCGCGAGGACTGGGCGGTGCGGGGCAGGCGGCTGCGCGAGCACGGCATGAGCGTGAGCGCGGCGGAACGGCACTCCGGGGGCAAGGCGGTCGTCGAGAGCTACCTGGAGACCGCGTTCAACTACCGCATGACGGACATCCAGGCCGCCGTCGGCCTGGTGCAGCTGACCAAGCTGGACGCGATCGTGCGGCGGCGGCGCGAGCTGGCGGCGCGCTACCACGAGCTGCTCGCCGAGGTGTTCGGCGAGCGGTCGGGCCTGCGCGCGGTGCGCGACCCGGAGCACGGGACCACCAACTACCAGTCGTTCTGGGTCATGCTGCCCGAGGGGACGACACCGGAGCAGCGCAACGAGGTCCTGGCGAGGCTCGCCGCACGAGGGGTGTCGGCACGCCGCGGGATCATGGCCGCCCACCTGGAACCCGCGTACGCGGGGCACCCGCACGTCGACCTGCCGGTGACGGAGGTGTTCACCGGCCGGTCGCTGATCCTCCCGCTCTACCACGACCTGACGGCCGCCCAGCAGGACACCGTGGTCGAGGAGCTCCACGCGGCGCTGTCCCGGTCGCCGGTGTCGCGCTAGCAAGGCACGACGACATCCCCGTCCGCGAGTGGCGCCGCCCGCCCGCGGACGGGTTGTGTCGCACAGTGGCTACTCTCGGTCACCGTCCGCTGAGGCGGTCGGGTGAGCGGTGGTGCGTCCACTTCCCCTGTGGTGTAACGCGTACCGCGACTCCCACGACGATCGGAGCAACAGCGCTCCGCTGGTCGATGTAGTGCCGACGTGATCACCCGCAGTGATCAGGTCGCTTTGTTCGAAAGGTGAACCCCCATGACCGCCGATGCGACGCGGGCGAGACCCGCGCTTGCGGTGCACCTGCTGCGACTACTGGTGGTGACCGCCCTCGTGGTGTCGACGGTGGTCGTCGTCTCGGTGCTGCGCGCGCCCGAGGCCGCCGCCGCGCCGTGCGACGCGCCGGTCGTGAACAAGGTGGCCTGCGAGAACACCAGGACGGGCACCCCGAACTGGCAGGTGGGCTACCGCGACGACAGCATCCTCGGGTTCACCACGGACATCAGCGTCAACCCCGGCGGCCGGGTCGACTTCAAGATGCTGACGAGCGCGTCGTCCTACCACATCGACATCTACCGGCTCGGCTGGTACCAGGGCGTCGGCGCGCACTTCAAGGAGCGCATCACCAGGAACACCCCGCAGAACCAGGACCCGTGCCTGCGCGGCACGGACGGCAGCGCGCTGATCGACTGCGGCAACTGGCAGACGTCGCTGAGCTGGAACGTGCCGGTCAACGCCGTCTCCGGCCTGTACTACGCGCGGGCGCACCGCGGGGACACCGGCGCGGAGAACGAGATCGTGTTCGTCGTCCGCGACGACTCCAGCACCTCCGAGGTCCTCTTCCAGACCTCGGACTCCACGTGGGTGGCCTACAACCGCTACGGCGGCAACAGCCTGTACTTCGGCGACGGCCCCGGCCAGGGCGGCCAGGCGTACAAGGTGAGCTACAACCGCCCGTACACCGGCGGCGACGGCGACGACAACTTCATCTTCAACGCCGAGTACCCGATGCTGCGCTTCATGGAGGCCAACGGGTACGACGTCAGCTACACCACCGACGTCGACTCGGCGCGCCGCGGACACCTCATCAAGAACCACGAGGTGTTCATGGCCGTCGGCCACGACGAGTACTGGTCCAACGAGCAGCGCGCCAACGTCGAGGCGGCCCGCGACGCCGGCGTGCACATGGCGTTCCTCACCGGCAACGAGATCTTCTGGAAGCACCGGTGGGAGAAGTCCATCGACTCCTCGCAGACCGACTGGCGCACCATGGCCTGCTACAAGGAGACCAAGGGCACCCAGAACGACAACCTGGCCGACTGGACCGGCACCTGGCGCGACCCGCGCTACAGCCCGCCGCAGGACGGCGGACGGCCCGAGAACGCCCTGCTGGGCAACATCTTCACGGTCAACGGCCGCCGCGAGGACTCCCTCCAGGTGCCCGCCGCGTACGGCAGGATGCGGCTGTGGCGGCACACGTCGCTGCAGAGCATGAGCGCGGGCTCCACCTACACCTTCCAGCCGGGCACCCTCGGCTACGAGTGGAACTCGGTGGAGGACAACGGCTTCCAGCCGCCCGGCGTCGCGCAGCTCTCGCGCACCACGGTCACCATGGACGACGGCCCGTACGTGCTCCAGAACCACGGCGACCTCTACACCCCGGACACCAAGACCCACGCCATCACCTACTACAGGCACCCCAGCGGCGCGCTCGTGTTCGGCGCGGGCACGGTGCAGTGGGCGTGGGGCGTGGACGACGAGCACGCGTTCCTCACCAACACGCCGACCTCCGACATCCGGATGAAGCAGGCCACGGTCAACTTCCTGGCCGACATGGGCGTGCGGGCGACCACCCTCCAGTCGGGTCTGGTCCAGGCGACCGCCAGCGGTGACACCGCCGCGCCCACCGCGTCGTTCACCTCCGTCCCGCCAGTGTCGTCGGTCGGCGCGGCGTACACGTTCTCCGGCACGGTCGCCGACAACGGCGGCGGCCAGGTCGGCGGCGTCGAGGTGTCCACCGACGGCGGCACCCGCTGGCACCCGGCGGTGTGGCAGGCCGGGCAGACCTCGTGGAGCTACACCTACGTGCCGAGCCAGTCCGGCCCGGCGAGCCTGCGGGTCCGCGCGGTGGACGACTCGGCGAACCTGTCGAACCCCGTCGTGGCCACGCCGGGCGTCAACGCGCGCACCTGCCCGTGCGGGTTGTTCACGAACGGCGACGTGCCGGACACCGTCGACAGCGGCGACCCGTCGCCGCTGGAACTGGGCGTGAAGTGGCGCGCGAACAGCGACGGCTACGTGCGCGGCGTGAAGTTCTACAAGGGACCCGGCAACACCGGCACCCACACCGGCACGCTGTGGTCGGCCACCGGCCAGGTGATGGCGACCGGGACGTTCGTCGACGAGACGGCGGGCGGCTGGCAGACGCTGGTGTTCGCGCAACCCGTCGCGGTGACCGGCGGCACCACCTACGTCGTGTCCTACTTCGCGCCCAAGGGGCACTACTCCTACGACCTGGAGTACTTCCTCCGCGAGCAGCGCTACCTGGAGCCGCTGACCGGCCTCCGGAACGGCGTCGACGGCGTCAACGGCCTGTTCCGGTTCGGCTCGACGGGCTTCCCGACGCAGTCGCACTGGGGCAGCAACTACTGGGTCGACGTGGTGTGGGCGCCGGACCCCGGCCCCGACCTGCGCGCACCGCTGCTGGTGTCGAACGCCCCGCTGAACGGCGAGGGCACGGTGTCGCTCACCCCGGCCGTCTCCGGCACCTACGACGAGGTCGTCGCACCCGGTTCCGCGCAGTTCACGGTCACCGGCCCGAGCGGCGCGGTGTCCGGTTCGACCGCGCTGTCCGGCGAGGGCAAGACGGTCACGTTCACGCCCGCCCAGGCGCTGAACCCGAACACCGCCTACACCGCCGCGCTGCGCGTCCAGGACGCGGCGGGCAACCAGACCGTGCAGACGACCTGGACGTTCACCACCGGCGCGACGCGGCCGACCACGTGCCCGTGCACGGTGTGGGACGACTTCGCCCGGCCCGCCACCTACACGGCCGACGACACCACGCCCATCGAGGTGGGCACCAAGGTCCGCTTCAACGGCAAGGGCGAGGTGCTGGGCATCCGCTTCTTCAAGGGCGCGGGCAACACCGGCACGCACACCGGCACCCTGTGGTCGTCCACCGGCCTGATCATGGCCACCGGCACGTTCCAGGACGAGACGGCCGCCGGCTGGCAGAAGCTGACCTTCGCCTCGCCGGTCCAGGTGCAGGCGAACACCACCTACGTCGTGTCGTACTACGCGCCCAACGGTCGCTACTCGGTCACGCCCGGCGGGTTCGCCGGCGCGGGCGCGAGCCACGCGGGCCTGCGCGCGCTCGCCGACGGCGGGGACGGCCCCAACGGCGTCTACCGCTACGGCGCGGGCGGCGGGTTCCCGGAGTCGACCTACAACGCGACGAACTACTGGGTCGACGTCGTCTACCGCAACGGCCTCAACGGCGACACCACCCCGCCGGTGATGACCGACCGCTCCCCGGCCGCCGACGCCACCGGCGTGGCCGCGACGGCACCGCTCACCGCGTCCTTCAACGAGGCCCTCGACCCGGCGTCCGCCCAGATCTTCCTGACCGACCCGCGCGGCGCGAAGCTCACCGGCTCGCTGTCGCTGTCGGGCGACCAGAAGACGGTCACCTGGACGCCGTCGGCGAAGCTCGTCCCGAACACCCGCTACACGGCGAGCGTGCTGATCGCCGACGCCAACGGCAACCCGCTGCCGGAGCCGGTGACGTGGTCGTTCACCACGTCACCGACCGTGATCTGCCCGTGCTCGCTGTTCAGCGGGGCGAGCACGCCGACCATCCCGGCGGCGGCCGACAGCGGCACCTACGAGCTGGGCGTCCGGTTCACGCCGACCGCGGGCGGCCAGATCACCGGCGTGAAGTTCTACAAGGGCGCGGGCAACACCGGCACCCACACCGGCACGCTGTGGTCGCCCACCGGCCAGGTGCTGGCGACCGGCACGTTCCAGAACGAGACGGCGGGCGGCTGGCAGGTGCTGGCCTTCGCCGCACCGGTCTACGTGTCGGCCGGCGTCACCTACACCGCGTCGTACACCACGACCACCGGCAGGTACTCGGTCGATGCCGGGTACTTCAGCGGGTACTCGGTGGCCTCCGGGCCGCTGAGCGCCCCGGCCTCGGGCGACGGCGGCAACGGCGTCTTCCGCGCGGGCACCGGCCACCCGACGAACTCCTACGCGGGCGGCAACTACTGGGTGGACGTGGTCTACCTGCCCAACGCCGACAACACGCCGCCGGTCGTCAACGGGCGCACGCCGCTCGACGGCGCCACCGCCGTGTCCCGCACCGCGCCGCTGACCGCCACGTTCGACGAACCGGTCGACCTCGGCTCGGCGCAGTTCACCCTGGTCGACTCCGGCGGCGCGAAGCTCGCGGGCGCGCTGACCCTGTCGGCGAACCAGCAGCAGGTCACGTGGACCCCGGCCGCTCCCCTGGGCGGCGGCACGACGTACACGGCGAGCCTGCGCGTCGCGGACGTCTACGGCAACGCCATGACCGTGCCGGCCACCTGGTCGTTCACCACGACGACCGCGGGCGACTGCCCGTGCTCGCTGTTCAGCGCGGCCACCGTGCCGACGGTCCAGTCGGCCGACGAGGGCGACGCCTACGAGCTGGGCGTGCGGTTCGTGCCCTCGGCCAACGGCCAGGTCACCGGCATCCGGTTCCACAAGGGCGCGGGCAACACCGGCACCCACACCGGCACGCTGTGGTCGGCCACCGGCCAGGTCATGGCGACCGGGACGTTCGTCGACGAGACCGCCACCGGCTGGCAGACGCTGGTGTTCGCCCAACCGGTCCTGGTCAACGCGGGCACGAGCTACGTGGCGTCCTACACCGCGCCGAACGGCCACTACTCGGTCGACACCGGGTACTTCATGGGCCACTCGGTGACGGCGCCGCCGCTGAGCGCGCCCGCGACCGCGGAAGGCGTCCCGAACGGGCTCTTCAAGGCCGGCTCGGGCTTCCCGGAGCAGTCCTACGCGGGTGCCAACTACTGGGTCGACGTCGTGTTCACCACCGGATGAGCGCGGCACCCCGGCCACTGCTGCTGGTGGGCGGGGGCGGACTGGCCCGCGAGGTGCTCGCGGCCGTCCGCCTCCTCCCGGAGCGGTGGCGCCCCCTCGGCGCGCTGGACGACGACCCGGCGCGCCGCGGCGCGGACCTGGACGGCCTGCCGGTGCTCGGCGGGACGGACCTGGTGCACGAGAGGACCGACGCGGCGGTGCTGGTGTGCGTGGCCAACGCGCACCGGCCCCGCGGCCGGCTGGGCGTGGTGGCCCGGCTCGGCCTGCCGGAGGACCGGTACGCGTCCGTGGTGCACCCGGCGGCCTCCGTGGCCGCCGGCGCGGTGGTGGGACCGGGGACGGTCCTGCTGGCCGGAGCGGTGGTGACGACGCCGCTGCGCTTGGGGGCGCACGTCGTCGCCATGCCGCACGTGCTGATCACGCACGACGACGAGGTGGGCGACGGCGTCACGTTCGCCGGCCGCGCGTCGCTGGGCGGGTCGGTGCGGGTGGGGGAGTGCGCCTACCTCGGACAGGGCTCGGCGGTCCGGGAAGGCGTGTCGATCGGTGCGGGCGCGGTGGTGGGCATGGGCTCGGTGGTGCTCACGGACGTGCCCGCGGGTGAGGTCTGGGCGGGGAACCCCGCCCGGCGGCTGCGAGAGGGGAACGGTTCGTGATCGACATCCCGCTGGTGGACCTGCGTGCCCAGCACGAGCAGGTCGCCGACGAGGTCGCCGAGGGCTGGGCGGAGGTCCTCGAGACCACCGCGTTCGTCGACGGTCGCCAGGTCGCGGAGTTCGAGGCGGAATTCGCCGCCTACCAGGGCGTCGAGCACTGCGTCGGCGTCGGCAACGGCACCGACGCCCTGGAGTTCGCGCTGCGCGCCCTGGGCGTGGGACCGGGGGACGAGTGCGTGGTGCCCGCCAACACGTTCATCGCCACCGCCGAGGCGGTGGCCCGGACCGGCGCGACGCCGGTGCCGGTGGACTGCGTGGCCGACACCGGCCTCATCGACACCTCGCTGGTGGCCGCCGCCCTGTCGCCGCGCACCAGGGCACTGCTGCCGGTGCACCTCTACGGGCAGGCCGCCGCGGTCGAGGAGCTGAAGCGGTTCGGCGTGCCGATCGTCGAGGACGCGGCGCAGGCGCAGGGCGCGCGGCGGCACGACGTGCCCGTGGGCGGTCTGGGCGACCTGGCGGCGACCAGCTTCTACCCGGGCAAGAACCTCGGCGCGTACGGCGACGGCGGCGCGGTGCTCACCTCCTCGGAGGAGCTCGCGACCGCCGTGCGGCTGCTCGGCCGGCACGGGTCGCCGCGCAAGTACGAGCACCCCGTGCTCGGCTTCAACAGCCGCCTGGACACGCTCCAGGCCGTGGTGCTCTCCGCGAAGCTGCGCCGCCTGGAGGGCTGGAACGACGCCCGCCGCGCCGCCGCCGACCGGTACGCCGCGCTGCTGTCCGGTGTGGACGGCGTCACGCCGCCGGTCGTGCTGGGGGGCAACCTGCCCGTGTGGCACCTGTACGTGGTGCGCGTCGCCGAGCGGGACCGGGTCCTCAAGGCCCTGCACGCGGCCGGCATCGGCGCGGGCATCCACTACCCGACCCCGGTCCACCTGACCGGCGCGTTCGCCGGCCTGGGCCACGCTCCCGGCGACTTCCCGGTGGCCGAGGCCACGGCGGGGGAGATCCTGTCGCTGCCGCTGTTCCCGGAGATCACGGCCGCCCAACAGGAGCGGGTCGTCGAGGCGCTGGCGGAGGCCGTGGAGTGAGCGTCTTCGTCCACCCGAAGGGGTTGTGCGAGAGCGACGACGTGGGCGACGGCACGCGCGTGTGGGCGTTCGCGCACGTGCTGCCGGGCGCCCGCGTCGGCCGCGACTGCAACATCTGCGACGGCGCTTTCGTGGAGAGCCGGGCGGTGCTGGGCGACCGGGTGACGGTGAAGAACGGGACGCTGGTGTTCGACGGCGTGACGTGCGAGGACGAGGTGTTCCTCGGACCCAACGTCCTGTTCACCAACGACCTGCGCCCCCGTGCGGCGATCAAGCGGGGCGGTGACGAGCTGCTGACCACGCTGGTGCGCCGCGGCGCGACGCTCGGCGCCGGCACCGTCGTGGTGTGCGGTGTGGAGGTCGGCGAGCACGCCTTCGCCGCCGCCGGGTCCGTGGTGACGAAGGACGTGCCGGCGCACGCGTTCGTCGCGGGCAACCCGGCCCGCCACAAGGGCTGGGTGTGCGCCTGCGGTCAACGCCTGGACGCCTCGCTCGCGTGCCCGGATTGCGGCACCCGGCACGTCGAGGGCGCCAAGGGGCTCGTCACCGCCCCCTGAAACGCGCCGGGCCGGCCCGGAGACCGCGCCGCACGGAGTGGCGTGCGGCCCACTCGACGCGCACCTGCCGGCCGGGGAGGCCGGTGCCCGGGTCGCGGTGCGCCCGGGCACCGGCCCTGCTCCGGTCCACGGTTCACGCGAGGAACGGCCTGCCGCCCGCGCCGTCGACGGGGTCGTCCCCGGCCCGCTCCGCCTGGGCGATGCGCAGGGCCGCGCCGGACAGGCCGATCATGGTGAACACCATGCCGGTCGCCACGCCGAAGCTCAGCAGGTCGAACGTCGCCGACGCGATCCCGCCCACCAGCACCGCGGCCAGCAGGCAGCTCGCCAGGCCGCGCAGGCCTTCGTCCCGGGTCAGGAAACGGGTCCGGAGCGTCGCGTAGCAGGCCGCCAGGAACATGCCGATCAGCGAGAACAGCCCCAGGTAGCCGTTCTCGATCAGCGTCAGCAGGAACTGGTTGTCCAGGATCGTGTACTTCGTCGGCAGGAACGTGCCGAACCCGCGACCCAGCAACGGGTTCAGGTCGATCTGGTCCGCCGCCGCCTCGTAGTCCGCGGTGCGGGCCTTCACGCTCGGGTCGTCCTCGATGTTGGCGAACATGCCGCGGATCGTGCCGAACAGGCCCGGCACGACGAGGCTCGCGCCCAGGAAGAAACCGAGGCCGAGCACCGACACGGTGAGCTTGCGCCTGCGCGGCAGCGTGGCCACCAGCACGATGCCCGACACCGCCATGCCCAGGATCGCGGTGCGCGACAGGGCGGTCAGCGCGCCCAGGCCGACCAGCGCCAGGCACAGCCACCAGCGCAGCTGCGGCTCGCCGTGGTCGCGCGCGTGGAACACGTAGTGCGCGCCCAGGGGCACCGCCATCGCGCACACCAGGCCGAACTCGATGGGGTGGTTCGTGGTGCCGGTGGGCCGGCGGAAGATCGACCGGCTCTCCATCGCCGAGTACGCGTTCTCCTGCACCCGCAGGCCGGGCAGGCTCACGTACGACGCGAGGTCCACGCCCGCGCCGAACTGCACCAGGCCGACGAACGCGATCATGCCCGAGCAGGCCAGCACCAGCTTGAGCACCCGGTCCAGGCGTTCACGGGTGCGGACGGCGTCGCAGGCGAAGATGGCCACGCTGATGGTCGCCACGATCCGCACCATGCTGCTGTCGGCGACGGTCAGCTCGTCGGTGGGCAGCCAGCGGCGCGTGGCGACGGCGTACGTGGCGAGGTGCATGGCCAGGTAGACCGCGACGGCGGTGCGCAGGGCGTTGCGGCCCTTGCCGATGCCGAGCGTGTCGACCATCTGCGCGGACAACCACAGCACGCCCAGCAGCAGCGCCACCACCAGGGCGGGCGGCAGCGTCATCGGCACGAACGACAGGACCAGCCGGGCCGGCACCACCAGCAGGGCGAGCAGGTAGAGGCAGACGAGCGTGGCGCCGTCCGCGCGTTGGCGCACGCGGGTGAGGGCGGTCATCTCACGGTGAGTCTTCGCGCGTCGGCCAACCGGGCGCGCCCGGTGCGCCGCCCGGCGGCTTCGGGTTGTCCGGGGTGCCCACGGCGGCGATCTTCACGGTCCGCTCGCTCGCGGTCGGTCGGGGCTTCGGGGGCAGGGGCGTCGGCGGCTGCACCTTGACCGTCTGCTCGCTGGCCGTGGGGGACCTGCGCACGGGGGGACGCGGCGGTGGTCCCTGCTGCGGCCCCTGCTGGCCCGTCTGGGGGCCGTGCCCCGGCACCTGCGGCGGTTCGGGGCGGCGCGGCTGGCCGTTCAGCGGCTGCCGGGGGGCGCCGTGCGGGGGCTCGTCGTGGGGGCGGGGGTTGTCGGGGCGGAAGTCCGCCGGCTTCGCGCCGGTCGACCGCGGTTCACCCGGTTCGGCGGACACCTCCTCCGAATCCTCGCCCTCGCCGTCGACCTCCGCTTCGGCCTCGCGGCGGCGCTTGAGCTTGCCCATCACGCTGTCCGAGGCGAACGTCGCCGCCAGCGTGAACAGCATCAGCAGCACGAACGCCGCGCCCGCGTACCGGACCTTGCCGCCGATCTGCGCCTCGGCCGTCGTCGGGTTCACGATCACCTGCGAGGTGATGAACGTCGACTCCGGCGCGCTGAGCTTGCGCTGCTGGTCCTCCAGCTCCTTCTGCGCGAAGGTCAGCACCGTGGTGACGAGCTTCTCCGCCTCGTCCGGGGACTCCGCGTCGGTCACCACGAACATGAACGGGCCGTTCACCCCACCGCCCGCGGCGGTGAAGTTCGCCGTCGAGCCCTGGGTGATGCCCAGGCCCTCGCGCGTCTTCGGGTCGGCCAGGATCTGCGCGATGATCTGCGACGTGGTCGAGAGGCTGCCGTCGAACGCCAGCAGCGGGTTGATCTTCACCGCTTCCTCGGGCGAGACGTTCTGGTTGAACGTGCCACCCGCCGACGGCGAGGTGAACACCATCACACCGGTCGACTCGTAGCGGGTCGGGATCGACACGAACACGCCCGCCGCCAGGCCCACGGCCAGGAGCGCCGACGGCAGGGCGATGTACCACCGCCGCCGCAGCACACGCAGCGCGCCCCAGAAGTCCATCCGTTCCCCGATCCGCATTTACCCTGAGTAGAGGTCCGCAAGGTGTTGTTACCCTGAAATCGGCCGACTCGCGGCTTCTCGTTACAGGTGGTGATGGATTTGGGCTCGCGCCGCACCGTGCTCGCCGTGAGCGCCATCGTACTGGTCGCCGCAGCCGGTGGGGTCTACCTGACGGCGGTCGCCCGCGAGGACCGCCCGGTGGCCGCGGCGACGGCGGCGCGGAGCGGTGACCTCCTGTACGTGGAGCTGGCCGACGGGCGGTCGCGGGTCGAGCAGCTGAGCCTGGCCGACCCGTCCGCGCGCTCCGCGACCGACCAGGCCTGCCAGCGGTTCTACCGCGCCGCCGGCACGACGGTGTGCCTGAAGCTCGCGGGTCCCGGCCCCACCTACGCGGCCGAGATCAGCCGCGCGGGGGAGGTGGTGCGGACCGTGCCGCTGCCCGGCATTCCGAGCCGCGCCAAGGTGTCCGGGTCCGGTCAGGTCGTGTCCTGGACGTCGTTCGTGACCGGGGACTCGTACTCGGTGCCGGGCGGCTTCTCCACCCGCACCGGGTTCTTCGACCTGCGCAGCGGTGAGCTCGTGGAGTCCCTGGAGGGCTTCGCGGCCGACGTCGAGGGGCGGCCCCGCACGGCGCAGGACGTCAACTACTGGGGCCTGACGGTCGGCGCCGACGACCGCACCTTCTACGCCACCCTCGCGTCCGGCGGCCTGACCTGGCTGGTGAAGGGCGACCTGGTGGACCGCGGCGTGCGGTCGCTGCGCCGCGACGCGGAGTGCCCGTCGCTGTCCCCGGACGGCACCAAGGTCGCCTACAAGAAGCGCATCGGCCGCCTGGGGCCCTGGGACCTGGCCGTCCTCGACCTGGCCACCGGCACCGAGCTCCGCCTCCCGGGCACGGCCGGCGTCGACGACCAGGCCACCTGGCTGGACGCGGACCGCCTGGCCTTCGCCGCGGTCCCGAAGGACGCGAAGCAGGCCGCCGTCCACCTGGTGCCCGCCGACGGCTCGGCCCCGGCCACCGTCCTCGTCCCCGACGCGACCTCCCCCTCCCCAGCCTAATGGGAGCTACCGAGTCTGCCGGCACGGCTGACCCGGTAGCTCCCATTAGACGAGGAGTTCCCGGCGGAGGACCTTGTCCAGGTCGTGGCCGGCCGCGTCCCAGGAACGGCTCGACACGCTGGACGACGCGGTGCGGGCGACGGTCGCGAAGTCCGGTAGCGATACCACTTCGGACAGTGCGCGGGCCAGGTCGTGCGGGGTCGCGGGCGCATAGCGGACGTGGTCGTTGTCCAGCACCACGCGGTTGTGCACGGCGTCGTTCACCACCGGTACGCAGCCCGCCGCCAGCATCTCGTGCGGCACCAGCGACACGTTCGTCATCGACAGCGTGAGACCGGCGTAGCACCGGTTGTAGATGTCGTTCAACGCGTCCGGCGACACCAGGCCGTGGTCGACGTGGTTCGGGCCGAGCGAGCCGATCTTCTCCCCGTAGGTGTGAATCCGGACGTCCGGGTGCCGCTCCGCGAAGATCTCCAGCGCCGGCAACCCGATCTCGACGGCACGCCGGGGCGCCAGCCGGCGCGCGTAGAACACCACGCCGTCCCGCGTCACGCCCTCCCGCAGGTGGTAGCGGTCGGCGTCGCAGCCGAACTCGAAGGAGTCGGCGGGCATGCCGACCTCGGTGCGCAGCTTGTCCGCCAGGTACCGCCCCGCGGTGAACCCGTGGAACCCCATCCGGTAGGTGTTCTCGGCCAGCGCGGACAGCCCTCCGGCCGGGAAAAACCACGGCTCGTAGTCCTGCACCAGGTAGAACCGCTTGCCCGCGCACGGGTCGTTGAACACCGGGTAGGCCGTCATCCACGCCGTCGCGAACACGGCGTGCGCGTCGTCCATCCCCCCGGTCACGTCGTGCACCGTCCCCCGGAACCCCGGGAACGCCGCCCTGATCACCGGCTCGTGGTCCGCGGCACGGCTGCCGTACACGTCGTACAGGTACAGCCGGTTGGTGTGGCCCAGCGACTGGAGGTGCTCGATCAGCCGGAACATCGTGGTGTGCCCGCCCGACCCCGGTGACGGCGGCGTGCTCACCCAGTTGACCGTCAACGCGCCGTCGGCGGGCACCGGTGGCACCTCGACGGGGCGGCGCGCGGAGATGTCGGCCGCGCGCACGTCCTCCAGGCGCACCGGGAACACCTCGGTGTCCGCGCCGAACCGCCGCGCCGCGCGCGCCAGGGCACGAGCACCGAGTTGCCGCACACCGCCGTCGCGCACGATGTGCGAGACCTGGTGCGCGCGGCGCTGCAACTGCTGGACGACCCTCACGCGTTGCTCCTCCTCAGCAGCCCCAGCACCTCGTGGCGCAGGGGGAAGACGACGGCGGCGTAGGCCAGGGACGCGAGCGCGCCGCTCACCAGGAGCCGCCACAGGGGGGCCTCGACCAGCTGCTCCACGCCGAGCGCGACCGCGACCATCACGAGACCGCCGAGCAGGGGGCGCGCCACCGCCGCGCCGAGGACGCCCGCCCGCAGCCCGTAGGGCCGGAACGCCACCAGGTACGCGGGCACGACGACCACGAGCACCACCACGCTCTGCGCCGCCGCCACGCCGCGCAGGCCGCCGACGTGCGCGCCCAGCGCCAGCAGCGGCACCAGCGCGACGAGCCAGACGAGGTGGATGACGAAGATGGCGCGCGACCGGCCCGCGCTGGCCAGGTAGTCGTAGCCCAGTTCCAGCACCACGCGCAGCGCGCCGAGCGCCACCAGCAGCGCCAGCGCCTGCGCGGCGGGCGCCCACCGCTCGCCGTAGACGACCCGGACCAGCGGGTCGGCCAGCACGGCCAGCAGCACGCACGCGGGCACGGTGGCCAGCGCGAGCAGCCGCAGGGCGCGGGCGAACGTCCGCGCGAACAACGCGGGATCATCTCTGACCTGTGAGAACGCCGCCAGTGACACGCTGCGCACCGGCTGCGAGAACGCCGCGACCGGCCAGTTCGCCAGGTTGAACGCGAGCAGGTAGTAGCCGAGCTGCACGGTCCCGAGCACGCTGCCGACCACGATCTGGTCGACGTTGAGCACGCCGAACACGAGCAGGCTCGCCCCGGCCAGCGGCAGGCCGAAGGACAGCAGCTCCCGCGCCTGCCGGGGGTCGAACCCGGGCCGGTACCAGCGCTCGGTGTAGGCGAACATGACGCCGGTCGACACCAGGTTCGTGGCGATCCGCGCCCAGGCCAGGCTCCACGCGCCGAACCCGAGCAGCGCGAGCACCACCGTCACGGTGGTGCCCACGACGAACGCCGAGGTGTCGGCGACGAACTTGTGGTCCTGCCGGAACTCGCGCTGGAGCAGCGCACCGGGCACCGCCGACACGCCCGCCACCACCAGCGACAGCGACATGAGCTGGATCACGCCGGTGGCCTGCGGCGTTCCCATCGCGCCCGCGAACCACGGCGCGCCGAGCACGCACACCAGGCACAGCAGCGCGCCGGAGGCGATGGACAGCGTGGTGACGGTGGGCGCCAGCTCCTCCACCGGCCGCTCGGTGCGCACCAGGGCGACGCTGACGCCCATCTCGCTGATGCTCATCACGATGTTCATCACCACGAGCGCCACGGCGAACACGCCGAACTGCTCGGGGGCCACCAGCCGGGCGACGAGGACGCCGACGCCCACCTGGCCCAACCGCTGCACCAGGCTGTTGACCGCGCTCCAGCGGATCGCCGAGGTGACCTTGCGCTCCAGGCCGGCGGTCACTGCCCGCGCCACTTCCAGACCTGCTTGGACACCAGGCCCCGTCCCCGCTTGACCAGGTGGCTGCCGACGAACAGCTGCGTGCGGCTGCACGCGCGCGGCCCGAGCGCCCGCCTGCGCCGCAACGCCCGGTACTCGCCCAGTCGCTCGGCGCCGGGGTCGACGCGGCGGGCGAACTCCACCAGCTCGTCCACCGGGACGTCGGCCAGCCGGTCGCGGTCGTAGGCCCGGACGGCCCGCCACAGGGCGTCCTTGGCGATGGCCCGGTTCGCCAGCGACTTCAGCCTCGGCGGCAGGTCGGGGTGCTCGCGGAAGAACAGGTCGAACACGGCCTGCCGCTGCTCCAGGTCCGCGAACAGCGACGAGAACCGCGTGCGCATCATCGACTGCTGGTGCACCCGGTAGTACGCGGCGGGCTTGCCGCGCACGTAGCCGATGTCCGACACGGCCGCGATGCGCATCCACATCTCCAGGTCACCGGCGTGCGGCAGGTCGGCCCGGTAGCCGCCGACCCGCTGCTGCACGGAGGTGCGCACGACCGCCTCGGGGGAGGACAGCACGTTCTGGCCGGTCCGGCAGCGCGCCTCGATCCAGTCCACACCGGACCACACCGTCGTGCCCGCCGGCGGGGTGACGACCTTCGGCAGGCGGTCCTGGTCCTGGTAGTACACGACGCGCCCGTACACCATGCCGACGTTCGGGTTTGCCTCGAAGACCGCGGCCGCGCGGGCCAGCGAGCCCGGCGCCAGCAGGTCGTCCGCGGACAGCAGGACGGTGTAGTCGGCCTTGGCCCACTCCAGCAGGCCCTCGTTGTAGGTGGCGATGTGCCCCTTGTTGACCTCGTGCCTGCGACCCTCGACCCGCGGGTCCCGCGTGAGCTCCGCCACCACCTCGGGCGTGTCGTCGGTGGACGTGTCGTCGATGATCAGCACCCGGACGTCGACGCCGGGTTGGTCGAGGACGCTCCGCACGCAGGACCTGAGGAACCTCGCGTAGTTGTAGCAGGGGATGACGACGTCGACCGCGGGTCGTGTCGAGGGACCAGTCACGCCCTACTCATCGTGCGCGGTCGCGGATCGTTAACGCCCGACCCCGTATCCCGATGTACCGGGCATACGGGAAGGGGTTCTCGATGGACCACGTCGTTCTGACGCGCTTCAACCTGCCGTCCGTGGGCGCCGAGAGCGTCGTGCGGGCGCAGGAGGGCTGGCTGACCAAGCGCGTCGGGCTGTTCGAGCGGTACTGCCTGCCCTCGGTGGCGGCGCAGACCTCCTCGGACTTCCGGTGGCTCATCTACTTCGACCCCGAGAGCCCGCGGTGGCTCAAGGACCGGATCGCCGCGCACGGTGACGCCTACACGCCGGTGTTCCGCACCGCGGTCAGCCGGGAGGAGCTGCTGGAGGACGTCGCCACGCTGTTCCCGACCAGGGGCGACGAGCTGATCACCACGAACCTCGACAACGACGACGGCCTGGCCGCCGACTTCGTCGAACGCCTCCAGGCGGCGCCGTCGACCGGCCGCCGCACCGCGCTCTACCTGGCGAACGGGCTGGTCAAGAGCCCGAGCGGGTTGTTCTTCCACCACGACCGGGACAACGCGTTCGCCTCGGTGCGGGAGAGCTGGGCCGACCCGGTGACGTGCTGGGCGGACTGGCACAACCGGCTGCACCGGCACGCCGAGGTGGTGTCGCTCGGCGGCCCGCCCGGCTGGCTCCAGGTCGTGCACGGCGGCAACGTGAGCAACCGCACGCGCGGCCGGCTGGTGTCGCCCGCGCCGTACCGGCCGCTGTTCGGGGCGGCGCTGGACGACGTTCCGGAACCCGCCGGTCGGGTGGTGGCGCGTGACCGGTTCGTGGGACATCCCTTGCGGGTGGCGCGCGACGGGGCCAGATTCGTGGCCAAGACGGCCGCGCAGCGGCTCCTCGGTCCCGGCGGCTTCGAGAAGGCCAAGCAGGTGCTGGCCGCGCGCGGACGCGCCCGCACCCCCGGCTGAGACCCGCACCCCGACCCGAACAGGACCTCCGAACCATGGCCCTTCCACGCGCCCTCGCGGCGGTCCTCCTCCTGCTGACGGCGGCGTGCACCGCCCGGGCGCAGGTCCCGGACGCCCCCACCGCGGCGCCGCCCGTCGTCATCCCGTCGGTCGACTACTACGAGAGGTGGGCCAACGGGCCCAACCCGACGGGCGACCCGGGCACCTTCCCGATCAACGTCTGGATGCAGGACCCCTCCGGCGTGGAGAACGGCGAGAAGCTCGGGTACGCCCTCCCGAAGATCGGCGTCGACGTCGGCATCGGGCTGTGGGAGGACGAGTGGTGGTGGCTGCGCCAGGAAGGCCTCCACCAGACCGACTGGCGGGTGTACGTGGACCCGACGCGACTGGACACGGTGCTGGCCGACACCGCGCACGCGCGCAACTACGTCGGCTACCTGGTGGCCGACGAACCGGACATGAACAAGGTCTACGGCGACGTGTTCAACCCGGAGATGCAGCCGTCGGCGATCCTCAAGGCCGCCGACGCCGTGCGCGCGAAGGACCCGACGCGGCCGACGTACATCAACTTCAGCCCGTGGATGGGCACGCCCACCGGCGAGATCGGCTACGGCTACATCGAGGAGTCGTACGAGGAGGACATGCGCACCTACTGCTCGGCCGCGGACATCGCCTCGGCCGACTACTACGCCTGGACGCACCCCGACCGCAACCACACCGTCGGCGCGTACGCCTACGGGGAGGTCATCGACACCATGCGCAAGTGGTGCGGACCGGACAAGCCGCTGTACGGGTTCGTCGAGACCGGCCACCCGCACACGCACGGCGAGATCATCGACGCCGACCAGGTGGAGTCGGCGGTGTGGAACACCGTCCTGCACGGCGCGACCGGGATCAACTACTTCGCGCACAGCTTCTACACCGAGGGCAGGGGCGAGTACACCAGCATCCTGACCCGCCCCGACATCACCGCCCGCGTCGCGGCCGTCAACGCCCGGCTCAAGGCGCTCGCGCCCGTGCTCAACGCGCCCAACCTGCCCGGCGTGACGGCCGCGAGCGACAACGGCATCCCGGTGGCCGTCCTGCACAAGCAGGTCGACGGGCAGCGGTGGGTGCTCGCGCAGACCGACGGGAACAAGGACAACCCCAAGAGCCGCGCGGCGAAGGTGGAGCTGACCGTGCCGGTGGCGTCGGGCACGGCGACCGTGGAGGGCGAGAACCGGACCGTGCCCATCGTGGACGGCAAGCTCGTCGACGACTTCGGCCCGTACTCGGTCCACGTCTACCGCTTCTGACCGGCTAACGGCTCATCCGCGCGCAGCGATCGGGTCAGTGCGGGACCCCGTCGAGGCTCGGAGGCCGACAGTGCTGCCCAGAACCCTGCTCCACGAACGCGTCCACGCGGGCATCCGCAGAACGGCGGCGACCGGCGGCACGTCCGCGCTGGTCGCAGCACTGCTGCTGGTGCCGTCCGCGCCGGCTTCGGCCGCCCCGAACCGCGTGCTCGGGTACGTCGCCAACAACGGCGGCGGCGTGTCCGTCCTGGACACCGCCACCGACGCGGTCACCAGCACGCTGGGCGACGGCGGCGGTGACTCGCCCTACGGCGTCGGCGTCGCGTTCGACGGCGCGCGCGGGTACGTGACCAACGTGCGCGACGACACGCTGACCGTCATCGACACGCCGATGAACACCGTGGACGCGGCGGTGCCGGTCGGCGACGGCCCGGCCGGTGTCGTGGTGTCGCCGGACGGCGGGCACGTGTACGTGTCCAACTACTTCGCGGGCACGGTGTCCGTGGTGGACGCGGCGACGCTGACCACGACCGAGACCATCGCGGTGGGCCCGAACGCGGACGGCGTCGCGATCACGCCGGACGGGTCGCGGCTGTACGTGGCGCACGACGTCGCCGGCCCCGGCACGGTGTCCGTCGTGGACACCGCGACCAACACCGAGATCACGGAGATCGCCACCGGCAGCACGCCGACCGCGGTGGCCGTGACGCCGGACGGCGCGAGGCTGCTCGTGGTCAACAAGCTCTCCAACGACGTGGCCGTCGTCGACACCGCGTCGAACGCCGTGCTCGGGACGATCCCGGTGAGCTTCATCCCGCACGGCGTGGCGATCTCGCCGGACGGCGCGCGGGCGTACGTGACCAACAGCGAGGGCCACACCGTGTCGGTGCTGGACGTGGCGGCGATGAGGGCGGTGGCCACCGTGCCCGTGGGCAGCAGGCCGATCGCCGTGGCCCTGACGCCGGACGGCGCGCGCGCCTACGTGACGAACTACAACAGCGGCACCGTCTCGGTGCTGGACACGGCGACCCTGGCGGTCGTCAACACCATCACGGTGGGCCGGAACCCGGTGGGCATCGCGATCCACGGCGTGCCGCCCGCGGCCACGAAGCTGGTCGCCGGCCACGCCCGGGTCCAGTTGCGCCTGCTCGGCTTCGGCCTGCGCGGCCTGGACGCGACCCTGACCGAGTCGCACACCGGCAAGCCCGTCGTCGGCAAGCGCGTGGCGTTCCGCACCATCAAGGGCCACCCGCTGTGCACGGCCACCACGAACGCCTCGGGCACCGCGACGTGCGACGCGAACGTCCCCCTCCTGGTCGGCCTGGCCACCCTCCTGCGCGGCTACACCGCCGGCCACGCCGGCGACCAGACCCACGCCCCGTCCCGCTCCCACGGCCACGCCACCCTCTAACCGCGAGTCGTAAACCCAACCCGCGCGAGTCGTACGTTCGTGCCGCGCGAGTCGTACGTTCAGGACCCCCGTGTTCTTCACTCGCGAGTACGAACTCAAGAGGGCTGGGCTTACGACTCGCGTGGCGTGGGCTTACGACTCGCCCGGCGTGAACGCACGACTCGCGTGGCGTGGGCTTACGACTCGCGTGGCGTGAACGCACGACTCGCGGGTCAGGTGGGGCGGGCGGTGGTGGTGAGGTAGAGGGAGGTGGCCACGGCGACCACCAGGGACGCGATCGCGGTGTGGACGGCGGTGCCGAAGGCGGCGTACTGGAGCAGGAAGCCGAACGCCACCGAGGAGACCAGGCGGGCCAGGGCCTGGCCGGTCTGGACCACGGCCAGGCCGGAGGCGCGGAGCGATTCCGGGACCAGGGTGGCCACCCGCGCCGAGAGGACGCCGTCCGTCGCCGCGTAGAACAGGCCGTGGCAGACGAGGGCCGCCACGGCGCCCGCGTAACCGGTGCCGGGCACCAGGAGGAGCGCGTACACCGCCAGGAGGGCCACGTGCCCGCCCAGGAAGACCGGCCACCGGCCCACGCGGTCGGCCACGCGGCCCAGGGGAGCGGCGGCCAGCAGGAACACCAGCGCGGTGCCCAGCGGCAGCAGGGGCAGCAGGTGGAGCGGGGCGCCCGTCGCCTGCTGCACCAGGATGAACACGAACGCGTCGGACAGCGTCGCCAGGCCCAGCAGGGCCGACGCGACGGCCACCCTGCGGTACCCGGCCTGCCGCAGCAGGCCCAGGCCGGCCCGGATCGACGGACGGGGGCCGGTCGGCGCGGGACGCGGGTTCTCCCGCACGAACGCCACCAGCACGATCAGGCCGATCGCGGCGAAGCAGCCGCTGACCACGAACACCGGCCCCGCGACCGTGCCCAGCCAGTACAGCAGCAGGAACGTCACCAGCGGCCCGAGCAGCGCGCCGACCGTGTCCATGCTGCGGTGCAGCCCGAACGCCGCGCCCAGCCGGTCCGGCGGGGTGGCCAGCGAGATCAGCGCGTCCCGGGGCGCGGTCCGCAGGCCCTTGCCCGCGCGGTCGGCGGCCATCGTCGCGCCGATGCCGAACGCGGACGCGCCCACGAGCGGGAAGATGAGCTTCGTCACCGCCGACAGCCCGTAACCGGCCGCCGCGACCGCCTTGTGCCGGTGGGTGCGGTCGGAGACGAGCCCGCCGACGAGCCGCAGCACCGCCGTGGCGCCCGTGTACAGACCGTCCAGCACCCCGAACTGCGCGTAGCTCATGTTGAGCGTGAACAGCAGGTAGACCGGCATGAACGCGGTGACCATCTCAGCCGACACGTCGGTCAGCAGGCTCACCGCCCCCAGTGCCACGACGGTGCCGGGGACCTTGCCCCTGACGCGCTCGGAGGGCCGGACGGACGCAACGTACATGCCCCCGATATCGGTCACGGGCGGTGACCGTTACCGCGATCGGACCAGTGGCGGCCCGGCGTCCACCACGGCGGTAACGAGGTCCGCTCCACCGCCGATGACGCGGGTATGCCGGACATCTCGCAGGCCCGCGTCCGCGTGGGCGCCGTCGACGTGTGGGCCGTCAGCGAATCCGGTCTCGCCGACCACGTGGTCGAGGCGTGGCGGCGGTCCGCGGGCGGCGCGATCGTCACGGCCAACGTGGACATCGTGCGCGCCGCGACCCGCAGGCCCGAACTGGCCGCGCTGATCGCCGAGTCCGAGGTCGTCGTCGCGGACGGCATGCCCGTCGTGTGGGCCGGTCGCCTCGCGGGCGTCCCGGTGCCCGAACGCGTCACCGGCTCGTCGCTCGTGTTCACCCTCGCCGCCGCCGCGGCCCGGGAAGGCCGCTCGGTCTACCTGCTCGGCGGCAACCCCGGCGTGCCGGAGAAGGCCGCCGACGTGCTCACCGCCCGCCACCCCGGCCTGCGCGTCGCGGGCACGGGCTCACCGCCGTTCGGGTTCGAGCGGGACGACGCCCTGACCGCCGAGACCGTCGCCGGGGTCGTCGAGGCCACACCGGACCTGGTGATGGTGGGCCTGGGCTTCCCCAAGCAGGAGAACCTGATCCGCCTGCTGCGCGCCGAACTCCCGGACGCCTGGTTCCTCGGCTGCGGCGCGGGCATCCCGATGGCCGCGGGCGAGTTCACGCGTGCCCCCGGCGTGGTGCAGAAGGTCGGCGCGGAGTGGTTGCACCGCCTCGCCCTCGAACCCCGCCGCCTCGCCAAGCGCTACCTGCGCGACGACCTCCCGTTCGCGTTCCGCCTCCTCGGGGGCGCGCTGCGCACCCGCTTCCGCCGCACGGGGGAGTAGATAGTGCCGCTGGCCGTGGTCATCGTGACCTACCACAGCGCCGACGTGGTGGGGGACTGCCTCACCTCCGTCGCCACCGCGCTGGAGTCCGTTCCGGACAGTCGGGTCGTGGTGGTGGACAACGCCTCCACCGACGACACGCTCGACGTCGTGCGCCGGGTCGCCCCGCACGCGCGGGTCGTCGCCCGCACCGCCAACGACGGGTTCGCGGCGGGCGTGAACGCCGGGTTCGCCGCCGCGCCGGACTGCGACGTGCTCGTGCTCAACCCGGACATCCGCCTGCACCCGGAGGCGGTCGCGTTCCTGCTGGCCGCCCTCGCGCTGCCCGGCACCGGCATCGCGGTGCCGCGCCTGACCGGGCCCGACGGCGAGCCGCAGCTGTCATTGCGGCGCGCCCCGAACCCGCTGCGCGCGCTGGGCGAGGCGTTCCTCGGCGGCACCCGTGCCGGCCGGCACGTCCCGCTCGGCGAGCTCGTCGTCGACCCCCGCGCCTACGCCGCGGCCGGATCTGCGGACTGGGCGACCGGCGCCGCGTGGCTGATCTCCCGCGAGGCCCGCGAGGCGACGGGCGTGCTGGAAGAGCGGTACTTCCTGTACTCGGAGGAGACGGAGTACATGCTCCGCGCGGGCGAGCGCGGCTTCGCGATCCGCTACGAGCCCCGCGCGCACGCCGTGCACCTGGGCGGCGAGCAGTCCACGTCGCCCGTGCTGTGGTCGATGGCCACCACGAACCGGGTGCGCATGGTGCGCGAGCGCCGGGGCCGCCCGGCCGCGGTCGCCATGTGGTGCGCGGTGCTGGTCAACGAGCTGCTGCGCGCCCCCCGGCACGCCAAGCACCGCACCGCCGTCACGGACCTGGTGCGCTGGCGGCGGTGGCCGGACCGGCCCGGCGAGGGGGACCGGCCGGGCTGGATCTGCTTCTCGGCGCAGGACTGGTGGTACCACAACCGGGCGCACTCGGACTTCCAGCTGATGCGGTCGGTCGCGCGGGACCGCCGGGTGCTGGTGGTCAACAGCATCGGCATGCGCATGCCGACCCGCGGCAACAGCACGCACGTGGCCCGCCGCATCGTGCGCAAGTTGCGCAGCGTCGCGAAGTTCGTGCGCCGCCCCGAGCCGGACTTCTACGTGATGTCGCCGCTGCCGCTGCCGTTCTACGGCTCGCCGTTCCTGCGCGCGGTCAACGCCGTGCTGGTGCGGGCCCAGGTGCGGCTCGTGGCGGCGTTCCTGCGCCTGCGCACGCCGGTGATCATGGTCACCATCCCGACCGCGTGGGACGTGGTCGCGCCGATGCGCAGGCGCAGCCTGGTGTTCAACCGCTCCGACCGGCACTCCGACTTCCCCGAGGCCGACCGCGGCGCGATCGAGGCGCTGGAGCACCGGCTCCTGGAGCACGCCGACCACGTCGTCTACGTCAGCCACGCCCTCATGGCCGAGGAGGCGCCGCGCACCGGCGAGCGCGCCCACTTCCTGGACCACGGCGTGGACGTCGACCACTTCACCACGCGGCCCGAGCACGAGTGGCCGGACGACGTGCGGGCGATCCCGGGTCCGCGGATCGGGTTCTTCGGGGCCCTCGACGACTTCGTGGTCGACTTCGACCTGCTCGAACGCCTCGCCGTCGAGCTGCCCGGCGCGTCGCTGGTGCTCATCGGCGACGCGACGCACCCGATGGAGCGCTTCGACGAGCACCCCAACGTCCACTGGCTCGGGTTCCGCCCCTACGACCTGGTCCCGGCCTACGGATCGGCGTTCGACGTGGCGATCATGCCGTGGCAGGACAACAACTGGATCAAGCACTCGAACCCGATCAAGCTCAAGGAGTACCTCGCGCTGGGCCTGCCGGTGGTCAGCACGGACTTCGCCGAGCTGGCCGGCTACGCCGACCGGGTGCGCGCCGCCCGGTCGCACGCCGAGTTCGTCGACGCCGTGCGCCGCACCCTCGCCGACGGGGGACCGCGGCCGGCCGCGGCGCTGCGCGAGTCGGTGCTGACCCGCTCGTGGCGGTCCCGCGCGGCCGAACTGGTGGCGCTGGCGGAGCAACGCGGCAGGTGAGGGGCCCGAAGCGGCGGGGAGGGCCGGGGTTGCGCCGGTGTGGCGTCGGTATCGAACCGGCCCGTACGGCTGAAGGCCGCCGCGAACGCCTCTAGTGTGGGTGTCGTGCAGCCCCTGCCCCCGAACGCCCCGTCGCGGATCGGCGACTACGCGCTGCTCGCCGCGCTCGGTCGCGGCGCGATGGGGTCCGTGTACCTGGCGCGCTCGCGCGGCGGCCGGCCGATCGCGGTCAAGGTCGCCCGCTCCGAGCTGGCCGACAACCCCCAGTTCCGCGAGCGGTTCCGCCGCGAGGTCGAGATGGCCCGCGCGGTCGGCGGCTTCTGGACCGCGACCGTCGTGGACGCCGACCCGGACGCCGAGCACCCGTGGATGGCCACCGAGTACATCCCGGGCCTGAGCCTCCAGCAGGCCGTGCAGGACCACGGCCCGCTGCCCGAGCGCGCCGTGCGGCGGCTCGCGGGCGGCCTGGCCGAGGCGCTGGTCGCGATCCACGGCGCGGGCCTCGTGCACCGCGACCTCAAGCCGTCGAACGTGTTGCTGGCCGACGACGGGCCGCGCGTCATCGACTTCGGCATCGCCCGCGCGCTGGAGCACTCCGCGCTGACTGAGGCGGGCATCGTGTTCGGCACGCCCGGCTACCTGTCGCCGGAGCAGGTCGTGGGCAAGCGGATCACGACGCAGAGCGACGTGTTCGCCCTCGGCTCGGTGCTCGTCCACGCGGCGACCGGCAGCGGCCCGTTCGGCGAGGGCGCCACGTCCGCGCTGGTCTACCGGGTCGTGCACCAGGACCCGGACCTGTCGCTGGTGCCGCCGTCGCTGGTGCCGCTGATCCTGCCGTGCCTGGAGCGCGACCCCGAGCGGCGGCCGACGCCGGCGGGGCTGCTGGAGCTGATCGGGCCGCCGTCGGCCGAGCCGTCGTGGCTGCCCTCGCGCATCCGCTCCGTGGTGGAGCAGCGGCACACCGAGCTGAGCATGCTGCCCGCGAAGCCGCCCACCCGCGTCATGCTGGACGAGCCGCCGGCGGCGAAGCCCGCGACCCGCGTCGCGCAGGCCGCGCCCGCCGGCCCCGCCACCCCCGTGCCGCCCTTCGGCCCCGCGACACCGGTAGGCCCCGCCGCACCGGTCGCGCCCGGCAAGCCCGGCAAGCCCGTCGTGCCCGCCACGCGGGTCGCGGCGGCCAAGCAGGACCGCGGCGACGTGCGGCCGACCGGTTCGCGGTTCAGGACCTCCCGCGTGGCCGGGATCAGCTGGGCCGGGGTGAACCTGCTGGCCGCGATCGTCACCGCCGCGGTCGCCGACCCCAAGGCGGGCGCCCCCGACCTGGTCCGGCTGGCGGCGTTCATCGCGTTCGCGCTGTTCGCGGTGACCGCGGTCCGGCTGCTGATCGGCGTGGCCAGCTCCGCGCTGACCCTGGACGTGGGGCCGGACGGCCTCACCCTGTCCAACGGCGCGGAGACCCGGCGCCTGCCCTGGTACGCCATCGCCCGGGTCAAGGTCGAGGCGCACCACGCCCGGCCGTGGCTGGTGGTGTGGCTCGTCGGCGCCGCCAAGGCCCCGGAGACGCTGGGCCGGGGCAGCTTCACCGTGCACAAGGGCGGCCTGCGGGTGTACCCGATCTCGCACGAGCGCTACCGCAAGCGCCGCGACCGGGACGTCGTGGAGCTGCGCTCCGCCCTCGCGTGGTACGGATCGGCCGCCTACGACCCCCGGTGATCCCTAGGATGCCGGACGTGGAGCAGCCCGGGGCCGCCGAGCCCGACCCCCGCCCCGCCGTGAAGTCGGGCCTGACGCCGCACGAGCTGGCCCTGGACCTGCTGGAGCGGATCGACGGCGCCCGCGAGTTCGGCCGCGCCCGCAAGGAGGGGTTCCGGCGCCGCTCGGTGGCGCTCAAGGTCGCCCTGCTGGCGATGTCGGCCACCGCGACGATCATCCTGGGCTGGCAGGACCTGGACTTCTGGACGGGGCTGGCGTTCTCGCTGGTGGCGTTGTCCACGGTGTTCGCCGGGCTGGAGCCGTTCTTCGCCTGGCGGTCGCTGTGGGTGCTCATGGAGGAGTCGCAGGCCGGGTTCAACCGGCTGCGCGACGACGTGGCGCACTACCTCGCCGCGACGCCCCCGGCCGACGTGGACCCGGCGCGGGTGGACGTGCTCTACCGCCGCTACCAGGACGTCTGGCAGCGGCAGAACACCCGCTGGCTGGAGTTCCGGCGGATCAGCGACCGCTGAACGTCGCCTTGCCCGGCCCGTGGTCGAGGAACGACCGCACGGCGCCGCGCAGGTCCTCGGTGTCGAACAGCTCGGCGGCGATGGACGTGATGTGCTCGTTGGCCTCGGCCACGCCGCCGCTCTCGAAGTGCGCCAGCACCCGCTTGGTGGCCGCGTGCGCCCGCGTGGGGCCCGTGGCCAGGGCGTGGGTGAACTCCAGCGCCGCGTCGTCGAAGCCCTCGTCGGGCAGCACCCGGTTGACCACGCCCCACCGCTCCAGCGTGGCCGCGTCGTAGGTGTCGCCGGTCATCACCAGCTCCTTGGCCCGGCCCACGCCCGCCCGTGCGGCCAGCCGCTGCGTGCCGCCCATGGTCGGGGTGAGGCCGACGACCTTCTCCACCAGCCCGAACCGCGCCCGTTCGGCGGCCAGCAGGATGTCGCAGGCCACGGCCACCTCGAACGCCCAGGTCAGGCACAGGCCGTGCGCGGCGAACACGGTCGGGAACGGCAGGGCGGCGATGCGCTCGGGCAGGTCGAGCATCCCGTCGAACAGCGCCTTGGCCTGTGCCCGGGTCTTCTGCGCCGCGAACAGGTTGACGTCCACGCCGCCGCTGACGACCCGGCCCTCGGCCCGGACGAGCAGGGCCCGCGCGGGGCGCTCCTCCAGGTCCTCGACGGCGGCCTCCAGCAGGTCGTGCAACCCGTCGGTGTAGAGGTTCAGGGGAGGGGCGTCGACGGTGAGCACGGCGAGGTCGACCGCGTCCCGCTCCAGGCGGACCTGTTGCGCTGCCACGGGCGTGGACTTTACACGCGTCCGGAATGCGGAAAACCGGGTGTCCGAATGGCCTATCGGGGGTGAAAATCTGTCGGTGACTTCATGGACCGTTCAGCCGGCGTCGGTGGACAGCCCGGAGGCAGTGGCGGTGATCCGGGACTACCTGGCCGACATCATCGCCCGCTACCACGGCCGCCCGGCGACCCCGCAAGAGGTTGACCTGGCCATCTCCGAGGACCCGACCGACGACCTGGCCGTGTTCTTCACGGGTGGGCGCGGGCCGGTGGTCGAGGGGTGCGCCGGGTACCGGTTTGTCAACCCCGGTACTGCGGAGTTGAAGCGGGTTTACGTCCGGCCGGAGGCCCGGGGCACCGGTGGGGGAGTGGCGCTGTTGACCGCCGTGGAGGAGTCCGCCGTCTCGTTCGGCGCCACCTCGATCCGTCTCGACACGCGCGCTGACCTGGTCGAAGCCCGTGCGCTGTACACCCGGCACGGTTACCGGGAGGTTGCGCCGTTCAACCACGACCGCTATGCGGAGCACTGGTTCGAAAAGCGGCTATAGGTGCCATCGGGTTCCCGTATCGTGGGTGTGACGCGTCTCACTTGACACTCATTAAAGCCGGCAGTTGAGTGTGTGGCGATATTGGTGCCGCTGAATGAAATGGGGATCAGTCCAGTGGCCTTCGCCGTTGAGTTGACTTTTCGCGATGCGCGACAGGTGCGGAGATCCATTCATCTCGCGCACCGGGAATACTGGCGCCCGCTCGCCGAGCAGGGCGTGCTCGTCGGGACCGGGCCGTGGGCCGACGGGTCCGGTGTCCTGCTGATCGTGCAGGTGCCGGACGACGCCGCCGCCCGGGACCTGGTGCGCGGCGACCCGTACGTGCGCTCGCAGTCGATCGCCGAGGTGCGCATCCGCCAGTGGCACGTCCTGCTGGGGTTGCCGGAGGGCGAGCGGGTGCCGGGCATCGTCCGCCCGCGCGACGGTCAGACCGCGGACTCGCGCTCCCGCGAGCCGCTGACGCCGCACGAGCACCGGATCGCGCTCATGATGCTGGAAGGCATGACGAACCGGCAGATCGCCGAGCACTTCTCGGTGTCGACCCGGGCCGTGGAGCTCCACATCACCCGCATCTACCGCAAGCTGGACATCGGCCGGCGCGCCCAGTTGGCCGCCGCCATGCCGTGGGGGCAGCGCTCCTACCTGTAGGACCTGATCGGGCCGGGTGGTCGCGGGCGCGTTCCCGCGACCACCCGGCCCGGCGACCGAGGTCGGCCGGGTTGGTGCGGCCCCGCGCGAGCGGGTGCGCGACGTCCTGTTCACGCGGCGACAGGGCGTCACCGTCACCGCGCCACCCGCCGCCGTCATCCACGAACGCGCTCGCTGTTGCGCCGTTCGAGTGAATCACGGGTAATTCCGAGCGACATTCCGACCGTTCGGTATGCACAATCACGGGCACCGGTGGTCCGCCCACGCTCCCACCGGTGAGCGGCCTGACATTGGAGTCACCGGTGCGCACCCTGATCGCCACTACCGCGCTGCTCGGACTGCTCGCCGCCGGTTGCGCCGAGCCCGAGCCCGAGCCGAGAACCGGTCCCGGGGTGACCGGGACGACCATCTCGCTCGGCGTGCTGACCGACCTGACCGGCCCGTTCTCGGCGACGTCGTCGATCCGCATCAAGGGCTACGAGCTGTTCTTCGGGGAGCTGAACGGGCGCGGCGGGATCTGCGGCCGGAAGGTCGAGCTGAAGCAGCGGGACCACGGCTACGACGTGAACCGGGCGCTGGAGGGCTACTTCGCGCTGGAGCCCGAGGTCCTGGGGTTCGTGGACGTCACCGGCGCGCCGATGACGGAGGCCATCGAGCCGGACCTGATGCAGACGCGTGCCCTCGCCGCGCCGGCGTCGTGGTCGGCGAGCCTGCTCGGCAACCCGCACATGGTCGTCGTCGGGACGACCTACGACCTCGACGTGATCAACGGCCTGGACCACCTGAAGCGGACCGGTGCGATCGCGTCCGGCGACACCGTCGGCCACGTCCACGTGGACAGCGACTACGGCCGCAACGCCCTGGAGGGCAGCGAGTTCGCCGCCGGGCACTGGGGCGTGGAGCTGGTCGCGAAGCCCGTCGCCGAAACCGCCGACGTCGCCGCCCAGGTGACGGAACTGCGCGCGGCGGGCGCGAAGGCCGTGGTGCTCAGCACCTCACCGCGGCAGACCGCGACCGCCGTGGCCACCGCCGAGCGGCTCGACTGGCACGTCCCGTTCCTGGTCAACGCCGCCGGCTACGACCCGTCGATCCTCGACTCGCCGGCCGCCGCGGCCGTCGTCGAGCGGGTGCTGGTCGTCTCGGCGATCGCCCCGTTCGCCGCCGACGCCGCCGGACCGCGCGAGGTCGCGGAGGCGTTCCGGCGCACCTACCCCGACCTCGAACCGACCGGGTCGGTGGACCACGGCTACGCGGTCGGCGTCGCCTTCGCCGCGATCCTGGAGAAGGCGTGCGCGGAGCACGACCTGACCCGCGACGGCGTCCTGCGGGCGTTCCAGGAGACCGGCCACGTGGACACGAAGGGGTTGACCGGTCCGCTGCGGTTCTCCCTCACCGGGCGCCCGTCCAGCACGCTGTCCTACATCACCCGCCCGGACCCGGCGACGCCCGGCGGCCTCGCCGTGGTCGCGGACCTGTTCGAATCGGAGCTGGTCAAGCTCAAGGGCACCCGCGCCGGGTAGTCCCGCCGCGCACCGCGCCCGCGGTGCGGTTCCTCACAGGATTAGGTGCCGGGGCCGGGTTCTGCCAATACTCCTACCGACCGGTAACCGGAGGTGGGAGTTCACTCGTGCGCAACCTGATCGTGACGACGGCCGTGATCGCCCTGGTCGCCTCCGGGTGCGCCGGCGAGGACGGGGACCCGGTCCAGACCGGCCCGGGGGTCACCGACACGACCATCTCCCTCGGCGTGCTGACCGACCTGACCGGCCCGTTCTCGGCCACCTCGCTGCTCCGCATCAAGGGCTACGAGCTGTTCTTCGGGGAGCTGAACGGGCGCGGCGGGATCTGCGGCCGGAAGGTCGAGCTGAAGCAGGAGGACCACGGCTACGACGTGAACCGGGCGCTGGACGGCTACTTCGCGCTGGAGCCCGAGGTCCTCGGGTTCGTGGACGTCACCGGCGCGCCGATGACGGAGGCCATCGAGCCGGACCTGATGCAGACGCGTGCCCTCGCCGCGCCGGCGTCGTGGTCGGCGAGCCTGCTCGGCAACCCGCACATGGTCGTCGTCGGGACGACCTACGACCTCGACGTGATCAACGGCCTGGACCACCTGAAGCGGACCGGCGTCATCGCGCCCGGCGACACCGTCGGCCACGTCCACGTGGACAGCGACTACGGCCGCAACGCCCTGGAGGGCAGCGAGTTCGCCGCCGGGCACTGGGGCATGCGGCTGGTGTCCCGGTCCGTCGCCGAGACCGCCGACGTGTCCGCCCAGATCGCCGAACTGCGCGCGGCCGGCGCCAAGGCCGTGTTCCTCAGCACCTCGCCGCAGCAGACCGCCCTCGCCGTCGCCACCTCCGAGAACCTCGGCTGGAAGGTCCCGTTCCTGGTCAACGCGGTCGGCTACGACCCGCTGATCCTGGAGTCCCCGGCCGCCGGCGCCGTCGCCGAACGCCTGCTGGTGGTGTCGCCGATCGCCCCGTTCGCCACCGACGCGCCCGGTCCGCGCGACGTCGCGGCCGCATTCGGGGAGAAGTTCCCCGACGTCGAGCCGACCGGCTCGGTGGACCACGGCTACGTCATCGGCGTCGCGTTCGCCGCGATCCTGGAGAAGGCGTGCGCCGAGCGCGACCTGACCCGCGACGGCGTGCTGCGCGCGTTCGCCGACACCAACGCCGTGGACACCCGCGGTCTCACCGGTCAGCTGCGGTTCTCCCTGGCCGGGCGGCCGTCGAGCACCCAGTCCTACGTCGCCCGGCCCGACCCGGCGACGCCCGGCGGCCTCGCCGTGGTGGCCGACCTGTTCGAGTCGGACCTGGTCGCGCTCAAGGGCACCCGCGCCCGGTAGCGGTTTCCCCACGTCGAGCGCGGGAACCCCGGTGGCGTGATCCAGGTGCGCACGGTGGTGCCGACGACGGTGGACAAGGTGTTCTCGGTGCTCGAGGACGGCTGGTCGTACGCGGGCTGGGTGGTGGGCGCCGCCCACATCCGCGAGGTGGACCCGGGGTGGCCGGGGGTGGGCACGCGCATCCACCACAGCGTGGGCGCGTGGCCGGTGGCGGTGAAGGACGTGAGCACCGTGCTGGCCGTCGAACCGGGGCGGCTGCTGGAGTTGGAGGCCCGCCTGTGGCCCCTCGGCGCGGCCCGGGTGCGCTTCGAGCTGACCGAGGTGGCGGACGGCACCGAGATCGTCATGTCCGAGGAAGCCGTCAAGGGGCCGCCCGCGCTGCTGCCGGAGGCCGTGCAGGCCGTGTTCCTCAAGCCCCGCAACCGCGAGACGCTGCGCCGGCTCGCCGACCTCGCCGTCCGGCGCCGGGACTGACCCGCCGTCCGGCGCGGGAACGACCTCGCGCCGGACGACCGCTCCGCCGCCGCACGGGCCCGCTCTAGTACACGGCCTTGTGCAGACCGCGGACCAACAGCTGGTAGGCGTCCCCGGCCAGGCCGTTGCGCGCCAAGGCCGCCCGCGCCGCGTTCGCCCCCGCCGCGCCGTGCACCCCGCCACCGGGGTGGGCCGACGCGCCCGCGAGGAACAGCCGGTCCACCGGGGTGTCCGCCCGCCCGAGCCCCGGCACGGGGCGGAACACGAGCTGCTGGTGGATCGCCGCCGTCCCCGAGTTGATCGACCCGCCCACGAGCGCCCGGTTGCGGTCCTCCAGGTCGCCGGGCCCCTGCGCGAAGCGCCCGCGCACCAGGTCGCGGAACCCCGGCGCGTGCTGCTCGATCAGCTGCTCCACCCGGTCCGCCCGCCGCCGGGTCCGCTCGGGCGACCACGACTCGCCGCGCGGCACGTGCGTGTAGGCCCACGCCGTCTCCGTACCCGCGGGCGACCGGGTCGGGTCCGACGTGGTCATCTGCCCCATGATCACGAACGGCGTGCGGGGCAGCTTGCCGCACGCGATCTCCGTGCTGGCCACCGCCAACCCGTTGAAGTCGCCCCCCAGGTGGACCGTCCCGGCGCCGCGCGCCTCGGGGGCCGTCCACGGGATGGGCCCGTCCAGCGCCCAGTCCACCTTCACCGTCGCGTCGTCCCACTCGAACCGGCCCAGGTCCGACACCAGCCGCGGCGGCAGGTGGTCGGGGCCCACCATGTCCAGGTAGAGCGTCGGCGCGGGCACGTCCGCCAACACCGCCTTGCGCGCCCGCACGAACCCGCCCGACGCGTCGCGCACGCCCAACGCCCGACCGCCGGCCACCACGACCCGCGCCACCGGCCGCGAGCACTCGACGACCCCGCCCAGGCGGTGCACCAGCGCCCGGGTCAGCGACGCGGCCCCGCCCTCGGGCACCGGGTAGCCGACGTCCTGCCCCAGCATCGACAGCAGCCACCCGAACGCGGCACCGCCGCCCTGGTCCGGCCCGAGGTCGGTGTGCATCGCGTTGCCCGCCATCAGCATCGGCGCGCCCTCACCGCGGAACCGGTCGTCGCCGAACGCCCGCACCGACTGCACGAACGTCCGCGCGAACCGCAGCGAACCGCCCGCGCCCAGCGCGCCCAGCAGCCCGGCCGCGGCCTTCACCGGCGGGAACGGCCTCATCAGCGCCTCGATCAACGAGTCCCGCACCCGCTGCCAGCGCGCGAACTCCTCCCGCCACACCTCGCCGTCGCCGGCCGCGAACGAGTCCACCGACGCGGCCGTGCGGTCCACGTCCCGGGACAGCAGCGCGGCCCGGTCGTCGGGCAGCACGTGCGCCAGCACCTCGGGCGCGTGCCGCCACACCAGCCCGTGCCGCGCCAGGTCCAGGCCGGCGATCACCGGTGACGCCACGCCCAGCGGGTAGAACGCGCTGAACAGGTCGTTCTTGAACCCGGGTTCGATCAGCTCCGCCGTGCGCACCGCCCCGCCGGGCTCGTCGGCGGCCTCCAGCACCAGGACGTCCCACCCGGCGTCGGCCAGCACGTTCGCCGCCACCAGCCCGTTGGGCCCTGCTCCCACGACCACCGCGTCCACGACGTCGCTCAACGCAACCCTCCCTGTCGGCTCGGCCGTCCCCAACCCAGTCTGCGCCACCACGCCCCGTCACGCGGTGCGAGTGGTCCCCACGTGCCACGCCCGTCGATCATCGCCCGGACGAGCGAGTCCAGCACCTCCCGGGGTGCGTACCGCGGCGCCCAGCCGAGCGCCCGCAGCCGCGTCGTGTCCACAAGGGACACCTGGTCCGCGAGGCGCAGCCAGCCGGGGTGCAGCGGTTGCGCGCCGAACCGCCACGCGGGGCCCGCCACGGCGTGCGCCGCGGCGAACGGAACCGGCACCAGGAAACCGCCGAAGATCTCCGCCAGGTCGCGCGCGCGCAGCGCCGGGTCGGCGGCGACGTTGAACGCGCCGGTCGTCCGTCCGCGCAGCAGCAGCGCCACGGCCCCCGCCACGTCCCGCGCGTGCACCACCTGCAACCGCAGCCCGCGCCACAGCGGCACCGGCAGCCACGAACGGCCCAGCAGCGCGGCGGGCACCAGCGGGCTCAGCGTCCACCGCTCGATCTCGCCCGCCGCGTCGTCCTGCACGACCGCGGCCGGTCGGACGACGGTGGTGGACGACCTGCCGGCCACCATCCGCTCCAGCTCCGCCTTGTGCAGGCTGTACCCGCTCCCGGCGACCCCGTCGCGCGGCCAGTCCTCGTCCACCGGGTGGTCGGCGGGGGAGTAGGCGGCGACCGAGGACGCGACGACGAGGTGCGGCACGCCCGCGCGGTCGGCGGCGCGCAGCACGTGCTCGGTGCCGCCGATGTTGGTGCGGCGCATGTCGGGCTCGTCGGTGCGGGGCTGGATCGCCCACGCCAGGTGGACCACGGCGTCGGCGCCGTCGAACGCCCTGGTCAAGATCTCCTCGGCACCCGGCGCGCCGATGTCGCACCGGACCCACCGACTGTCGTCGGGCACGCGCCGGGCGACGCCGAGGACGTCGTGCGTCCGGTCGGGGTGGGGGTGGTCGTCGTCCCGGAGCTCGCGGCGCAGGGCGGTGCCCACGCTGCCGCTGGCCCCGGTGACGACGACCCTCATGCCGGCCGGGTACCCCTATCGACCGCCGCCAAGCCCCGCGCGCCGCAGCGCTTCGGCCATCGCGCCGTTGGCCGGCGGGCGCTCCGGCTGACGACCGCCGCCGCCACCGCCGCCGCGCCGGCCACCGCCGCGCTGACCGCCACCGCCACCGCCACCGCCGCCGCCACTGCCGCGCCGACCGTCCTGCTGCTGGTCGCGCGCCGGCTTGCGGCCCGGTTCGTCCTGCAACCGCAGCGACAACCCGATCCGCTTGCGCGGGATGTCGACCTCCAGCACCTTCACCCGCACCACGTCACCGGACTTCACGACGTCGCGCGGGTCCTTCACGTAGGTGTCGGACAGCGCCGAGATGTGCACGAGGCCGTCCTGGTGCACGCCGATGTCGACGAACGCCCCGAACGCGGCCACGTTCGTCACCACGCCCTCCAGCACCATGCCGGGCCTGAGGTCGGCGATCTTCTCCACGCCGTCGGCGAACGTCGCCGTCTTGAACGCCGGGCGCGGGTCGCGACCGGGCTTCTCCAGCTCGCGCAGGATGTCCGTGACGGTGGGCAGGCCGAACGTGTCGTCCACGAAGTCCTGCGGCCGCAACGACTTCAGCACCGCCGTGTTGCCGATCAGCTGCTCCGCGCCCGCGCGCTGCTGGATGCGGCGCACCACCGGGTACGCCTCGGGGTGCACGGAGGAGGCGTCGAGCGGGTCGTCGCCGTTGGGGATGCGGAGGAAGCCCGCGCACTGCTCGAACGCCTTCGGGCCGAGCCGCGGCACGTCCTTCAGCGCCTTGCGGGAGCGGAACGGGCCGTTCGAGTCGCGGTGCAGCACGATGTTCTCGGCCAGGCCGGCCGTGATGCCCGAGACCCGGGTCAGCAGCGGCACGGACGCGGTGTTGAGGTCCACGCCGACCGCGTTCACGCAGTCCTCGACCACCGCGTCCAGCGAGCGCGACAGCTTCGACTCGGCCAGGTCGTGCTGGTACTGGCCCACGCCGATCGACTTCGGGTCGATCTTCACCAGTTCGGCCAGCGGGTCCTGCAACCGGCGCGCGATGGACACCGCGCCGCGCAGCGACACGTCCATGCCGGGCAGCTCGGCCGACGCGAACGCCGACGCCGAGTAGACCGACGCGCCCGCCTCCGACACCACGACCTTGGTGAGCGTGAGCTCCGGGTGCCGCTTGAGCAGGTCGCCGGCGAGCTTGTCGGTCTCGCGCGACGCGGTGCCGTTGCCGATGGCGATCAGTTCCACGTCGTGCTTCTTCGCGAGCGCGGCGAGCTTGGCGATCGACTCGTCCCAGCGGTTCGCGGGCACGTGCGGGTGGATCACGTCGGTGGCGACGACCTTGCCCGTCGCGTCGACCACGGCGACCTTCACGCCGGTGCGGAACCCGGGGTCCAGGCCCATGGTGGCGCGGGTGCCCGCGGGCGCGGCCAGCAGCAGGTCGCGCAGGTTCGAGGCGAACACCTTCACGGCCTCGTCCTCGGCGAACGCCCGCAGCCGGGCGCGCAGGTCGATGCCCAGGTGCACGAGGATGCGGGTGCGCCAGGCCCAGCGGACCGTGTCGGTCAGCCACTTGTCGGCCGGCCGGCCCCGGTCGTCCACGCCGAAGCGCGCCGCGATGCCCACCTCGTAGCCGGTGGGCTCCTCGTCGTCGCCCGCGTCGAGGACGAGGTCGAGGACCTCCTCCTTCTCGCCGCGCAGCAGGGCGAGGATGCGGTGCGAGGGGAGCTTGGTGAACGGTTCGGAGAAGTCGAAGTAGTCGGAGAACTTCGCCCCGTCCTCCTCCTTGCCCTCGCGGACCTTCGACGTCACCCGCCCGCGCGTCCACATGCGCTCGCGCAGCTCGCCGATCAGGTCGCCGTCCTCGCCGAACCGCTCGACCAGGATGGACCGCGCGCCCTGGAGCGCCGCCGCGACGTCCGGGACCTCCTCGGTCACGTACGCCTCGGCCACGACCCGCGGGTCCTGCGTCGGGTCGGCCAGCAGCCCGTCGGCCAGCGGCTCCAGGCCCTGCTCGCGCGCGATCTGCGCCTTCGTCCGCCGCTTCGGCTTGTAGGGCAGGTAGAGGTCCTCCAGGCGGGCCTTGGAGTCGGCGGCCAGGATCGACGCCTCCAGCGCGTCGTCCAGCTTGCCCTGCGACCGGATCGACTCCAGCACGGCCGCCCGGCGCTCCTCCAGCTCGCGCAGGTAGCCCAACCGCTCTTCCAGGGTGCGCAGCTGGGCGTCGTCCAGCGCGCCGGTCGCCTCCTTCCGGTAGCGGGCGATGAAGGGCACGGTCGAGCCGCCGTCGAGCAGGTCGACCGCGGCGCTGACCTGCCCGGCCCGCACGCCCAGTTCGTCGGCGATCCTCTGGTGGATGGCTGTGGTCACAGCGAGCCATTGTGCCCTGGTGCCGAGGCATCCCGGGGCGCGGGGGACGACTCGCGCGCCGCGGGGTGCGGAATGGGCGTGGCGCGATTCGGGATAGCGGTTGCGGCGAATGGTCGCGAGCCGATCGGATCAACGTTCGCCTATCCGGTCGGCGGTATCCGGTGTCCGATATCTTCGATGTCGGACATTCCGTCCGGCACGTGCCTTCGAAGGTGGTGGGTGTGGCGTCCGGTCCACGCAACGAAATTTCCGGGACTGTATCGCATTCCAATGTTTTCCAGGCTCGTGACGTACACGGGGACGTGCACTTTCACGCTGCCCCGCATTCGTTCCCGACGCCCCGGCAATTGCCTGCCGCGATTTCCCACTTCACCGACCGCGCTGCCCATCTGGCCAGGTTGGACGAGTGGTTGGACACAGCGGACGATCGTGCGTCGCCGATCGAGGTGATCGCCGGTGTGGGCGGTGTGGGGAAGACCTCGCTCATCACGCACTGGGCGCACCGGGTGCGCGAGAGGTTCAGCGACGGTGACCTCTACGTCGACCTGCGCGGCTATCACGTCGAACGCCCGGTGAACCCGGAGGACGCTCTCGAACACGTGCTGCGCGCGCTGGACGTGCCGAGCGAGCGATTACCCGGCGGGGTCGACGCCAGAGCGGCGCTCTGGCGCTCCCTGGTGTACCGCCGGCGGATGCTGCTGCTGTTGGACAACGCCTCGTCCGCGCAGCAGGTGAGACCCCTGCTCCCCGGCACCCCGACCTGTAGGGTCGTGATCACGAGCCGTAGCGACCTGGCCGGTCTGGCGACGAAGAACGGAGCGCACCGGATGCCGCTGGACGTGATGCCGCCGGACCGGGCAGCGGACCTCCTGCGCGAGGTGGTCGGAGCCGAGCGGATCGACGCCGAACCGGCTGCGGTCTCCTCGCTGATCGAGTACTGCGGGCACCTCCCGCTCGCGCTGCGCATCGCGGCCGAGAGGCTCGCGAACGACGACGGCGCGCGGGTGGCCGACCTGGTGGCCGAACTGGCCGAGGAGCGCGAACGACTCGACGTGCTGGCGACGCCGGGAGACGAGACCGCGACGGTGCGCGCGGTGTTCTCGTGGTCCTACCGGGCGCTCGACGACCCCGTTGCCCGCGCTTACCGCCTGCTGGGGCTGACCCGGGGCGCGGACATCGGCCTGTCCGCCGCCGCGGCGCTGATCGGGGCGGGCGAGGGGCGTACCCGCCGCTTGCTGGCCGAGTTGACCTCGGTCCACCTGCTCGCCGAGCGCGACCGGCGTTACCAGTTGCACGACCTGCTGCGCCTGCACGCCGCCGAGTGCGCGGAGTCCGACGAGGACGAGGAGGGGCGGCGCGAGGCCGTCCGCCGACTGCTGACTTGGTACGCGCACGCCACCGCCGCCGCGGTGCACGAGATCATCCCGTTCTTCTCGCAGATCCCGATCGACCTCCCAGACCCGGTGGGCGTGGTCCCGGACTTCGCCGACCGCGCCGCCGCCCTGGCGTGGGGTGACGCGGAACGCCCCAACCTGGTGGCGGCGATCAGCCAGGCGGCACGCCTCGGCGAGCACCGGGCGGCCTGGCAGCTGGCCGTGCTGATCTTCGGCCTGATGCTCGTCCGCAAGCCGCACCGGGACTGGGTGACGACGCACGAGGTCGGGATCGACTCGGCCCGCGCCTGCGGCGAGGTGGCAGCCGAGGCGTGGTTGCGCACCAGCGCCGCCATCGCCGAACGGGAGCTGCTGCGCTTCGAGCGCGCGTTGGAGCACCTGGAGACGGCCCTGGTCCGCTGGCGCGAGGACGGCACGAGGTGGGGCATCGCGTGGACGCTCCGCGACACCGGTGCCACCTACCACGCGATGGGGCGGAGCAGCGAGGCGATCCCGGTGTTCCGGCAGGCCCTGGCGATGCACCTGGAGGACGCCGACACCTGGGGCGAGGCCACCGCGTTGGCCGGCCTGGCCAAGGCGCACGTCCGGACCGGCGAGGTCGACCTGGCGCTCACCGAGGCGAGGCGGGCCCTGGAGATCAGGCGCGAGCACGACGACCGGCGCAACATCGGCAACGCGCTGAACGACGTGGCGGCCGTGCTGATCGCCGCGGGCGAGTTCGACCAGGCCGCCGAGCACGCCGGGCAGGCGCTGCGGGTGCTGACCGAGGCCGACTACTGGAACGGCTGCGCGGTGTCGCACGAGATCCTCGGTGATGCCCTGGCCGGGCGCGGCCAGGCGGAGGAAGCGGGGGCCGAGTGGGCTGCCGCCGCCCGGCTCTACGAGTCGCTGGGCGACCCGCGAGGCGACGAGCTGCGCGCCCGACTGGGAGGTTGACGACGCCCCCGGGGCGCCCGCGCGGATGCCCCGGCGGGCGTACCGAGCGGTCGGTCATACTCGCGGGTATGACGACACTCGACCACTGGGGCGGGACGAGCCGGTACGCGGACCTGGACGGTCCGGTGCACTACGTGGACTTCGGCGGCGACGGGCCGCCCGTCGTCCTCGTGCACGGGCTGGGCGGGTCGCACCTGAACTGGTGCCTGCTCGCGCCGCACCTGGTGGAGCGCCACCGGGTGCTCGCCGTCGACCTCGCCGGGTTCGGCCTCACCCACCCCGAGGGCCGTTCCACGACGGTGCCGTCGAACGCCCGCCTGCTCGACCGGTTCGTCGCCGAGGTGGTGGGGGAGCCCGTCGCCCTGGTCGGCAACTCGATGGGCGGGATGATCTCCGTCCTGCACGCCGCGCGCCGGCCCGCCGGCGTCACCCACCTGGCCCTGCTGGACCCGGCCGTGCCACTGCTGGGCGCCCGCCTCGACCCGCAGGTCGCCGCCGCGTTCGCCCTGTACTCGCTGCCCGGCGCGGGGCGCTGGTTGCTGGAGAGGTCGCGGCGGGGCGTGTCGCCGCGCCGCCAGGTCAAGCGCGTGCTCAACCTGGTGTGCGCGAACTCCAAGGTGGTGCCCGAGGAGGTCGTCCTCGCCTCGATGAACCTCATCGAGCAGCGCGAGGAGATCCCCGGCCTGGACGAGGCGTTCCTCGCCGCCGCCCGCTCGGTGGTCCGGGCCAGCGCGGCCGGCCGCCGCTACTACGCGGCGATGAGCAGGGTGAAGGCCCCCGTCTACCTGGCGCACGGCGACCGCGACCGGCTCGTGCCGGTCAAGGCGGCGGAGGCCGCGGCCCGGCGCAACCCGTCCTGGGAGTTCGAGGTGTTCGAGGGGGTCGGGCACGTGCCGCAGCTGGAGATCCCGGAGGTGATCGCCGAGCGGCTGCTCGCCCTGACGGCCCGGTAGTGGTCCGGACCGATCGGCGCGCAATCGAGACTGATCGGTACTGGCGATTTTCACGCCGGTGAAACACCATGGTGACCTGGGACACGCTCGACGCCGAGCGGGGGGAGGGGCCGTGGCAGCACTGTCGGACACGCCTGCGGGGCAGGTGGAGCAGGTGGAGCAGCCGATCGCGCCCACCGTGCCCGGGTGGCTGTGGTACCTGACCGAGCCCACCAGGGCCGCGGTGGACATCGGCCAGTTCGCCGCCGCCCGCCCGCTGCTGCGCGCCGCGCCCAGCGGCGACGGGCACACCGTGCTGGTGCTGCCCGGCCTCGGCTTCAACGACGGCGCGACGGTGGCGCTGCGCCGGTTCCTCGCCGGCCTCGGCTACGACGTGCACGGCTGGGGCCTGGGCCTCAACCTCGGCCCGTCGGTGCAGGTCGTGGAGGGCATGCGGGTGCGGCTGCGCGAGCTGGCGGCGCGCGGCCGGGGCAAGGTGAGCGTCGTCGGCTGGTCGCTGGGCGGCATCTTCGCCCGCGAGCTGGCCCGCGAGCACCCCGGCACGATCCGGCAGGTGATCACGCTCGGCAGCCCGTACGCGATGACCGACCTGCGCCAGACCAGGGTCAACCCGGTCTACCGGCTGCTGGCCCGGTTCTACGAGGCGGGCGCGGAGATGCCGCCGCCGGAGCACACCCGGCCGCGCTTCCCGGTGCCGTCGACGTCGGTGTACTCGAAGTCCGACGGGATCGTGGCGTGGCGGGCGTGCGTGTCGCCGGAGGGGCCCAGGGCGGAGAACGTCGCGGTCGCCTCCAGCCACCTCGGCTACGGCTACAACGCGACCGTGCTGTGGGTGGTGGCCGACCGGCTGGCCCAGCGCGCGGGCCGGTGGCGCCCCTTCACGCCGCCGCCCGGCATGACCCGGATGTTCCCGGCGTCCTGACCTCTCCCCGTCCGGGCACGAACGGGTGAACCCGCGGCGGGGAAAAGCCGCTACCGGACGGCCCGTCGCGGCCTACGCTGCCCGGCGTGTGGAATCGCCTGGAACACGCCTACGGACCGGCGGGCGACGTGCCCGGTCTGCTCGCCGAGGTCCGCGACCCCGACCGCGCGGCGGCGGCCGTGCGGGAGCTGGACCACGTCGTGCACTGCGGTGGCGCGCGGGTGTACTCGGCCGCGCCCGCCGCGCTGCCCGCGCTGCTCGGCCTCGCCGAGGACCCGGCCGTCACCGTGCGGCCGGCGGTGGTGGAGGTGGTCGGCGACCTGGGGCACGCCGGGCGCACCGCCGACGCCGTCGACCCGGCGTGGCCGGGGGCGTGGGAGCGGGCCGTGCCCAGGCTGACCGCGCTGCTCGCCGATCCCGACGTCGAGGTGCGGCGCGGTGTCACGTACCCGTTGGCGCAGGCCCGGGACGTGTGGCGGGTGCTCGCCGACCGGTTCGCCGTCGAACCGGACCGGGTCACCCGGCTCGGCCTGGTCGTGGCCGTCGGGCTGCACGACGACCCGGCCGCCCGCGACTGGTTGGCCGGGCTGCTGGGCCACGACGACCGGGCCGTGCGGATCGCCGCCGTCGTCGGCCTCGGTCGGCTGGGGGAGGAGGTCGACCCCGCGCCGCTGCTCGACCCGGAGCCGGAGGTGTGGGAGGAGACCTGGTGGGCCGCGCCCAACCCGGTGTGGTGGCTGCACCGGGAGGTGCCCGACCCGCGCCTGGTCACCGCGTGGCTGGCGCACCCGCACGCCGAGGTGCGGCGGGGCGCGCTGTGGGCCTCCGGCGACCTGCTGGGGTCGGTGCGGGGGAGCGGACCGGACCTGCTGCCGCTGGTCGCCGACCGGCTCGCCGACGACGAGCCGGACAACCGCCGGGTCGCGGCCCTGCTGCTCGCCTCGGTCCGCGCGCCGTTCGCCGACGACCTGGCCCTGGCCGCCCGCGACGTCTACCTGCCCGCCGCCGACGCGGCCCTCGCCGCCCTCGCGCTGCTCGGCGACGAACGCGCCGTCCCGCTGGTCGTGGACCGCCTCACCGGACCGCGCCTCGGCCTCGCCGTGCGGCGCAGCCGGGTCACGTGGCGACTGCCGCCCCCGCTGGAGGAGGTGCTCCTCGCGCTGTCCGCGCACGCCGGAGCGCTGGCACCCGCCGTGCGCGGACGGCTCGGCGCAACCGCCGATCCGGTGGAAGCCGAGGCGCTCCAGAGGGTTCTCCGATCCTGGCAGAGGTGATCCGAAAACGATCACCCGAATCGCCCCTTGTGCCGGTGACTCCTTCACCGCAGGGTTCCGCAGGGCCCGTTGGCCCCGAACGGGCCCCTGACGGAGGTGGAGCATGACCCCTGCACGCACGTTCGCCGCGGCCCTGGTCGCGGCACTCGCGCTCCCGGTGTTCGCCACGACCCCGGCGCACGCGGTGAGCGACGCCGACCTCGCCCGGTACTGGGCCCCGGTGCACCACCAGGACACCGACTCGTCCGACTACGACGCCGACTACCTGTCCACTGTGGATTACGACGGCGAGTGGAACACGCTGAACAACTGGGAGGGCCAGGACGACTCGCTCGCCCGGCTCACCGGCGCCGCCTACTACTCGGTGGTGGAGACCTCGACCCACTGGTTCCTGGTCTACTCCTTCTACCACCCGCGCGACTGGGAGGACGTGCCCGACCCGTTCGCGCTGCTCACCCACGAGAACGACATGGAGGGCCTGCTGGCGACGGTCCGCAAGGACGGCTCGACCCACGGGAAGCTCGAAGCCGTCGTCACGGTGGCGCACAGCGACTTCCACTCCTATGTGGCGCCCGGCAGCACCTTCACCTCGGGCCGGGAGTCCGTCGACGGCACCCTGCGCATGCAGGGCACCCGGTTCACCACCCGCCAGGAGGCCAAGGGCCACGGCCTGTACGCGTGGAACGGCGCCGAGTTCCCCGGCGGTGACGGGGTGGTCTACGTGCCGTCCGACACCGGCGAGGTGCCCTCGGGCGGCAACGACCGGTCGGTCGGCTACCGGCTCGTGGACACCTTCGCCCCGGGCGGCCTGTGGGCGCAGCGCTCCAGCGCGGCGACGTTCGCGGGCTGGGGCACGTTCCGCGGCGACAACGGCAAGGACAACGCGGCCAACAGCGCGTGGGGCTGGGACGACCAGAACGACGGCTCGGACCTCCAGCGCGGCCTGCTCGCAACCGATCCGGCGTACCTCGTTTCGGTGTACTTCGGCAACCGGGGCGAGTTCAGCACGACGTACACGCGCAACGCCTACCGGTAAAACGGCCCCCGCGCCGCTACGCTCCCGATCATGACCGCACGCGTGCCCGCACCGCCCCTGGCCCGACTGGCCACGGAGGTGCTGGCCCCGTGGGTCCTGGTGCTCGGCGTGCCGCTCCTGGTGGCCTGGCAGGCCACCAGGAGCGTGCCGGAGACCCTGCTGTGGGGCGCCGTCGTGGGCCTGACCGGTTCGGTCATCCCCATGGCCGTCGTCGTGCGCGGCGCGCGCCGGGGCCGCTGGAACGGCCACCACGTGACGAACCGGGAGGGCCGGCTGGTCCCGCTGCTGACCTGCGTCGCGTCCCTGACCCTGGGCATCGCCGCGCTCGTCCTCGGCGGTGCGCCGCGCACCGTGCTCGGCCTGTCGCTGTCGATGTTCCTCAGCCTGCTGCTCTGCCTGCTCGTCACGTTCGCCCTGCCGGTGGGCGGCACGCGCGGCTGGAAGGTCTCCTTCCACGCGGCCGTGGCGTCCGGCGCGGTGGTCGTGCTGGCCATCACCTACGGCCCGTGGGTGCTGCTCGCGTCACCGGCGGTGGCCCTGGTGGCGTGGTCGCGGGTGGCGCTGGGCCACCACACCGTGCCGCAGGTCGTGGTGGGCGCCGTGATGGGCGCGATCGTCGGCGGGATCGCGTTCTGGTCCCTCACGTGAGGGCGCTCACCCCCGACGGCCGCCGTCCGCGCCCTACCCTCCGGTGATGACCTTCAGGTTGGAGACGGACGGCCCGGTCGCGACGATGACCATCGACCGGCCGGCCAAGCGCAACGCGCTGAGCTACGAGATGTGGTCCGCGCTGCCCGGCCTGATGGCGCGGGTGCGCGACGACGAGGCCGTGCGCGTGCTGGTCGTGCGCGGCGGCGAGCACTTCTCCGCCGGGGCCGACATCAGCGAGTTCGGGACGCTGCGCAGCGGCGCCGAGGGGGCCGCCCGCTACGGGGAGGCGGTGCACGCGGGCGCGCGGTCCATCACCGCGCTCGGCAAGCCGACGATCGCCGCCGTCACCGGGTTCTGCATCGGCGGCGGGTGCGAGGTGGCGCTGGCCTGCGACCTGCGGGTCGCGGCGTCGGACGCCCGGTTCGGCATCACGCCCGCCAAGCTGGGCATCGTCTACGGCTTCGCGTCCACCAAGCAGCTGGTGGACGTCGTGGGGCCCGCCTGGGCCAAGCAGATCCTGTTCACCGGCGACATCCTCGACGCGGCGACCGCGCTGCGCATCGGCCTGGTCAACGAGGTGCACCCGCCCGACGCGCTGGACGCCCGGGTCGGGGAGCTGGCCGGCACGATCGCCTCGCGCGCCCAGGTCAGCGTGCGGGGCGCGAAGCGGATCGTGGAGCGCATCACCGACGGTGGGCACGAGGACGACGCGGTGCGCGCGCTCTACGACGAGGCCGCGCACAGCGCCGAGTACGCGGAGGGGGTGGCGGCGTTCCTGGAGAAGCGCCCACCCCGGTTCCCGGTGTTCAAGACCCCGTCGGCGGGGTAACTCCCTGCACATGACCGAACCCGAGGACAGGCCCCTCAACCCCGACCCGCCCAAGTCCCCCGGCACACCGGAACCGCCCGACCTCGACGTGGACCCGGAGCAGTTCCTCGACGAGGACGAGCGGCGCGAACGCGACGACGAGCGGCGTCGCGCGGAAGGAGGGGACGAGCAGCCCGAATAGGGCGGCCCGCCCCCTCCGGGGACAGCTCCGGACGACGCTCAGTCGCCGTCGTACTTGTTCGTGTCACCGGGCCACTCGCCGGTGAGCTTGTCGTAGCCGGCCGCGCCACCACGGTCGATCGCGGCCTTGACCAGGCCGAAGATCGCACCTTGGATGGTCGCGGCCAGCAACACCTCGCCCCACCCCCGGTCCTTCTGGGTCGGGGTCGGGGCTTCCTCGGTACCCGTGACGAGCTTCCACACCTGGCCGAACACCGCGCTGGCCGCGAGACCGCCGAGCACGCCGAACAGCATGCCGAGCGGGCGGTAGAGGAGCTTGTTCACGTTCATCGGCCCCTCCGCATCAGCTTCCAGAGCAGCAGGACGACCGCCGCGGCACCGGCCGCGACCGCCGCCGGGTGCTTGCGGGCCTGGCGGACGCCCTGGTCGACGCGCTGCTGCACGGGCGGGGGAAGCTGCTCGACCGCCTGCGCGGCCTTCTCGCCCACCTGACCCGCGACCGCGCTCGCCTTCGTGCCGACCTGGCTCGCCACGGCCGCCGCCTTGTCCGCGGCCACGGTCGCCTTCTCGCCGACCTGCCCGGCCACCGCCGTGGCCTTCTCGCCGACCTGTCCGGCCACGGCCGTGGCCTTCTCGGTCACCTGCTGCGCGACGGCGCCGGCCTTCTCGCCCACCTGGCTCGCCGCCTGGCCCGCCTGCGCACCCGCGGCCCCGGCCTTCTCCCCGGCCTTGGCCGCCACGGCACCCGCGGTCGTCCCGGCCGCCGCGGCCTTCCCGCCCGCCTTGTCGGTGGCGTGGCCGACCTTCGCGGTGGCCTTTCCGGCCGCCGCGGCGACCGCCGCGTTGGCCCGCGTCGCGCTCTCCTTCACCTTCTCCACCTTCTCGTGCGCCTTCTCCTTGACCCGCCCGGGCACGTCCGCCTTGTGCGCCAGCGCCTCGACGGTCTCGCCCAGCTCGCGCCGGGTCTGCTCGACGTCCGCGCGCAGCTCGTCGGGGTTGTCGGGAACGTCCTTGCCGCTCATCGGTGCGCCCTCTCGCTCACGGTGGCGATGTCCTGCTTCACGCCCGCGATGGCCTCCTCCGGCACCGGTGGGGTGCCCTTCTGGATCTGCTTGCGGCCGACCAGCGCGAGCACACCTGCCACGAGGAGCACGGCCGCCGCGACGATGAACGCCGCGGCCCACGCGGGCAGCACGGTGGCCAGCAGCAGGATCAGACCCGCGATGACCGCGCCCAGCCCGAACCAGGCCAGCACGCCGGCCCCGCCGAACAGCCCGGCCCCCGTGCCGACGCGCTTGCCCTTCTCGCGCATTTCGACAGCGGCGAGCCGGATCTCGTCCCGCGCCAGCCTGCTCACCTGCTCGGAGAGCCTGCTCACCAGTTCGGCGGTGGACGGTTCCCGATCGGTGGCGAGGTGGTCCATTGGCCGTCTCCTCTCTCAGTCGACCCACGACTACCCAGAACACGCGTGGTGTACGCACGGGTTTCCGGGGAAACCCGGCGCTCATGGCGACGCAAGCACCCGACGCACCCACCAAGCTGCCCAAGCGCTCATGGGGGGGCGTGCTCAAGCGCACGGTGAAGGAGTTCAACGACGACAACCTCACCGACTGGGCGGCGGCGCTCACCTACTACGCGGTGCTGTCGCTGTTCCCCGGCATCCTGCTGCTGGTGTCCCTGCTCGGCCTGATCGGGCCGCAGGCCACTCAGTCCATCGTGGACAGCCTGGACATGCTGGGGCCCGGTGAGGCCAAGGACTTCATCGCGGACGGCATCCAGAACCTCCAGCAGTCGAAGGCCACCGGGCCCCTCGCGATCGTCGGTCTGGTGACCGCGCTGTGGTCGGCGTCCGGGTACGTCGGCGCGTTCATGCGCGCGGCCAACTCGATCTACGACGTCGAGGAGGGCCGGCCGTTCTGGAAGGTCATCCCGCTGCGGCTGGGCCTGACCGTCGGCGTGGTGGTGCTGCTGGCGCTGACCGCGCTGGGCGTCACGCTCACCGGCGGCGTCGCGCGGTGGGTGGGCGACCTGCTGGGCCTGGGCGAGCAGTTCGTGACGATCTGGGACATCGCCAAGTGGCCCGTGCTGTTCCTGCTCGCCAGCGCCGCGATCGGGCTGCTGTTCTGGGCGTCGCCGAACGTGCGGCAGCCGGGCTTCCTGTGGATCACGCCGGGCGGCCTGCTCACCGTGCTGGTGTGGGTGGCGGCCTCGCTGGGCTTCGCCTTCTACGTGGCGAACTTCAGCTCGTACAACAAGACCTACGGCTCGCTCGCCGGTGTGATCATCTTCCTGGTCTGGCTGTGGATCTCGAACATCGCGCTGCTGCTGGGCGCGGAGCTGGACGCCGAGCTGGAACGGGGCCGGCGGATGGCGACCGGCGAGTCGTCGGGCGAGGACCCGGTCGCCCCGCCGCGCGACACGCGCGCCATGGACTGACCCGCACGACGTGGAAGAGGGGTGGGCCCGACCGGGCCCACCCCTCTTCCACGTCCGCGTCACCCCTGCGGGGTCACCCCTGTTGGGCCGCCTTCTGCTCGGCGACCTGCTTGCGCACGTCCTCCATGTCGACCTTGCGCGCCTGGTCGATCAGGTCCTCCAGCGCCGTCTCCGGCAGCGCGCCGGGCTGGGCGTAGAGCACCACGCCGTCGCGCACGATCATCAGCGTCGGGATCGACCGGATCTCGAACGCCGCGGCGAGCTGCTGCTGCGCCTCGGTGTCGACCTTGCCGAACACGATGTCGTCGTGCTTCTCGCTGGACTTCTCGTAGGTCGGGGCGAACTGGCGGCACGGTCCGCACCAGCCGGCCCAGAAGTCGACCAGGACCATCTCGGAGCCGCCGACAACCTCGTCGAAGTTCTCCGCGGTCAGCTCCACGGTGGCCATAGGTCCTCCTCCACGTCGGTTCAGGGGTCGGACCCCTCGTACCCCGGACAACGATCAGGACACCCGGGACATTCCCTTCAACAAAGTGTGGACCTCTTCAACGGAACGTTATAGTTTTCGGGCACCCAATCGCAGGAGGTGTCCCGTGCGCAGGACCGCAGCCCTCGCCCTGTCCCTGTTCGCGCTGGTCGCGTGCGGTGCCCCCGCCGAGGAGGCGCCCGCGGGCACGACCGGTGACCTGCCCGACACCGCCGCGGTGGTGCAGGCCGTCACCAAGGACGACGCGCTCGCCGCGACCCTCCCGGACAGCATCCGGCAGGCGGGCACGCTGCGCGTCGGGTCCAACGTGCAGAACCCGCCGAACAACTTCTACGCCGCCGACGGCACGACCGCGGTCGGCTCCGAGGTCGACCTGGCCAAGGCCATCGGCGCCAAGCTCGGCCTGGCCGTCGAGCACCAGGACATGGCGTTCGGCTCGCTCATCACGAGCCTCCAGGCCGGGCGCATCGACGTGACGATGGCCGCGATGAACGACACCGCCGAGCGGCAGCAGGCGATCGACTTCGTCGACTACTTCACCTCCGGCATCACCATCATGGTGCAGAAGGGCAACCCGCAGGGCGTCACGGGCCCCGACGACCTGTGCGGGAAGGCGGTCGCGGTCAACCTCGGCTCCAGCCAGGAGACCTACGCCAAGGAGTACCAGTGCCTCTCCGGCGACCCGATCCAGGTGACCGCCACCGACAGCGACACGCAGAACCAGAACCAGCTGCGCACCGGCCGCGTCGCCGCCATCCTCAACGACCTGCCGACCGCCGTCTACGTCGCCAAGACCGCCGGTGACGGCGAGTTCTTCGAGGTCCTGGACCTGGCCCCGATCAACGGCGGCCCGTACGGCATCGGCGTGAACAAGAGCACCCCCGAGCTGACCGCCGCCATCCGGAAGGCGCTCCAGGCCCTCGTCGACGACGGCACCTACGGCAAGATCCTCGCGGCCTGGGACGTCGAGCAGGGCGCGGTCGACGAGGTGACCGTCAATGGCCGGTGAGCCCGCGGTGACCCCGGTCCCGACCGACGACGAGCTGGTCGTCGTCCCGCTGCGCCACTGGTGGCGGTGGGTCGGCGGGGCGGTGATCCTGGTGCTGCTCGGCCTGCTGGGCTGGGCGCTGGCCGACGCGAAGATCGACTACGCGGCCGTGCCGGGCTTCTTCACCCACGACATCATGCTGCGCGGCCTGGTCAACACGGTGGTGCTCGCGGTCGTGGCGCAGGCGGGCGCGATCGTGCTCGGCGTCGTCATCGCCCTCATGCGCCGCTCGGCCAACCCGGTGGCCCGCTGGTTCGCCGCCGGGTACGTGTGGCTGTTCCGCGGCCTGCCCGTGCTGCTCCAGATCCTGCTGTGGTTCAACCTGGCCCTGGTGTTCGAGGACATCTCGTTCTTCGGCATCTGGGAGGAGAAGACGAACGTGCTGGTCACGGCGTTCGTCGCGGCCCTGCTCGGGCTCGGGCTCAACGAGAGCGCCTACATGGCCGAGATCGTGCGCGCAGGGCTGAACAGCGTCGACCACGGGCAGGTCGAGGCGGCCAAGGCCATCGGCATGACGCCCGCGACCGCGTTGCGCCGCGTCGTCCTGCCACAGGCCATGCGGGTCATCATCCCGCCCACCGGCAACAACTTCATCAACATGCTCAAGGGCACGTCGATGGCGTCGGTCATCGGTTTCCTGGAGCTGATCCACGCGGCCAACAACATCGCCTCGCGCAACCTCCAGATCATGGAGACGCTGCTCGCCGCGGCGGCCTGGTACATGGTCGTGGTCAGCGTGGCGAGCGTCGGCCAGCACTACCTGGAGCGCTACTACGGCAAGGGGGTCGCCCGATGAGCGCCGCTCCTCCGGTGGGCACCGCTTCGACCCCCCTGGTCCGGGCGGTGGGCGTGCGGAAGTCGTTCGGCGGGACCGAGGTCCTGAAGGGCGTCGACCTGACCGTGGACGCCGGGCAGGTGGTGTGCCTGCTCGGGCCGTCCGGTGCGGGCAAGTCCACGTTCCTGCGCTGCGTGAACCACCTGGAGACCATCGACGCGGGCCGCATCTGGGTCGCCGGCCAGCCCGTCGGGTTCACCTCGCGCGGCGGGAGGCTGCACGAGCTGCGCGAGCGCGAGGTGGCCCGGCAGCGCCGCGGCATCGGCATGGTGTTCCAGCGGTTCAACCTGTTCCCGCACCGCACGGCGCTGGGGAACGTCGTCGAGGGGCCGGTCCAGGTGCTGCGGAAGCCGCGTCGCGAGGCCGTCGAGGAGGGGCGGGCGCTGTTGGCGCGCGTCGGGCTGACGGACAAGGCCGACGCCTACCCGCACCAGCTGTCCGGCGGCCAGCAGCAGCGGGTGGCCATCGCGCGGGCCCTGGCGATGCGACCGCGGCTGATGCTCTTCGACGAGCCGACGTCCGCGCTCGACCCCGAGCTGGTGGGCGAGGTGCTCGACGTGATGGTCGACCTGGCCCGCGACGGCATGACGATGATCGTGGTCACGCACGAGATCGGGTTCGCCCGCCAGGTCGCGGACTCCGTGGTGTTCATGGTCGACGGCGCGGTGGTCGAGTCGGGTCCGCCCGCGCAGGTGCTGGATGATCCCCGGCAGCAACGCACGCAGCAGTTCCTCGCGAAGGTGCTCTAGGTGGTCATGCGCATCCCGTCGTCGTACCTGGTCCAGTTCCACGAGCCGGAGGGCTACCTGGACTTCGCCCGGTTCGGGCCGCCGTCGCACGCGGTGGTCGACGCCTCGACCCGGCTGCTGGAGTCGTCCGCCGCGGCCGGCCCGGCCACCGTGGACGACCTGATGCGGCAGGAGCTCCGGGCCAAGGCCGCGGTGGCCCGGCTGTGCCGCAACGACACCGACCACGTGGCGCTGCTGCCGAACACCAGCACCGGGCTGTTCCAGGCCGCGCTGGGCGTCACCGGCGAGGTGCTGGTGTCGGCGGGCGAGTTCCCCGCCAACACCTACCCGTGGACGCGCTCCGGTCGGGCCGCGGTGCGGTGGCTGCCGGCGGGACCGGTGACGCCGGAGGCGGTCCGGGAGGCGCTGACCCCGGCCACGACCGCGTTGTCGGTGAGCGCGGTGGACTTCCGGACCGGCTACCGGGCCGACCTGGCCGCGCTGCGCGAGGTCGTCGGCGACCGCCTGCTGGTGGTCGACGGCATCCAGGGCTTCGGGGTGGTCGACGAGCCGTGGGAGGTGGCCGACGTCCTCGTGGTCGGCGGCCAGAAGTGGCTGCGCGCCGGGTGGTCCACCGGGTTCGCGGCCCTGTCCGACCGCGCCCTGGAGCGGCTGGACCCGGTGCTGTCCGGGTGGACGGGCGCCGAGGACGCGGGGCTGTTCGACAACGCGATCCACCCGGTCGCCGAGCACGCCGCGGGCTGGTCCATCACCAACCTGAGCCCGATCGCCGCGGGCGCCCTGGCCACGGCCCTGGAGCTGGTCGAACTGGCCGGCGTCGACCGGATCGACCGGAGGATCGCCGAGCAGTCGGACACCCTGGCCGAGGTGATCCGGTCGGCCGGCGGCGCGGTGGTGTCCGCGACCGACCGGCGGGCGGGCATCACGGCGTTCACGCTGCCCGACCACCCGCCGTCCGTGGTGGGCGCGGCCCTGGTGGAGGCGGGCGTGACCGCGACCGTGCGACCCGAGCACGTGCGGGTGTCACCGCACGTCTCGACCACGCCGGGGACGGTCGCGAGGTTCGCCGACGCGCTGAAGTCCCTGGGCGCCCGCCCGGCGGCCACCCCCGTGCCCACCCCCCTGGCCACCGCCACCGCCGGCCCGGCGTCGGCGGACGTGCTCAGGGCCCTCGTGCCCACGGTGAACAGCCTGGCCGAGGCCCTGGGCGCGGGTACCGAGGTCGTGCTGCACGACCTCGGCGCCCTGCCCAACTCGATCATCGCCATCGCGGGGGACCTGACCGGCCGCGCCGTCGGCGGTCCGATGACCGACCTGCTGCTCGGCCTCGTCCGCCGCGGCACCACGCAGGACCTCGCCGGCTACGAGACCTACGCGCCCGACGGGCGGGTGCTCAGGTCGTCCACCGTGTTCCTGCGCGACGGGAGCGGGGTGGCGATCGGCTGCCTGTGCGTCAACAGCGACCCGGGCTCGCGCCCCGGCGCCGAACCCGCCGCGCGGCCGGTCGAGGCGTTCCCCGGTGACGTCGACACGCTCCAGCGGATGCTCGTCGAACGCGCCGTCACCGCGGTCGGGGTGCCGGTGGAGCTGATGAAGAAGTCCCACAAGTCGCAGGTCGTGCGCGTCCTGGACGAGGCGGGGCTGTTCCTGATCAGGGACTCCGTCGACTACCTCGCGGGCGTGCTCGGCGTCACCCGGTACACCATCTACAACTACCTGAACGAGACGAGGGGCTGAGCACCCTCGTGGACGGCGGCAGGTCGGTCACCGGGGTCTCGTCCACCACGACGACACCCTCCGCGAGGTCGCCGATCGCCGCGCGCGGACGGCCCGCTCACCGGGTCTCCCGGCCGGGGGCGGCCGAATCGGCGCGTCACGTTTTCCACCCTGGCGCGGCCGTGCCGCATGATGCACCCATGTTGTCGAGCAGCAGCGACGAGTTCCGCGCCTTCTGGACCGAGCGCCACCTGTGCACGCTCACCACGATCCGTCGGGACGGCACGCCGCACGTCGTGCCGGTGGGCGTCACCCTGGACGTGGAGACCGCCACGGCGCGCGTGATCACCTCCGGCGCCTCGCACAAGGTCCGGCACGTCCTGGCCGCGGGCGAGGCCGGCGCGCCGGTCGCGGTGTGCCAAGTGGACGGTCGCCGCTGGTCGACCCTGGAGGGCCGCGCGGTGGTCAGGCGCGAGCCGGGGGCCGTGCGCGACGCCGAGGAGCGCTACGCCGCCCGCTACCGCACGCCCCGCGCCAACCCCGAGCGCGTGGTGATCGAGATCGCCGTCACCCGCGTCCTGGGCACGGTGTGAGCGCGCCCGTCACCGTCGTCGGCATCGGCGCGGACGGCTGGGCCGGCCTGTCCGAGGGCGCGCGCCGCGGGATCGCCTCCTGCGAGGTGCTCATGGGCAGCACCCGCCAGCTCGACCTCGTGCCCGGCGCGTTCGAGCGGGTGCCGTGGCCGTCACCGCTGCTGCCCGCCCTGCCCGGCCTGCTCGACCGGTACGCGGACCGCCGGGTCTGCGTGCTGGCCAGCGGCGACCCGATGTTCCACGGCATCGGCACCACGCTCGTGCGGCTGCTGGGCGCGGACCGGGTGCGCGTCGTGCCGCACCCGTCGTCGGTGTCGCTGGCCTGCGCCCGGCTCGGCTGGGCGCTCGACGACGTGGCCGTGGTCAGCCTGGTCGGCAGGCCGGCGGCGCTCGTCGTGCCCCACCTGCACCCCGGCCGGCGCGTCCTCGTGCTCGGGTCGACCCCCGCCGAGGTGGCCGCGCTCGCCCCGCGCGCCCGCCTCACCGTGCTGGAGAACCTCGGCGCGCCGGACGAGCGCGTGCACCACGACCCCGCGTCCGCCGGCGCGCTGCACGTCCTGGCCGTCGAGTGCGGTCCAGAGGCATGCGGTCCGGAGGAGCGGGGCGCGTCGCTCGTCCCCGGCCGCCCCGACGACGCGTTCGAGCACGACGGGCAGCTCACCAAGCGCGAGGTGCGCGCGGTGTCCCTGGCGCTGCTCGCGCCGCGGCCCGGCGAGCTGCTGTGGGACGTCGGCGCGGGCGCGGGCAGCATCGCCGTCGAGTGGTGCCGCACGCACCCGTCCTGCCGGGCCGTCGCGATCGAGAAGCACCCCGAGCGGGCCGCGCGCGTCACCCGCAACGCCGTCGCCCTGGGCGTGCCGGGCATCCGGGTGGTCGTCGGCCCGTCGCCCGACGCGCTGGAGGGCCTGGCGACCCCGGACGCCGTGTTCGTCGGCGGCGGCCTCACCGCGCCCGGCGTCGTCGAGCGCTGCTGGTCGGCGCTGCGCCCCGGCGGCAGGCTCGTCGCGAACGCCGTCACCCTGGAGTCGGAGGCCGTGCTCACCTCGTGGCGGTCCCGGCTGGGCGGCGAGCTGACCAGGATCGAGGTGAGCCGGGCCGTGCCGATCGGCGGCTTCACCGGCTGGCGCCCCCAGATGCCCGTGACCACGTGGGCCGTGACCAAGGAGATCCCGTGACCGTCCACTTCATCGGCGCCGGCCCCGGCGCGGCGGACCTGCTCACGCTGCGCGCCGCCCGGCTCCTCGCCGAGTCCCCGGTGTGCCTGTACGCGGGCGCGCTCGTGCCCGTCGAGGTGCTGGAGCACTGCCCGCCCGGCGCGCGCCTCGTCGACACCGCCGACCTGGACCTCGACCGGATCGTGCGCGAGCTGTCCGACGCCCACGCCGCCGGGCACGACGTGGCCCGCCTGCACTCGGGCGACCCGTCGCTGTTCAGCGCGGTGGCCGAGCAGATGCGCCGCCTCGACGCCCTCGGCATCCCCTACGACGTCACACCGGGCGTCCCCGCCTTCGCCGCCGCCGCCGCGTCCCTCAAGCGCGAGCTGACCGTGCCGGGCGTGGGCCAGACCGTCGTGCTCACCCGCACGGCCGCCCGCGCCACCCCCATGCCGCCGGGGGAGGACCTGGCGACGCTGGGCGCGTCCCGGGCGACGCTCGTGCTGCACCTGGCCGTGCAGCGGATCACCGAGGTCGTCGCCGAACTGCTGCCGAACTACGGCCCGGACTGCCCGGTCGCCGTGGTGGCGCGGGCCGCCAGGGAGGACGAGGAGGTGCTGCGCGGCACCCTCGCCGACATCGCGGCGCGGGTCGAGGCCGCCGGGATCAAGCGGACGGCGGTCATCGTCGTGGGCCGGGTCCTGGCGGCGGAGGGCTTCCCCGACAGCCACCTCTACTCGGCCGAGCGGTGCAGGGCGTAGGCGTGGACCGGCACGTGCGCACCGTCGAGGAGCTGCTGGACCTGCTGGACGGCCTGTTCGAGCGGGACGCGGGCGAGGCGCGCTGGGACCGCTTCTACGCCGACCGCGCCCGTCCCGTGCCGTTCTTCGCCGCGAAGCCGGACGAGAACCTGGTCGCCCGCCTGCCGGACCTGCCCCGGGGCCGCGCGCTCGACCTGGGGTGCGGGCCCGGGCGCAACGCCGTCCACCTCGCGCGGGCGGGCTTCGAGGTCGACGCCGTGGACCTGTCGCCGTCGGCCGTCGACTGGGCGCGGGAACGCGCCCACGAGGCCGGCGCCGACGTGCGGTTCCACGTCGGCGACGTGTTCACGGCCACGCCGGACGGCCCGTACGACCTGGTCTACGACTCGGGCCTGTTCCACCACCTGCCGCCCCACCGGCGCATCAGCTACCTGGCCCTGCTGGACCGCGTGCTCGCACCCGGCGGACACTTCGGCCTGGTGGCGTTCGCGGCGGGGGAGATGGGCTCGCAACGCCCGGACGCCGACCTCTACCGGACCCCCGCCCTCGACGGCGGGCTCGCGTACACGGCGGAGTCGCTGCGGGTGGTCTTCGCGGACTTCGAGGAGGTCGAGCTGCGCCGGATGAACGACGAGCCCGCCGACTCGCCGCACTACGGCGAACCGTTCCTGTGGACCGCGCTGTTCCGCCGGTGAGGCGCTCAGGCCCGGCCCACCACGGCGCCCGCCCGGTCGATCACGATCACGTCCACGGTCACCGGCGCGCCCCGCAGCACCTCGTCGGCCGTGGCCTTGGCGCGGACCGCCACCAGGTCGCCCAGCGGCACGCCCGCCGCCTGGGCCAGGTGCAGCGCGCCCAGCGCCGTGTTCGCGCCCCGGATCGCGTCGGCCAGGGCCGGGTCGTCCACCAGCGAGGCCACGAAGCCCAGGTCGACCTGCGACCGGCCCGAGTGCAGGTCCAGGTGGCCGTGGGCCAGCTTCGACAGCTTGCCGATGCCGCCCGCGACCGTCAGCCTCGGCACGGGGTGGCGGCGCAGGTACTTCAGCACCGCGCCCGCGAAGTCGCCCATGTCCAGCAGCGCGTCCTCCGGCAGGCCGTGCACGGCGGCGGCCACCTTCTCCGACGTGCTGCCGGTGCACCCGGCGACGTGGGCGTACCCGGCCGCGCGGGCCACGTCGATGCCGCGCCGGATGCTGTCGATCCACGCCGAGCACGAGTACGGCACCACGACGCCCGTGGTGCCGAGGATCGACAGGCCGCCCAGGATGCCCAGGCGCGGGTTCCACGTCCTGCGCGCCAGCTCCTCGCCGTGCTCGACGGAGATCTCCACGACCACGTCGCCCGTGCCGCCGTGCTCGACCGCCACCCGCGCCACGTGCTCGGTCATCATCCGCCGGGGCACCGGGTTGATCGCCGGTTCGCCGACCGGCAGCGGCAGGCCCGGTTTGGTGACCGTGCCGACGCCCGGGCCGGCGCGGAACGCGACGCCGCCGCCGGGCGGGCCGGGGCGCACGGTGGCGGAGACCAGCGCGCCGTGCGTCACGTCCGGGTCGTCGCCCGCGTCCTTGACCACCGACGCGGTCGCGACGCCGTCGGACAGGGACTCGCGGGCCAGGGCGAACGTCGGCGTGCGACCCTTGGGCAGCACGATCCCGACCGGGTCGGGGAACTCGCCGGTGAGCAGCGCCGTGTAGGCCGCGGTCGTCGCGGCCGTGGCGCAGGCGCCGGTCGTCCAGCCGTAGCGCAGGGTGCTCACCACGTCAGGATGCAACAGTGATGGGAACGGTGCTGGTACTGGGGGGCACGGGCGAGGCCCGCGCCCTCGCCGCCGCGCTCGCGGGCACCAGGGTGATCTCCTCGCTCGCGGGCCGGGTGAACGACCCGAAGCTGCCCGAGGGGGAGGTGCGGGTCGGCGGGTTCGGCGGCGTCGACGGGCTCGTCGCCTACCTGCGCGCCGAACGGGTGGACGCCGTCGTGGACGCCACCCACCCGTTCGCCGACCGCATCACGGCCAACGCCGTCGCCGCGACGCGCGAGACCGGCACGCCGTTCCTCGTCCTGCGCCGCCCCGGCTGGCCGCCGCGACCGGGGTGGGAGTACGTGGACAGCGTCGCCGAGGCCGCCCGGCGCGTCGCCGGCCGCACGCCGTTCATCACCACCGGGCGGCAGGAGCTGGCCCACTTCACCCGCGGCGTGGCGCGCACCGTCGACCCGCCCGACCCGCCGGTCCCCGGCGTCACCGTCCTGCTCGACCGCGGGCCGTACGCGGTGGAGGGGGAGCTGGCGCTGATGCGCGAGCACGGCGTGGACGTGCTCGTCACCAAGGACAGCGGCGGCCCGATGACGGCGGCCAAGCTGGAGGCCGCCCGTCACCTGGGCCTGCCGGTCGTGGTCGTGCGCCGCCCGCCCGCGCCGGACGCGCCGTGCGTCGCGACCGTCGCGGAGGCGCTGGACTGGCTCACCCGGGGTACCGGCGCGGGGTGAACACCGTGCCGCGGTCGGTCAGCCTCGTCTGCGTCGAACCGATCAGCAGCAGGCACCGCATGTCCACGGTGGACGGGTCGAGGTCGGCCAGGCGCAGCACCCGCACGTCCTCCTGCGGGCCGCCGACGTCGCGCCCGACCACCACCGGGGTGTCCGGGGAGCGGTGGCGCAGCAGCAGGTCCCGCGCCGCCTCCACCTGCCACGTGCGGCTGCGCGAGGCCGGGTTGTAGATCGCCAGCACGAGGTCCGCCGCCGCCGCGGCCTCCAGCCGCCCCGCGATCACCTCCCACGGCTTGAGCCGGTCCGACAGCGACACCACGCAGTAGTCGTGCCCGAGCGGCGCGCCCACCCGGCTGGCCACCGCGTGCGCCGCCGTCAACCCCGGCAGCACGCGCACCGGCACGTCCGCGAACTGCTCCTCCTCCGCGACCTCCAGCACCGCGCCCGCCATCGCGAACACACCCGGGTCGCCCGAGGACACCACGGCCACCCGCCGGCCCCGCCTGGCCAGGTCCAGCGCGAACGCCGCCCGCTCCGACTCGACCTTGTTGTCCGAGGCGTGCACCCGCTGGCGCGGCGACGCGGTGACCCGGTTCAGGTACGTCACGTACCCGACCAGGTCGTCCGCCTCCACCAGCGCCCGACGCGCCTCCGGCGTCAGCCACTCCGGCCCGGCCGGGCCGAGCCCCACCACGACGACCTCGCCGACGCCCGAAGCCGAGACCGACGCCCGCCGCCGGTCGCTCGACGGCAGCAGCGCCAACGAGAAGTACGGCACCGTGTCGGCGTCCACTTCGGACAGCGGGGACGTGCGCTGGCCGCCGGTCGTGGCGCGCTCCACGTACCACGCCTCGTCCAGCCGACCGGTCTTCTCCAGCGCCTCCCGCACGTTCGGGAACGTCCGCCCCAGCTTCACGACCGCCACCGGATCGCCGCCCGACAGGTGCTCCACGAGTGCGTCGACGGGCAGCGTGCCCGGCAGCACGGTCAGCACCTCGTCGCGCTCCACCAGCGGCCGGCCGATCACCGCCGCGCCCGCGCTCACCGACGTCACGCCCGGCACCACCTCGGCCGGGTAGCGGTGCGCCAGGCGCTTGTGCAGGTGCATGTACGAGCCGTAGAAGAACGGGTCGCCCGCCGCCAGCACCACCACGTCGCGGCCCGCGTCGAGGTGCCGCGCGAGGCGTTCCGCGCACTCCTCGTAGAACGCGTCCATCTCGCCCTGGTAGTCGTCGGAGTCCTCGGTCGTGACCGGGTAGACCAGCTGCTCCTCGACCTGGCCCTCGCGCAGGTACGGCTCGGCGACCCGCCGGGCGACGCTGCGCCCGTGCCGCGCGCTGTGGAACACCACCACGTCGGCCTCGCGGATGAGCCGCGCCGCCTTGACCGTCACCAGTTCCGGGTCGCCCGGACCCACGCCGACGCCGTACAGCCTGCCCGTCATTCGTCCTCGCTCGCGATCGCGTTGACCGCCGCGGCGGTCATGGCACTGCCGCCGCGGCGCCCGCGCACGACCAGGTGGTCCAGGCCGAGGTCGTTGTGCGCCAACGCCTCCTTCGACTCCGCCGCCCCGATGAACCCGACCGGCACGCCCAGGACGGCGGCCGGCTTCGGCGCGCCCGCGGCGACCAGGTCGAGCAGGTGGAACAACGCGGTCGGCGCGTTGCCGATGGCGACCACCGCGCCCTCCAGCTTGTCGCCCCACAGCTCCAGCGCGGCGGCGCTGCGGGTGTTGCCCAGTTCCTCGGCCAACCCCGGCACGCGCGGGTCGTTCAGCGTGCACAGCACCTCGTTGCCGGCGGGCAGGCGCTTGCGCGTCACGCCCGCCGCGACCATCTGCGCGTCGCACAGCACCGGCGCCCCCGCCAGCAGCGCCTCGCGGGCCGCGCGCACCACGTCCGGCGAGAACGCGACGTCCTCGACCAGGTCGACCATGCCGCAGGCGTGGATCATCCGCACGACGACGCGCGCGACGTCGTCCGGGAACCGGGCCAGGTCGGCCTCGGCGCGGATGGTGGCGAACGAGCGGCGGTAGATCTCCGGCCCGTCCTTGATGTACTCGGTCACCTGATCTCCTCGTACCCGTCGCCGGTCGCGACGAACTCCACGGCGCCACCGGCCGGCCGCCCGCACCGCCGCGAGCAGCCCGACCAGTGCACGCGCCCCGCGTGCGGGGTGCCGATCCAGCGCGCGACGTCCGCGCGCACGTCGGCCAACGACTTCGCGCACCCCGGCCGGCCGGTGCACGCGCTCACCCCGTGCCACGGCGAGTCGGGGGAGGTGAACAGGCCGCGCGTGTCGCCGCCGGCGGGGAGGACCAGGCTGCGCCACGGCGTCAGCCGCACCGGTGTGCCGGCCAGCAGGCGGGCGTCGAGCCGGCCCAGGGGGACGCCCGCCACGACGCGGTCGCCGACGGGGCCGGGTGTCGCCGGGATCACAGCGGCGTCGAGCCGGTCGGCCACCGGGACGCCCAGCGCGGCGGTGATCTTCCGCACACCGCCGTCCACTTCGGACAGCCGCCAGGCGGTGCCGCGCAGCTCCCCGAACAGCCGAGCGGCGCGCACGACGGCCGCCACCGGGTCGGTCACGCGGAGCCCGGAATCCCGCCCCGCCAGGAACAACGCGTCACCGACCAGGCCGATGTCACCCGAAAGCCCGCTCACCGCGTGACCCACCGTGATCAGGAAGCGGCCCGGCAGGTCGGCGAGCGACGGTTCGGCCAGCAGCGCGGCGTCGAGCGCGTCCACCAGGTCCTGGTTGTCCTCCAGCGGCGCGGCGACGAGGTTGCGCATCCGCTCGTGCGTCGCCGACGGCAGCAGGCCGGCCTCCCGCAGCCGCGCGCCCAGTTCGTGCTCCGCGCCCGGCGCCAGGCCCCTGATCTGCAGGTTCGCCCGCGACGTGAGTTCCAGGAACCCGTCGCCCAGCTCCAGGGCGGCCCGTCGCACCACGTCGAACCGCTCGGCGTCCAGCGTCCCGCCGGGCACCCGCACGCGCGCCAGCCCGCCGTCGGCGGCGACGTGCACGTCGACGGCGCCGGGGCAGGCGTCCGGGCGTTCCCGATCGGAGGACATGGGATGGATGCTAACCGGCGGGTTAGGGTGGCCCGGAACGGCGAAGCAACAGGAGGAAGCCGGTGCGAATCCGGCGCGGTCCCGCCACTGTGACCGGGTGAAGCCCGGGAGTCAGGAACTCCGCCCAGCCGTCCCCTACGACCTGGGGCGAGGACCCCCGAGGGATGGAGCCCGCACGTGATCCTGCTGCTGTCGACCTCCGACACGGACCTGCTGTCCGCCCGCGCGAGTGGCGCGGACTACCGCTTGGCCAACCCCGCCCGCACCTCCGTGGACGACCTCCCGGCGCTGGTCGAGGACGTCGACCTGGTGGTCGTGCGCATCCTCGGCGGTCGCCGGATGTGGGAGGAGGGCCTGGACCACCTGCTGGCGGGCCCGCGCCCCGTCGTCGTGCTGGGCGGTGAGCAGAACCCCGACGCGCCGCTGATGGAGCTGTCCACGGTGCCCGGCGGCGTGTGCGCCGAGGCCCACGCGTACCTGGCGCACGGCGGCCCGGCGAACCTGGCCGAGCTGCACCGCTTCCTGTCCGACACGGTCCTGCTCACCGGTCACGGGTTCGAGCCGCCCGCGCCCGCGCCGAACTGGGGCGTCCTGGAGCGCCCGGGGAGCGCGAACGACGGGCCGGTCGTCGCGGTCCTGTACTACCGGGCGCACCACGTCGCCGGGAACACGGCGTTCGTGCACGCCCTGTGCGACGCGGTCGAGGCCAAGGGCGGCCGTCCGCTGCCGGTGTTCTGCGCCTCGCTGCGGGCCGCCGAGCCGGAGCTGCTCGCCGTGCTCGGCCGGGCCGACGCCCTGGTGGTCACCGTCCTCGCCGCGGGCGGCACCAAGCCCGCCGCCGCGTCGGCCGGCGGTGACGACGACGCGTGGGACGTGGGCGCGCTGGCCGCGCTCGACGTGCCGATCCTCCAGGGCCTGTGCCTCACCTCCAGCCGCGCCGCGTGGGACGGGAACGACGACGGCCTCTCCCCGCTGGACACGGCCACGCAGGTGGCGATCCCGGAGTTCGACGGCCGGATCATCACCGTCCCGTTCTCCTTCAAGGAGGTCGACGAGGACGGCCTGACCGTCTACGTCGCCGACGAGGAGCGCGCCGCGCGGGTCGCGGGCATCGCCGTGCGGCACGGGAAGCTGCGGCACATCCCGAACGCCGACAAGCGCATCGCGATCATGCTGTCGGCGTACCCCACCAAGCACTCGCGCATCGGCAACGCCGTCGGCCTGGACACCCCGGCCAGCACCGTGCGGCTGCTCCAGGCCATGCGCGAGGCCGGGTACGACGTCGGCGACGAGCTGCCCGGCGTGGCGGACCTCGACGGCGACGCGCTGATCCACGCCCTCATCGCGGCCGGCGGGCAGGACGCCGACTGGCTCACCGAGGAGCAGGTCCGGGGCAACCCGGTGCGGCTGCCCGCCGCCCGCTACCGCGAGTGGTACGCCACGCTGCCCGAGGACGCCCGCGCGGGCATGGAGGTCCACTGGGGCGAGGCGCCCGGCACGCTGTTCGTGGACCGCTCGAAGGACCGCGACGGCGAGATCGTGCTGGCCGCGCTGCGCTCGGGCAACGTCGTGGTGATGGTGCAGCCGCCGCGCGGGTTCGGCGAGAACCCCATCGCGATCTACCACGACCCGGACCTGCCGCCCAGCCACCACTACCTGGCCGCCTACCGCTGGCTGGAGGCCGAGTTCCGGGCCGACGCCGTGGTGCACGTCGGCAAGCACGGCAACCTGGAGTGGCTGCCCGGCAAGACCGTCGGCATGTCCGCGGGCTGCGGCCCCGACGCCGCGCTCGGCGACCTGCCGCTGGTCTACCCGTTCCTGGTCAACGACCCGGGCGAGGGCACGCAGGCGAAGCGCCGGGCGCACGCCACCCTGGTCGACCACCTGGTGCCGCCGATGGCCCGCGCGGACAGCTACGGCGACATCGCCCGGCTGGAGCAGCTGCTCGACGAGCACGGGACCATCGCCGCGATGGACCCGGCGAAGCTGCCCGCGATCCGCGCCCAGATCTGGACGCTGCTCCAGGCCGCGAAGCTCGACCACGACCTCGGCCTCACCGAGCGGCCCGCCGACGAGGGCTTCGACGAGCTGATCCTGCACGTCGACGGCTGGCTGTGCGAGATCAAGGACGTGCAGATCCGCGACGGCCTGCACGTGCTGGGCGAGGCCCCGGCCGGTGAGGCCCGGGTCGACCTGGTGCTCGCGATCCTCCAGGCCAGGCAGATGTGGGCCGGGCAGGTCGCGGCGCTGCCGGGGCTGCGCGAGGCGCTGGGCCTGGCCGACACGACGCGCGCGAGCACCGACCGCGTGGAGGCCGAGGCGCGGGCCCTGGTGCAGGGCATGGAGGACGCGGGCTGGGACCCGGCCGCCGCCCGTGCCCTCACCGACGTCGAGGACGTGGCGCGCGTGCTGGAGTTCGCCGCGCACGAGGTCGTGCCGCGGCTGGCCCGCACCACCGACGAGATGACCCACGTGCTGCACGCCCTGGCCGGCGGCTACGTGCCCGCCGGTCCCAGCGGGTCGCCGCTGCGCGGCCTGGTCAACGTGCTCCCGACGGGCCGCAACTTCTACTCGGTGGACCCCAAGGCGGTGCCGTCCCGGCTGGCCTGGGAGACCGGGCAGGCCATGGCGGAGTCGCTGCTCGACCGCTACCGGACCGACACGGGGGAGTGGCCGCCCTCGGTCGGCCTGTCGGTGTGGGGCACCAGCGCGATGCGCACCGCGGGTGACGACATCGCCGAGGTGTTGGCCCTGATGGGTGTCCGCCCGGTGTGGGACGACCAGTCCCGCCGCGTGACGGGCCTGGAGGTGGTGCCGCTCGCCGAGCTGGGCCGCCCGCGCATCGACGTCACGGTCCGCATCAGCGGTTTCTTCCGCGACGCCTTCCCGCACGTGGTCGCCCTGCTCGACGACGCCGTGCGCCTGGTCGCCGGGCTGGACGAGCCGGACGAGGACAACTTCGTGCGCGCCCACGCGCAGGCCGACCTGGCCGAGCACCAGGACCCGCGCCGCGCCACGATGCGCATCTTCGGCAGCAAGCCGGGCGCGTACGGGGCGGGTCTGCTGCCGCTCATCGACAGCCGGAACTGGCGCGACGACGCTGACCTCGCCGAGGTGTACGCGGTGTGGGGCGGGTACGCCTACGGCCGCGGGCTGGAGGGCGTGGAGGCGCGCAAGGACATGGAGAGCGCCTACAAGCGCATCGCGGTGGCCGCCAAGAACATCGACACCCGCGAGCACGACATCGCCGACTCCGACGACTACTTCCAGTACCACGGCGGCATGGTCGCGACGGTCCGCGCGCTCACCGGTCGGGCGCCGGCCGCGTACGTGGGCGACAGCACCCGACCGGACGCGGTGCGTACCAGGACGCTGCACGAGGAGACGAACCGGATCTTCCGGGCGCGCGTGGTGAACCCGCGCTGGCTCGCGGCAATGCGCAAGCACGGTTACAAGGGCGCGTTCGAATTGGCCGCGACGGTCGATTACCTGTTCGGTTACGACGCCACCACCGGCGTGGTCGCGGATTGGATGTACGAACAACTCGCGGCCAGTTACGTGCTCGACCCGGAGAACCGGGAGTTCCTGGAGAAGTCGAACCCGTGGGCCCTGCACGGGATCTCGGAACGCCTGCTCGAAGCGGCCGAGCGCCGACTGTGGGAACACCCCGAGCAGGCGACCCTCGACGCCCTGCGGGCGGTTTACCTGGAAACGGAGGGCGAGCTGGAGGGCGGGGACTAGCCTCCCAACCCGCGCGCGCACGACGTGGGCGAGCGGCCCGCATTTCCCGGTGGGGGAGTGCGGGCCGCTTTCGCCTTCTAGGGGTGTGTGAATTCCGGAGCGTCCCGGGTGCGTCACCCGGAGCGCACGGATGAACGGAGTGTGTCCGACCGGTCGACCCGCTGTGCCCGAACGGACCACTAAGCGCACGGCTAGCAGAATCGGTCCAGCGACGCAAATGTCGCAAGGTGTGTAACAGCGCGGACACGAGAGCTTGACACGACTCCGTGTCGCAAACCACACTCCCCCAAAACCTGGGAGCGCTCCCAGAACGTTCACCGCCGATCAACTGAGGAGTTCTCGTGCGCTACCGCAGAGCAGGCTTGGTCAAGGTCCTCGCCTGCACCGCAGTGCTCGCCGCAGCCGCCACGGCCTGCGGTTCGGGCGGTTCCGGCACCACCGCGGACGGCAAGACGGAGCTGACCGTCGCGACGTTCAACGAGTTCGGCTACGAGGACCTCTTCAAGGAGTACGAGGCCGCCAACCCGAACGTCAAGATCACCCACCGCAAGACCGGCCAGGGTGCGCCGCACCACCAGAACCTGTTCACCAAGCTGGGTGCCGGCTCCGGCCTCGCCGACGTCGAGGCCGTGGAGGAGGGCTACCTCAGCCAGGTCATGGCCAAGTCCGGCCAGTTCGAGAACCTCAAGGAGATCGGCCCGGCCGAGGTCCGCGACGACCGCTGGCTGCAGTGGAAGGTCGACGCCGTCACCACCAAGGACGGCAAGCTGATCGGCTACGGCACCGACATCGGCCCGCTGGCCATGTGCTACCGCAAGGACATGCTGGACGCGGCCGGCCTGCCGTCCGACCCCGAGGGCGTCAAGGCCCTGTTCGCCACCTGGGACTCGTACTTCCAGGCCGGTGACACCTACGTGCAGAAGACCGGCAAGCCGTGGTTCGACTCGGCCGCCCAGATCTTCAACCCGATGCACAACCAGTCCAAGGTCGGCTACTTCGACCGCGACGACAAGCTGTCGATCGAGACCAACGACGACAAGAAGATCTGGGACCAGGTCACCGGCGCCGTCGCGCGCGGCCAGTCGGCGAAGCTCGTCGCGTGGAGCAAGGAGTGGCAGACCGGCTTCAAGGAGTCCGCGTTCGCCACGAAGACCTGCCCGTCCTGGATGCTGGGCGTCATCGAGGGCAACGCCGGCCCGGACCACAAGGGCAAGTGGGCCGTCACGGCCGCCTTCCCCGGCGGCGGCGGCAACTGGGGCGGTTCGTACCTGACCATCCCGAAGCAGGGCAAGAACAAGGCCGAGGCCGTCAAGCTGGCCGCGTGGCTGACCGCGCCGGAGCAGCAGATCAAGGCGTTCGTCGCCAAGGGCACCTTCCCCAGCCAGACCCAGGCCCTGATCTCCCCGGAGCTGCTCAACAAGACCAGCGACTACTTCGGCGGCGAGAAGGTCGGCCTGCTGTTCTCCGAGCAGGCGAACAAGGTCGCCGGCGCCCAGTACAAGGGCCCGCAGGACGGTGAGATCCAGGACAACGTGATCGCGCCGGCCCTCCAGGCCGTCGAGCAGGGCACCTCTGCCGAGGACGGTTGGAAGCAGGCTGTCGAGGGAGCCAAGAAGGCTGCCAAGTAATGACGACCGAGCTCACGGTCACGCGCGGGCGGGGCGCCGAGCCCCGCCCGCCGCGGCGTGCCGACAACGATGACAGCACGTCCGGGAAGCTGAGCCTGCGCCACCGGCTCGCGAACCTGGACGTCAAGGTCTCCCCGTACATCTACATCGCCCCGTTCTTCATCCTCTTCGCCGTCGTCGGCCTCTTCCCGCTCCTCTACACGGCCTACGTGTCGCTGTTCGACTGGGAGCTGGGCGCCGACGAGCAGCCCTTCGTGGGGATCGAGAACTACACGACCCTGCTGGCCGACTCGCAGTTCTGGAACGCGATGGTCAACACGCTGAGCATCTTCGTGATGTCCAGCGTGCCGCAGTTGGTCATCGCCGTCATGCTGGCCGTGCTGCTCAACACCGCGCTGCGCGCGCGGACCGGGTGGCGGATGGGCGTGCTGCTGCCGTACGTGGCCAGCCTCGTCGCCCTGACCATCATCTTCGGCGACCTGTTCGGCCCCCAGTACGGCCTGATCAACGACGGCCTGGAGCTGTTCGGCCTGGACCGGATCGACTGGCAGTCCGAGCGCTGGTGGAGCCACGCGGCCATCGCCACGATGGTCAACTGGCGCTGGACCGGCTACAACGCCCTCATCGTGCTGGCCGCCATGCAGGCCATCCCGCGCGACGTCTACGAGGCGGCCTGGGTGGACGGCGCGAGCAAGGTGCGCCAGTTCTTCAGCATCACCCTGCCGCTGCTGCGCCCGACCCTGATCTTCGTGGTCGTCACCTCGACCATCGGCGGTCTCCAGATCTTCACCGAGCCCAAGCTGTTCGCCCCCGCCGGGAGCAGCAACGGCGGTGCGACCAACCAGTACCAGACGGTCGTGCTCTACATGTACCAGTCCGGCTTCCAGAGCTTCGACCTCGGCTACGCCTCGGCGATGGCCTGGGTCCTGTTCGTCGTCATCATCGCGATCGCGGGCATCAACTTCCTGCTCACCCGCCGGCTCGCGTCCAGTGGGGAGGCGTGATGGCCACCGTCCTCGACCGGCGCGAATCGGTCACACCACGACGGTTCAAGAAGGTGAACCTGGCCGACCAGCGGCCCAGCTTCACCGTCTACGGCATCCTGATCGCGTTCATCCTCGGTTCGGCGTTCCCGTTCTACTGGTCCTTCCTGGTCGCCAGCCACGACGACGCGGAGTTCACCGCGACGCCGAGCCTGCTGCCCGGTGGCCGGTTCTTCGAGAACGCGAGCCGCGTGCTCGACTCGATCCCGTTCTGGAAGGCCCTGGGCAACAGCGTCCTGGTCTCCGGCACGGTGACCCTGTCGGTGGTCGTCCTCTCCACCCTGGCCGGCTTCGCGTTCGCCAAGCTGCGCTTCAAGGGCCGGGGACCGCTGATGGTCTTCGTGGTCGCCACGCTCGCCGTCCCCACCCAGCTCGGCATCATCCCGCTCTACATGGCGATGGCGGAGTTCGGCTGGTCCGGCACCCTCGGCGCGGTCATCATCCCCAACCTGGTGACCGCGTTCGGCGTGTTCTGGATGCGCCAGTACATCGCCGACGCCGTGCCCGACGAGCTGATCGAGGCGGCCCGCGTGGACGGGTGCAGCATGATCCGCATCTTCTGGCACGTCTGCCTGCCCGCCGTGCGGCCCGCGGCGGCCATGCTCGGCGTCTTCACGTTCATGACGTCGTGGAACGACTTCCTCTGGCCGCTGATCGTGCTCAACGCGGAGAACCCGACGATGCAGGTCGCCCTGGAGAAGCTCCAGAGCGGCTACTACGTCGACAACTCGCTCGTGCTCGCCGGGACCACCATGGCCACGGTTCCGATCTTGATCGTGTTCCTCGTACTCGGGCGGCAGATCGTCGCCGGGATCATGCAGGGTGCTGTGAAGGGGTAGCTGTGGAGTCGATTTCCTTTCCCGAGGGATTCGTGTGGGGCGCCGCGACCGCGGCGTTCCAGATCGAAGGCGCGACCACCGCGGACGGTCGCACCGCGTCCATCTGGGACACGTTCTGCAAGACGCCCGGTGCGGTCGTGGGCGGTGACACCGGCGACCCCGCCGCCGACCACTACAACCGCGTGGACGAGGACGTCCAGCTGATGGTCGACCTCGGCCTCCAGGCGTACCGGTTCTCCACCGCGTGGCCGCGGGTGCGCCCCGACGCCGGCCCCGTGAACCAGGCCGGCCTGGACTTCTACTCCCGCCTGGTGGACAAACTGCTCGAAGCGGGCATCGCGCCCTGGCTGACCCTGTACCACTGGGACCTGCCGCAGACCCTGGAGGACGCGGGCGGCTGGGCCAACCGGGACACCGCGTACCGCTTCGCGGAGTACGCCGAGTCCGTCGTCGGCGCCCTGGGCGACCGGGTCGTCAACTGGACCACGCTCAACGAGCCGTGGTGCTCGTCGCTGCTGAGCTACGCGGCCGGCATCCACGCGCCCGGCCGCCAGGAGCCGGAGGCCGCCGTGGCCGCCGTGCACCACCTGCTGCTGGCCCACGGCCTGGCCACCGCGGCCATCCGCGAGCAGGCGCCGAACGCCAAGGTCGGCATCACGCTCAACATGTACCCGATCATCCCGGCGGACCCCGACGACGAGGCCGACCTCGACGCCGCCCGCCGGCTCGACGGCCTCCAGAACCGGATCTTCCTCGACCCGCTGTTCAAGGGCGAGTACCCGGCCGACATCGTCGCGGACCTGGAGCCTTACGGCTTCTCGAAGCACATCCGCGAGAACGACCTGGAGATCATCTCCGCGCCGCTGGACCAGTTGGGCGTGAACTACTACGCCGAGCACTTCGTGAGCGGCCACCCGGAGCCGGAGAGCGCGGCGGAGCCCGCCGGGCAGGTGCAGACCAACGGCCGTCGCCCGACCGGTTCACCGTGGGTGGGCGCGGAGCACGTCACGTTCCCCAGCCGGGGCCTGCCGCGCACCGACATGGACTGGGAGGTCGAGCCCGACGGCCTGTTCAAGGTGCTCAAGCGGGTGCACGAGGACTACCCCAGCATCCCGCTGTACGTGACCGAGAACGGTGCCGCGTACCGGGACTCGATCGAGGACGACGGTTCGATCAACGACCACGAGCGCCGCGACTACATCGACGGCCACCTCCGGGCGGCCCACGCGGCCATCCGGGCGGGCGTCGACCTGCGCGGCTACTTCGCGTGGTCGCTGATGGACAACTTCGAGTGGGCCGAGGGATACGCCAAGCGGTTCGGGATCGTGCATGTCGACTACGTGACGCAGGTCCGCACGCCTAAGATGAGCGCCATGTGGTACTCGCAGGTTGCCCGTGGCAACGCTCTCACGGCGACGGTCGCTCCGTGACCGATGCCGTTGACCCACCCAAGGCGCGACGACCCAACACCCGGCTGGAGGAGGTCGCTCGCGCCGCCGGGGTGTCCAAGTCGACCGTCTCCCGGGTGATCAACGGCGAGCCGTACGTCAGCTCGAAGGCGCGCGAGGCCGTCCACCAGGCCATCGGCAAGCTCGGGTACAGCCCGAACCAGGCGGCCCGGACGCTCGCGGGCAGCCGGGCGAACTGCATCGCCGTGGTCGTGTCCGAACAGGGCAGCAGGGTGCTCGCCGACCCGTTCTTCGCGGGCGTGCTCCGCGGTGTGCACGCGGAACTGGCCGGCAAGCGCGTCCAGCTCGTCCTGATGATGAGCAAAGAGGGCGACGAGCAGGACCTGGTGAACTACCTCTGCGGTGGTCACGTGGACGGCGTGCTGGTGCTGAGCCTGCACGGCCAGGACCCGCTGCCCCGCACGCTCGCCGACGCGGGCCTGCCGACCGTCGTCGGCGGCAGGCCCCTCGGCGCGGGCGGGGTGCCCTACGTCGACTCGGACAACTTCAACGGGGCCATGGAAGCGGCCCGCTACCTGGTCTCCCTGGGGCGCAAGCGCATCGCCACGATCGCGGGCACCCGGGACATGGCGGTGGGCATGGACCGGCTCTCGGGCTGGAAGCGCGGCCTGAGCCAGGCCCGGATGGAGACCGACCTGGTCGCCTACGGGGACTTCACCCCGGAGAGCGGTGCGGTCGCCATGGCCGAGCTGCTGCGGCGGGACCCGACGCTGGACGCGGTCTTCGTCGGGGCCGACATCATGGCGCTGGGCGCGCTGCAGACGCTGCACGCCCACGGTAAGCGCATTCCCGAGGACGTGGCCGTGGTCGGGTTCGACGACCTGGTCATCGCCGCGACCGCCGTGCCCGCGCTGACCACGATCCGCCAGGACGTGGAGCAGCTGGGCCGGACGATGACGTGGCGGCTCATGGCGGAGCTGGCGGGGGAGGAGAACCTGCCGCCCTTCCTGCTCCTGCCCACCTCGATCGTGCAGCGCGCCAGCGCCTGAACCCCGATCCGCCGCGAACCGGCCGGTGACCTCGTCACCGGCCGGTTCCGCGTACCCGCGCCCGTTCGGCGGTGTGATCGTCTCAACGGGCGCAACATCACTCGGATGGCTCAGCGGAGAACTATTGCCGACCGGCGATCACCCTGGATAACGTCCTGTTCACACATCTGGGAGCGCTCCCAGAGACTCGGTCGCCGGCTTCCCCCTGAAGCGACCGGGGTGTGCACCGGCCCGGGGGAGGCGGTTCCCTCTCGCCCACCGCCTCCCCCAACTCCGCGCGAAGGAGCGCAGCACGATGGCAGACCGGCGCCGCCGTCGTGACCACCGACGACGAGGGCTGGAACGGGAGCACCGCCGCGGGTGGCCCGGTGGGAATCCGGGTTCCAGGCGAGCTGGCAGGGCAGCGACGTCACCCCGCCGGGTCCACCCCGCACGGCCGGACCCGCTCCCGGGTCTAGTGGAGCCCTCGTTTGGCCTGGCGGCGCAGCTGCATGATCCGGGCTGCGCCGACCAGGCCCACCAGCACCGCGCCGGCGATCGCGCCGAACAGCAGGGCGACCCCCAGGGGCAGCGTCCCGGAGATGCCCAGGAAGTGGATCGTGACGCCGGTCAGGTTCTGCAGGACGAACACCAGCAGGAAGATCAGCACGACGACCGAGGCGAGCACCGCGACCCACGTGCCGCTGATCCTGGTCGGCCGGATCTTCCCCGGCTGAACCCCGCCCGGCTGAACCCCGCCCGCCTGGCCCCCGTCCGGTCGGGCTGGTTCCGGCCGGACGGCCGGGTCGTGCGTGTCCCTCGGCACCGGCACCGCCGGGTCGACCGGGATCGGGGTCGTCGGAGGAGCCTCGGTGCGGTCGTCGCGTGGGGTGGTCACGCCCGGATTATCGGCCCGCGACCGCCCGTCCGCACGGTTACTCACACGGTCGGCGGTAGTCCAGCGCCCCGCTGACCGATTCCACGTACTGCGACCACTCCTCGCGCGAGATGTGCGCCTCCACCCGCCCGCAGATGGCCTCCACGGCGACGTCGAAGTCGAACTCCCACGACCGGGTCGTCCCGTCGTCGTTCGAGGTGACCACCTTCGACGGGGTGTCGCCGAACGCCGCCCCGTTGACCCCGGCGGTGCCACCGCTGATCCGGGCCAGCTCGCGCGGAGCCGCCGTGTCGGCCACGTCCCACAGCATCACCCGGTTGTACTCGCCGACCGTCACCAGCGCCGGCGCGCCCCCGGGGCGGAAGGCCAGCGCGCGGATCGCGTCCGGGTGGACCTTCCGCGACACCCTGCTCCGGGGATCGCCGGGACTGGTGACGTCCCAGATCCGCAGCACGCCGTTCGCCAGGCCGGCGGCCAGCACCCCCCGGTCCGCGGACAGCGCCACGGCGGTGACGTCCTGCGCGGTGCGCAGCTCGGCGATCCGGTGCGGCTGCGCGGGGTCGGCCAGGTCGTAGAGCCGGATCACGCCCGCGTCGTCGTAGGTGATCGCGGTGCCGCCGTCCTGGCTGAAGCCCAGGCCGTTCAGCGGCCGGTCGTGCTTCGTCAGGCGCGACCTCTGCCGCGCCTGCTGGCCCTTCGGCGCCGACGGCACCCAGTCCCACAGCGCCACCTCGGCGAGCGGGGACGCGGTGACGATCCGGTCCGCGCCCACCGGGTCGAACGCGATGCGCGACACCGGGCCGCCGAAGACGTGCATGACCTCCGGGTTGATCGCGTCGGTGACGTCCCAGACCTGCCCCACCTGGTCCTGCACGGTGGTGGCGTACGCCCGCGCGCCGCTCTCCACGACCACCGAGGTGACCACGGCGCCCGGCCCCATGCGGTCGGCCAGCCTGCGGTACACGTCGTCGGCCGGGACGGGCACCCGGGCGTTCGGCCGCGGCGTGCCGTCGGGGTCCAGGCCCTGCCCGGACGGGAACGCCGAGCGGGTGACCACGTCGTACGCCCTCGCCGCGTTGGCGGCGAGCACGCCGTCGCGCAGCGCCTCGGTCGGGTTGAGCCGGTAGGCGGTCAGGGCGAGCTGGTCGGCCAGCCCGGGCTTGCTGCCGCGCAGCGCCTGCGACTGGTTGGAGACGGACCAGGCGGCCGAGGAGCGCCACCCCTCGTTGGCCTCGTCCTGCGCCCGGATCGCGAAGAACACCGCCGTGCCCGAGCACATCAGCAGCACGGCCAGCAGCGCCACGAGCTGCCGCAGCCTGCGCGTGCGGCGCTGCGCCAGCAGCCGCTCCTGGTCGCGGGCGGCCAGGCCGGCGGCGAGGAAGGCGCGTTCCTGGGTGCTGGTGCACACGCCGTCGCGCTGCGTCCACTCGACCGCCGTGTCCAGCCGCGTGCCCCGGTACAGCGCGTCCGGGTCGCGCCCCAGGGACGCCCAGGTGGCGGCGGCCTCGGTGAGCTGCCGCATGGTGCGCAGGCCGTCGCGGTCCTCGGCGAGCCAGCCGCGCAGCCTCGGCCACGAGCGGATCAGCGCCTCGTGCGCGATCTCCACGCCGTCCCGGTCCAGGGTCAGCAGCCGGGCGTGCGCGAGGCGGTCGAGCACCAGGTCGACGTCCGCGCCGGGGTCCAGCTCGGCGCGCGGCAGTCGCCGCTTGGTGTCCTCGGTGCCGTCGCCCAGGGCGGTGAGCCGCAGGAAGACCTGCCGGGCGAGCGCGCGCCGCGACTTGTCCAGCGAGGTGAACGTGCGCTCGGCGGTCTGCGCGAGGGCGTGCTGGACGCCGCCCGCGGCCTCGTAGCCGGCCAGGGTCAGCGTCGTGCCGCGCCGCCGCCGCCACGTCTCCAGCAGGGCGTGCGACATCAGCGGCAACACCCCGGCCTGGCCGGTGGCGTCCGCGACGAGCCGCGACACCAGGGCGGTCTCCACCGTGCACGACGCCTTCACGGCGGGCTGCATGATCACCTGGCGCAGCTCCTCCGGCCCCATCGGCCCGAGCAGCAGCTGCCCGTCGGTCACCGCCTCCACCAGCTCCGGGTGCTGCGCGCAGTGCCCGTAGAAGTCGGCGCGCACGCCCAGCACGACCGTGCAGTCGGCGGTGAGCAGGGCGTCGATGTACGCGGTCCGCCGCGCGACGTCCGGGCAGAGCGTGAACACCTCCTCGAACTGGTCCACGATCAGCAGGTCCACGTCGAGGTCGAGCCGGTCCGCCCGCACGTCCGACCCGCTGGGCGTGACGACCGCCGCGCGCCCGGTGAAGCGGGGCACGAGGCCCGCGCGCAGCAGCGACGACTTGCCCGCGCCGGACGCGCCGAACACCGCCACGAACCGCCGCCGGGTGAGGCGCTTCTCCAACTCGTCGAGCACGAGGTCGCGGCCGAAGAACCACTCGGCGTCCTCGGTGCCGTACGCGGCGAGCCCCGCGTAGGGCGGGTGGCCCTCGTCGGGGCCGGGTTCGGCCGAGGGCAGCACCTCGGCGGCGACCCGCCGCCAGCGCTCCTCCCACTCGGCCGCGTCCCCGTCGCAGGCGCGCACGTAGGCCAGCGTCACGGCGAGGGTGGGCAGCTTGCGGCCGCCCGCCGCGTCGGACAGCGTCGTGGCGGAGTAGTGGGCGCGCGCGCCCAGTTGTCGGTAGCTGAGCCCACCGGCCCGGTCGCGCAGTGAGCGCAGCTCCGCGGCGAACGTGAGCAGCGGGCTGTCACCGGCGTCCAGCGGTCGCTCTCCACGCGGCACGGGTCACCCCCTGACCAGTACCCCCGGTCCTCGGCGGCGTCCGGGGCGCCGTCCAGGTTCTCAGAACCGCCGGGGCGGTGGGCCCGCTTCGAAGCGTGCATACGGGTGAACGCGGTGCTCCGCGGTTCTCGTGCGTGTCCGGTCGTGTTCACGGTGTGACGAACTCGCCCGACAAGTCCGATTCCTGCGGTGAGGCACGGTCCCGTGCCCCGCCTGATCGCGATCGCCGCCCGCCGGCCGGTCGTCGTCGCCTCGGTGGAGGGCGACGTGGAGGGGACCTACCGGGCGCTGCTCGCGGCGCTCACGCCAGCGCGGCCGTGACGTAGGGGTCCGGGTCGGCGAGGATCGCCCGCACCGCGCTGCCCGCCGCGCCCCGCACCGCCGCCTCCGCGCCCAGCGACGAGGCGACCACCCGCACCGGGGACCACTCGGCGCTGACCACCCGCCGGTCCAGCTCGGCGCGCAGCGGTCCGCGCAGCCACGGCTCCAGCCGCGCGTAGGTGCCGCCGAGCACCACGGTCGGCAGGTCGAGCAGGTTCACGGTGCCCGCGAGCGCCACGCCGAGCCACTTCGCGGCGGTCCGCACGGCCGCGGTCGCCGCCTTGTCGCCTGCGGCGAGCGCCGCCAGCAGCTCCTCGACGCCCGGCACGCCCGCCGCCCGCACGATCGGGTCCTGCCCGGCCAGGCGTTCCAGGCAGCCGCGCGAGCCGCACCCGCACTCGGGGCCGCGCGGGTCGACCGACAGGTGGCCCAGCTCGCCGCCGAACCCGGACACGCCCTCGAACAGCCGGCCGCCGACCACGATGCCCGCGCCGATGCCGATCTCGCCGGAGATGTGCACGAAGTCGTCGGACGCGTCGCCGTGCCACAGCTCGGCGAGCGCCGCCAGGTTCGCCTCGTTGCCCACGAGCACCGGCACGTCCAGGGAGACCCGCCTGGTCAGCTCGCCGCGCACGTCCACCTCGCGCCACCCCAGGTTGGGCGCGACCCGCAGCGTGCCGCCCGCGACCTCGACCAGGCCGGGCACGGCGACCCCGACGCCGCCGATCGGCACGTCCTCCCGGGCCGCCGTGCGCACCGCCGAGGCGACCTTGGCCAGCACCCGGGCGGGGGAGGAGTCGCGGTTGTCGCTGCGCCGCAGCCAGCGGGCGCGCACCCGGCCGGTGAGGTCGACCAGGCAGGTGGCGAGGTAGTCCACGCCGATCTCGACGCCCAGGCCGTGCGGGCCGGTGGGGGACAGGTGCAGGGCGGTGCCGCGCCGGCCGGGGCCGGACCGGGTCTGCGCGCCGCCCTCGGCCACGAGGTCGGCGCCGATCATCCGGTCGACCAGGCTGGACACGGTGGCCTTGGTCAGGCCGGTGCGCGCGGCGACGGCGGCGCGGGACGAACCGGGCGCGTCCGCGATGGCGTCGAGCACCAGGGCGGAGTTGTGCCGGCGCACGGTGTGCTGGCTCGCCGGCTGCGGTCGGGGCACTGGCGGTCTGGACACCACTGGATACTAGCCGCAAAGTGGGTTAAGTTTAGGCATCAAACTTATTTGGAGGTGTCCTCGTGTCGGACAAGTTCAGCTTCGGTCTGTGGACGGTCGGCTGGCAGGGGCGTGACCCCTTCGGCCTCGCGAGCCGCCCCGTGCTCGACGCCCCCGTGGCGGTGCGCAAGCTCGCCGAGCTCGGCGCGTGGGGCATCACGTTCCACGACAACGACCTGGTCCCGTTCGGCGCCGACGCGGCCGAGCGCGACAAGCGCGTCTCCGCGTTCCGGGCGGCCCTCGACGAGACCGGCCTGGTCGTCCCCATGGTGACCACCGACCTGTTCACCCACCCGGTGTTCAAGGACGGCGGCTTCACCAGCAACGACCGCGGCGTCCGCCGGTTCGCGCTGCGCAAGGTGCTGCGCAACCTGGAGCTCGCCCACGAACTGGGCGCCGAGACCATCGTGCTGTGGGGTGGCCGCGAGGGCTCCGAGGTCGACGCGGGCAAGGACGTGCGCGCCGCCCTCGACCGGTACCGCGAGGCGCTCGACACCATCGCCGCCTACTCCGAGGAGCAGGGCTACGGGCTCAAGTTCGCCCTGGAGCCCAAGCCCAACGAGCCGCGCGGCGACATCCTGCTGCCCACCATCGGCCACGCCATCGCGTTCATCAACGAGCTCGACCACCACGAGCTGTTCGGCGTGAACCCCGAGGTCGGCCACGAGCAGATGGCGGGCCTCAACTTCGTCCACGGCATCGCGCAGGCGCTGTGGCAGGGCAAGCTGTTCCACATCGACCTCAACGGCCAGAAGGGCCCCCGCTACGACCAGGACTTCGTCTTCGGCCACGGCGACCTGCTGTCCGCGTTCTTCCTGGTCGACCTGCTGGAGAACGGCGGCTACGAGGGCCCGCGGCACTTCGACTACAAGCCGCTGCGCACCGAGGACCTCGACGGCGTGTGGGACTCCGCCGCCGCCAACATGCGCACCTACAAGATCCTGCGCGAGCGGGCGGCGGCGTTCCGCGCCGACCCCGAGGTGCAGGAGGCGCTGAAGTACAGCGGCGTCTACGAGCTGGCCGAGCCGACCCTGGCCGAGGGCGAGTCGATCGCCGACTTCATCAAGGCCGACGACATCGACCCGGAGGCCGCCGCCCAGCGCGGGTTCGGCTTCGTCAAGCTCAGCCAGCTGGCGCTCGAACACCTGCTGGGCGCGCGCTGATGGCGCTCGTCGCGGGCGTCGACTCGTCCACCCAGTCGTGCAAGGTGGTGGTGCGGGACGCCGACACCGGCGCCCTCGTGCGCGAGGGGCGTGCGGCGCACCCGGCGGGCACCGAAGTGCACCCGCACGCGTGGTGGGACGCGCTCCAGGCGGCCATCGCGGACGCGGGCGGGCTCGACGACGTCGAGGCGGTGTCGGTCGCCGCGCAGCAGCACGGCATGGTGGTGCTCGACGAGGCCGGCGAGGTCGTCCGCCCGGCGCTGCTGTGGAACGACACCCGGTCGGCGGGCGCGGCGGTCGACCTGACCGCCGAGCTGGGCGGGCCGGCGGCGTGGGCGGAGGCGGTCGGCAGCGTGCCGGTGGCCTCGCTCACCGTCACCAAGCTGCGCTGGCTGGCGACGAACGAGCCGGAGGCGGCCGCCCGCGTGGCGGCCGTCTGCCTGCCGCACGACTGGCTCACCTGGAAGCTGTCCGGGCAGACGTCCCTCGACGCCATCACCACGGACCGCAGCGACGCCAGCGGAACCGGCTACTGGTCACCATCCACAGAGGACTACCGGCCGGACCTGCTGGAGCTCGCGCTCGGCCGGGTCGTCGCGCTGCCGCGCGTCCTGGGCCCCGCCGAGCTGACCGCCGGTCGGTTCGGCGCGGGCGCGGGCGACAACGCGGGGGCGGCCCTGGGCGTGCAGGCGCGACCCGGCGACGTGGTCGTGTCCATCGGCACGTCCGGCACCGCGTTCGCGCGGTCGTCGCGGCCGATCGCCGACGGCACCGGCACCGTCAACGGGTTCGCCGACGCCGAGGGCGGCCACCTGCCGCTGGTGTGCACGCTCAACGCCTCGCGGGTGCTCGACGCGACGGCCCGCGTGCTCGGGGTGGGCCTGGACGAGCTGTCCGCGCTCGCCCTGGGCGCGCCGGCCGGCGCGGACGGCCTGGCGTTCATCCCCTACCTGGAGGGGGAGCGGACGCCGAACAAGCCGGACTCGACCGGCGCGCTGCACGGCCTGCGGCTCGACACCATGACCCCGGCCCACCTGGCCAGGGCCGCGGTCGAGGGCCTCGTGTGCAGCCTGGCCGACGCCGTCGACGCCCTCGTGGCGCTGGGCACCCCCGTCGAACGGGTGCTGCTCATCGGCGGCGGTGCCCGGTCCGCCGCCGTGCGGCAGGTGGCGGCGGCCGTGTTCGGGTGCCCGGTCGTCGTGCCGTCGCCCAGCGAGTACGTCGCCGACGGCGCCGCCCGCCAGGCGGCGTGGGCGGCGAGCGGCCTCGCCGAGGCCCCGCTGTGGTCGGACCTCGCGTCCACCACCGTGGAGGCCGAGCCGACGCCGTGGGTGCGCGAGCGCTACGCGTCCGCGCGCGACCTCACCGTCGACCGCTGAGATCCGGGGGCGCCCCGCCGGGGGCGCCCCCGTCACGCGTGGGACAGGGCGAACGCGGTCAGGAAGCCCGCCACGGTCACCAGGCCCACGAGCAGGTGCGCGTCGTCGAACGCCTCCGGGATCATCGTGTCCGCCACCATCGACAGGATCGCGCCGCCGGCGAACGCGGTGATCCCCGCCAACCACACCGGCGACACCCCCGCCAGCAGGCCGTACCCCAGCATCGACGCCAGGCCGCTGACCAGGGCGATCCCCGTCCACAAGCCGAAGACGTAGCGGCGCGAACGGCCCGCCCGGCGCATGCCCGCGGCCGACGACAGGCCCTCCGGCACGTTCGAGATGAACACCGCGGCCACGGTCACCGCGCTCACCCCGCCGCCCGCCAGCAGGCTCGTCCCGATCACCACCGACTCCGGGATGCCGTCGAGCAGCGCGCCCACCGCGATGGCCGTGCCAGACCCGGCCTGCTCCGACTCCGACGGCTGCTGACCACCCGACCGCTTGCGGTGCCGCGCACCGCGCCTGGCCAGCAGCACGTTCGCCCCGGTGTAGACCAGCGCGCCCAGCGCGGACCCCACCGCCGTCGGCAGCAGGCCGCCCAGCTCGTGCGCCTCGCCCACCAGCTCGAACGCCACCGCCGACATCAGCACGCCGCTGCCGAACCCCATCACCGCCGCCACCACGCCCCGCGGCACCCGCACCAGGTACCCGACGAGCGCGCCCACCAGCAGCGCCGACCCGGCCAGCAGCCCCCACCCCGCCGCCTCCAACACCGCGCCTCCCCGTGTCGCACCCGGCCCGCGCGGGTACTCGCCGCCCATGAGGATCGTCGTGACCGGCGCCACCGGCAATCTGGGCACCGCCCTGCTCCGCAGGCTCGCGGGCGAAACGGACGTCTCCGTGCACGGCGTCTCGCGCCGGCCACCCCGTGACGAGGACGCCTACCGCGGCGTCGAGTGGACACCGCTCGACCTGAGCCGCGACGGCGCCGAGGAGCCGCTGACCGAGGTGCTGCGCGGAGCGGACGCCGTCGTGCACCTGGCGTGGCGCATCCAGCCGAGCCACGACGAGCGCGCCCTCTACAAGGCGAACGTGGCCGGCAGCGACCGCGTGTTCACCGCCGCCGTGGCCGCGGGCGTGCCGCACCTGGTGCACATGTCGTCGGTCGGGGCCTACTCGCCGGCCGCCAAGGACCACACCGTGGACGAGAGCTGGCCGACCGACGGCGTGTCGACGTCCTACTACAGCCGCCAGAAGGCCGCCGTCGAGCACATCCTCGACCAGGTCGAGCGCGACCACCCGACGCTCACCGTCACCCGCGTCCGCCCCGGCCTGGTGCTCCAGCCGCAGGCCGCCGCCGAGATCAAGCGCTACTTCCTCGGCCCGCTCGTACCGAACGCGCTGTTCCGGCTGAGGACGCCCGTCCTGCCGCTGCCGCGCTCGATGGTCCTCCAGTTCGCGCACGCCGACGACGTGGCCGACGCCGTGGCCAGGGTCGTGGCGGGCCGCCACGGCGGCGCGTTCAACATCGTCTCCGACCCGGTCGTGACGCCGGAGGTGCTGGCCGGCGTCCTCGGCGCGCGGCACGTGCCGATCCCGCCGACCGCCCTGCGCACCGCCGCCAAGATCACCTGGCACCTCCGCCTCCAGCCCACCTCCCACGGCTGGGTCGACCTGGCGCTCACCGTCCCCCTGCTGGACGCCACCCGCGCCCGCGAAGTCCTCGGCTGGACCCCGGCCCACGACGCCCGCGACGCCCTGCGCCAACTCCTGACCGGCCTGGCCCACGAACAAGGCCTACCGGCCAGCCCCCCTCTCCACCCCTGACCACCCCGCGAGTCGTAAGCCCAGCCCGCGCGAGTCGTACGGTCGCCACCCGTGAGTTCTACGTTCACGACCAGCGTCGCCCGTTCCCGCCGGTCCCGAATGCAGAACTCGGAGATCCTGAACCTACGACTCGCGGGGTCTGAACTTACGACTCGCGCGGGCTGGACTTACGACTCGCGGGGCTGTGGGTCAGAAGGTTTTCGACCAGCCCATGATCTCGGCGACGATGAAGGCCAGCACCAGGACGGTCAGGATCGAGACCAGGACCAGGGTGATGACCGGCCCGCGACGCGACGGCATCGGCTGGGGGTGCGACAGGCCGGACGTCTGACCGGCGTCGGGCGGCGTCTCGCCGGGCGGCACCCCGCCACCGGGCTCCAGGCCGGGGGTGCGCTCCGGCTCGGGGTGCGGCGGCGGTGCGCCGCCCGGCGTGCGGGAGGTGTCGGGATCGGGCGGTGTGCCAGTCATACCGCCGTGGCTACCCCGCTCCGGCCGTGTGAACCACCACCCCGACGGGTAGTCCACCCGCATGAGCGGTGTCCAAGACGAGTTGCTGCGGACGTTGACCAAGGTGGCCAAGGCCCTGCGCGCGAAGGGCATCCCGTTCGCCCTGGCGGGCGGGTGCGCCGTGTACGCGAGGGGAGGCCCCGCGACCGAGCACGACGTGGACATCCTGGTGCGCGAGGAAGACGCCCAACCCGCGGTGAGCGCGCTCGTGGCGGAGGGCATGAGGGCCGCCACGCCGCCCGAGGACTGGTTGCTCAAGGTGTACGACGGTGACTCGTTGGTGGACCTCCTGTTCCGCCCGAACGAGATCCCGGTGACCGACGAGACGCTGTCCCGCGCCGAGGAGCTGGCAGTCGGTTCCGTGTCGCTGCCGGTGATGCCCGCGACCGAGGTGATGATCAGCAAGCTGCTCGTGCTCGACGGGCACCGGTGCGACTTCAGCGAGCTGCTGCCGTTCGCCCGCGCCCTGCGCGAGCAGATCGACTGGGAGAAGGTCAGGGAGGCGACGAAGCACTCGCCGTACGCCGAGGCGTTCCTGGTGCTCGTCGAACGCCTCGACCTCCTGCACACGACGACGTTGACCGGGAGCACGCGATGACCGCAGAGCCCGAGCAGTACCTGTCGGCCCGGCTGCGCCGCGCGCTGGCGGAGGACCCGCGCACGACGGAACAGGGTGTGCGGGTGACCGTGCGAGGTGACCACGTGATGCTGTCCGGGACCGTGGCGAGCGCCGACCGGCGCGAGGCCCTGGAGGCGGTGATCCACGACGTGGCGCCCGAGTTGACCGTGTTCGACGACGTGAAGGTGGTGTCGGTCGACGCGCCGGCCGGCCGGGAGGAGCTGCGATGATCCGCATCGCCGCGGTGGGGGACGTGCACCTGGGCGAGGACGCGCGCGGCCGCATGAGGCCCGCGCTGGAGCAGTTGGGCGAGTGCGCCGACGTGCTGCTGCTGGCGGGTGACCTGACCCGGCACGGCACCGTCGAGGAGGCGCGGGTGGTGGCCGACGAGTTCACCGGCCTGCCCGTGCCCGTGGTGGCCGTGCTGGGCAACCACGACCACCACGACGACAAGCCCGCCGAGGTGACGCAGGTCCTGCGCGACGCGGGCCTGCACGTGCTGGAGGGCGAGACGGCGACGTTCCGCGTGGACGGCCACTCGCTCGGCGTCGCCGGCGTGAAGGGCTTCGGCGGCGGGTTCGCCGGCAAGTGCGGCAGCGCGTTCGGCGAACCCGAGATGAAGGCGTTCATCAACCACACGACCGGCATCGCCGACTCGCTGCGGACGGCGCTGGACAGCCTCGACACCGACGTGAAGGTCGCGCTGACGCACTACGCCCCCGTGCCCGACACGCTGCGCGGCGAGCCGCCGGAGATCTACCCGTTCCTCGGCTCCTACCTGCTGGGCGAGGCGATCGACGCCACCGGCACGACCCTCGCCGTCCACGGCCACGCCCACTTCGGCACCGAGCACGGCATGACCCCGGGCGGCGTGCGGGTGCGGAACGTGGCCCAACCCATCCTGCGGCAGGCGTACACCGTCTACTGCGTGGAACCCGCCGTGGTGGAGGTGTAGATCGATGGAGGAAACCAGGACCGGAGGTCCGTCCGTGGTGTGGGCGGGACCCGCCGACGCCCCGACGGTGGTCGTGCTCGACCCGGCCGGCGTCGGGGTGCACGGCGACCTGCCCGCCACGTGGCGGCCGTTGACGGAGTACCTGCAGGTCATGTGGTGCCGACTGCCCGCGTCCGAGGCCGGCGAGGTGGACGAGGTGCTGCGCGAGTTCGAGGGTCGCGCCGTGCCGGTGCACGTCGTGGCGGGCGCGGCGGCGGGGGCGGAGGTGGGCGAGCTGGTGAAGCGGCACGACGGCCTCATCACCTCCGTCCAGACGTTCGCGGCCCCCGTGCCGCTCGGTCACCCGGAAGTGGTTCTGGAGGTGCTGCGGGAGCTGCTCGAACACGGGGTGGAGCCGCCCGCGGCACCGACCGGCGACTCGCCGGCACCGCAGAAGTCCCTGCTGGGTGACGCTGCGTCGGCGTTGCGGCAGTCGGTGAGGTCGCTGTTCACCCGCTTGGCCGACAACTGAACGAGTGATGTCGTAGGGCCCGCAGACCGGGTGGTCTGCGGGCCCTACGACGCACGACGGGACGGCAGGGCGGGGGCGACGGCAAGACAGGGCGACAAGGGGAGCGGGTACACCGGGGGGCGACACCGGGGGCGCACGCGACGAGGCCCCGCGGACCGGGTCCACGGGGCCTCGAACGTCGTCTCGCCGTGCTGCTACCGCCGCACCCGGCGCTACACCACTTCCAGCGGCGGCCTGGGGGAGGGGATCGGCACGGCCGACCCGCTCCGCCCCCGCGGGGGCGGGACCGCTCGGCCGGTCATCGCAGCGGGTCGCCCGGACGGCCGCCGTCGGGCAGGTCGTGGCGCGTCTCCCCGGCCTGCGGGGGGCGTGCGACGTCACCTCGCCAGGCACCGGTCTCGGCACCGCGGCCCTCGATGAACTCCTTGAAGCGGCCCAGGTCGCCGGACACGCGGTGCTCCACCACGCCCAGCGCCGAGCCGGCCTTCTCGATCAGCGTCTGGGGGTCGTACTCCATCTGCACGTGGACCCGGGTGTGCCGGTCGTCGATGCGGTGGAACGTCACCACGCCGCCCTGCGGCGGGCCGTCCACGGTGTGCCACGCGACCCGCTCGTCCGGGTGCTGCTCGGTGATCTCCGCGTCGAACTCGCGGGTAACGCCACCGATCTTGGTCACCCAGTGGGTGCGGGTGGGGGTCACCTGGGTGATGCTCTCCACACCCTCCATGAACCGCGGGAACGACTCGAACTGCGTCCACTGGTTGTACGCGGTCGTGACCGGGACCTCGACGTCCACGGACTTCTCGATCGTCGTCACTGTACTTGCACCCTCTCGTAGGGAAACGAGTTCGAGCACTGGTTACCCCCGCTCCGGCGTCCCACACATCACCGGCCCGCATCGCCGATCGGGTGAGTGACGGTGAGTAGCGCTTCTCCGGAAAGCGTTTGGTTCGATTCCCGCCGGCTAACTCTCCTCTGTGGACCAGTACCCCGACGCGGTTCTGTTCGATCGTGACGGCACGCTCATCGAGGACGTGCCCTACAACGGCGACCCGGCGAAGGTCGAGCCGATGCCCGGCGCGCGCGAAGTCCTGTGCCTGCTGCGGGCGCACGGCGTGCGCACGGGCGTGGTGAGCAACCAGTCCGGTGTCGGACGGGGCCTCATCACCGACGGGCAGGTCGCCGCCGTCAACGCGCGCGTCGAGGTGCTGCTGGGCCGGTTCGGGACGTGGCAGGTCTGCCCGCACGCACCGGACGACAGGTGCTCGTGCCGCAAACCCTTGCCGGGCATGGTGACCCGGGCGTGCGAAGTGCTGGGCGCCCGCCCGGAGCGCACCTACTTCATCGGCGACATCGAGGCGGACGTGAAGGCGGGCCTGGCGGCCGGCGTCACGCCGATCATGGTGCCCACCCCCGTGACGTTGGCCGACGAGGTCGACCGCGCGCCGCACACCGCCCGGGACCTGCGCGGCGCGCTGGCGATGATCCTATGAGGACGATCGTGGCCCGGCTCGACAGCGACGGCGACGTGCTGCTCGCGGGGCCGGCGGTCCGGGCCGCCGCGCACGCGGGCGAGGTCGTGCTGCTGTGCGGGCACGCGGGCGCGCAGGCCGCCGAGCTGCTGCCGGGCGTCGACCGGGTCGTGCGCTGGGACTGCCCGTGGATCACCGCCCCCGCGCCCGAGGTGCGCGCACCGGACGTCGAGGGCGTCGTGGCCCTGCTCAAGGGGATCCGGGCCGACGTGGCGCTGATCCTGACCTCGTTCCACCAGAGCCCGCTGCCGCTCGCGCTGCTCCTCAGGCTCGCCGGCGTGCCGAGGATCGTCGCCCGCTCGACCGACTACCCCGGTTCCCTGCTGGACGTCCGGCTGCGCGACGACCCGGACCTCCCCGAAGCCGAACGCGCGCTGGAGGTCGCCCGCGCCGCCGGGTTCGAGCTGCCGCCCGGCGACGACGGCCGGCTCGCCGTGAAGACCCCACCGGAGAGCACCGAGGTCGGCCCGTACGTGGTGCTGCACCCCGGCGCGTCCGTGCCCGCCCGCGCCTGGTCGCCCGACCGGTGCGCCCAGGCGGTCGCCGCCCTCACCGCCGCCGGGCACCGGGTCCTGGTCACCGGCGGCCCCGGCGAGACCGAGCTGACCAGGCACGTCGCCGGCGAGCACGGCGTCGACCTGGGCGGGCGCACGACGTTCGCCGAACTCGCCGGGCTGCTGGCCGGCGCCGACGCCGTCGTGGTCGGCAACACCGGTCCCGCGCACCTGGCCGCCGCCGTCGGCACGCCGGTGGTGTCGCTGTTCTCGCCGGTCGTGCCCGCCGCGCGCTGGGCGCCGCACGGCCCGCACGTCCTGCTGGGCGACCAGCACGCCCCGTGCCGGGGCTCACGCGCTCGCGAGTGCCCGGTCGCCGGGCACCCGTGCCTGGACAGGGTGACGCCCGACCGGGTCGTCGCCGCCGTTACCGACCTGGTGGGGGTGCGGACGTGAAGATCCTGCTGTGGCACGTGCACGGGTCCTGGACGAACGCGTTCGTCCGGGGCGGCCACGAGTACCTGATAGCCGCCCCGCCCAAGGGCATCGGACTCGCCGGCCGCGACTGGCCCGCCGCGCGCGAGGTCGACGTCGCGGGCGCGGAGGCCGACGTCGCCGTGATCCAGCGGCCCGAGGAGATCGGCTGGGTGCCGAGCGGCATCCCGGTCGTCTACCTGGAGCACAACACGCCGAAGCACCCCAACCAGGTGCACCCGCTGAAGGACTGGCCGGGCACGATCGTGCAGGTCACGCACTTCAACGACCTCATGTGGGACTGCGGCGACACGCGCACCGCGGTGATCGAGCACGGCGTCGTCGACCCCGGCCACCGCTACACCGGGGACCTGGCCCGCGCGGCCGTCGTGGTCAACGAGCCGGTGCGCCGCGGGCGCGTGGTGGGCACCGACCTGCTGCCGCGGTTCGCCGAGGTCGCGCCGCTGGACGTGTACGGCATGGGCACGGAGGAGCTCGGCGACATGGGCCGCGGCGACCACGACCTCGACTCGCTGCACCGGGAGCTGGCCCGGCGGCGCGCCTACGTGCACCCCGTGCGGTGGACCTCGCTCGGCCTGTCGCTGATCGAGGCCATGCACCTGGGGATGCCGGTGGTGGCGCTGGCCTGCACGGAGGTGGTGCGGGCCGTGCCGCCGGACGCGGGCGTGGTGTCCACGGACGTGGACGAGCTCGTGCGCGGCCTGCGGGAGCTGGTCGCGGACCCCGCGCTGGCCGTGCAGCGGGGCAAGCAGGCCAGGGAGTTCGCCCTGGCCCACTACGGGCTCGACGCGTTCCTGCGGGCCTGGGACCGGTTGTTGACAGGAGTGAGCGGATGAGGATCGCGATGGTGTCGGAGCACGCCAACCCCCTGGCCGCCCTGGGCGGTGTCGACGCGGGCGGGCAGAACGTGCACGTCGCCGCGCTGTCGGCGGGCCTGGTCGCGCTCGGGCACGACGTGGAGGTCTACACCCGCCGCGACGACCGGCGGCAGCCCGAGCGGGTGCGCACCGCGCAGGGGTACGACGTGGTGCACGTGCCCGCCGGCCCGCCGCGCGCCGTGCCGAAGGACGAGCTGCTGCCGCACATGGGCGAGTTCGCCCGGTTCCTGGAGCAGCGGTGGGCCGCCGGGCGGCCCGACGTCGTGCACGCCCACTTCTGGATGTCCGGCCTGGCCTCGGTGCTCGCCGCGCGCGGGCTCGACGTGCCGGTCGTGCAGACCTACCACGCCCTGGGCACGGTGAAGCGCCGCCACCAGGGGGCCGACGACACCAGCCCCGCGCAGCGGATCGGCACCGAGCGGATGATCGGCCGCGAGGTCGACCTCATCGCCGCGACCTGCGAGGACGAGGTGGGGGAGCTGGTGCGCATGGGCGTGCACCGGTCGAAGGTCACCGTCATCCCGTGCGGCGTGGACCCGGCGCGGTTCCACCCCGAGGGACCCGAGGCGCCCCGCAGCCGGATGCACCGCGTGGTCACCGTCGGCCGGCTCGTGCCGCGCAAGGGCTTCGCCGACCTGATCACCGCGCTGCGCTCGCTGCCCGGCACCGAGCTGGTGGTGGCGGGCGGACCGCCCGACGTCACGTCCGACCCCGAGGCGCGCCGGCTGCTCGCCCACGCCGACCGGATGGGCGTGCGCGACCGGCTGCGGCTGGTCGGCCGGGTGTCGCGCGACGACATGCCCGCGCTGCTGCGCTCGGCCGACGCGGTGGCGTGCGTGCCGTGGTACGAGCCGTTCGGCATCGTGCCGCTGGAGGCCATGGCCTGCGGCGTGCCCGTCGTGGCGACCGCCGTGGGCGGCCTGGCCGACACCGTCGTGCACAACGTGACGGGCGTGCTGGTGCCGCCGCGCGAGCCGCTGGCACTGGCCCGCGCGCTGCGCTCGCTGCTGGCCGACCGGGCGCGCCGCGAGGCGTACGGCATCGCGGGCAGCGACCGCGTCGCCGCCCGGTACTCCTGGGACCGCATCTCCGAGAACACCCAACGCGTCTACCAGCGGGCGATCGACGGCCGGACGGGCACGGGCCGGGCAACCGCCGGCCGGGCGCCCGCGGGCCGCGCCGTCGCCGTGGGAGGAACCCGATGAGCGTGGAAACGCACCTGGACGGACTCGCCCGGTCGCTGGCCGCGCTGCGCACCCAGGCGCCGAGGCTGACCCGCTGGGGCGGTGTCCTGGCGCGCCGGCTCGGCGACGGGGGGCGCCTGCTCGCCGCGGGCAACGGCGGGTCCGCCGCCGAGGCGCAGCACCTGACCGCCGAGCTGGTCGGCCGGTTCCGCGACGACCGGCGGCCGTTCTCCGCCATCGCGCTGTGCGCGGAGACCTCCAGCGTCACCGCCATCGGCAATGACTACGGCTACGACCAGGTGTTCGCCCGGCAGGTCACCGCGCACGCCCGGCCGAACGACGTGGTGCTGCTGCTGTCCACCAGCGGGCGCAGCGCCAACCTGCTGGAGGCCGCCGCGGCGGGCCGGGAGGCGGGCGCCCACGTGTGGGCGATGACGGGCGCCGCGCCGAACCCGCTGGCCGACGCCGTGGACGAGGTGCTGGCGCTGCCCGGCGAGCCGGCGAACGTGCAGGAGGCGCAACTCGTCGCCGTGCACGCGCTGTGCGCGGCGTTCGAGGCCGCGCTGCCCTCCGGCCTGCGGAGCGCGTCGTGAAGCTGGCCGTCGTCGGCGACTGCCTGCTCGACGTGGACCTGGTCGGCACCGCCGAGCGGCTCTGCCCGGACGCGCCCGCGCCCGTGCTGGACGTGTCCGACGAGCACGTGCGGCCCGGCGGCGCGGGGCTGGCGGCGGCCCTGGCCGCGCGCGACGGCCTGGACGTGGTGCTGGTCGGCGCGGTCGCCGACGACGCCGACGGGCACCGGTTGCGCGCCGCGCTGACCGGCGTGCCCTCGGTGCTCGGCCCGACGAGCGCGGCCACCCCGGTCAAGACGAGGCTGCGCTGCGGCGGGCACTCGATCGCCCGCGTCGACCGGGGCGGCGGCCCCGGCGCGCCCCGCGTCACCGACGGGATGCTGGACGCGGTGCGCTCCGCCGACCTCGTGCTGGTCTCCGACTACGGGCGCGGCCTGGTGCGCGACGAGCGGCTGCGCGGTGTGCTGGCGGACGTGCCGGTGGTGTGGGACCCGCACCCGCGCGGTCCCGAACCGGTGCCCGGCGCGCGGCTGGTGACGCCCAACGCGGCCGAGGCCGCGGGGTTCAGCGGGCACGCCGACGCCGAGGACGCCGCCGCCGCGCTGCGCGGCCGGTGGCGTGCGCGGGCGGTCGTGGTGACGCGCGGCGCGGACGGCGCCCTGCTGCACGGCGGCGGCACCCCGGTGACCGTGCCCGCGCCGCGGGTGGCCGTGGCCGACCCGTGCGGCGCGGGGGACCGGTTCGCGGTGACCGCCGCCGCGCGGCTGATGGCGGGCGCGCCGCTGGACGAGGCGGTGGCGTCCGCGGTGACCGCCGCGGCGGACTTCCTGGCCCGGGGCGGGGCCGCCGGGTTCGCGGCGCGGGCGACCGTCCCGCGGGCCCGGGTCGGCGGCACGGGGCCGTCGAGCGGCGTGTCCGCCGTGGACGCGGTGCGCGCCCGCGGCGGCGTCGTGGTCGCCACCGGCGGGTGCTTCGACCTGCTGCACGCGGGCCACGTGCGCACCCTGCGCGCCGCCCGGTCGCTGGGCGACTGCCTGGTCGTGTGCCTGAACTCCGACTCGTCGGTGCGCCGCCTCAAGGGCCCGGACCGGCCGGTCACCCTGGAGCAGGATCGGGTCGAGGTGCTGCGCGCGCTGGACTGCGTGGACGACGTGCTGGTGTTCGGGGAGGACACGCCGGAGCGGCTGCTCGCCGACCTCCGGCCGGACGTCTGGGTCAAGGGCGGCGACTACACCGCCGACTCGTTGCCGGAAGCCGACCTGGTGCGCGAGTGGGGCGGGCGCACGGTCGTCGTGCCCTACCACCGGGGTCGGTCGACCACCGAGATGCTGTCGAGGAGGGGCTGAATGCTGGGTCAGGTGCTGGTGACGGGCGGCGCGTCCGGGTTGGGCGCGGCCGTCGTGCACGCGGTGCACGAGTTGGGCGGCACGCCGCTGGTGCTGGACAAGGCCGCGTCGTCGTCGTCCGAGGTCGCCGACTTCGAGTCGGTGGACCTGTCGGACACCCGGGCGGCGGAACGCGCCGTGCGGGCCATCGCCGAGCGCAACGGCGGCCTGCGGGCCGTGGTCACCGCGGCGGGGACCGACGCGTGCGGCAAGCTGGAGGACGTGCCCGCGAGCGACTGGGAGCGGGTGGTGATGGTCAACCTGCTCGGCACCGCCGCCGTGGTGCGCGCCGCGCTGCCGCTGCTCGGCGACGGCGGCCGGGTGGTGACCATCGCGTCCACGCTGGGCATCAAGGCGGTCGGCGACGCCACCGCGTACTGCGCCTCCAAGTTCGGCGTCGTCGGGTTCACCCGCGCGCTCGCCGCCGAGACCGCCGGGCGGGTCGGCGTGACGCTGGTGATCCCCGGCGGCATGCGCACGAGGTTCTTCGACGACCGCGAGGAGCAGTACCGGCCGCCGGACGACAGCAAGCTCAACCCGCCCGAGCGGGTGGCCGACGCCATCGTGTTCGCGCTGCGCCAACCCGAGGGTTGCGAGGTCCGCGAACTGGTCGTCGCGCACGCCGAGGAGGGTTCGTGGCCGTAGCGGCGTCCCGGTGGACACCGGCCGGGCGTTCGCCCGCGTGCCGCCGCTCGACCCGGACGACGTGACGCGCCTGCCGGACCGGTCGCCGTCCCGCTTCTCCCCCGCCACGCGGGAGAAGCGGACGGCACCGGCGCACTTCCCCACGACCCTGGATCACTTCGGGTTGTCGTTCACCACCCGTCGGTAGGAGTGGTTAACCTTGTCGGGTGATGGGTATGTGGTCGCCGTGAGTCAGGCAGAGGATTCCCACCAGCGAAGACTCGCCCGCAACCTCAACGAGCTGTTGCAGGAGTTGCGGGTGGCGCAGGCGGGCGTGCAGATCCTGTTCGGCTTCCTGCTGTCCATCGCGTTCACCGACCGGTACGCCCACGCGGACAACTACGTCCGCGTGACGCACCTCGTCACGATCCTGTTCGCCGCCCTGTCGATAGCGCTGCTCACGGCCCCGGCCGCCTGGCACCGCATCCTCTTCCGCCGGGGCAGGCGCGAGGACGTCATCGAGGTCGCGAACCGCTTCGCCATCTGGGGCCTGGCCAACCTGGCGGTCGCCATGACCGGCACCGTGCTGCTGCTCGCCGAGGTCGTCGTCGGCGGCCCGTGGGTGATCGTCCTGGGCGCCTTCGCGGCCCTCCTCTTCGGCACCCTGTGGTTCGCCCTCCCGATCCGGGAGCGCAACCGCGACTCGACCGACGAGGACGACGAGCCCGAGGACGAAGAGGACCGCAGCGAGTGAGCCCCGGTCGCGGGTCCCCCGGGGGACCCGCGACCGGGACGGCGGACGTCACGGGTGCAGGAGCACCTTGATGGCATTGTCCTGCTTCTTCTGGAAGATCTCGTACGCGTGCGGCGCCTCCTCCAGCGGCATGTGGTGGGTGGCGAAGGTGTCCACGCCCAGCGGGTCCTCGTCGGTCAGCAGGGGCAGGATCTCCGGCACCCAGCGCCACACGTTGGCCTGGCCCATCCGCAGCTGCACCTGCTTGTCGAACAGGGTCAGCATCGGCAGCGGGTCGGCCATGCCGCCGTACACGCCGGACAGCGAGATCGTGCCACCCCGTCGGACGATCTCGATGGCCAGTCGCAGCGCGTGCAGCCGGTCCACGCCCGCGGTCGTCATGAACCTCGCCGCGATGGCGTCCGGCAGCAGCCCCATCGCCTGGTGGGCGAGCTTCGCCACCGGCGCGCCGTGCGCCTCCATGCCCACCGCGTCGACCACGGCGTCCGGGCCGCGCCCGCCGGTCAGCTCGCGGATGTGGTCGACCAGGTGGCTGTCGCGCACGTTCAGCACGGTCACGCCGTGCGCGCGCGCCCGCTCCATCCGCTCGGGCACCAGGTCGACGCCGATGACGGTGCCGACGCCCCGGTGCTGGGCGATGCGCGTGGCCATGTCGCCGATCGGCCCGAGGCCGAGCACGACCAGCGAGTCCTTCGCGTCCGCGTACTCGACGGCCTGCCACGCGGTGGGCAGCACGTCGGACAGGAACACGAACCGGTCGTCCGGCGGGCCGTCCGGCACCTTGATCGGCAGCGTGTTGCCGAACGGCACCCGCAGGTACTCGGCCTGCCCGCCCGGCACCTGCCCGTACAGCTTGGTGTAGCCGAACAGCGCCGCGCCCGAGCCGTGCTCGCGGACCTGCGTCGTCTCGCACTGCGACTGCAACCCCTGGGCGCACATGAAGCACGTGCCGCACGAGACGTTGAACGGGATCACCACCCGGTCGCCCGGCTTCACCTCGGTCACGTCGGCGCCCACCTGCTCGACCACGCCCATCGGCTCGTGGCCCAGGATGTCGCCGGCGTCGATGAACGGACCCATCACCTCGTACAGGTGCAGGTCGGAACCGCACAACCCGGTGGAGGTGATCCGCACGATCACGTCGGTGGGGTCCTTCAGGATCGGGTCGGGCACGCTCTCCACGCGCACGTCCCGCTTGCCGTGCCAGGTGACGGCCTTCATCGAAACTCCTCTCGACCTGATGTGGTCACCCGGAGGCGTTCCCGGGACGGCGTATGGCAAACCCGAACAGGGGTACCCGCGCGGCCATGAACGCACCTCTTCCCCAGGACCGGGCCGGCGCGCCGCTGCGCGCCGTGGTGACCGGCTCCGACTCCGGTATCGGCAAGGCGATCGCGGTGGCCCTCGCGGGCGGCGGCGCGGACGTCGGCATCACGTTCCACGAGGACGCCGAGGGCGCCGAGGACACCGCCGCGCAGGTGCGCGAGCGGGGCGTGCGGGCGGCCGTGCGGCGGCTCGACCTGACCGACCTGCCCACCGCGGCGGCGGTCGTCGACGAGCTGGCCGAGGAGCTGGGCGGCATCGACGTGCTGGTGAACTGCGCCGGCACCGGCAGCTCGCAGAAGGCGCTGGACATGGACTTCGACACGTGGCGCTCGGTGCTGTCGGTCGACCTCGACGGCGCGTTCCTGTGCTCCCAGCGCGCCGCCCGGCGCATGGTCGAGGCCGGTCGCGGCGGCCGGATCATCAACATCACGTCCGTGCACGAGCACCAGCCGAAGGTGGGGGCGGCGCCGTACTGCGCGGCGAAGGCCGGCCTGGGCGCGCTGACGAAGGTGCTGGCGCTGGAGCTGTCCGAGCACGCCATCACGGTGAACTCGGTGGCCCCCGGCGAGATCTCCACCCCGATGACCGGCCAGGAGGACGCGGACCCGCGCGAGGAGCCGCGGCCCGGCGTGCCGCTGGGGCGCCCCGGCCACGCGGCGGAGGTCGCGGCGGTGGTGGCCTTCCTGGCCACCCCGGCGGCCGGCTACGTGACCGGGGCGTCGTTCGTGGTGGACGGCGGCATGACGCTGATGGGCCCGCAGGCCAGCCAACTGCTCGCCGACCACGGCTGGCGCACGCCCTAGGAACGCGCCTTCGCCGTCTTGCGGTCGTTGGCCTTCCGCAGCGCTTCGACCAACTCCTGCTTGGTCATGGTCGACCGGCCCGGCACGTCCAGCCGCTTGGCCAGTTCGTACAGGTGGGCCTTGCCGGCGTTGGCGTCCACGCCGCCCGCGGTCTTCCCCCGCTTCGGGGTGCCGCGGGCGGCCTGCTCGTCCGACGGGCCCTTCTCGGCCTTCGGCTCCCAGTGGTCGCCCACCTTCTCGAAGGAGTGCTTGAGCGCGGAGAACGCGGTGCGGTGCGCCCGCTCGCCCTCGCCGTAGGTCTCCACCGCCGAGTCGTGCGCCTTGATCCAGGTCCGCTGCGCCTTCTTCGGCGAGCGGGCGACGGTGCCGGGCAGCTCCTGACGTCCGGGCATGGCTCCTCCTCGCAAGTGGTTTCTCTTGCACCCCACGGGTACCCCGCTCCCATGACGGACATGCGCGTGCCGACCCTGGACGTCCACAGCCCGCTCGACGGCCGGTTGGTCGGCCGTCCGCTCGCCGCGACGGACGAGGACGCCGCCGGCGCCGTGCGCACCGCCCGCGAGGCGCAGCCCGGGTGGGCCGCCACGCCCGCCGCCGACCGGGGCGCCGCGCTCCGGGCCGCCGCGCGCGCCGTGCGCGACGCCGCCGACGACCTGGCAGCCGCCGTGCAGGCCGAGACCGGCCGCCCGTTCGGCTCCGCGCGCGAGGGCGTGCTCGCCGGGGCGTCCACACTGGAGCAGTACGCCGAGCTGGGACCGGTCCACCGGGGACGGTCGCTGCTCGGCGGGCACGACGCCACCGACCTGATGGTGCCCGGACCGCGCGGCGTGGTCGTGGCGCTGACACCGTGGAACGACCCGGTCGCGGTGGCCTGCGGCCTGCTCGGCGCGGCCCTGGTGACCGGTAACGCCGTCGTGCACAAGCCCAGCGAGCGCTGCCCGCACACCGGCGCGCTGCTCGCCGAGCTGATGGTCCAGCACTTCCCGCCCGGCGTGCTCCAGGGCCTCACCGGCGCGGGCGAGCTGGGCGCGGCGCTCGCCGCCTCGCCCGACGTCGACGTCGTCGCCCACGTCGGCGGCACCGCGACCGGCCGGTCCATCGCCGCGGCCTGCGCCGCGACCGGCGCGAAGGCGCTGCTGGAGAACGGTGGCAACGACCCGCTGGTCGTCGACGCGGACGTGGACCCGGCGTGGGCGGCGGCGCAGGCGGCGCTCGGCGGGTTCACCAACGCGGGCCAGCTGTGCACCTCCGTGGAACGCGTGTTCGTGCACCAGGACGTCGCGGAGGCGTTCCTGGAGGCGCTGTGCGACGAGGCCCGCCGCTGGAACGCCGACCCGCAGCCGCTGGTGGACCGCGCGCACCGCGACCACGTGCACGCGCACGTCGCCGAGGCCGTCGCCGACGGCGCGCGAGCGCTCGTGGGCGGCGAGGTGCCCGACGGCGACGGCGCGTTCTACCCGGCGACCGTGCTGGCCGGCTGCACGCCCGGCATGCGCGTGATGCGGGAGGAGACGTTCGGGCCGGTGGTCCCGGTGCGCGTGGTGCCGTCGTTCGAGCAGGGCCTCGCGGAGGCGTGCGCGGACGAGCACGGCCTGGCCGCGACCGTGCTGACCGGGTCGATGGCCAACGCGCAGCGGGCGTGGCGGGCGCTGCCCGTGGGCACGGTGAAGGTCAACGCCGTGTTCGGCGGCGCGCCCGGCGGTGCCGCGCAACCCCGCGGCGCCTCCGGCACCGGCTTCGGCTACGGCCCCGAGCTGCTCGACGAGATGACCGCGGTCAAGGTCGTGCACCTCGGCCAGGCGCAGCTCAGGGACTAGATCCAGCCCTCGTCCCAGGCCAGCCGGGCCGCCTCGTAGCGGGTGCTCACGCCCAGCTTCGTCATCGCCGACGACAGGTAGTTGCGCACCGTCCCGGACGCCAGGTGCGCCTCGGCGGCGATGGCCGCGACCGTGCCGCCGCCCAGGGCGTGCCGCAGCACGTCCAGCTCGCGCGCGGTGAGCGGGCACGTGCCCTCGGTCAGCGCCGCGGCGGCGATCTCGGAGTCCACGTACCGGCGGCCCGCGTGCACGTCCCGCAGGATCGACGCGAGCTGCGCGGCGGGCGTCGTCTTCGGCACGAACCCGCGCACGCCCGCGCTCAACGCCCGCCGCAGCACACCGGGCCGGGCGTGCCGGGTCACGATCACCACCGCCACCCCGTCCAGCGCCCGCACCGCCTCGGCGGCCAGCACCCCGTCCAGGCGGGGCATCTCCAGGTCGAGCACCGCGATGTCCGGCCGGTGCGCGCGCACCGCCGCCACCGCCGCCTCCCCGTCGCTGACCTGCGCCACGACCGCGATGTCGTCCTCCAGTTCCAGCAGCGCGGCCAGCGCGCCCCGGATCAGGTCCTCGTCGTCGGCGAGCACCACCCGGATCACCGGCCGACCCCCGCCGTGCCGACCAGCTCGAACGCGTCGCCGGCGCTGTCGGCCTCGACCCGACCGCCGACCGCCGCGAACCGCTCCCGCAGGCCCGCCAGCCCGGCGCCCGGCTCGCCCACCTCGTCCGGGCGCACCCCGTCGTTGCGCACCCGCACGCGCGTCCGGCCGTCCTCCACGGTGATCGCCACGTCGCAGCGCCGGGCCCGGCTGTGCCGCAGCACGTTCGTCGTGCCTTCCCGCACCAGCGCGCCGAACAGCGGCTGGAGCGGCGGCGGCACGTCGGCCGCGTTGCCGTCCACGGCCGTCTCGATGCCCGCCGCGCGCAGCACGCCCACCGCGTTCGCGATCTCCAACCCGAGGCTGGCCCGCCGGTAGCCCTGCACCACGTCGCGCGTCTCGCGCAGCGCCGTGCGCGCCAGCTCCGCCACCTCGCCCGCGTGCTGCCGCGCCAGGTCGTCGTCGCGGCCGACGAGCCGCTGCGCCAGCTCGCCCTTGAGCGCGATGGCCTGGAGGTGGTGGCCCTGGATGTCGTGCAGGTCGGCGGCGAACCGCAGCCGCTCCTCGGCCACCGCCAGCTCCTCGGCCGTCCGCCTCGCCTGCTCCAGCTGCTGCGCCAGGTCCCAGACCCACAGCTGCGCCAGGTCCGCGAACACCAGCGTCACGATCATGACGACGGCCAGCACCACCGCGGGCGTGCGGTCCTCGCCGCCGAGCAGCGCGCCCGCGACGACCGTGACGACGCCCGCCAGGACCACGACCGGCCACCGGGTCCGCGCCGGCAGCGTCGCCGCGACGTGCGCGATCACCAGGCCGGGCAGCATGGCCCAGCCGATGAGGAACCCGCCGCTGCTCGCCATCACCGACCACGCCGCCAGCGCCACCGCGAACGTCGCCGTGTGCTCCCACAGCCGCGGCTCGCCCCGGCCCAGGCCGCTCATCGCCTGGTGCAGGTAGCGGGTGTGCTGCACCACGACGATCACCACGGCCAGCGCCAGCAGCAGGGACTTGACCAGGCCGTGGCGCCCCTGGAGGAGGTCCAGACCGGTGCCCAGGGCGACGAGCACGCCGCCCGCCACCACCGAGCACCACGTGTAGCGCCGCAGGCGGCGCAGAGCAGTCACCGTGCGAATGTACGAGTCGCGACGCACGGCTGTCTGCTGACATCTGTCACAGGGGTCCGTGCGCCGCGGCACTACTGGCCGACGGCGACGCCGACGAGCATGGTCGCCATGAGGAACACCGTGATCGACGTGACCGGCCTGCGGTGCCGCTACGGCGACTTCGAAGCCGTCCGGGGGGTCGACTTCGAGGTCGTCCAGGGCGAGCTGTTCGCGCTCCTCGGGACCAACGGGGCGGGCAAGACCACGACGATGGAGGCGCTGGAAGGGCTGCGCGCGCCGTCGGCGGGCACCGTGCGGGTGCTCGGCGGCGACCCGGTCCGCGACCGCGCGGCGCTGCGGCGGCGCACCGGGATCATGCTCCAGGACAGCGGCTTCCCGGCCGACCTGACCCCGGCGGAACTGGTGGCGATGTGGGGCGCGGTGAGCGGTCGCCGGGCGGGGGAGGACGTGCTGGAGCGCCTCGACCTGGCGCACCGGCGCGACGTGCGGGTCAAGCAGCTCTCCGGCGGCGAGCGCCGCAGGCTCGACCTGGCCCTCGCCGTCCTCGGCCGGCCCGAGCTGCTGTTCCTCGACGAGCCCACCACCGGCCTCGACCCGGAGTCGCGCCGGCGCACGTGGGACGTGGTGCGCGGGCTGCTCGCCGACGGCACGACGGTCGTGCTGACCACCCACTACCTGGAGGAGGCCGAGACCCTCGCGCACCGGCTGGCGATCATGCACGAGGGCGTGGTCGCGGTGTCCGGCACGGTCGAGGAGGTGCTGGCCGCGCACCCTGCGCGGATCGCGTTCGACCTGCCCGGCGACCTCGACGTGGACGTCCTGCCGATGCTGGCGGGCGACGTGCTGCACCGGCCGTCCGGGCGGGTCGAGGTGCGCACCCCGGAACTCCAGGACGACCTGGCCGCGCTGCTGGCGTGGGCGACGTCGACCGGTCTCCGCCTGGGCCGCATCCGCGCCCACCACGCGTCCCTGGAGGACGTCTTCCACGCCGCCCGCACGACCGCAGGAGCCTCGGCATGACCACCACCGCGACCTCCCCGCCCGGCACGACCACCCCGCTCGGCGCGATCACCGCGCTGGGCGTGGCCGAGCTGAAGCTGCTGCTGCGCAACCGCACCGCCGCGACCCTGGCGTTCCTGCTCCCCCTGGCGGGCGGCGTCTACTTCGCCCTGGTGCTGTCCGGTGACGGCTGGGCGGCGGCCATCACGTTCCAGCTCCTGTTCACCCTCGGGTTCACCGTCTACCTCACGGCGACCACGGCCCTGACCGCCCGCCGCCAGGACCTGTACCTCAAGCGGCTGCGCACCGGCGCCGCGTCCGACGCCGTCGTGCTCACCGGGCTCCTGCTGCCGGTCGTCCTGCTGGCCGTGGCGCAGACCGCCCTGCTGCTGGGCATCAGCTTCGCGGCGGGCGCGCCGTGGCCCGAGCGCCCCGGCCTGTTCCTGCTCGCGGTCGGCGGCGGCGCGGCGATGTCGTGCGTGGCCGGCGTGCTGACCAGCGGCGTGACGTCCACGGCGGAGATGGCCCAGCTCACCACGGGCCCCTACTTCATCGCCCTGGTGTTCGGCAGCATGGTCGCCACGGCGGGCGAGGTGGACGACTGGGTCGCCTTCGTGCCGGGCGGGGCCATCGGCCTCCTGGTCCGCGCGGCCTGGGGAGGCCCGACCACCCAGGTCACCCTCGCCCTTCTCTCCCTGGCCCTCTGGACGGTGGCCGCCTACGCCGCCTCGACCCGCCTCTTCCGCTGGGACCCCCGCGCCTGACCCCGGAAAGCCCACCCCGACCGCGAGTCGTAAGCCCAAGCCGGGCGAGTCGTAGGTTCAAGCCTGTTGAGTTCTTTACTGGCGAGTGAAGAACACAGGGGGCGTGAACGTACGACTCGCCCGGCCTCAACGTACGACTCGCCCGGCCTGGGCTTACGACTCGCCGGTCAGGGGGTGGGGCGGCCCAGGGGGACCAGGTGGAAGCCCGCTTCGGTCACCTTGGCGGGCGGGAGGAGGTTGCGGGTGTCCACGACGGACCTCCCCGTCATGGTGGACGCCATGTCCTCCCAGTCCAGGTCGGCGAACTCGGGCCACTCGGTCAGGATCACGAGGGCGTCGGCGTCGCGGGCGGCCTCCTCGGCGGACGGGAGCACGCGCACCGGGCCGCAGTCCGCCGACACGCACGGGTCGTAACCGGTCAACACCGCGCCCTCCGCGGCCAGGAGGGTGGCGGTGGCCAGGGCGGGGGAGTCGCGCAGGTCGTCCGTGCCCGCCTTGAACGTCAGGCCGAGGAGGGCCAACCTGGCGCCGCGCAGCGGACCGACCGCGTCGCGCACCAGCCCGACCACGCGGTGCGCCTGGGCGTGGTTGGTGTCGATGGTGGCGCGCAGCAGGGGGAAGTCGACGTCCAGCGACTCCGCGGTGGACAGCAGGGCACGGGTGTCCTTCGGGAAGCACGAACCGCCCCAGCCCGGACCGGGGGACAGGAACGCGCCGCCGATCCGGTCGTCGAGCGACATGCCCTCGGTCACGTCGGAGACGTCCGCGCCGACGCGTTCGCACAGCTCGGCCAGGCTGTTGACGTACGACAGCTTCATCGCCAGGAAGCAGTTGCTGGCGTACTTCACCAGCTCGGCGCTCGCGCTGTCGGTCACGATCGCCGGCGCACCGGTCCCCGCGTACAGCTCGGCCACCCGCACCGCCGCCTCACGCCCCGCCGCCCCGCGCGGACCGGGCGCGCCGACCACGACCCGCTGCGGGCGCAGGAAGTCGTCCACGGCGTGCCCCTCGCGCAGGAACTCCGGGTTGGACACCACGGGCCGGTCGATCACCGCCGCCACCCGCTCGGTGGTCCCGGCGGGCACGGTCGACTTGATCACGATCACGCAGTCGGGCCCGACGGTGCCGCGCGCCTCGTCGAGCACGGCGTCCACGAACGTCAGGTCGGCCGCCCCGTCCGGCCCGGTGGGCGTGGGCACGCACACGAACACGAAGTCCACGTCGGCCAGCGCGGCCCGGTTGCCGAGCACGAACCGCAGCCGCCCCGTGCCCAGCCCCTCGGCGACCAGTTCGGCCAACCGGGGCTCGTGCGCGCCGACCGAGGCCCGCGACAACGCCGACACCTTCGCCTCGTCCACGTCGGCGCACACCACGGTGTGCCCGAGCCGGGCGAAGCAGGCCGCCGTGGTCAACCCGACATAGCCCGCGCCGATGACTCCGATCCTGGCCACGGTCCACCTCCCAGCAGTGCGCGTGCGGCGGACAGGACGTCTCCCACGCCGATCTTCAGCAGCCCGGGGTCGGGCCGGTCGGCGAACGTGTCACCGGTCGTGCCGTGCCACAGCACGCGGTGCGGCCCCGACCGCGGCCCCCACAGGGCGGGTGGCACGGGTCCGAACAGCACGACCGACGGCGTGCGGTAGGCGGTGGCGACGTGCGCCACGCCCGTGTCGCCGCACACCACGAGCTTCGCGCCCGCCACGAGATCCAGCAGACCGCCGAGGTCGCCGATCCGGCTGTGCCCCCGGCCCACCGCCCGCACCAGGGCGGCCTCCGACGGGCTGCCGGTCACCACGACGCCCGGCCCCAGCTCCCGCACGACGGCCGCGTACCGGGCGGCGGGCCACCGGCGCGACCCGTGCGACGCGCCGGGGTGCACGACGATCGCCCCGTTGCGCGGGCGCGGGGGCAGGTGCAGGTCGTCGGGGTCGCACGGGATGCCGAACTGGGCGAGCAGCCGGCACCACCGCACCACCTCGTGCTGCCGCTCGGCCCACGGCACGTGCGCGCCGTGCGTGATGAGCCGCTCGGGGCGGGTCGCGCGCAGCAGCTCGGTGCTCTGCGGCCCGCGCCCGTGCAGGTTCACGGCCAGGTCGGGCGACTCGTAGTCGATCGGCACGAGCCCTTCGGTCGGCAGCAGCGCGTCGACCGCGTCGATCCGGGCCACGGCGTCCGCGAGCCACCCCGGCGCGGCCAGCGTGATCTCCGCGTCGGGGTGCGCCCGCCGCAGCCCGCGCAGCGCCGGCACGGCCGTCAGCAGGTCACCGAGGCCGAGGGCGCGCAGCACGAGGATCCTCACCGCGACACCGCCTTGGACCGGGGGACGGCCGCCAGCGGGTCCGGCCGCACGGGTTCGGCGCCGCGGTGCCGCAGCTCGCCGCGCACCCGGTGCAGGCAGGCGGCGGGCGGGATGGCCGCGCTCGTCACGACCATCCGGGCTACCTCGTCGGCGGTGCGCGGACCGGGCGCGATGCGCTCGACGGCGAACTTCGCGGTCAGCCCAGCCCACGCCGTGCCCAGCACCGCGGCGGCCACGCGCTTCCCGAGCAGCCCGCACAGGACGGCCAGCAGCCCCGCGCCGGTGGTCACGGCGTGTCGGCGCAGCAGCCCGGGCGCACCGCCGATGCCCTCCCGCCAGCCGGGGCCGAGCAGCCGCCGCATCAGGGCGTCGTCGGCGTTGCCGCGCTGCTGGCGCAGGCTGGCCAGGAAGTCCGACCCGCGCACCGGGTGCACGGTGACCCGCTCGCCGGTGACGATCCGGTAGCCGTGCCGTTGCACGCGCAGCGCCAGTTCGGCGTCCTCCCGGTAGGCGCGCGGGAACCTCTCGTCGAAGCCGCCCGCGTGGGTGAGCGCCGCCCGCCGGTAGGCCATGTCCGCGGTGATCCAGCGCGCCGTGGCCAGCCCGGCCGTGCCGCGCTCCCAGTCGGTGGGCCTGCGGTCCTCGGGCAGCGGCACGCTGATCCGCGCCTGCGACGCCCCGACGTCGAGCCCCAGGTCCTCCAGGTCGGCGACCAGGCGGGCCTTCCAGTCGCGGGCGGGCAGCACGTCGTCGTCCAGGAACGCCACCCACTCGCAGCACGCGGCGCGCCAGCCGGCGTTGCGGGCGGCGGCCGGGCCGCGTCCGCCGGTGCGCAGCAGCCGGGCGCCGTGCGTGGGCGGCAGCGGACCCGGTTCGGGCCGGTCGTCCACCACGATCACCTCGCGCGGCGGCGGGCCCGAGCCGTGCTCCAGCGCGTCCAGCACCCTGGTCAGGCTCGCCCGGCCCATCGTCGGGATGACGACCGCGTAGTCGACGCTCATCGCCGCACCACGAACGGTCCGATGGCCAGCAGGTCGACCGGCGCCGAACCGAAGCACTCCAGCGCGTCGCGCGGGTCGTCGACCATCGGCCGCCCCGCCGTGTTCAGGCTGGTGTTCACCACCACGGGCACGCCGGTGCGCCGGTCGAACTCGGCGAGCACGCGCGCCATCAGCGGCTCGGTCGCCGGGTCCACGGTCTGCACGCGCGCCGTGCCGTCCACGTGCACCACGGCCGGGACGCGGTCCTTCCACTCCTCCGCCACGTCGTGCACGAACAACATGTAGGGGCTGGGGAACGGTCCGCGCGAGAACAGCTCCTCCGCCCGGTCGGCGAGCACCATCGGCGCGATGGGCCGGAACTGCTCGCGGCCCTTGACCTCGTTGAGGCGGGCCAGGTTCTCGGCCCGGCCGGGGTGCGCGAGCAGCGACCGGCGGCCCAGCGCGCGCGGCCCGTACTCGCTGCGCCCCTGGAACCAGGCGACCACCTGGTCGTCGGCCAGCGCCTCGGCCACGGCGACCGCCACGTCCTCCGGCTCCTCGTAGGTGATCTTGGCGTTGTCCAGGTACTCGCGGATCTCGTCGTCGGTCCACGACCGGCCCAGGTCCGCGCCGGGCATCGGGGCGGCCGGCTCGCCGGAGTCGGCCGCGACCGACAGGGCCGCGCCCAGCGCCGTGCCCGAGTCGCCCGCCGCGGGCTGCACCCACACCTCGTCGAACGGCCCCTCGGCGAAGATGCGGGTGTTGGCGACGCAGTTCAGCGCCACGCCGCCCGCCATCGCCAGCCGCTTCTGCCCGGTGCGCTCGTGCAACCAGCGCACCAGGTCGAGCAGCACCTCCTCGACCCGCACCTGCACGCTGGCCGCCAGCTCGGCGTGCTCGCGGGTCATCTCCTCGTGCGGCTCGCGCTTCTTGGCCAGCGTGGACCAGTTCAGCGGCATCACCGCGAACCCGCCGTCGTCCGTGGCGTACACGTGCTCGCGCAGCAGGTCCAGGTGCGCGGGCTTGGCGTAGGAGGCCAGCGCCATCACCTTGTACTCGTCGCTGGAGCGCAGGAACCCCAGGTGCTCGGTCAGGTCCTCGTAGAACAGGCCCAGCGAGTGCGGCAGGTGCTGGGCGGCCAGCGTCTCCAACCGGTGCTCCCGGTAGCTGCCCGCCAGGTGCGAGCGGCACTCGCCGCGACCGTCGTTGACCAGCACCGCGCAGTCGCCCGCGAACGGCGCGGCCAGTGCCGCCGACGCGGCGTGCGCCACGTGGTGCGGCACGAACCGCACGATCGCCGGGTCCAGGCCGGGCAGCGCGGTGGCCAGGAAGCGCGGCGCGCGGCGGGCGTACTCCGTGCGCAGGTCCTCCCACGGCACGTCGCTCGGCTCCACCAGGTCCGGGTCGTACGAGTACGCCACCGCGTCCAGGTCCGCCGGCGTGAGGCCGGCGCGCTCCAGGCACCAGCGGGCGGCCTGTTCGGGCTGTTCCCAGGCGGAGAACGGCACGGGCCGCTTGCCGTGCTTCCGCCGGGAGAACCGCTCCTCCTCCGCGGCGGCGACCACCTCCCCGTCGACCACGAGGGCCGCGGCGGGGTCGTGGAAGACCGCGTTGATGCCGAGCACGCGCACGGAGTTCCCCTTTCGTTCCAGTCCGGAGTGGTGGTGGGGGGTGGGTGTGCTACCCGACGAGGTGCCGGTCGAACGACCGCCGCAGCCCCTCGTCCAGCGGGATCTCGGGCTGCCAGCCGAGCAGTTCGCGGGCCAGCGTGATGTCGGGGCGGCGGCGGCGCGGGTCGTCGGCCATCGGCTCGACGTGCCGGACCTCGGAGTCGCTGCCGGTGATCGCGATGATCCGGTGGGCCACCTCCAGCACGGTGACCTCCTCGGGGTTGCCCAGGTTCACCGGGCCCGCGTGGTCGGCGTCGGCCATCGAGAGCAGGCCGCGCACCAGGTCGTCCACGTGGCACAGCGACCGGGTCTGCGAGCCGTCGCCGTGCACGGTCAGCGGCTCGCCGGCCAGGGCCTGCCGGAAGAACGTCGGCACCATCCGGCCGTCGTGCGGGCGCATCCGCGAGCCGTAGGTGTTGAAGATCCGCACGATGCCCGCGTCGGTCCCGTGCTCGCGGAGGAACGCGCTGGTCAGCGCTTCACCGAACCGCTTGGCCTCGTCGTAGGTGCTGCGCGGGCCGATCGGGTTGACGTTGCCCCAGTACGTCTCGCGCTGCGGGTGCTCCAGCGGGTCGCCGTACACCTCGCTGGTGGAGGCGACCACGATCCGCGCGCCCTTGCGCCGCGCCAGCTCCAGGGCGTGCAGCGTGCCGAAACCGCCGGTCTTGAGCGTCCCGATCGGATCGCGCAGGTAGTCGGCGGGCGACGCCGGGCACGCCAGGTGCAGGACCAGGTCGACGTCGCCGAGCAGGTCCAGCGGCCGGGCCACGTCCATCACCGCGACGCCCAGGCGCGGGTCGTCGTCGGGCAGGTTGTCCAACGACCCGGTCGAGAAGTCGTCCACGCACACGACCCGCGTGCCGCGCTTGAGCAGCGCCTCGCACACGTGCGACCCGAGGAACCCGGCCCCGCCCGTCACCACCGCGCGTTCGAATGCCATGCGCTTGGCCTACCCGGGAGAAGCGGCGGTAACCACCGGGTTCTCGGACAGCACCCGCAGGGGTGGGCATCGGCGCAGGTGAACGCGGTGTGTGACCGGATCGACCGGCGAGGGCGTCCGGTGCGCACAGGTGGTGCGGCAGGTCGACCGCCGTCGCGGTCGGGGCGACGCCGCCCACCACGTGGGAACCGTCGACGGGGGGCATCATGGTGCGCCATGAGGACCATCACCCTGAACAACGGCGTCGAGATGCCCCAGCTCGGCTTCGGCGTCTTCCAGGTGTCCACTGAGGATACCCACGCGACGGTCACCGAGGCCCTGCGGGTCGGCTACCGCAGCATCGACACCGCCGCGGCCTACGGCAACGAGGCGCAGGTCGGCCGCGCCCTGGCCGACTCGGGCATCCCCGCCGACGAGCTGTTCGTCACCACCAAGCTGTGGAACTCCCGGCAGGGCTACGACGAGGCGCTGCGCGCCTTCGACGCCAGCGCCCGTGAACTCGGCCTGGAGCGGGTGGACCTGTACCTCGTGCACTGGCCCGCGCCCAAGCAGGACCGCTACGTCGACAGCTGGCGCGCGCTGGGCACGCTGCTCGCCGACGGCCGGGTGCGCGCGATCGGCGTGTCCAACTTCCAGCCCGCCCACCTGGAGCGGATCGTCGAGGCCACCGGCCAGGTGCCCGCGGTGAACCAGGTGGAGCTGCACCCCTACCTCCAGCAGGCGGAGCTGCGCGCGTTCCACGCCGAGCACGGCATCGCCACCGAGGCGTGGAGCCCGCTCGCCCAGGGCGGTGGCCTGCTGGGCGAGCAGGTGATCACCTCCATCGCCGGGAAGCACGGCAGGACGCCCGCGCAGGTGGTCCTGCGCTGGCACGTGCAGCTCGGCAACGTGGTCATCCCCAAGTCGGTCACGCCGAGCCGCATCGCGGAGAACTTCGCCCTGTTCGACTTCGAACTGGACGGTGACGACGTGGACCGGATCTCCACGCTGGACCGCGGCGAGCGCACCGGCCCGGACCCCGACACCTTCGGCTGAGCCCGGGGCTCACACCTCGACGGGGCCGCCGGAACGCCAGTACACGCCGTCCGCCCGGCTGAGCGGACCCTCGTCCACCAGGTACCGGCGCACGGTCACGTGGTCGACCTCGCCACCCTCGCACCACCGCCCGAGCACCTCCGCCACCTCGCGCTCGGGGTAACGTCTACCCGGCTCGAACGCCGTGCTCAGCCGTTCGAGCAAGGCCCGCCTGCGTCCGCGCTGCGCGGGGAGCTCCACCAGCCGCCCTCCTCGCACGAACGGGTCCTCCGCGACCCGGTTCGCCTGCTCGACCAGGGTGGCTTCCTTGAACAGCTCCTCGCGCAGCCGCAGCCCGGAACCGTCGGTCACGACCAGGCCGGCCGTCCGCGGCCTGCGCAGGCCGTTCTCCACGCGCCGGTCGTCCAGCCCGGTCGCCGCCGCCACGTCACCCGCCGTGCGCGCGCCCAGCACGAGGGCCGCCGCCACGCGCAGCCGGTCCGGCTCGGCCGGCAGTCCCACGAGGAAGTCAGGGGTCGCGTCCCGAGCTGACCGGGGAGGGCGACGCGGTGCACGCCCATTTCGGGCGGACCTTATTAGCCGTGCCCACTGATCACCTCTTCCCCCTCGCCTCCGTGGAGCCGGTCTTCGGCATGCCCGTGGAGAACGCCCGCAAGTTCCAGCAGGTCGCCGCGGAGCAGGACCTGGTCATCGACGTGCGGGGCACGAACCCGCACGCGGTGGCGTGGCTGCGCCGCGGCGCGCTGCCCAAACCGGAGGCCGTGAAGGCCAAGACCATCGACGACCTGGACGTGCGGCTGGGCGCCGCGCCGCACCACCGCGGCCTGGTCGGCTACTTCCACCCCGCCTTACCCCCGGCGGACCTCACCGACCGGCTGCTGCGCCGGTTCGACCAGCGGCGCGTCGAGTACGACGCCCTGCGCGACAAGATGGCCGCGTTCGAGCGGCGCGGCGAGTACCTGGTGCGCGGGGGCGTCGTGCACGGCTACGACCGCCGGGGCGCGCTGCGCCCGCTGACCGGCGACCACGACGTGTTCGACATCCGGGCCTCCGGCGGTCTGCCGCTGAGCGGCCGCCGCTACGACCGGGCCGTCGCGACGATGATGTCGCTGGACATGGCCGTCACGCACGGCGCGCACATGTACTGGAAGCCCACCACCCGCTCCGACCGCGCGATGTTCGAGTCGATCGCGGGCAGCCCCGACGACAAGCTGCGGTTCCACCCCGACGGCACGATGACCGCCGGCGACTACCGCCGCCGCTTGAACGCCGGGATCAGCGCGATCACCAGACCGGCCAGGGCCGCGCGGCCGTACGCCAGCGTCTCCAACGTGGGCAGCCCGAGGGGGCCGGTCTCCGCCGCGTCGCTGATGAACAGCTGGCCGTAGAGCAGCACCAGCGCCACGCCGTAGAGGCGGGCGCGGGTGTGCCGCGACGACGCGAGGACACCCGCCACGCCGGTGCACACGTACAGGGTGTGGTTGGTGCCCTCGTGCATGGGGAGGAACGGCACGCAGGCGAGCACGACCTGGAGCGCGCCGACGACGAACGCGAGGGCCTGGACGCGGCTGAACGACGACGTCGCAGCCTTGCCCGTCCTCCGCTTGTCGCCCACCGGAGCCTCGTTCCGCATGACGGCGGGTTACCCCGCGGCCGTTCGGCCATCCTCGGCCGTGTCGCGTTACCCCCTTGGTGCTGCCTGGCGTTCCCCCTTGTGGTGCAACGCGGGTGGCTCGGCGCGGGCGGTTCGGCGCGGGCGGTTCAGCGCAGCAGCGGCCCGATGGTCGCGGCGGCGTCCGCGCTCGCCCCGGCCGGGTCGCGCTCGCGGGTGAGCACCCGCGCGGCCATGGTGCTGATGGCCTCCGAGATGCGCGGGTACTCCGGGCCGTAGGTGGTGCGGGCGCGCACGGTGGGCAACTGCTCGGCGAACCCCGTCACGTTCGGGTCCCACTGCCAGGCCAGGTCGTCGAGGGTGTCCGTGCGGTTGGGCAGCGCGCCGAGGCCGCCGCCGAACTCGGTGGCGTTGTCCCGCTCCTCGGCGAGCCACGTCAGCAGGTCCCACGCCCGGTCGGCCTGCTTGCTGCCGCGCCCGACGACCCACACCTCGCCGCCCAGGGGCGCGGCCGTGCCCGCCCGGCCGCCGGGCAGCGGCGACGCGGCCCAGTCCAGGCCCGCCTGGTTCAGCTCGGGGACCGCCTCCGGGCCGCCGATGAGCATGCCGCAGCGGCCTCGCGCGAACTGCTCGACCGCGTCGGCCGCGGTCCAGGTCAGCGCCTCGACGGGCGCGCTGCGGTCGGTGTTGACGAGCTGGTCGACGTAGGTGAGGGCGGTGACGCCCGCCGGGTCGCCGACGGCCGCGACGTCGCCGCCCGCCTGCCACAGGAACGGCAGGAACGTGGTGGTCAGGTCGTCGCCCTCACCGGGGAAGCACAGGCCGGACCGGTCCGGCGCGGTCAGGGTCCTCGCGGCCACCCGCAGCTCCTCCCACGTCACCGGCGGCACGGACACGCCCGCGGCGGCGAACAGCTCGCGGTTGTGGATCAGCGCGGTGGTGGTGGTGCGCAGGGGGACGCCGTAGAACCGGCCGTCGTGGGTGGCGCCCTCGCGCACCGGGGCGAGGAAGCGCTCCTTGAGCGCCCAGTCGTCGAAGCGGGGGGTGAGGTCGGCGAGGGCGTCCCGCGCGGCGAGGCGCGGCACGTCGGCGGTGTCCACGGCGGCGACGTCGGGGAACGTGCCGGCGGTGGTGGCCTCGACCAGCTTGGCCTCGAACTCGTCGGGCGACAGCGAGGTGCGGCGGACCTGGACGCCGGGGTGTTCCTGCTGGTAGCGGGCGAGGAGGTGGTCGACGGCCTGGTCGGCCATGGGGGAGTGGTTGAGGTAGTCCCACCAGGTGAGGGTCACCTGTTCCGGCGGGTTGACCTGTTCCGCCGTACACGCTGTGACGGTGAGCAGTGTGGCCACCGCGAGCAGTGCTCGTCCACGCATTCGCTCCACCCTTCGGGGTAAGCGCCCTGGTCTACGGACTGGAGCCGTCCTACTCCGCTGCGTGAGGCGGTGTCAAGATCGGTGGTTCAGGCTTCGCTCCGGGCGGTCGGCCTCGGGTGGACCGTGCGGTCGGGGGCCGCCAGGGGTGGCACCGGCGTCCCGGGCCCCGCCGACTCCCCGGTCCAGGCGGTCCCGGGAGCGGCGGTGGCGGCCTCGGTCGTCCCGCCGGCCCCGGCGGCGTCCGGGGGCGTGAGGTCGGCGAGGTAGGTGGCCGCCAACTCGTCGTAGATCGGTGTTGAGCTCACGCCACGGAATCCTGTCCGGCCGGCGGCCCCGGCGCTGCCCCTCTCACTCCTGTGGGTTACGTATTCGCGCGTCACGTCCGCACTAATGCGGAGATCATGTCGTGTTTCGGCACGTGACCTCTGTGGACGGTGTGAGCCCTCCTCGCGACCGGCCGCGGAACGGCCCGGAACGCCGAACCGCCCCGTCCCGCAGGAGTGGAACCGGCGTAACGGGGGTACCCCCGCACGCGATGAGGGCGTAGGCGGCCACCGCCCCCCAGGCCGCCGACAAGTCCCGGCCGGGCTCCACCCCCCCAGGAGTCCGGCCGGGCGCCCCATCCCCCGTCGACGGGGATCAGGACATGCCGCGGAAGAAGCCGCGGATGTCGTCCGCGAGCAGCCGCGGCTCCTCCATCGCGGGGAAGTGACCGCCCTCGGCGAACTCGCTCCAGTGGCCGATCGCCCTCGACGGGTCCATCACGCGGCGCACCAGCGGGTCGGTGTCGAACACGGCCCACCCGGACGGCACGTCGGAGGCCGTGAACCAGTCGAGTCCGGAGTGCTCGCCCTCGTAGTAGAACTGCGCGCTCGACGCGCCGCTGCGGGTGAACCAGTACAGGCTGATGTTCGTCAGGAGCTGGTCGCGGTCGACCGACTCGTCCGGCGTCCGGTGGGCGCCGCCGGTCCCGGTCTTGAACTTCTCGGCGATCCAGGCGAGCTGACCGACCGGCGAGTCGGTGAGCGCCGCGCCGATCGTGTCGGGACGGTGGTTCTGCACCTCCAGGTACCCGCGCTCGGCCGCGACCTCCGCGCGCACCGCCTCGATCCGGGCGAGCTCGTCGTCGGACAGGCCGTCGGGGCAGGGGAACTTGTCGCCGACGAACCCGAGCAACCGGGGGTCGCAGCCGATGTGCGTGCCGATGACGCGCTCCGGGTGGAGCGCCGCGAGGCGGCCGGTGGTGCCCGCACCGATGTCGGTGCCGTGCGCCGCGAACCTCTCGTAGCCGAGACGCGTCATGATCTCGGCGTAGGCCTCCGTCGTCCGCGCCAGTTCCCAGCCGGTTCCCGACAGCGGGGTGGAGAACCCGAAGCCGGGCAAGGACGGGACGACCACGTGGAACTCGTCGGTCAGCAGCGGGAGGAGTCGCTGGTACTCGACGAACGACCCCGGCCAGCCGTGGTTCAGGATCAGCGGGGTGGCCCCCGGGTTCGCCGATCGGGCGTGGACGACGTGGAACGTCTGGCCGTCGACGACCGTCGTGAACTGCTCGTGCTCGTTGAGCCTCTCCTCCTGCGCGCGCCAGTCGAACCCGTCCCGCCAGTACTCGGCGAGCTCCTCCAGGTACACCGGCGGGATGCCGCGGCTGAAGTCGGTGCGGTCGTCCCGGCCCGGCACGGGGATCGGCCGGCGCGTGCGTGCCAGGCGGTCGCGCAGGTCGTCGACGTCCGCCTGCGGGATGTCGACGCGGAACGGTGCGAGTGCGGTGTCCTCGTTCATGCCGTCGACCCTCCCGGACAACGCGGAAGACCTGCTTCCGCGATTGCCGGCACGATCGGGGAGGTGTTGAAGACCTCGGCCCGTCTGCTCGACATGCTGTCGCTGCTCCAGCTCAAGCGGGACTGGACGAGCTCCGAGCTCGCCGGCCGGCTCGGGGTGAGCACGAGGACGGTGCGCGCCGACATCGGCAAGCTGCGGTCGCTCGGGTACCCCGTGGACGCCCGCCCCGGCGTCGCGGGCGGGTACCGGCTGGCCGCCGGGACGGCGATGCCCCCACTGCTGCTCGACGACGACGAGGCCGTCGCCGTCGCGGTCGGCCTGGGAGTGGTCGCGGCCCGGAGGCTCGGGGTCGAGGAGACGTCGCTCACCGCGCTCGCGAAGCTGGAGCAGGTGCTGCCCTCGCGCCTGCGCCGGCGCGTGGAGGCGGTGCGCGAGGCGACGAGCATCGTCCCGGGGGTCGAGCCGCCGCTCGACCTCTCGGCCCTCGGCGCGGTCGCCGCCGCGATCCGCGGCCGCGAACGGCTCCGGTTCGGCTACACGAAGCCCGGCGGCGACGAGGAGGCGCGCCACGCCGAACCGCAACGGCTGGTGACCTGGGGAGCGCTCTGGTACCTGCTCGCGTGGGACCTCGACCGCGACGACTGGCGGGTCTTCCGCGTCGACCGCATGGTCCCGCGCGCACCGACGGGTGCGCGGTTCCGGCCGCGCGCGGTCCCGGGGGACGACGCCGTCGAGTACGTCGTCGGACGCGTCAGCAAGGGGACCTGGAAGTACCGCGCCCGGGTGCTCGTGCACGCTCCCGCCGCGACGGTCGCCGCGAAGATCCCCATCCCGGTCGACGTCGAGGCGGTCGACGGGTCCACGTGCCGCGTCGAGCTGGGTTCCGACGACCCGGACCGGCTCGCGCTGTGGATGACCCAGCTCGACGTCGACGTCGAGGTGATCGACGGGGACGAGCTCGCGGTGGCGTTCGACCGCCTCGCGACGAGGTTCCGCCGCGCGGCGGGTGGCGCGTCCCCGTGAACCCGGTACGCGTGGCGGACTTCCGAACAGGCACTACTCCCCGCTCGCCTCCTTCCCCCGCGGCACGCGCCGCACTGGGGAGCGGTGTGCCGGGTGGCGGATCTCGGGCGGCTCCGGCACGTCCGGTGTGGACCGCACCACCGGGCCGTCCGGCTCGACCAGCACCGGCTCGCCGTGGTGCGTGATGCGCAGGGCCTCACCGGCGATGACGCGGTACGTGACCTTGCCCGGCCGCACCTCCACCGCGAGCCGCGTGCCCCGGAACGCCATCCGGAACGCCATCCGCTCCAGCCCCCGGGGCAGCCTCGGCGCGAACGACAGCCCGTCGTCGTGGTGGCGCATCCCGCCGAACCCGGCCACCAGGCCGATCCACGCGCCCGCCAACGACGCCATGTGCAGTCCGTTGTGGACGTTGTGGTGCAGGTCGTGCAGGTCGGTGAACGCCGCCTCGGCCAGGTAGTCGTAGGCCAGGTCCAGCGCCCCGATCTCGGCCGCCAGCACCGCCTGCGTGGCCGCCGACAACGACGAGTCGCGCACCGTCCGCGCCTCGTAGTAGGCGAAGTTGCGGGCCTTCTGCGCCGGCGTGAACGCGTCGCCGCGCACGTGCATCGCCAGCACCAGGTCCGCCTGCTTCACCACCTGCTTGCGGTACAGGTCGAAGTACGGCCGGTTCAGCAGCAGCGGGTACTCGTCCGGGTCCGTCCCCTCGAAGTCCCACGCGGCGTGCGAGGTGAACCCCTCGGACTGCTCGTGCACGCCCAGCAGGTCGTCGAACGGCACCAGCATCCCGTCCGCCGCGGCGCGCCACGCCGCCGGCTCCTCCGGCGTCACGCCCAGCCGTTCCGCCACGTCCGGGTTCCGCTCGGCCGCCGCCACGGCCTCCCGCAGGTTCTCCTGGGCGATCAGGTTGGTGTAGACGTTGTTGTCGACCACGGCCGAGTACTCGTCCGGCCCCGTCACGCCGTCGATGCGGAACCCGCCGTGCTGGTCGTGGTGCCCCAGAGACCGCCACAGCCGCGCCGTCTCGATCAGGATCTCCGCGCCCGCCTCCCGCTCGAACGCCCGGTCGCCCGTCGCGTGCGCGTACTGCGCCACCGCGTGCGCCACGTCCCCGGACACGTGGAACGCGGCCGTGCCCGCCGGCCAGTACGCCGAGCACTCCGCGCCGTTGATCGACCGCCACGGGAACGCGGCACCCGCCTGTCCCAGCACCGCCGCCCGCTCCCGGGCCTTGTCCAACGTCGAGTGCCGCCACCGCAGCGCGTCCCGGGCCGCCTCCGGCAGCGTGTGCACCAGCACCGGCAGCACGAACATCTCCGTGTCCCAGAACGCGTGCCCGTCGTAGCCCGGCCCCGTCAGGCCCTTGCCGGGGATCGCCCGGGTCTCGCCGCGCACCGCCGCCTGCATGATGTGGAACAACGCGAACCGCAACGCCTGCTGGAGCTCGTCGTCACCCTCGACCTCGATGTCGGCCGCTTCCCAGAAGTCGTCCAGGAACCGCCGCTGCTCGGCCAGCAGGCCGTCCCACCCGGTCTGCCGGGCGCCCGCGATCGCCGCCTCCACCTGCGCGCGCAGCGCCGGCACCGAGCGCTGCGCCGACCAGCCGTAGCCCAGGTACTTCACCAGCCGCAGCTTCCCGCCCGCCGGCACGTCCACCGCCGCGGTGAACCGCGCCAGGTCGCCCTCGGCGCGGATCTCGGTGCGCAGGCCGTCCTCGGTCACCAGCTCGTGGTCCATCCCCGCCGCCATCCGCAGCTGCGAGTTGCGCGCGTGGTGGGCCAGCACCGCCCGGTAGCCGTCGGCGTGCGCGAACTCCGCCACCAGCGGGTCCTCCAGCGCCGCCGCCACCCGGGGGTCGTCGCTGTCGTGCTCCACCGGCTCGTTGGCCAGCAGGTCGGACTGCACGACCAGCTGCACGTCCTCGTCCGCCTCCACCTCGTACAGGATCGCCGCGACCGCCCGCTGCGTCAGCGACACCAGCCGCTCGGTGCGCAGCGTGATCCGCTTGCCCGTCGGCGACTCCCACCGGGTGTGCCGGCGCATCGTGCCGGAGCGGAAGTCCAGCTCGCGCCAGTGCCGGTGCGCCCGGCCGTACCGCATGTCCAGCGGCTCGTCCTCCACCAGCAGCCGGATCACCTTGCCGTCGGTGACGTTCACGACCGTCTGCCCCGCCTCGGGGTAGCCGTAGCCCGACTCCCCGTAGGGCAGGGAGTGCTCCTCGTAGAACCCGTTCAGGTAGGTGCCGGGCAGGCCGCGCGGCTCACCCTCGTCCAGGGTGCCGCGCATCCCGATGTGCCCGTTGGACAACGCGAAGATCGACTCGGTCCGCCTCAGCTGGTCCACCGACAGCCCGTTCCACCGCAGCCGCCACGGGTGGACCTCCCAGCCGCTCACAGCAGCTCCGCCAGGTCGTCGACCACCACGTCCGCGCCGTGCCGCAGCAGCTCGTCGCGCTGCCCGGCCCGGTCCACGCCCACCACGTGCCCGAAGCCGCCCGCGCGGCCCGCCTGCACGCCCGCCAGCGCGTCCTCGAACACCGCCGCCCTCACCGGCTCCACGCCCAGCAGCCGCGCGCCCACCAGGAACGAGTCCGGCGCGGGCTTGCCCTTCAGCCCGTCGCGCGCGATCACCACGCCGTCCACCCGCGCCTGCACGAACCCGGTCAACCCCGCCGCGTCCAACACCTTCTCCGCGTTCGCCGACGACGTCACCACCCCGATGTCCAGGCCCGCCGCCCGCGCCGCCTCCAGGTAGCGCACCGTGCCGGGGTACGGCGTGACCCCCTCGTGCCGGAGGATCGCCTCCAGCAGGTCGTTCTTGAGGTTGCCCACGCCGTGCACGGTCGCCGCGTCCGGCGGGTCGTCGGGCGCGCCCTCCGGCAGCGTGATGCCCCGCGAGGCCAGGAACTCGCGCACGCCGTCGTAGCGCGGGCGCCCGTCCACGAACCTCGCGTAATCCGATTCGGTGAACAGCGGCTCGCCGCGCAGGCGCAACAGGTCGTCGAACGTGCGCTTCCACGCGCGGCGGTGCAGGACGGCCGTGCTCGTGAGCACGCCGTCGAGGTCGAAGAGGCAGGCGGTGATCGAGTCCGGCAGTCCCAGGGGCATGTCCCGTGTCTACCCCCTTCCGGTGCGGGGTACCCGTCGACCTGATCGTTCACCGTTGCGCCGGAGGGGACCACCATGGGCACGCCGCGGGTGCTGGTCGTCGGGACGGGCTTCGCGGGCTACCACTGCCTGCGCGCGCTGGAGCGCGCCCTGCCCCCCGACGCCGCCGACCTGGTCGCCGTCAACCCCACCGACTACATGCTCTACGTGCCGCTGCTGCCCGAGGTCGCGGGCGGCAGCCTCGACCCCCGGCGCGTCGCCGTGCCGCTGCGGCCCAAGCTGCCGCGCACCCGCCTCGTGCAGGGGCACGCCACCGGCGTCGACCTCGCCGAGCGCACCTGCACCGTCGTGGACGTCGAGGGCCGCACGCGGGTGGAGGAGTGGGACCGGGTGGTGCTCACCGCCGGGTCCGTCACCCGGCTGATGTCCGTGCCCGGCGTCGCCGAGCACGCGTTCGGGTTCAAGTCCATCGCCGAGGCCGTGTTCCTGCGCGACCACGTGCTGCGGCAGGTCGAACTCGCCGAGCAGGCCGACGACCCCGCCGAACGCGCCGCCCGCGCCACGTTCGTCGTGGTCGGCGCCGGCTACACCGGCACCGAGCTGGTCGCCCAGGGCCTCCAGCTCACGCGCGCCGCCCTGCGCGGGCGCGCGGGCCTGTCCGAGGCCGACGTCCGGTGGGTGCTCCTCGACCTGGCGCCCCGCGTGCTGCCCGGGTTGAACGAGCGGCTGTCCGGCCCGGCAGCCCGGGTGCTGCGCTCGCGCGGCGTCGACGTGCGGCTGGAAACGAGCGTCGAGGCCGTCACCGACACCTGCGCGCGGCTCACCGACGGCACCGAAATCCCCACGCGCACCGTCGTGTGGTGCGTCGGCGTGCGTCCGGACCCGCTGGTCGAGGCGGTGTCGGTGGCCACCGAGAAGGGGCGCGTCGTCGTGGACCCGGCCCTCGCCGTGCCGGGGCAGCCGCACGTGTTCGCGGCGGGCGACGTGGCGTCCGTGCCCGACGTGCACAACGGCGGCGCACCCACCCCGATGACCGCCCAGCACGCCCAGCGCCAGGGCAAGCTGGCGGGCCGCAACGTCGCCGCGTCGCTCGGGTTCGGCACCGCCGGGCGGTACCGGCACCGCGACCTGGGGTTCGTGGTGGACCTGGGTGGCGGGCAGGCCGTCGCCGACCCGCTGCACGTGCCGCTCACCGGGCTGCCCGCCAAGGCCGTCGCGAAGGGCTACCACCTGATCGCCATGCCGGGCAACAGGCTGCGGGTGGCCGTCGACTGGCTCACCGACCTGCCGGCCCGCCGCCAGGTCGTCCAGCTCGGTCTGGTCCCGGAGGCGGGCGTGCGACTGGGGGACGCGGAGCGGGTCCCGCCCCCCTCCTCCTGAGGACTCCGTCAGGCGGGCTTGAGGGGGTCGTGCCCGATCGACATCAGCCGGTGCCGCCAGTGCGCCTCGCCCGCCGTGGGCTCCAGGTCGTCCCGGCGCTGCTCGCGCACCCGGTCCACGACCTTGCGCATCACCTTCACGTCCTCGGTGGTCAGGTCGGTGCGGCGCTTGCGCAGCACCCGCAGCACGTCCTGCCCGGTGGGCGTGCCGGCCTGGTCCGGCAGCTCCTCGCTCCGCTCGTCGGCGGACCGGGTGCGCAACCAGTCCTCCAGCTCGTTCGAGGTCATGTTCACGACGTGGTGGAACTCGTCCCACAGGGTGTCGGTCATGGCGGCTCGGGTTGCCGCCGGACCGCCGGCCGAAACCCGAGCCGGGCCGCTGTCACCCCCTCACGGCGCCCCGCCCGCCCGGTCGACGTCGGGCGCGAACTGGGCCTCGGCGACGTCGACGGCGGCGGCGAGGTCCTCGGCCGACGACGACCCGGCCTCCTCCACGACGGCCGTCCACAGCCCGATCGACGAGAGGGTGAACCGCTGCGTCGCGGGCGAGTCGGCCGCCGCGACCGGGTCGTGGTCCTCCCCGACCTCGCCCCCGACGTGGAGCCCCAGGGCGAGCAGGCCGCCGTCCCACCCGGGGCCGACGTACAGCGCGCCCGCGCCGCCCGCCGCCATCTCCGGCGGAACGGTGTGCTCCAGCTCCAGCGTCGTCCGCTCGCCGCCCTCCTCGGGCACCAGGCGGACCTCGACGATCGACGTCTCACCGCCGAACGTCACCCGCAGCCGCCTGGGCGGCTCGCACGCGAGGATGTCCCCGCCGGCGTTGCCCTCCAGTTGGAAGTCGCCGCCTTCCCGCAGGTCGCCGCTCACCGGCAGGAACCACCGCCGCAGCCGGGCGGGGTCGGTCACCGCGTCCCACACGTCCTCGGCCGTCGCGTCGTAGGTCCGGGTCAGGCGCACGCCGACGACCTGCCCGTCCTCCCTCGCGAGTTCCCGGTGGATCGCCTTGAGGTGCTCGGCGAACTCGATCACTGTCCGTCCTCCTGCTGCAGTCGTCTCTCGCGCTTGCCGCGCGCGAGTTCGGTGGCCAGGGCGTCGAGGTGCCCGCTCCAGAACCGGCGGAACCGGTCGAGCCACTCGTCCACCTCGCGCAGGCCCCGGTCGTCCACCGCGTAGAGGCGCCGGGTGCCCTCCGCGCGGACGCGGGCGAAGCCGTTCTCGCGCAGCACGCGGAGGTGCTGGGAGACCGCCGGCTGCGAGATGCCGAACTCCCGGCGGACCACCTCCGTGACCGCGCCCGAGGGCTGCTCGCCGTCCGCGAGCAGCTCCAGGATGCGGCGACGGACCGGATCGCCCAGTACGTCGAATGCGTGCACAACCAGCAGTTTTAAGTACGGACTTATATAAGTCAAGTCTTAGTACTCGAAAATTGTCGGTGGTCGGTGGCACTATCTCGAACGGATGTTCGGTACGCGTTCGAAGGGAGCTGTGCGATGCGTGTTCGACTCGATCCCCGTCAGTGGCCCGGCCGTGTCATCCCCGAGACCGACGCCGAGATCGACACGGCGGTCGAGGCGTTCTGCCTGCGTGCGACCTGGCCCGACGCGAACCGCGCGGCACTGCGCGGCGTCGTCGAGCCCTGGTTCCACGAGGGGTGGAGCGTCGATGCCCTGCTGGCGGCGGTCGACCGCAGGCCGGACGGCACGAAGCAGGGCAGCCCGAGGAGCCGCGACCAGGTGGCGCACGACTTCCTCCGTGCGCGCCTGCGGTCGTGGTGGCAGGGGGGCGCGCGCAGAGCGCGCCCCCCGGTGGCGGGCATGACCCTGGGCGCGTGGTGGCGCATCAACCGCCGGAACGCCCGCCTGACCCAGCCGAAGCCCGCGCGGCAGCTGAGCGCGGCGGGCACGCTGGCCCGCGAGCAGTCCAGGGAACGCGTCCGGGCCAGGCTGAAGGACCCGGTCGAGCGCTCGCGCGAGCTGGCGAGGCGCAGGCAGGAGGTCCTGGACAGCCTCCTGGTGCCGGGGCAGAAGGCCCCCACCTTCGAGGACTCCCGCAAGCTGCTGGCGGACATCCAGGTCCCGTCCCACCCGGTGTGCAGCAGGTGCGGGTGCAGGCAGGGCAGCATGCCCAAGTCGAAAGCCGCCTGACCGGCACTGATGTGACGACCGCGGACACGATCAGGTGATCACCGGCCGGGATGTGTACGAAATCGGCCACTCGCCACTCGGTTGAGAGAAGCGGACCCCGAGACCGCCGCCAACGCGCCCACCCGCCGAGCGCACCACCCATCCGTCCCGACCGCGCGAGCGCCGGTCGCCCACTCGCAGCTCGCCGCGCTCCCCACGTGCCCGCGCCGCCTGCTTGCCGTACCGGCACCGCCGCATGCCCGCGCCGTCCACGCACGCCACGGTGCGACCCCGGGATATGGGTCACCTGGTCAGGTGAATTGCTTCAGCAGGTCGTGCGGATACGGGTTTGGCCGGTGGAATCCGCGGCCTGCGTTCGGGTAGTAACGCCCGGTGCTGACATCCCGTCCTTGGCGAGTGTGGCTCGTCGGCGCCCTGGTGGTGCCCGGTCTCCTCGCGACGTCGGCGGTCGGCGCACGCACGTGGCAGGTCGGTGGTGCCGAGGGGGCCGCGGCGCCTGCGGCAGGGCGGTTCGTCGTCCCGCTGCGCGGTGACGAGGTCGTTCTCAGCGGTGGCGCGGCGGACGACGGTGAACGGCTCGCGCTGGTGGACGCGGTCCGCGCCGGCATCACCTCTGCCCGGGTGACGGACCTGATCACCCCCGGTGGTGACCGGATGCCCGTCGATCGCGACCGGGTGCGGGAGGCGTCGGCGGCGTGGAGCCCGGTGGACGTCGTCGCGTTGCAGCGTTCGGTCACCGCCGTGGTGGAGGGCGACGGGGGTCTCCGGTTCGAACCGGGGACGACCGCCTGGCAGGGGCACGGACCGGTGCTCGTCGGCCACCCCTCGGCCGAACACCCCGACGCCGACGCGCCGGCGACCGCCCGCGCCCGCGCGGTGCGCGACCTCTTCGTCGCCCGGGGCGTGCGACCCGACCGGATCGGGCTGTCGGCTTCCGTCGACCCGGTGTCCGAGAGGGCTGAACCCTCCGCACGCCAGGTCGACGTCCTCCTCCGCCACCCCGATCCGCGCCCCACCCCGGAGCAGGTCGCGCTGGACCGGGTGGGACGGCAAGGGCAAGACAGGCAAGAGCAGGCTCGGACAAGCAAGTAGGAGTGGCACGTGGTGTGGTTCTTCACCCAGACGTTCGTCCTGTGCACGGCCGCGTTCGTCGCGGGCGCGGCGCTCACCTGGCTGCCGCTGCGCGCCGTCATCCGGGACCTGCGCGCGCAGGTCAGGTCGGCGGTCGTGCGGCCGGTGCGGGCCGCGCTGCCGCCCGCGCCGACGGGGGAGCGGGTCGAGGAGTCGGTCGTCCTCCCCGAGCCGGGTGCTCGGCGCGCCGAGGACGAGCCGGTGGACGAGCGGGACCGGGCCACGGGGCAGTGCGAGGTCAAGGGCAGTCCCAAGTCCATGATCTTCCACACCGCCGAGTCGCCGTACTTCAAGCGGATGAAGGGCGACGTGGTGTTCCGCTCCGCGGCCGAGGCGGAACGGGCCGGGTACACGCGATGGGCTCCCAAGACGCCCAGGACGTCCAGGACCCCCGACGCGGCCAAGAACCCCACGAACGCCGAGTCGGCCAAGACCTCCGGCGTGCAGAGGGCGCCGGGGACGCGGAGGACGCCCGGCGCGTCGAGGACGCGCACGCCCGCCAGGGAGGAGATCCGCGCGTCGGCCGGGTGAGCCGCGGGCCGACCCGGCGGACCCGAGGGGGCCACCCTCGGGAACGCTTCAGAGCCGGTTCAGCTCAAGGACGACCGCCACCGCCTCGCCCAGCGAACCCAACCGGCGCGCACTCGTGGGGACCTCGTCCCACCCCGCCCCGCCGACCAGCACCGCGTGCCCGCGGGAGGTCAGTTCGGCCACCGGCGCCGCTTCGGCGTGCGGACGGGAGTGCGCCCACACGACCACCGAACCGGGGGACAACAGGGTCGCCGCGTCGAGCAGGGCCTCGGCGGGCACCCGCGCCCCCAGGTTGCGGGAGGCCACGTCGCGCTCGGCCAGCGCCGCGGCCAACGCGTCCAGCGGCAGGCTGTGCTGCTCCTCCGGGGCGCACGCCAGCAGCGCGGGCAGTCGCCCCCGCACCGGCGGGACCGGGGACGCGCGCAGCACGCCGGCGATCCCGGCGGTCGCCAGGTGCTCGATCTCGACGCCCCGCCCCTGGGCCGCGACGCGCTCGCCGAGGGCGACGAGGAACGGCACCAGCACCGATTCCCACGCCGCCACCACCCCGTGCCGCTCCACCAGCTCCGAGGCCAGGGTGCTCATCAGGGGCGCGTCCAGACGTGCCGCGGCCCTCGCGAACCCACGACCTTCCGCCGAGTCGACGGCGATGGCCCGCGGACCGCCGCCGGCGCGGGACGGGCCGGGTGGCGGCGCGGCGCCCAGCGCGGAGGCGGCGGCAGCGGCCGGGGCCATGCCCTGACCGGTGAGTTCGAGCATCCTGCGCAGGCGGGAGACGTCCTCGCCGCTGTACCGGCGGTGCTTGCCCTCCTCGCGCGAGGAGGGGCCGAGGCCGTACCGGCGGTCCCAGGTGCGGAGCGTGGTGGGGGAGATCCCCAGCATCCGTGCCACCGCGCCGGGGCTCCACTGCTCCACCGGGCCGCGCATTCGATCACCTTACCCGCGCGCACCGCTTCTGAAACGAAAACAGCCGCGAGTACGCTGGGCCGAGGTGGGTATCCACCGATCGAGGTGAGCAGATGCCAACGCGCGACCTGATCGTCGTCGGCGCTTCCGCGGGCGGGGTCGAAGCGCTGCGCTCCTTCACCGCGGGGCTGCCCGCCGACCTGGACGCGGCCGTCGCCGTGGTCCTCCACCTGCCCTCGGGCGGCACGAGCGCCCTGGCGGGCATTCTCGACCGGAGCGGTCCGCTGCCCGCCGTCACGGCCTCCGACGGCATGGCGCTCCGCCCGGGCCGGGTGCACGTCGCCCCGCCCGACCATCACCTGATCGTGATCGACGGCCGGGTCCACCTCTCCCACGGACCCACCGAGAACGGCCACCGCCCGGCCGTGGACGCCCTGTTCCGCTCCGCCGCCGCGACGCACGGCGCGGGCACCATCGGCGTCGTCCTGTCCGGCACCCTGGACGACGGCACCGCGGGCATGATCAGCATCGTCAACCGCGGTGGCCTCGCGCTCGTGCAGGACCCGGAGGAAGCGCTGTTCGCCGGGATGCCCGCCAGTGTCCTCCGCAACATCCACGTGGACCACGTGCTGTCGGCGGCGAAGATGGGCGCGCTGCTGCGGGAGTGCGTGGGCAAGGAGGTGCGACAAGGTGACGAGCCTTCCGACCTGGCCCGCCGCGAGACCGCCATCGCCTCTTCAGGCGTCGCCACGCACGCCGACGAGGTGATCTCGATGGGCCACCCCTCGAACTTCAGCTGCCCCGACTGCCAGGGCAACCTGGTCGAGCTGGACGTCGTGCCCAAGCGGTTCCGGTGCCAGGTGGGCCACGCCTGGACCGCCGAGGCGCTGCTGGACGCCCAGGGCGTCACCCTGGAGAAGGCGCTGTGGACGGCGCTGCGCACCCTGGAGGAGAAGGTGGGCCTGGCCAGGCGGATGCGCCAGGACGCCGCGAAGCGCGGCGCGGAACTGCTGGTCCGGCGCTACCAGCGGACCGAGGAGGAGGCGTCGAGCGCCGCCGACGTGCTGCGCGGCCACCTGCTCTCCGGTGAGTACACCCGGCAGACCGCCGCGGAGTCGGGACCGTGACCACCGTGGCGCTGGAGGTCTCCGAGATCGGCGGCGCCGCCGTGGTCCGCCCCTCCGGCCTCCTCGACCTGACGTCCTACCGGGAACTGCGGGACAGGCTGATCAAGTGCGCCGCGGACGGGCCGACCGCGGTCGTCGTCCGCCTCGACGACGGGTTCCGGTGCGCCACCCCCGTGTTCATGTCGATCTTCACCACGGTGTGGATGCGGCTGGCCGAGTGGCCCGGCGTGCCCCTGCTGCTGGTCGGCGAGTCGACGCGGTACCGCCAGTTCCTGGCGAGCCCCGCGGCCAGCCGCATGGTACCCGCCTTCACGCTCCTGGCGGCCGCGCTGGACGCCGTCGACGCGTCGCCCGAGCGCAGGCGCGACGAGATCCAGCTGCCCGACTCGCTCGTCGGCGCGCTCGTCGCCCGGCAGTTCGTCCGCGACGCGTGCGCGCGCTGGGGACTCGGCCACCTGAAGGACAGCGCCGTGACGGTGGTGACCGAACTCGTGGAGAACGCGGTGCGGCACGCCGAGTCCGCTCCCGTGGTGCGGCTGGAGCACCGGAGCGGCCGGCTCTCCATCGCGGTGCGGGACGACAGCCCCGAGCACCCCCGGGAACCGGACCCCCGCGCCACACCGCCGAGCGGCATCGGCATCACGATCGTGGCGCAGTTGAGCCGGGTGTGGGGGTGCTCCCCGTGGCCCTCGGGCGGGAAGGTGGTGTGGGCGGTGCTGGGGTGACGCCTGGCGCGGACCGCGCCGCGCCGCCGGGTAGCGTTCCCGGGGTGAGCGAGCGTGCGGTGCCCGATGAGGACTTCGAAGCAGTGTTGCGCTACTTGAAGGAGTCCCGCGGTTTCGACTTCACGGGCTACAAGCGCACCAGCCTCATGCGCCGCGTCCACCACCGGATGGCCCAGGTCGGCATCGAGCACCACGGCGAGTACATCGACCACCTCCAGGTCAACTCCGACGAGTTCAACGCGCTGTTCAACACGATCCTGATCAACGTCACGAGCTTCTTCCGCGACGCGGAGGCGTGGGACTACCTGCGGGACGAGGTGCTGCCGGCGCTGCTCGCCGAACGCGGGCCGGACGACCCGATCCGGGTGTGGAGCGCGGGCTGCGCCTCGGGCGAGGAGGCGTACACCCTGGCCATGCTGCTCGCGGAGGCGCTCGGCCCGGAGCAGTTCCGCCACCGCGTCAAGATCTACGCCACCGACGTGGACGACGAGGCGCTGGCGCAGGCCCGGCAGGCCGTGTACGGCGAGCGCGAGCTCCAGCGCGTGCCGCCGGAGCTGGTGGGCAAGTACTTCGAGGCGCACAACGGGCGCTTCGCGTTCCGCAAGGACCTGCGCCGCGCCGTGATCTTCGGGCGCAACGACCTCGTGCAGGACGCCCCGATCTCGCGGATCGACCTGCTGGTGTGCCGCAACACCCTCATGTACTTCAACCAGGAGACCCAGGCGAAGGTCCTCGGTCGGTTCCACTTCGCGCTCACGCCGCGCGGCGTGCTGTTCCTGGGCAAGGCCGAGATGCTGCTCAGCCACAGCCGGCTGTTCGACCCGGTCGAGCTCAAGCGGCGGATCTTCCGCAAGACCAACGGCGCCGCGGCGGGGGTCGCCCCGTTCCTCGCCCACGCCTTCGTCCAGGACCGCCGCATCGACCTGGGAGGACTGGACCAGTTGCGGGAACACGCCTTCCAGGAGAGCCCCGTCGCGCAGGTGGTGATCGCGGGTGAGGACGTGCTGGCCCTGGCCAACCGGCAGGCCGAGGCGCTGTTCGGGTTGTCCGCCAAGGACATCGGCCGGCCGCTGCGGGACCTCGATCTGTCCTACCGGCCGGTGGAGCTGCGCGCCCACGTCGAGCACGCCCGCGACGACCGGCGTGCCCTGCGGCTCAAGGAGGTCGCCTGGCACCGCCCCGGAGGCGACCCGGTGTGGTTCGAGGTGCACCTCAACCCGCTGCTCGGCCCGGAGAACGCGGTCATCGGCATCTCGATCGTGTTCCACGACGTGACCACGGCCCGCCGGCTGCTCGATGACCTGGAGTACGCCAACCAGCAGTTGGAGTCGGCCTACGAGGAGCTCCAGTCCACGAACGAGGAACTGGAGACCACGAACGAGGAGCTCCAATCCACTGTGGAGGAATTGGAGACCACGAACGAGGAGCTCCAATCCACGAACGAGGAACTGGAGACGATGAACGAGGAGCTCCAGTCCACCAACGACGAGCTCCAGACGATCAACGACGTGCTCCGGG